>NZ_JBCOAT010000003.1:0-226783 GCF_040226615.1 Streptococcus australis | reverse complement strand
CTTACCTCTATTATACGACTTTACACAAATAAAAGCCCTTAGAAACTTATGGTCTAAGGACTTTGTCTTCAATCTGAGAGCCTGAGAATATCTCAGGCTCTTTCTTTATTTAAAAGGCTTTTGCAGATGTGCGACTAATTTCATCCACACGAATACCATTTTCTTCAAATTTCTTCTTGATAACTTCCGTATCGGTAATGCCATCAATCTGAACTTCGATAACGACATGATCATCTTTGGTTGGGATATTGACTGTATTGGCGATATTGTACCCTTCTTCTACAATCAAATGAATGATTTGTTCTAGAACACCAACCTTATCTTCTGTCACAAAGCGAACACGAACTCCTTCTTCTCCATAACCGGATACTTCGAGGAAGGCACGGAAAATATCACGGTCTGTGATGACACCGGATACTTGGTCATTGTCTACTACCGGAAGAATTCCCACCTTGTTCTTATACATGAGATAGGTCGCATCTTCGAGGCTGGCAAATTTAGAGACAGTAATGACATCACGAAGCATGACATCTTTGACCTTGGTCTTGTTCAACAGATAGTTCATCTCAAAAATAGACAAACTTGTTGCTTTAGATGGACTTGCTTCTGCAATCGTGCCCTCTGTCACCAAGCCGACCAATTTGTCATTTTCAATGACTGGCAAGCGGTGCAAGCCTTGTTCCCGCATCAAATCTGCCGCATGAGCAATTGTTGTATCTGGACTAATATACACTACTTTACGGGTCATAAAATCTTTAACAGCCATAATCATTCTCCTATGCTTTTCTTAGTTTTATTATACTTGATTTTTAGAATGATTTCAAACGCTTTCAGCAGTTTTCTCTTGTTTTCAAAATTCAGAATTGCCTAATAATCCTTGCATTCTTCCCTATGAGAACCAAATTTTCTAATTGTAGCCAAACCATTTTAAAAAAAGAGCCCAAAGGCTCTTTTTTATCTCTTATCCTCCAAGGTAGGCCTTGCGGACTTCTTCTGAGGCTAAGAGTTCTTTTCCTGTTCCGGTAAGAACGACTTTCCCTGTTTCGAGAACATAACCGCGGTCTGCGATGGCAAGGGCCTTGTTGGCATTTTGTTCAATCAAGAGAACAGTTGTTCCTTGTTTTTGGATATCTTGGATGATATCAAAGATTTCTTGGATAAAGATTGGGGCCAATCCCATAGAAGGTTCATCCAGAAGCAAAAGTTTTGGCGTCGACATGAGGGCACGACCCATTGCAAGCATTTGTTGCTCCCCACCAGATAGGGTGGCTGCATCTTGGTTCTTCCGTTCTTCCAAACGTGGGAAACGGGAGAAGACCTTCTTCAAGTTAGCTTGGTTTTCTTCTCGATCTTTTTTCAAGAAAGCTCCCATTTCCAAGTTTTCCATAACGGTCAAGCCTGGAAAGACGTGGCGACCTTCTGGAACTTGAGAGAGTCCTGCTGCTACAATCTTTTGAGCTGGAACCTTTTGAATCTCCTGACCCAAAAACTCAATTTTCCCAGCACTTGGACGCACCAAACCTGAAATGGTACGAAGAATAGATGTTTTCCCAGCACCGTTAGCACCGATAAGAGAAACAACTTCTCCTTCATTTACCTCGAAACTGACATCACGGACAGCCTGGATCATGCCATAGTGTACAGAAAGATTTTCAACTTTTAACATAGACATTAGGCTTCACCTCCTAGATATGCTTCGATTACACGTTTGTTGTTCTTGATTTCATCTGGCGTACCATGGGCAATCAAGCGGCCATATTCTAATACATAAATCCGTTCTGTTACTTCCATGACCAAGCTCATATCGTGCTCGATCAGCATGATCGTAATATTAAATTCTTTTTGAATGCGACGGATCAATTGGGTCAATTCTGCTGTTTCTTGAGGGTTCATCCCTGCAGCAGGTTCATCCAAGAAGAGGATTTTTGGCTCTGTAGCAAGGGCACGAACAATCTCCAAGTGACGTTGTTGTCCGTAAGCCAAGTTTTTAGCCAAAGTATCTGCTTCTTTTTCCAAACCGAAAATGGCTAACAATTCAAGGGCTTTTGCTTTCAAAGCTTCTTCATTCTTGTAATAGCTTGGCAAGCGGAAAAGACTCGCAAAGACATGTGGTTTGTGGTGGTTGGCAAAGGCAATCAAGACATTGTCCAAAACGCTCAAATCTTTAAAGAGACGAATATTTTGGAAAGTCCGTCCCAGACCACCTGCAGCGATTTTATAAGGTGCTTTACCATTTAATAGGTGACCATCTAAGGTAATGGTCCCTTCACTTGGTTCATATACTCCTGTTAGGAGGTTGAAGAGGGTTGTTTTACCGGCACCGTTGGGCCCGATCAACCCAACCAATTCCCCTTCATTGAGTTCCATGGTCACATCCCCAACGGCTGTCAAACCACCAAAGTTTTTTGTTAAATTTTTTACTTCAAGAAGTGCCATTAGTTAGCCTCCTTTTTTGAGAGTAGTTTTTTCAAGCTGAATTCCCATGTTCCAAGAAGACCACCTGGACGGAAGATCATCACGAGAATCAAAGCCAAGGAGTAAATGATCATACGAACGCTTGAGAAGTCTTGAAGCACCATGTTCAAGATCCCCAAGACGATGGCCGCCACAACTGTTCCTGACATCGATCCCAAACCACCGAAAACGACAATGATCAAGACATTAATGGTATTAGTAAAGGAATAATCTTTCGGAACGACAGATCCAATGAAACCGGCTTGGAGAGATCCTGCAATCGCTGCTGTAATCGCACCGAAAACAAAGGCAATAACTTTAACTTTGGTCGTATTGATCCCAACAGATTCTGCTGCAATTTCATCTTCACGAACAGAAAGGGTGGAACGCCCAATTGGACTGCGTAAGAAGTTGATGGTAAAGATGGTTGTAATCACGACAAAAAGGTAAACCAATTGCCAGGTTGTAAAGGCTGGCAAACCAAGGATCCCAGCGGCACCATTTGTCAGAGTACCCCCATTGACGATCAAAATCCGGATGATTTCAGAAACCCCCAGTGTCGCAATCGCGAGGTAGTCCCCTTTCAAACGAAGGGTTGGAACCCCAACGATCAAGGCAACGAGACCTGCGATCAAAGCACCTAAAACCATCGCACCAAAGAAAGCCCCGTAGGTTGGTGATTTGGAACCGAGAATGGCTGCAGAATAGGCACCAATCGCCATAAATCCAGCATGTCCGAGTGAGAATTGACCTGAAAAACCAACGATGAGGTTCAAACCAACAGCAAGGATGATATTAATCCCAATTTGTTCCAAAATTTGGATATAAAAGAGGTTGAGCACACCCGCTGCTACTAAGACTTGGATCAAGGCAAAACCTGCGACCAAAAGACCAAGCCAGACTAAATTCACTTTTAAATTTTGTTTCATGGCTTACACCTTCTCTTTCACATTTTTACCGAGGATACCTGCTGGACGGATGAGCAAGATCACAATCAAGATAGCATACACAATGGCATCACGGAAGTCTGAAAGACCGATCGCTGTAGCGAAGGTTTCCAACAAACCGATGACAAATCCACCTAGAGCAGCACCTGGAATGATTCCGATTCCTCCAAGAACGGCTGCGACAAAGGCTTTGATTCCTGGTGTCATCCCCATCAAAGGCTCGATCGAGTTGTAATACAAACCGATCAAAACCCCACCAGCACCTGCCAAAGCTGATCCCAAGGCAAAGGTAAAGCTGATGGTCCGGTTTACGTTAATCCCCATCAATTGAGCGGCATCGCTGTCGACAGAAACGGCACGCATGGCTTTCCCCATCTTTGTCTTTTGGATAATAAATTGAAGAGCGACCATCAAGAAAATAGACACTCCCAAGATCATCAACTGAATGTTAGAGATCGAAATAGGACCAAAGTTGTAACGAACAGTTTCAATGACTTGCGGGAAGGAACGGGTATTGGCCCCTACAAAGAAGACCATCCCATATTCAAGCAAGAAGGAAACCCCGATGGCTGTGATCAAGGCTGCAATCCGAGTCGAATGACGAAGCGGACGATAAGCCAGATATTCAATCACAACCCCTAAAATAGCTGTCCCGACCATAGCTAGAAGCAAGGCTACAAAGAAGTTAACTTTCAATGAGTTCAATAAGAAATACCCCATAAAGGCACCTACCATGTAGATATCCCCATGGGCAAAGTTGATCAATTTGATAATTCCATACACCATAGTATAACCAAGGGCCAAGAGTGCATAGACACTTCCCAAGATTAGACCGTTCACTAATTGCTGGAGCATTTGAACCATCCTTTCTAATAATAAAGAGCGAGGCCAGGAATTTTCATTCTCCCAGCCTCTTGTACAAACAACAAATGATAATTAAGGTTTAACCGACTCAACTGACTCAACTTTACCATCTTTTAAGCCAATCATAAGTGCAGATTTAACCGGATTATGGTCTTTGTCAATAGACATTGTACCAGTAACACCTTCCAAGTCTTTCAACTTCGCAAGGTTGTCTTTCAATTCGACAGAGTTCTTAGCACCTTTAGATGCTTCTGCAACCATGTAAACTGAATCATATGCCAAAGCTGCAAACATTGAAGGTTCTTCGTTGTATTTTGCTTTATAAGCTTCTACGAATTTCTTGGCTTTATCAGTCATTTCACCTTCAGTAGAGAATCCAGCTACGTAGTAGATGTCTGTAGCTGCAGCAGGTGTTGCTTGTTCAACGAATTTAGCATCGCTAAATCCATCCCCACCAATGATTGGTTGTTTGATTCCCATACCACGTGCTTGGTTTACGATTTTACCAGTTTCAGTGTAGTACCCTGGAAGGACAATCGCATCGAAGTCTTTGTCTTTGATTTTTGTAAGAGCAGCTTGGAAGTCTGTATCCTTAGATTGGAAAGTTTCTGTTGCTACGATTTCACCTTTATAAGATTTCTTAAAGGCTTCAGCAATCCCTTTAGCATAGTCAGATGAATTATCGTAGTAAAGAACAACTTTCTTCGCTTTCAAGTTATCCGTTGTATATTTAGCAATGATTTGTCCTTGGAAGCTATCGATGAAGGTTGCACGGAAAAGATAATCTTGACCTTTTGTCAAATTATCTTGTGTTGCTGATGGTGTTACCAATGGAACACCTGCTTTACCAGCATTCGCAACAGCTGCGGCAGTGGCACCTGAAGTAGCAGGCCCTACAAGAGCGTTCACTTTTGATTGAGTGACAAGGTTTGTAGTGATTGTAGCTGCTTCAGCTGTTTCAGATTTGTTATCTTTGTCTGTGACAACAATCTTCTTACCATCAGCTCCACCATTAGCATTGATTTCATCAACGGCTAACTGAGCACCTTTTTGTTCAGCACTACCATATGCTGCTACTTCACCAGTTTTTTCAAAGTTAAAACCGATTTTTAGTTCTTTGCCGATTTCGTTACCAGTTGTGTTTGAACCTGAAGTTGAAACTTCACCACAGGCCGCAAGAAGAGCGACACTTGCAATTGTTAAAAATGAAAGAGCAAATTTTTTCTTCATTTGTAATAATCTCCTTAAATAATCTTAAAATAAATACATATTAAGAATATACCGAATTATCTGACAATTGTCAATATAAAAAACGCAATCCTTTAAATGATTGCGTTTTCTACTTGTGTTTCATCCTGTTGACGATGCAAACTTCCTACAAAATCACGATCCAATTCTTGAATATGGCAAATTTGAACCTTCTTTACAAAGCGTTCTTTTTTTAATTGCTGCATAATTTCAAGAACTTGAGGACTATCGACATAGACCTGGACATAGCGCATTTTTTTGGAATGATAGATCACATCCCCAATTTCCTGTAATTTCTTTGCATCTCGATTATAATACAATTTTACAATTAAGCCTGTTCTAGCTTGCTTCTCAAACATACACAATCCCTTTCTGCTTCTGTTACAAGTATAGCAAATTTCAGGTAAAAATACTATCTTTTTCTAGAAAGTAAAGAATGTCCTAAAAAAAACCTCTCCTGTCAAAGGAGAGGGCTGGATGGTTAAGATTTCTTATCCGAGATTGTTGTTAGCCATGATTTCATCGATGAAACCATAAGCTAAGGTTTCTTCTGCAGTCATCCAATTATCTCGTTCCGCATCAGCGTGGATTTTCTTGATGGTTTGACCTGAATTTTCTGCCAAGATTTTTTCCAATCTGTGACGTGTTTTCAAGAGGTGTTCTGCTGCAATGGCCATATCCGTTTGTTGGGTACCGCCACCAGTACCACCCATTGGTTGGTGGATCATGTACTCAGCATTTGGCAACATGAAGCGTTTGCCTTTGGCACCACTTGATGCAATCACAGTCCCCATTGAAGCTGCCATCCCCATGACGATGGTTTGGACGTCTGATTTGATAAAGTTCATGGTATCGACGATTGCCAAACCTGCAGAGACAGAGCCTCCTGGCGTATTGATATACATATAGATATCTTTGGTATTATCTTGGGCATCCAAGAAGAGTAATTGGGCAATAATCGAATTGGCCATTTGGTCTTCTACCGGTCCTGTCACCATGATAATACGGTCTTTTAAGAGGCGTGAGTAAATGTCGTATGAGCGTTCGCCACGACTAGTTTGTTCAATTACTACTGGAATCATTCATTCATCTCCTTTTATCCATTATAACCGGCACCATCTCAGGAGTTTCATCCGGTTGATTCGAGAGGCTAGCTCTCCTTCCATTCTTTATAAAAGCTATTATATCCCATTGGTCAACAAAGGTCAATTTTTTTACTTTCCCAAAGATGGATTGGAAATGTGCTTATTTGGTACCAAACAAGCGGTCCCCAGCATCACCCAAACCTGGAACGATATAGCCGTTTTCATTGAGGCGTTCATCCAAGGCTGCAGCAAAAATTTCGACATCTGGATGAGCTGTTTGAAGAGCTTCCACTCCTTCTGGTGCTGCAACCAAGCAGACAAACTTAATATGGCTTGCACCACGTTTCTTTAATGAATCTACCGCTAGGATTGCAGATCCCCCAGTCGCCAACATTGGGTCTACCACAAAGATTTGACGTTGGTCGATATCTTCTGGCAATTTCACCAAGTATTCAACTGGTTTCAAGGTTTCTTCATCCCGGTACATTCCGATGTGACCAACTTTAGCAGCGGGTACCAAACTCAAGAGTCCGTCTACCATCCCGATCCCTGCACGAAGGATTGGAACAATCGCTAGTTTTTTACCAGCAATCTGTTTTTGAACTGTTTTTGTAATGGGTGTTTCGATTTCTACATCTTCAAGAGGAAGTTCGCGCAAAACTTCGTATCCCATCAACATAGCAATTTCATCTACTAATTCACGAAAAGCCTTTGTAGAGGTATCTGTCCGACGCAAAATAGACAATTTATGCTGAATCAGTGGATGTTTAATAACTTCAAGTTTTCCCATTGTGGTTCCTTCTTTCTCTATATTCATCTTATTATATCAAAAAGGAAGAAAAAGGCCTACAAATATGCAAACCTTTTCTTTTCTTATTTTAATGACTATCTTATAGCCACTCTTTGTACTTGCCAATATAATAGTGTTTGACCAGGGTGACACTTGCCATATAAAGGAAAAGGATCCCCGCTAGTAATAGGAAGTAAAGACTATTTAGTGGCGCTACTTTCAACAAGGAAGCCAGTGGGCCATATGGTAGGAAGGTCACAAAGAGGGCGCCCAATAGGGTCGTTGCCATGACTGCAAGGGCTGGCCGACTTTGAACAAAAGGCAATTTTGGAGAGCGGAGCATATAGATGACCATAGTTTGGGACCACATGGACTCGATAAACCAGCCGGTTTGAAAGAGCATGATGAAGAGTCCCGCACTGTCTGCTCCATGGACATAGCCATAGCCTGTAATCATAGGTACGATGATAAAGTAGAGAGCGATAAAGGTCAAGATGTCAAAGACAGAGGAAATAGGACCAAACCAGGCCATAAAGCGGGTAATGGATTTTGCTTCCCAAATCCGAGGTTTCTTCAAGAAGTCCTTATCCACTCGGTCAAAAGGCAAGGCGATACAGGAAAGGTCATAAACCAAGTTTAAAACGATGAGATGGATAGGGGCCATTGGAAGAAAAGGAAGGAAAATACTAGCAAAGAGAAGAGAGAAGATATTTCCGAAATTAGAAGAAACAGTCATCTTGATGTACTTGGTCATGTTGGCATAAACTTTGCGGCCTTCTACCAAGCCTTTTTCGAGGACCATCAAGTCTTTATCCAGAAGGATAACATCTGCTGTTTCTTTGGCAATATCGACAGCTGTATCAACCGAAATCCCCACATCTGCCACTTTCATAGAAGGAGCATCGTTGATCCCATCTCCCATATATCCGACCTTGTGGCCATTTGCTTTGAGTTGCAAGATAATGCGTGCTTTTTGATCTGGAGATAATTTTGCAAAAACGGTGGTGGTTTCGACTGCTTGGGCCAAGTCTGAATCAGAGAGACTGTCGATATCGCTACCCAGCAAAATGCGGTCAACATCCAGTCCCACCTTTTCACAAACCGCTTGGGTCACTTTCTCATTATCACCCGTAAGGATTTTAGTAGCAACTCCGTATTCCGCAAGGGTATTGATGGCTGGTGCGGCAGAAGGTTTTGGTGGATCCAAGAAGGCTAAATAACCCGTCAAGATCATGTCTGCTTCATCCCCTACTTCAAAGGCATAGCCTTCCTCAAGATTTGATTTGTAGCTAACCCCTAGCACGCGCAAACCTTGTTCATTGAGCTGAGCTACTTCTGCTAAGACGTCTTCCCGCACTTGGTCTGTTAGGGGGATAATCTCATCCTTGTATTCCACATAGTTAGAGACTGCTAGCATTTCTTCCAAGGCTCCCTTGGTGACCATGCTCACGACTCCCTGCTCATCTTTGACAATAACACTCATCCGACGGCGTTCAAAGTCAAAAGGCAATTCATCAATTTTTTGGAAGCTTTGGTCCAAGCCTCTGACAATCTCGTGTTTCTTAGCTTCTCTTTCTGTCCGACTGATAATGGCCCGGTCCATCAAGTTTTTAAGGCCGGTTTGGAAGTAAGAATTGAGATAGGCCCGACGAAGAACGGATAAATCCAAGTCCCCATGAATATCGAGTGGGTATTCGAGTACAATCTCATCTTGGGTCAAGGTTCCTGTCTTATCCGTACAGAGAATATCGATAGCACCTAGGTCTTGGATGGCATTGAGTTTTTTGATGACCACTTTTTCTTTAGCCATGATAATGGAACCCTTAGCCAAGCTAGCTGTGATAATCATTGGAAGCATTTCCGGAGTCAAACCCACTCCTACACTGAGGGCAAAGACGCCCGCTTCTAGCCAGTCCCCGTCTGTCAAACCATTGATAAAGAAGACGATGGGCACCATCACCATCATGAGTCGAATCAGCAACCAAGAGATGGTGTTCATTTCTCGTTCAAAAGAGGTTGGTTCATCATAAGTATTGATGGTCTGCTCAATAGCTCCCATCATGGTTTCATCCCCGACTACTAAGACCAAGGCAGTTGCTCGGCCTGAGATGACGTTGGTCCCCATAAAAGCTAGACTCTCACTCTCCAGGAGACTATCCAGATTTTGACCACTTGCTTTTTTTAAACAAACTTTTTCGACAGCATCACTCTCACCAGTCAAACCGGATTGTTGGACGAAGAAGTCTCGAGAATCCAACAAGACCACATCCGCTGGGATCATGTCGCCTGCACTCAGTTTGATCAAGTCTCCCACAACAATCTCATCAATGGGAATTTCTTCTTCCTTGCCTTCTCGAATCACTGTTGCTGTATTAACAATCATGCGAGAAAGGTTACTAGCAGCCTTGTCACTGCGTAATTCTTGGATAAAGCGAATCCCCCCTGAGAGAAGAACGAGGACGACGATAATAAGAGAGGTCGTTGGATCTTCCTCACCCGGCTTAGCTAACCAAACATTGGTCACCAAAGAAACAAGGGCAATGAGCAGTAAGATGACTGTGAAGGGATTGATGATGGATTCAACAATCCGTTTCCAGATAGAATCATCTTGCCCCTTTGTGAGGACATTTTCTCCATAGTTATCCCGGTTTTCCTCTACTTGGTCTTCCGTCAAGCCAGACCAGCTAGATTGATAGGTTGCTAAGGTTCTTGTTTCTGCATCTTGCAATGCAGCAATGAGTCTTTCTTTTGTTGTTTGCATTGGAATCTCCTTTTAAATCAGGAGCCAAACGCTTATAGAGTCCCGACGACACAAATCAGCGATTGGCTGGCTATGTGCGGTTCGGGATGATCGTCGATTTGTATCATAGTGCTCTCCTCTTCTACTTGATAGGTGAGAGGCTTCTTTAACATAAGAAAAGAGCCCTCCCTCTAACAGGTAGGACTCATTAAACTCGTCGTTTATTTTTTAATGAAAATTCTCAAAAAATAGACCGTCCAAGCTTTAGCTCCGCAAGGCAATGAAATGAGCTTAGTCTTGACCTTTGCGATCAGGACTGTTGACCAACGAGTAGTGTCTCCACTGCTTTGCGGTAGTCATCCGTATCCTTGTGGTAGCCTCACCTACCGTTATTCCCCTTGAGTATACTCCTCCCCTATAGAAAAGTCAACCCTCACATTAAACTTTTTTAGGAAAGGCGGTTACGATCCGAGCAACAATCTCTTGGACTAGGGTTTTCGGTGCTGCCACATTCAAACGGGCATGTTGCTTCCCTTCTACTCCAAAGTCTGTCCCTTTATTAAGAATGATCTTAGCCTGGTCATGAAGTCGAGCATGGAGTTCTTCCTCTGACAAACCGTAGGCAGAAAAATCAAGCCAGAGTAGATAGGTCCCTTGTGGTTTCATCACACCAATATCTGTCTGATCGCGTAAAACTTCTACAGTGTAATCGATATTTTCTTCCAAGACTTCCTTTAAGTCCTCTAACCAAGCCTTTCCATGCTGATAGGCTACTTCGGTAGCGATAAAGCCAAGGGCAGATATTTCATGTTGATTGTTTCGCAACTGCCGAGCTTGGAAAGTTTTTCTTAGTGCATCATTTTCGATGATGGCATAGGAATTTTTTGTCCCTGCAATGTTGAAGGTTTTGGTCGCACTCGATAAGACAAGTGTGAACTCTTTAAAGCTTGGATCTACTGTATTAAAAGAAACGTGCTGGTGGCCAAACAATACCAAATCTTGATGAATTTCATCTGAAACAAGCAAGACCCCATGTTTTTGACAGAGACGACCAATCTTTTCTAGGACTTCTCGTTCCCAGACACGACCGCCTGGGTTATGAGGATTGCACAGGATGTAGAGCTTGACTTGGTGCTCCACAAAGTCTTTTTCCAATTGCTCAAAATCAATTTGGAAAAGTCCATCCACTTCTACTAAGGAATTGGTCACTAATTTGCGTTGATTGAGGCGGACGCTACGGGCAAAGGGTGGATAAACTGGCGTATTGATGAGAACAGTCTCGCCTTCCTTAGTGAAAGCCTGAATAGCCGTTGAAATAGACGGAACCACACCTTCCATAAAGACAATGTCTTCCTTCTCAAACACATATCCATGCTCTGACTTTTCCCAATTCTGAACAGCCTGGTAAAGCTCCTTGCTAGGATAGGTGTATCCGTAGACCAATTGACCCGCGTAATCTCGAATGGCTTGTCGAACAGCAGGCAAGGATTCAAAATCCATATCGGCAATCCAAGCAGGAAGAAGTTCAGGATCTTGTTCTGACTCCTTCCACTTGCTAGTATGATGCCCCAAACGATTAGGGACAGTCAAAAATTGTTCTTTTCCCATGATGGACTCCTATCTAGCCAATGCTTGTTCTAAATCCTCAATCAAATCCCGTGCATCTTCAATTCCAATGGAAAGGCGAAGCAAGTCATCCGTTAAACCATAGGAATGACGAACCTCGGCAGGAATATCTGCGTGGGTCTGTGTAGTTGGGTAGGTAATCAAACTCTCCACTCCACCCAAGCTTTCTGCAAAGGTAAAGACTTGCAAGTGGTTTAAAATGGTTGGAATTTTTTCTTGATGGCTTACTTTAAAGGAAACCATGCCTCCCTTGCCGGTATACAAGACTTCCTTAACAGCTGGATGCCCCTTCAAGAATTCCACTACCTTCTTCGCATTTTCAGAAGAGCGCTCCATACGAAGGGCTAGGGTTTTTAAACCACGAATCAATTGGTAGCTGTCAAATGGAGAGAGAACAGCTCCAGTTGTGTTCAGGTTATAAAAGAGTTGTTCATAGAGGCCTTCGTCATCTGTGACAACAACTCCTGCTAAGACATCATTGTGGCCCGCTAGATACTTAGTCGCTGAGTGAAGGACGATGTCTGCTCCTTCTTCAATTGGACGTTGGTAGATAGGGCTATAGAAGGTATTGTCTACAATCACTTTTGCCCCTTTTTCATGAGCGAGTTTAGCTAATTTCTGGATATCAAACTCCAGCATGAGAGGATTGGTCGGCGTTTCTATATAGAGGATATCCACTTCCTCTTTCAATCCTTCTACCAATTCTTCTTCTGAATTTGCATAGGTAAAGAAGAAGCGTCCTTCTTGTTCCATCTGGTTGAACCAGCGGAAAGAGCCTCCATAAAGATCCCGTACTGCCAAGACCTTACTGCCAACAGGAAAAATACTAAAGGCTAAGACAATGGCAGACATACCCGAACTCGTCACTAAGGCATGCTTTGCGCTCTCAATGGCCGCCAAGGTCTTTTCAGCGTTTACTCGAGTTGGATTCTTGGTACGGATATAGTCGTATCCAGTAGATTGACCAAACTCTGGATGCTGGTAAGTGGTTGAAAAATGAAGCGGAGTAATCAAAGCTCCCGTTGCTGGATCCGACTTAATTCCCGCTTGCGCTAGGATGGTGTTAATATTCTTTTTGTGACTCATACAAACCTCCAATGGACGTAAATTCAATTGTCTCTATTGTATCACTTCTTTAGATGATTCGGTTTTTCCTTTTTCAAGAGCTAGATATAGCTTCAAATTATAACATAATACATAATATAGTTGAAATTGATTCGCAAAAACCCCATAGAATAGGCGTTTTCGTTCTATCCACTATTCAATTATACCCACTTAAATAGTCCCTAAAGTTCCTAAAAAAGTTCACAAAAAAATACCCCATAGGGTATCTATCAATTTACGAGTTCAGCAGGCAAGATCTAGCACCCTCACACGGTGCTTTTTTAATCTTCAAAAATGGTAGGTGTCCCACCTCCTACCGCAGAATAATCTGTTTCAAGGGGAGATGGAAAACCTACCACATATTTAATTATAGCATATTTTGTCATAAACAGCTCTAATCTCATTCGAATATAAAGAAAAAATACCGAATAGGTGAAAAAACTAACCGAATAGATAAACCTCAAAAATAATATTTAAATTCTTGTTATCATAGGCTTATGATTCAAGAAATTATTTTACAAATTAAAATGAACGCACTTAAACTAGACGAACGTCTCTATATTGAAGATCTAGAAGAAAGAATTTGGAAATTAGAGAAATCTATCAAATTATTGAACGATCAATTAGATAGAATATACCTGGACTAAGGCCATTTATAAATTCTTCCTTCACCATTTACCAACTTTTAAAAGATCCAATCCCTTCAGTATTTTATTGAATTGAAAAGGTAAAAATAATTAGTTTCCCCCTATTGCTTTTTAAATGTTAGTAATTGTCAGCCTGTAGGTATTTTAAATAACATCTGGTCTTTTCCCATTGTATTTAAAACCTTAACAAATGATAACATTTTTGTTTTTTTCAATTGGTAAAACACGCGCACCACTTATCTTTTCTATAAAATCTTCGCTAATCGTTCTTTTCCTCTTCTTAGAATCAGGTACATTGCTGATGCTGATCTATCTATTTTTTCCGCCACAGCCCAGTTCGGCAAGTTGCTGACGTAGAATAAACGTAGCACTGTACGTTCCAAGACGCATGGGTTTTTGTCAATCATCCCAACGATTTCCAGGCGTTCTTCAATAACCCTGTCCAGTCGTTCTTCCAGGTCTTCTTTCAACTTAATAGTAGAAACTATTTTATTTTCAGCATTATTATTAGTATTTTTTTGAAATGGTGAAGCAGAAAGATGATTACGCTTATATGCCCCACTATCAAGTAATTCTATTTCTAATTTAAGTGCCTCTATTTCTTTATCTAGCCATTTTATATTTTCTAGCCTTTCATTTAATTGCTCTAATTCCATTTGTGCCCTCTCTGCCTTCTAAGTACTTTTTATCCTTATTGATAAACCACTAATAAGGTAGTCTGTGCTGACATATCTTCGCTACTGCCCAGGGTCGCCCCTGAGATCTTCACATCCACCAATTGAACAGTGGCCAAAAAGTCATTTACTTCTTGCTCAAAATCTTCTAATGGTTGTTTCCAGGCACGATAAATAAATAATTTAATTTTCATTTGTTTGCTCCTTTTGTTTTAAATTTTAGACTTATTTCTAAAGGTAACTTGGTGGTAACCTGGTCAATTCTAACCACGTTACCGCCAAAAGCCTTGGTATTACTGGATTGGTAACCAGGTTACGTGGGTAACGAGGTTTTCCTATACCCCTAATACAATTTTTTTACTTTATTTATTATTTTATTCTAACCCCCCTAAACCATGTTACCCATGTTACCGTATAGGGTAAACCCTTGGGGGAGTAAGGTTTAACCGGTAACTTGGTAGTATGTTACCACCTAGTTACCACGTTACCTTTTTTTAAAGAAAGGGATCAGCTTCAAACAGACTTAATTTCTTGTCTTCTACTTCCTCATGTGGAATAAAACTATTAAATCGTTTTTTGTTTGCAATACGGTAAATACTCATTACTTCCCCATTGATTTTCTTCTTTGCGGGTTTAACCCCTATGGTTTGTAAAGCCTTGCCGGCTTTAACTGTATTGCTTCCATAAGTTCTTTTATAAATGTCTATAAGATCATTTCCGTTCGACCTTACCACGTAATCAGAACTCTGCAATTCATTTATCAAATACATCTGAAAATCATCTAAGGTTTCATTACCGTTATAAACCTCTACATCTTTCCAAATGAACTTTTCCCCTTGGTCTTTGAAATAATCTAGACTGGCCAACAAGAAGCCTATACAGCCCTCTATTTTGGGGTTTTTATCCTGGTCAGTAAATTCTTTCCAATATTTTTCAAAGGCCTGTTCACGTTCCAAATCAGTTTCCCCCTTTGGTCTATCCTTGTATTGAATAAGTACTTTTCGCCCATTCATTTCATCAGACAGCGACACATTTCTATTGGTATCAATACATAGAACACTGGTTAGATATACCAAGCCTTGGTTACCACCTACGTTACGCCCTAGATGGGTTTTCTCAGTTGCTATGATCTTTAGCACGCGCTCTATTTTATCCCCTATAATATCGCCCTGTTCAGTTGCTAAGGCCATTTCTCCACCGGAAAACATAGCCCAGGCATTGCTGGCTTCAAATCCCCCAGCAGTAAGGCTATCTAGTTCTACATCAATTTTATTAAGCAGACCAGATAAAGCGATATGACGCAAGCCTTTTCCTGTCCTAACTCCAGACTTGGCAAGAAAGAAATTTGTCTTACTCTTTAAACCACTAGCAACCTGTACCATATAATAGGTCTGTAACAGTGCATTGTGTAGGCTATCAGGTTCATCAATAACATAGTTTAGAAACTCCATTGCTACTTCTTTGCTTTTTATAGCTTGTTCATATTCTACAGGATAGTATTTGAAAAATGATCGTTGGTTATCTATTGTAGTGCGCGTGACGGTGTGGGCTTCCAAATCAATTATAAAGTCTTTACCAGCGATTTTATAAAGTTCTAACTTCCTCACTGGTTCAACATGAAAATGTTTGTCAATTCCTTTTAGAATATCCACCACGTAACTAATATCATTTTTAAACCCGTAAAACCTTGCAAGGGTTATTTCATCTATTAGTGTTGCTTGCTGGTTGTTTATATCGTAAATACGATTATCAAATACAACATACCTACCCATTAAATAATCAATTACCATCTTGGCAAAGTTTGGGAATGTGGCCTTATATTTCACTGTGGGTTTGCCATTAGTTTTTACACTGCTACAAGAGATAAATTTTTTCTGTTCGCCATTCCTGTCAGCAATATACATCACTTCACTTTCAGGTATTAAGATCTTTGTTTTATTATGTTCAATATAATTTAAGCTATCTAATTGATATATATTAGAAAGTTGCTTTTTATAATCAGCCTTATTCTTTGACCGGCCATAATCTTCATCAGTCCAATTCAAGGAAACGACTTCTTTCAACTGATCGACTATATTCAAATCACGCGCCCCTCCCTTCTTTGTACTTTTGCATTTTCTTCTTCAGCTTTTTAAGCCTTTTCTGTTCCTTCAGCTGGTCTAAGGTTGGTGAGTGATCCTTATAATTCTTTTTATCATGATAATGCCCCCTGCCTTGCGCTGGATGTACGTTATATCTACCCATTTTCCACCCCCAAAAAGATCAAGATATCACTTACTTTATAGTACGCTTTACGCGTGTCTTCTAAAGGTGGTTGGTAACGTTTCAAGCCTTTTTCTTCCCAGCGTTTCAGTGTGTTGTCTGTCACGTTAAGTTCATCTTTTAACTGCTTTGCTGTCATAAGGCCCAAAAGTCTTTGTTCTGGTTGACTTTTGGATTTTAAAAAATTATCTACCAGGTCTAAAAGCGCGTGTGATAATTCAAATTCACTTTCTTTACTCAAACTAAACATTTTCATCCTCCTTGATTCCGTTAAGTGAAACCTCTCCACGAATTTCAAAAAGAATGTTACAAATGGTATTTAAACCAGTAGTTAGAATTTTCTCGCCCTCGATAATTTCTGCCAAGAAATCTAGCCGATCCATTGCCTTATCAATCTTGTTGATCAATTCTGTTTTGTTCATGTTGTTCTCCAATCGTTCTTTAATATACTTAAGCACTAAGTCTTTTTCGACTTTTAATAAACACCAAAGAATGGTATAATTTAACCATAAAAATATTTCCTAAAACCCTTACGGCTTGCCTGCTGTCCTGTGTTTTAGTTAATTTCATTTTAGGCTTGTTAGTTGGTGGCTACAGGCCTTTTTTGTTGCCTCACGCGCCTTACGGTGAGTTCATTTATAAATTATATTCCAAACAAAAGTTTAACTCGCTAAACTTTTACACTAAAAAAAAATCTTCACTTCACAACCAAGAGCCTTTGCTATTCGAGTAAGTGTTAAAATTTTAATGTCCTTTTCTTTTCCAGTTTCTAAAAAAGAAATAATAGAACGCGACACCTTAGCCTTATCAGCTAATTCTTCTTGAGAAAGTTTTTGCTTTTTTCGGATCTCTGCGATCTTCTTTCCATTCAAAATAATCACCTCCTTTTTAAGTTTAATAAATTAAACTTTTTAAGTTAATTAAAAAGCTATCGCTTACAATTACAGTTTAATACATTAAACATTTTTTGTCAAGCGCATTAAACAAATTATTGCTATTTTTTTATCTACATTGTATAATAAATTAAACAGATTCAAACAAAAGAAAGGAAAAGTTAATGAAAATAGGCGCTATCGTTAAAGAATATAGGCAAAGAAAAAAGTTAACCATGGAAGAATTTGCTAATAAAATTGGAAAGAGTAAGGGATACATCTCAATGTTAGAGAAGGGTGAGAACCCTCAAACTCATAAGCCTATAGCACCAACTTTTGAAACATTAAAAGAAATTGCTAAGGCTATGGATTTAGATATTAACGCTTTAATCCAGCAATTAGATGGGGAGCAAATTTTTGAAACCACGCCGGCTAGATATGACTGGGATAATGAAGAAAGAAACTTGAGAAATTGGGGAACTTTTGACCATGAAGGCAACTTTTTACCTTCAGTTTTTGATGAAGAAATTTTTTCTAATATAAAAAATACATTATCAGATATTCAAGAAATTACTTTTACCCAGGGCGATATAGAAGCATTCTACTCTTCTTGTGTTATTGATGGTACAACTATTAAAGATCGAGAAACTTTAATCATGTATTTACAAAAAACAGTTGAAGACTATGACACCTTATTGAACGGTGTATCTGATCACGATAAGCCACCATTGAATAGTGGGCTTCTATCAATCTTAACTAAGAGTAGAAACAATTATAAATATTATTTGGAAAAGTTAGAAGCATAAACAACGCACCATTTTCATCCATCGATAATTACAAAATAACATAAAAAGAAGGTTAAAAAATGAAACACAATAAACTATTAAACAGATCATATAGAACATATTTTTTAAAAACGAAGAAACTAACCTTTTTATCTCTCTTAATCATTATATTTATATTAGGGGGGCTAGCTTATCTGGTTGCGATAACTGAAAATGAGAATTTAAAATTTGCGTTTGAGTCTGTTTGCTCTCCTTTCATCATTGCTCTTGTTCTACTTGAATTTGAGTATAATTCAGGTGAGACAGACGAGTATAATAACAAAATTAAATCAGTGCCAAACGAAAAAACGGAAAAATAGTACTCAAAGCCTATTCTAATTTCAAGGATTATATATCAAACCTTAGCAAACCTTAGCACTTCTATGCTTTAAGGCCTCCGAAAACTCCGATTTTAAAAAATAAAGTGTGTTTTAACCGTCTAATACAAGCCCTATACACGCTTTCTAAAATCCGATATATAATCAACTGTCTGACCCTTTAAAATTGAATACAGGGCAATCTGTGAAGCCCTGGCATGATATAAACCACATTCTAAAACCTTTACGGCTTGCCTGCTGATGAATTAGAAAGGTTTAGATCATGAACATTACAGAATACAAAAAGAAAGACGGTACAATAGTGTACCGCACCAGCTTATATCTTGGAATTGATTCAATCACGGGTAAGAAGATTAAAACAACCATTTCAGCCCGTACCAAGAAAGAAATTAAGAACAAGGCTTTACAAGCAAAATTTGAATTTGAAAAGAATGGTGCAACTCGTACCGCTTTTACTCAATTTGAAACATACAGCGAATTAATGGATAGTTGGTGGGAAACTTACGCCCCCACAATCAAACCAAACTCACGAAACGTTATTAAAGGACAGTTAGAAAACCATCTGCGCCCAGCCTTTGGTGCATACAAACTTGATAAGTTGACCCCTGCTATAATTCAACAACAAGTCAACAAATGGGCAAAGGATTACAACCAAAACAATGGGGGATTTAAACTATATGGGCAACTCCATTCTTTCAACAAGCGCATATTACAGTATGCAACCTCATTACAGGCAATACCGTTTAATCCTGCAAAAGATATACTAGTTCCAAAGCTAAAGAAAGAAAAGAGTAAAACAAAGATAAAGCATTTCACAGATTCAGAATTAAAACAATTCTTTGAATACTTGGATAGTTTGGATCAAACAAGATTTAAAAATCTTTTTTGTGTCACTCTTTACAAGTTCCTGCTTGCTACGGGTTGCCGTATTAATGAAGCATTGGCACTGGAATGGTCTGATATCGATCTAGATAATGCTGTTGTTCACGTCACAAAGACACTAAATTATAAACTAGAAACCAATAGTCCTAAATCAAAAGCTAGTGAGCGTGAAATTGATATTGACCCTAAAACAATTTCTATGCTCAAGCAATATAAGCACCGACAAATTCAAGAAGCTTGGAAGATTGGTAAAACTGAAACTGTCGTTTTCTCAAATCTCATTAAAAAGTATTTAAATTATAATTCGCTGGAATACAATTTAAAGGTACATTTTACAAGAGCAAACGTTCCTAATATTGGTTTCCACGGTTTCCGACACACTCACGCTAGTTTGTTATTAAATGCTGGAATACCATATAAAGAACTCCAGCACCGACTAGGACACTCCACCTTATCCATGACAATGGATACATACAGTCACCTCTCAAAAGAGAGTGCAAAAAAAGCCGTCTCAATCTTCGAAACGGCACTAAATAATATCAAAAGTTCCTAAAAAGGAGAACATTTTTTACTTTGAGATACGTTAATCCCTTATGTATCAAGGGTTTGGCGTATCTTTAAATTATAACTTCAAACTATAATGAAAAAGAGGTGGGCACCGGACCCAACCTCTACTAGTTATGAAATATGAAATTTATCTCGAAGACTGGCTGCTTTACTACCAATGAAGCGATCTAAGAAACGAAGACGAAGACCAAGACCACCATAAACGATGATCCCAACACCACCAATCAGAGCTACATAGATCATGCTTGTCACTCGACCATTTGGTTTGATGACAAATCCGAGGATAAAGGCTGAAAGTAAAACCACTAATAACATGATCAAGGTTAAAATAGCTGTTAGTAAGCTCCGTTTAAAGACAGTCTTTCGATTAAATTGGGTTACCAGATGAATTTCCTTGTACATAAGGACAATCGGAATCATAAGACCAATCGTAGTAGAAAGAAGCGGACCATAAGCTTTAAAGAGATAAATGAAAGGTACTTGTAAAATCAGTTTCACCAACACTCCATAACCAAAGTAAAGAATGGCCTTCCGATTTTGGAAAAGAGCCTGGATCATTGGAGAGAGAACCGTATACAAGCCTAGAATGACCGTTTGCAACATCGCTAGGATAAAGAGTCCCAAAGCAAGGGAATCTGGTTTCCCGTAAAAGACCGTATAGAGAGGTTCCGCAATGGCTACTGCTCCAATCGTCGCTGGAAGCAAGAAGGCCACTAGCATAGTCAAATTATCTTGAACCAGCTTACCTGCAGCCCGGAAATCACCCTTGACATAGTTCTCTGTAAGGAGAGGGATTCCCACCCCACCAATTGATGTCGCAACCGCAATTAAAATCATGGTAATCTTGTTCGGATTCGCTGAGAAGTAGCTGAACTGAACCAAGAGCTCCGAGCGAGAGAAGTTAGTGAACCAAGACATGACATTGCTATAGGTCATCTGGTCGATAATTTGGAAGAGCTGAATGGCTGATCCTGTTACAATGAATGGAATCGCTTCACGAATAGTATCCCACAAAAGAGCCTTGGTATCAATCTCATTATCAGACTCTGGACGATGGATAATGTGCTGTAGAAGCCCTGTTTTCCAGAGGTAATAGACGAGGACTAGAAGACTCGCTCCCATCCCAATAAAGGCTGCAAAAGTGGACTGGGTCACTGCTTCAACGTAATCACCTGAGCCAACCTTCATAATAAAGTAGGCTGTCAAGAGCATCCAGATAACTCGAATCACTTGCTCAGCAATTTGACTGATGGCATAAGGTTTCAGATTGTTATGCCCTTGGAAGAAGCCACGGATGACACTCATGGAAGGGAAAATGAGGACTGCCCAAGACAGGCTCTGCATGACAGGGATTAGGTCTTTCCCACCCCCAGACAGATTTGCAAATACTGGAGAAAGCACATACATAATAATGGCAAAAACCAAGCCCAATAAAGACATGAACTTAAGGAAGCCACGAATCATGGCAAAACTGTGTTCTTCTTGTCCCTTGGTATTGTACTTGGCCACTTGTTTAGCAACCGCTACAGGAACTCCTGCAGTTGAAATCAGCAAAAACCAAGCGTAAATATTATAGCCCATAGTAAAGAGACCGTTTGCCTCTGCGCCATGTTTGCCCATCCAGATATACCAAGGGATGATATAGGCCGCTCCTAAGAGACGACTAATGAAATTACTGGCTGTTAACCAGACTGTTCCTCGAAGCATCTGGGCCTGTTGATTACTTGTTTCGTTACTCATATCTTTCCTCTACTTTATAGTCTTCTTTCATTATAAACTTTTCCTTTACACTTGTAAAATAAGGTCTTTCAGTTTAAAATAGGATTATGATGAAGATAGAAACTGTACTAAACATTTTAAAAGAGGATCACAACTTTCGTGAGATCCTACAAGACGGAGAATACCACTATTCTGCAAGTGGTGTTTCTTTTAATCAAATTAGCTACGATAGTCGAAAGGTCAACGCTGAGACCCTCTTTTTTGTGAAGGGGGCAAATTTCAAGAAGGAATTTTTGGAACAAGCGATCGAACAAGGCCTTCAGTGGTATGTCGCTGAGCAAGATTTCGAGGTCAGCATACCAGTCATTCTCGTTACGGATATCAAACAGGCTATGAGCTTGATTGCCATGGAGTTCTTTGGTCATCCCGAGCGCCAATTAAAACTTTTGGCCTTTACTGGAACCAAGGGCAAAACGACTTCTGCTTACTATGCCTACAAGATTCTTGAACAAGGCCACCGTCCAGCTATGCTATCCACTATGAACACAACCTTGGATGGCAAGAACTTCTTCAAATCAACCTTGACGACTCCAGAAAGCATTGATTTGTTTGAAATGATGGCCCAGGCAGTTGCCAATGATCGGACCCACCTGATTATGGAGGTCTCTAGTCAGGCTTATTTAGTCAAACGGGTTTACGGTCTTACTTTTGATGTTGGTGTCTTCCTCAACATCAGCCCTGACCATATTGGACCGATTGAACATCCAACCTTTGAAGACTACTTCTACCACAAACGTCTCTTGATGGAAAATAGCCGTGCTGTTGTCGTCAATAGCGATATGGATCATTTTGAGATTCTTAAGGAGCAGGTCGCTGAGCAAGACCACGACTTTTACGGTAGTCAATCAAGCAACCAAGTCCAGAACTCAAAGGCCTTTAGCTTTTCTGTCACTGGCAAGCTAGCCGGCAACTACGAGACCCAACTGATTGGTCGCTTCAACCAAGAAAATGCTGTGGCTGCAGGTCTCGCCTGCCTTCGTCTAGGAGCGAGTCTCGAAGACATCCAAAAAGGAATTGCCAAGACGCGCGTTCCTGGCCGCATGGAAGTCTTGACTCAAAAGAATGGGGCCAAGGTCTTCATCGACTATGCCCATAATGGAGATAGCTTGAAAAAACTGCTCTCAGTTGTCGAAACCCATCAAACGGGAACCATTTCACTGGTCCTTGGATCAACTGGGAATAAAGGAGAGAGCCGCCGTAAGGATTTTGGCTTGCTCTTAGAAGACCATCCTGAAATTCAAGTCTTCCTCACAGCGGATGATCCCAACTATGAAGATCCTTTGGCCATCGCTGAAGAGATTAGCAGTTTCATCACGCGCCCTGTCGAAAAAATCGCAGACCGCGAACAAGCCATTCAACAGGCTATGGCAACGACCAGCCGGTCCGAAGATGCTGTCATTATCGCTGGAAAAGGAGCTGACTGCTACCAAATCGTCAATGGGGTAAAAGAAGCATATCCAGGTGATGCCGCCATCGCTGAACGTTACTTATAATCAAACAATAGAAAGGCTAGGAAATTTTCCTAGCCTTTATTTTTTTATAAAAATAAATCTTTCTTTATCAAATTCAACAGCTAACTCATACTTTCCATCTTCATTTTGAATGATGTAGCCCAATAAAACTAAACTATCGACAAAGATGTCTCTGCGCTTTTGCTGGACTTCATCTTTTTTGAGGAACTTGAGCAAGAAGCTAGTCATATACTTGAGAGCATACTCGGGATTGACATCTCCCAAGATGGCATAGAGCTTCTCTTGCTCCTCTGTCAATGAATATTGCTGAGCCACCTTGTAAAAGTAATTGGAAAGGGTCTGTGCATTTCGTTCGAAGTCAGTCTCCTCTACTAGAATCGCTGCATTGGTCGTATTGCGGAGTTCCGTTTGGAAGATCTTGGCTTTCAGTTCCTGATAAAATTCACTATCCTCTCGGACAAAGACTTCTTGATCCAAATCAACAAGATCAGCTGACTCCAAGAAGGGCAAATTGAGGGTGTAGCGTTTATTTTCTCGAAGGATCAAGCCCGCTTTGATATACTCCTCCATCAGTTTATCCACTGGTTGATCTGGAAATTGGGCCTTGATTTGCCTCAAAATCACATCATCCTGCTGATCCAGATAGTTGATCAAGTCCTTAAAAAAAGGCTGACGTGTCAAACGTGTGGGGTTAATGATGGTAATCATCCATATACCTTTCTTTAAACTGTAGTTGCGAAGACTGGGCTAACTGACTCGGGTTGGTCCCGGGCTGATCTAGAGGAACGGCTAGGCCGAGTTCTCTGTAGTAGGCTTTCCAAAAGGAACTAATTTCTTCTTCTCCCTCTCCAAACTTCATGGGAATGGTCTCAAAAATAGGAAGAATTTCTGCTACAAACTGGGAACAATAGAAACCATCTCCATCTGGATAAAAGGACGCATTGTAAGGAGAACCTAAAAGACTCTCTGCGCGTTTTTTGACCTCTGTACAATCAATCTGCTCACAGTGATAAAGGTCATAGACTTTTCCAGCTTCAAAGAAGTCCTCAGGAGCCTGGGCAAGGACGCCACCTTCCACCGTAGCATGATAGACCTGTCCGTCCAAAAAGATAGCCACGTGACTGTAGTTACCTGTAGAAGCCTGGATAGCCTGCCCCATTTCTGTATCTTCTCTCACAAAAATCAAATCGCCATTTTCTAACATCTTTCTCTCCTAGAAAAAAAGGAGTCGAAACTCCTTTTTAACAATGGGCTTCCCCATCTATCATTATGCATTAAAGCTTTCAGTCAATTGTGGTACCACTTGTTTCTTACGTGAAACAGCACCTGGAAGGAAAGCGTGGTTGTTTTCAAGTTTGAAGTTGAAAGCTGCTTCTACCTTATCCATGTTAGCACCAAGAGCCAAAATTTCTGAGTTAGAGTTGACAATGTCTGTAATCATCAAAACAAAGTCAGAGTAGCCGTTAGCTGCATTTGCGGCTTGGATAGCTGCTTCGATTTCAGATTGGCGTTCCAAGACTTCAGCAATATCAACTGTGTTCACTTGAGCCACACGAACATTGTTTCCGTTGAGTTCAAATGTCTTGGCATCGATATCAATCAATTCTTCAGCAGATTTGCTTGCCAAGTTTGTACCAGCCTTGAGCATGGCAAGACCGTATTCTTCCAAGTTCACACCAGCCAATTCAGCCAATTCAGGAGCAATGACTTTATCTGATGGGTGAGTGGTTGGTGATTTCAAAAGAAGGGTATCTGAAATCAAACCTGATAGCATCAAACCTGCGATTTCTTTTGGAACAGCTACACCATGTTCTTTGAACATGCGATAAACGATAGATGATGCTGATCCAACTGGTTCCAAACGCATGTAAAGTGGGCTGGCAGTTTCAAAGTTAGCCACACGGTGGTGGTCCACCACACCGTAAACTTCTACTTCAGCGATATCTGAAACAGATTGTTGGAATTCATTGTGGTCTGTTAAGATGACTTGCTCCGCACCTTCTGCTTTAGCAGATGTGATCACGCGCGGTGCTTCTACACCAAAATAGTTCAAGACGAAAGCTGTTTCTTCATTTGGAGTTCCAAGAGCAACCGCTTCTGTATCCAAACCGTAAGCTTCTTTTGCAAGGTAAGCAAAAGCTACAGATGAACCAATGGCATCTGAATCAGGGTTTTGGTGACCAAAAACAAGAATTTTTGACATGTTTCTACCTCTTCATTTTCATTTGTCTATTCACTCTATTTTAGCACGTTTTTCCGTTTAAAGAAAGGGAATAGTTGTGCATTTCATCAGAAAAGACAGCTGGAAGAACCAACTGTCTCGATTTATTTTATCCTTTAACCCGTTTCAGGTAATCTTGATAACTTTCAGTTTCCATCAAGTCCTTCGCATTTTGGACCCGTTCTTTTGTAGGTGGTTTCACACCCTCCAACTTGTACGGGATGCCCAATTCCCGCCATTTGAACTCACCCATGGTATGGTAGGGCAGAATTTCAAATTTATCAACATTTTTAAGGGTTTTGACGAATTTCCCAAGTTCGATCAAGTCGTCGTCTCGGTCTGTAAGCCCAGGCACCAAGACGTGGCGAATCCAAACGGGCTTGCCAATATCAGACAAATACTTGGCACAAGCCAAAATATTCTTATTCGTTTGACTAGTTACAAATCTGTGCCGTTCATCGTTAATTTCCTTGATATCAAGAAGCACCAAATCGGTCACTGCCATCAGTTTGTCAAATTTTTCCAGGTAGCGAGGGGTATTGCGGAAAGGTAGAGCACAAGTATCCAGCGTACAGTGAATGCCCAACTCTTGAGCCTTGGTGAAGAGGGCAATCAAGAAATCTATCTGCAAGAGAGCTTCTCCCCCACTGACAGTGATTCCACCTTTTTGACCCCAAAATCCACGATAGCGGAGGGCTTCTTCTAGGACATCTTCCACTGTCCGTTCTCTAGACATGTTGGTTTCCATAGCCCAAGTATCCGGATTATGGCAATACTGACACCGCATTTGACAGCCTTGAAGGAAGACAATAAAACGGATCCCTGGTCCATCCACTGCACCGAAGCTTTCCGTAGAGTGTACCATTCCTGTTACTTTTCCATAGTCAACTGTTTCATTTTCCATGTCTTATCCTTCTCTCTTGAAAACGTTTTATGACTTTATTATAACACGATTCCTTGTGAATAAAAGGATTTTAATGATTTTTTAGAAAATAAACTGTTTTTCAATTTCATTCCATTGTATTAGTACAGGCCATTCCAGTAGCTGTTACTCTTACCTATTCTCTATGGCAAAAAAAAGAAAACGAAGAGCCGTTTTCTTTTTTTTTAATATCTTAAGAAATCTTGATCTCACCAATCGATAATCGCGATAAAATCTTACTGGATCTTGGAAAAGACCAACACGTTGTATCGGTCCGCTCCCAAGTTTACTTAGCAGACGGTCGGCAATTCCAGTTTACCGAAAGCTGTCACAAATTAGACAAGTTTCATTTTGTCGACTATGCAAAAAGAAATCAAAAATAGAGTACTCCGCTGACAGTTGAGAATGGACTCTACCGTTTTTTTACGATATCCGAAAATGAAAACTATTTTCAGCCCAAAACAATAGCTCATTCATCTCTTATTTCTCTACTATTTCAAGAAATAACACTCTCAAATATGCATCTTACCTAAAAGCTATTGACATTTTCCTGTTTCCCTATTAAATTGGATATGATAGAAATAAAATATGAAGGGACTGTCTTTAATTAAAAATGTAAGCGGTCTCAAAAAACTAGAGGAGAGTTCTATGGACCAAAGATTTTTGGAAAAATCCTGTCGTTATAGTATCCGCAAACTAACAGTCGGTACGGCTTCTGTTTTACTAGGTGCATTTTTTCTCAGCTCACATCAGGTAGGTGCTGATAGTATTGTTGGAAGTCAAAACGAAAGCAACCACCTTGAAGCTGCCCCAGCCATAGAGAGCCCGACTGACGGAACTGGAGGATCCAAGCCAGAAAATCCACCTATTGCTCCTATTTCTGAAGAAAGAGACTCAACTCCTGATAGAACTGTTGAAAGTAATCATACAGACGGTTCGACTAGTTCGATTGAGCCGAATAAAGATAAGGAAACTATGAAAGTTAAGACTCCCGTGGCCAAACAAACTGATTATCAATTGACCTACAATCAACCAGCTGCTCCTTCCTATGATGGTTGGGAAAAACAAGCCCTTCCAGTCGGAAACGGTGAGATGGGTGCCAAGGTTTTCGGACTCATCGGTGAGGAAAGAATTCAATACAATGAAAAGACTCTCTGGTCTGGTGGACCACAACCGGATAGCACCGACTATAACGGGGGAAACTACGAAGACCGCCACAAAGTCTTAGCAGAAATCCGTAAGGCCCTTGAAGCTGGAGACCGCCAAAAAGCGAAACAGTTAGCTGAAGAAAATCTAGTGGGACCAAACAATGCTCAGTATGGTCGTTATTTATCTTTTGGTGATATCTTTATGGTCTTTAACAACCAAAAGAAAGGCTTGGAAAATGTTACCGACTATCATCGTGACTTAGATATTACCCAAGCTATCACGACTACTTCTTATAGCCAAGATGGAACCACTTTTAAACGCGAAACCTTCTCTAGCTATCCTGACGATGTTACTGTAACCCATTTAAGTAAAAAAGGGGATAAGACCCTCGATTTTACCCTTTGGAATAGCTTAACAGAAGATTTACTTGCTAATGGCGATTACTCTTGGGAATATTCGAATTATAAACAAGGGGCGGTTACGACTGATTCGAATGGTATCTTACTCAAGGGAACTGTCAAAGACAATGGTCTACAATTTGCCTCTTATCTTGGAATCAAGACAGACGGACAAGTCACTGCCCAAGATGGCTATTTGACTGTCTCTGGAGCTAGCTATGCGACCCTTTTACTTAGTGCTAAGACCAACTTTGCTCAAAATCCAAAAACCAATTATCGCAAGGATATTGACGTAGAAAATACTGTTAAGTCTATCGTTGAAGCTGCTAAGGCCAAAGATTATGAAACTCTAAAACATGACCACATCGAGGACTATCAAAGTCTCTTCAACCGTGTTCAACTAAATCTTGGCGGTAGCAAGTCTACTCAAACGACAAAAGAAGCTCTCCAAACCTATAATCCGGAAAAAGGACAACAACTAGAAGAACTCTTCTTCCAATACGGACGTTACCTCCTCATCAGTTCGTCTCGTGATCGTACTGATGCCCTTCCTGCTAACTTGCAAGGAGTCTGGAATGCTGTAGACAATCCGCCTTGGAACGCTGATTACCACCTCAACGTTAACCTTCAGATGAACTACTGGCCTGCCTATATGAGCAATCTCGCAGAAACGGCTAAGCCAATGATCAATTATATAGATGACCTGCGCTACTATGGCCGTATCGCTGCTAAAGAGTATGCCGGTATCGAGTCCAAAGAAGGCCAAGAAAATGGTTGGCTGGTCCACACCCAAGCTACACCGTTTGGCTGGACCACTCCAGGTTGGGACTATTATTGGGGTTGGTCTCCGGCCGCCAATGCCTGGATGATGCAGAATGTCTATGACTACTACAAATTCACCAAGGATGAGACCTATCTCAAAGAAAAGATCTATCCAATGCTCAAGGAAACAGCCAAGTTCTGGAACTCCTTCTTGCACTACGACCAGGCTAGTGACCGTTGGGTGTCTTCTCCATCTTACTCGCCAGAGCATGGAACAATCACAATTGGGAATACCTTTGACCAATCCCTAGTTTGGCAACTCTTCCACGACTATATGGAAGCAGCCAACCACCTGAAGGTCGACCAAGATTTGGTGACAGAAGTGAAGGCTAAATTTGACAAGCTTAAACCACTTCATATCAACCAAGAGGGCCGAATCAAGGAATGGTACGAAGAAGACAGTCCTCAATTCACTAATGAAGGAATTGAAAACCATCACCGTCACGTTTCCCATCTAGTTGGGCTCTTCCCAGGAACTCTATTTAGCAAGGATCAGCCGGAATACCTAGAGGCTGCACGCGCAACCTTAAACCATCGTGGAGATGGGGGGACTGGTTGGTCCAAGGCCAATAAAATCAACCTCTGGGCTCGTCTACTAGATGGAAATCGTGCCCATCGTTTGTTGGCTGAACAGCTTAAATCTTCAACTCTAGAAAACCTCTGGGATACGCACGCGCCTTTCCAAATTGATGGAAACTTTGGTGCAACCAGCGGTATGGCAGAAATGCTCCTTCAGTCTCACACAGGCTACATTGCCCCATTACCAGCCCTTCCAGATGCATGGAAAGACGGGCAAGTCTCAGGTCTAGTAGCTCGTGGTAACTTTGAAGTCAGCATGAAATGGAAAGAAAAAAATCTTGAGTCATTAGCTTTCCTTTCCCATGCTGGGGGAGATTTAGTGGTCGATTATCCAGACATCGAATCGAGTATTGTCAAGATTAACGGGAAAGAAATCAAACCAACTCTTCTGAAGGGCAATCGGATTCAGATTGCCACTCAAAAAGGAGATCAGATTACCTTTGAGAAGTTGCCAGAGCAGGTTACTCGCCTATCTGCTGTGAGAAAAGATGCTGTAACAGCTGAACTCGATTTCAATCCGGTTACAGATGCGACCCACTATGTCATCCGTCGAGAAAGCAAAGATGAAAGCAATGACACTTCTTCTGTCAAGGAATTCCTAACCAATGTCACTCATTTCATCGACCGCTCCATTGATTCTCTTCACAGCTATAGCTATACTGTTAGAGCCATGATTGGGGAGCGCTCAAGGCAAGCATCAGAAGCTGCGTCAATCCAGCCAGTTGTCGAATTGATGGACGACAGAGATACCCGTGTTCAATACGGTCCTGCCTTCCATAACTGGGAGGATGCTGACCTATTTGCAGGAACTGAAAAATACGCTGACCTAACTGTCGATAGCTATTCTGACAAAGATGCTACTGCTAGGATCTCTTTCAAGGGGAGAGGAATTGAAATCTATGGTCTCAAATCATCTGAATTAGGCCTGGCAGAAGTCCAAATTGATGGCAAAAAAATAGGAGACCTAGATTTCCACACATCTGGAGAGACGGAGAAAAGTGCTCTAATCGGTCGTTTTACAGGACTTCCTGATGGAAATCACCTCCTAACCCTAACTGTGAAGAAGGAGCACTTGAACCGAGGGGATGAACGCTCAAAAATTTCCTTGGATTACTTTAAAATCTATCCAGGTCAAGGTGCGACTGTCGAAAAGATGGATGACAGAGACCCCCGCATCCACTATGGCTCCTTGTTCAAAGACTGGAATGAATCAGGCTTATATCAATCGACAGAAAAATACGCGACTCTCCAAAACGTGGATCCATCTCAGTTTTCTGAGGCCAAGGCAACCATTCCCTTCACTGGTACAGGGATTCGCATTTACGGCTTAAAATCTTCTGACTATGGAAAAGCCTTAGTCACCATAGATGGAAAAGAAATGCCAAGTTTGGACTTCTACTCAAGTGCTGACTATGAAAAAAATGTGTTGATTGGCGAGTATACAAACTTAAGCAATGGAGATCATATCCTCACCCTGACAGTGGATCCTAACTCTCCTGATGACAGAAAGATGATTTCTCTGGATTCATTTGACATCTTGAAGCCACCAACAGTATCCCTCGATACTCCAAGCCTAGCCCCAATAAAAGCAGGCGATCAGACGATTACCCTCACACTTCCGTCTGGGGAGTGGGATGCCATTGCCCTTCATTTCCCTGGCGAAAAAGATCCTATTTTCCTCAAAAAAACGGACGAACAGCACGTTACTCTATCAGATGGAAATCGAGTGTTAGCGATTAAGGACCAGCAGATTGAACTGCCGATCCCAGAAACTTCTCACCAAAAACAAAATCAGATCATCTCAGCCTATGCCATCCGAGGAAAGACCATCACTAGTCCGGTCGTCTCTCTCTTACCTGCTATTGTGACCAGTTTGGGAGACCAAGAACCTCCTGTAGTGACCCTTCCTGAGTACACAGAGCCAATCGGCACTGCTGGACAGGAGGCAGCTATCCACTCTCTACCTGAATATGTCCTTCGAGTACTGAAAGACCAAGCCAGCAAGGTAGAGGTCATTAGTGGAGAGAATGAGATAGGAACAGAAACTCATTTAGAGATCCAAAAGGTCCTTGACCAAGGACTCTTTGGCAAAACCTACGATGCTTTCAACCTTCAACTCAAGGATAAAGAAGGGAATCCAGTTCCAGTAAAAGGAAGTGTACTGGTACGACTTCCACTATCAAAAGAAGTGAAGCAAGTCTATGTCTTGACTCCTAATCAAGAACTCCAACCATTAGAATTCACACTCCGCGAGGGCCTGATTGAATTCATGACACAAGAGTTAGGAACCTATGCCATTGTCTACAAGACAAAATCAGAAACTATACCATTCATTTCAAGTCCTCATGAGAAAGTTGAGCCGACTGTATCAGAAAGAAGGGAGCCAAACAAGCCAATTTCAGAGAGCACTAGTCCAAGGAAGACTGGTGATGCTTTGATGAGTGTTCCCAACTCTAAACAAGACCAGGTTTCGCAAAGACAACTTCCAAAAACGAATACTGGACACAGTTCGTACCTACTCTTCTTAGCAGGACTCAGCCTTGTTCTCGCAGCTAGCTTCCTAGAGAAAAAGGAACAGGATTAGTTTGATGTTGTTAGCTACATCAATAAAAGAACTTTAGTGATTCTTCAATAAAAAAATAAATTTCGTCTTTTTAGCATTAAGCTAAGCATTGAAACTTTCCGCAGTGAGAAAAATGCTTGAAACACTGTTTTTTTCAAGCATTCGGAAGTTTTGAAACCTTAGATTCAAAACTAAGTCATGGAACTTCGTAGAAGTTCGCTAACGTCTGCACTCACCTAAGAAAAGTTATTAGGATTGCTTTTTCTTCAACATAAAAGAGGCTGGGACAAAAGTCCTAGCCTCTCAATTGTCTTTGGATTGTCGAGCAAGACGCAGTGGTTGAGTGGGCTCTACTACGCTGATTTCATCAGCTTTTACAGCCCTACTCAACTGTGCGGAGGTGGGACGATGAAATCGAATTCTAACGAATTATCGATTCCTGTCCAACTCTCTTTTTCGTTTATCCTAATACCAATTCGTCACTCACCAATGTTTCACCACTGTTCTGATGGAAAAGGCGCATCAAGTCTTCAACTGTCAGGTTCTTCTTTTCTTCCCCTTTAACATCGACTACAATCTTGCCTTGGTAGAGCATGATCAAGCGATTGCCATATGCGATGGCATGGTTCATATCATGCGTAATCATCAAGGTTGTCAAATCATGGCTTTCAACAATCTTTTGCGTCAGTTCCATGACCATTTCACTGGTCTTGGGGTCTAGCGCCGCGGTATGTTCATCAAGTAGCAAGAGTTTTGGTTTGACCAAGGCAGCCATGACCAAGGTCAAAGCTTGCCGTTGTCCCCCTGATAAGTATTGTGTATCCACTTTGAGGCGATTTTCCAAACCAATATTGAGTTCCTTCAAAGCCGTTTTAAATTCCGCGCGGTCTTTTTCTCTGACCCCCCAACTGAGGCCCCGTCTTGCTCCACGTTTTTTAGCAATGGCCATGTTTTCTTCAATGGTCAAGCGGGAAGCCGTCCCCATCTTAGGATCCTGGAAAACACGCGCAATATCTTTAGCACGCTTCCGAACACTGGTCTGCTTAATGGATTTCCCTTCCAAAAGGATTTCTCCTTGATCCACTTGCAATCCACCTGCCAGAATATTCATCAATGTCGATTTCCCAGCTCCATTTCCTCCGATGACGGAGATGAAATCCCCTTCTTCTACTGTTAGATCCAAGCCTTTGAGAACATGGTTTTCATTGACCGTGCCTGCTTCGAATGTCTTATGGATGTCTTCAATTTTTAACAATGTTGCCATTTATCTTCTCCTTCTAGTTGCTGCTTAATTTTAATCCACGAATCTTGAGACGTTTCTGTACTTCTGGTGCGAACAAGACCAAAGCCAAGAGAATGGCGTTAAACAAACGGACTAAGTTTTGGTCTAGGTTTGGAATTTCGTAGATATTGAGGATAATGAGGCGGTAGACAATTGCCCCCACTCCAATCGAAAGCAAGCGTCCTCCAATGGTCAAATCATGGATTAGGACTTCTGCTAAAATAACAGCACTGAGACCTACGACGATGGTCCCTGTACCAGAAGTCACATCGGAGAAGCCGTCTGTCTGAGCGAAAAGAGCCCCACACAATGCAACCAGTCCATTGGAAATCATGTAACCGAAAATCTTCATGGTGTCCACATTCACCCCATTGGCCTCACTCATCGGGATATTGTCCCCAGTCGAACGAAGAACCAAACCAATCTGGGTTTTCATTAAGAGAGTCAAAATCAGACAAACCAATAACAAACAAGAAATACTAACAGCAAAGACAGCTGCCTCATTGGACAAACCAAGCCCCATCACAGACTTGAAAATGGTACTAGAATCACCAATGGATAAATTAGGGACGCCCCCCATGATTTTTATATTGATCGAATAGAGACCTGTCAGAGTCACAATCCCTGTTAAGAGGGCGGGGATCTTCATCTTGGTATGAAGTAGGCCAGAAACTAGACCTGCTAGCATCCCTGCTAAAATCGAGAAGAGAGTCGCTAGCCAAGGGTTTTGCCCTGCTTGAATTTGGGACGCAACGACTGCAGCCCCAAGCGGGAAAGCCCCTTCTGCTGTCATATCCGCTATATCTAAAATGCGGAATGTTAAGAAAATACCAATGGCCATAATCGACCACAATAAACCTTCAGATAAACTTGATAATACTAAATCCATCATCCATCTCCTATTTCTTTTCGTTCATACCAGAGAGATCAATTCCTAATTTCTTAGCCATCTCTTTGTTAACATACAATTCTAGATTTTTAGGGGCCTCCACTGCCAGTTCGGCTGCCTTTTCCCCTTTCAGGATACGAATCGCCATCCGGGCAGATTGACGACCCAATTCAGTGTAGTCTGTCCCATAGGTATAGAGCCCTCCTACTTGGGCCATTTCAATCGAACCTCCAATAACTGGAACCTTATGTTTCAAAGACACTTGTTTAATGGTTTCCATTGTAGAAGAAATGATGTTGTCTGTTGGAATAAAGACTAGATCCACCTCTGACATCAAACTGTCCGCTGCCGCTTTCACATTATTACTGTCTAAAATGGTCTTCTCTACGACACGGTAGCCTTTGGCCTCAAGGACCTTCTTTGCTTCATCTTTTTGAACGACTGAGTTGGGCTCACTTTGCGTATAGAGGATCCCGACTGTCTTAGCTGTTGGCAAAACCTTTTGAATCAGATCGACTTGCGTAGCAATGGCATCTGAAGATTGGTCACTCGTTCCTGTCACATTGCCACCAGGCTGATCCAAGTTCTTGACCAGCTTAGCAGCCAGAGGGTCTGTCACTGCAGAAAAGACTACAGGGGTCCTTTTGCTCGTATTGGCGATACTTTGTGCTGATGGAGTTGCAATGGCAAATACAAGATCACTTTCTTGTGACAACTGATTTGAAATATTTTTCAAATTTCGCTGCTCCCCTTGGGCATTTTGATAATCAATTTCAATCTCTTCTCCATCTACATAACCTTGTTTGGCTAACTCTTCCACAAAGCCTTTACGAGTCGCATCAAGAGACTTATGGGTAATATACTGGGAAATCCCAATCTTGATCTTTTGATGCTTAGAGGTCTTCAAGTGGTGAAGGGTCAAGAGGGAGGTCATCAGTAGACCAACTACCAGAACCGGGGCAATTAACTTCTTTACAACTTTCATGAAACATGTCTCCTTCTCTAAAACATTCAAACAGAATACAAAAAACCGTTTAGAATCATCTAAACGGTTGGTATCATTCCTCACAAACTTAAAAGTATGCCAGCATTGCCGTCCATTTAGATATCATCTATATGGACCACAATCAAAAATCTTAGCCACATAGATACAAACAAATTGCTCGTTTCGTTTGCATCCATGAATTCATGTCTACAAACACTATCTAAAGTAGCTAAAGTAAAAGTTTTGATTCAACAATGTGGAGCTCGTGTTTTTCATAAGTTTCTGCTTTCGTTTTTTTTATGTTGACTATCTTACCGAAAATTTTTCAAGCTGTCAAGCCTAAATTCAGAATTTTTTTAATTATCTTATTTTTTCTACGTATAGTAACAAAAAAGCGCCCAATTAGGGCACTAAATAAGCGAATATCTTATTTTTTAAAGGTGTATTTAAAATCATCCTCTTCATTCTGATAAACCGTTAATGTTCCGTTTACCAATTTATATTTGAGATTGTATTGCATTACAAAGTTTCCACCACTATCTACAAGAAATTCATGAGTTTTTTCAGATAACTCGCCTTCAAATAGCACCATATCAATGGTTCCTTTTCTAACATCAATTTCAACTCCTATTTCCTTCAAGTAACCCCATTTGCTTCGTTCCTCAATGTACTCCAAGGCATTTTCCATAGAATATAAATAACTTTTATCGCCTTCAAGGAGTTTTTTTGCTGCTCCTTTAAAATCAACTTTTCCTGATGTAGAAATTTTTACTTTATTACCCTCTACTTCCACAATCATTTCGACATCTTTAATAAATTCACTAGAGATATCTAAAGTCGAGGTGAAACTTTCTTTAAAACCAGCTGTCATTTCTTTCTTCAGTTCAGGAGTAGCTGACCATTTCCCTTGAATACTATTAGGATTTTTAGCAAATAAGAAAAATGCAAGCACAGCTAAAACTGCAACGGCGACAAGACTACATAATCCAATAATCAGCCCTTTCTTAGACTTCTTACCGGGTATTGGGGCTTGTCCCATATATGGGGAATTAGTCTGGTAATTCAGTTGCCCATTGTTTGGATAACCTCCCTGCATCTGAGCATTGTTATAGGATGTGAAGAGCGCTCCTGCTTGAGCCGAATCCTGAACAGGAGCTTGTGGCTGAGTTCCTCCTTGCCCAAAAGCTTGTCCTTGATGTTGAAACGGACTTGTTCCACCTTGGTATTGATTTGGAGCTGGGCTTGCACCTCCAAACGGAGATTGAATTGGATTTACCAGCGTATCCTGTGTCGCTTGTGTTTCTGGACTTTCAAACTGACCAAAAACCTGTTGGATTTCCTCCTGATTGGCCGGTCGACCATGGACTCTCTCGAACTCTGCTAACCATTCTTCTTGTTTCATTACTATATCCTTCTAACCTTTACTTATTTTATTATAAAGGAAATTCATAGGAGAAGCAAATCCGACTAAAATGAGCATAAAAAATCAGGGAAAATCCCTGATTTCATGGCTCTATGATTTCTGTAGTGGGTAAAACCACCATAGGAATTATGGAGCCTATTTTGTTGTAGAAAACAAGAACATCAAAAAGAGGCTGGCACAAAAGTCCTAGCCTCTCAATTGTCTTTGGATTTTCGAGCAAGACGCAGTGGTTGAGTGGGCTCTACTACGCTGATTTCATCAGCTTTTACAGCCCTACTCAACTGTGCGGAGGTGGGACGACGAAATCGAATTCTAACGAATTACCGATTTCTGTCCCACTCTCAGGGTATAACTTTTCATCAACTCATTACAGTTGACAAAGAGCCTAAATAAGCGAATATCTTATTTTTTAAAGGAGTATTCAATTCCATAATCATTTCCATCCACGGAAACTTTCAGCGTTCCATTTTCAATTTTATACTTGAGATCGTATCGTAGGAAATGACTCTTATCTTCATCCTGAATGAATCGGTGATCTTTTTCATCCACCTCACCTTCAAAGGCTACCATTTTAAGAGTGCCTTTCTTCACATCGATTTCAAGTCCCATATCCTCTAAATAGGAATTCTCACTGTTTTCCTGGATATAGTCTAAGGCATCCTCAACAGAGTAAAAATCATTGTCCCCATCATCATAGAGTTCCTTTGCAGCTCCCTTGAAATCAATCTTACCAATCACACTGATGGTTACTTTTTTCCCCTTTACCTCTACGATCATATCCATATCTTTTACAAATTCACTAGAAATATCTGATGTAGTAGAGAAAGTGCCTGAAAAAGTAGACTTCATTGTTTTTTTCATCTCAGGAGTAGCTGACCATTTCCCTTGAATACTATTAGGATTTTTAGCAAATAAGAAAAATGCAAGCACAGCTAAAACTGCAACGGCGACTAGACTACATAATCCAATAATCAGCCCTTTCTTAGACTTCTTACCGGGTATTGGGGCTTGTCCCATATATGGGGAATTAGTCTGGTAATTCAGTTGCCCATTGTTTGGATAACCTCCCTGCATCTGAGCATTGTTATAGGATGCGAAAGGCGCTCCTGCTTGAGCCGAATCCTGAACAGGAGCTTGTGGCTGAGTTCCTCCTTGCCCAAAAGCTTGTCCTTGATGTTGAAACGGACTTGTTCCACCTTGGTATTGATTTGGAGCTGGGCTTGCACCTCCAAATGAGGCTTGGGCCGGAGCTGGACCTCCGAACTGTGCTTGTTCTGGTGACGGCGTCAAACCTCCAAATGGTGCTTGTCCTGGTGATGGCGTCGCACCTCCAAATGGTGTTTGCTCTGGAGTTGGCGCCGCGCCTCCAAATGTGGCTTGTTCTGGAAACGGTAAGGGTCCTCCAAATTGTCCTTGATTGGAAACAGGTGCTGCACCTTCAAATGGAGATTGAATTGGATTTACCGGCGTATCCTGTGTCGCTTGTGTTTCTGGACTTCCAAACTGACCAAAAACCTGTTGGATTTCCTCCTGATTGGCCGGTCGACCATTTACTCTCTCGAACTCTGCTAACCATTCTTCTTGTTTCATTGCTATCTCCTTCTAACATTTAGTTATTTTATTATAAAGGAAATTCATGGGAGATGCAAATCCGACTAAAATGAGCATAAAAAAATCAGGGAAAATCCCTGATTTGATGTTCTTATTCTTGACCTTTTGTCGCTTGCTCATCTTCATCGACTAGGTCACTGACCTCAACCTTCACCTTGGTAACACGACCATTTTTCACCTTATCGTTTGTAAGGATCAAGTGTTTCTTCATGCTGTCTACTTCAAAACTCAAGCGTTCTTTATGACCTGGAATGCGACCAACCCCAGTTAGGTAGTAGCCTGCAATGGTATCCACATCATCGCTTTCTAACTTCACATCGAAATACTCATTGAAATCATTTAGGGTCACAATCCCCTGAACAATATAGAGGTTAGGCTCAATTTCAAAAACATCATTCTCAGCCTTATCGGTTTCATCATCGATTTCCCCGACGATTTCCTCAAGAAGATCTTCCAAGGTTACCAGACCAGCCATTCCTCCATACTCATCGAGCAAAATGGCCATCTGATTCTGTGTATTCCGAAGCTCCTTTAGGAGATCATCAACAAAGATCGTTTCCGGTACAAATAGTGGTTCCTGAAGAATCTTGCGAAGAAATATGTTCTCAAAGCCATTCACAAAACCTTCATTAAGCAAGCGTTTGGTATGGATGAGACCAATGACATTGTCCTTGTCGTCATCATAGACAGGGATACGAGAAAAGTTCTGTTTTAAGATACTTTCGATGATTTCTCTGGTATCATCTTGGATATCCACCATAAAGGCATCCGTACGAGGAACCATTAGCTCACGCGCCATCAGCTCATCTAGCGAAAAGACTCCTTGCAACATTTCAATCTCGTCAGCATCCAGACTCGTTTCACTCTTAGCCAGCATATAGGCAATCTCATCTCGTGACATCTCTTCGTCTGCATCATCGAATTGCATTGGTGTCAGACGACTTACCAGATTGGTTGATGCCGATAAGAGCCAGACAAAGGGGCTAACGATTTTCCCTAGTAAAATAACAATTGGAGCCGTCCGAATAGCCAAACTATCTTTTAGATTCATGGCAATACGCTTCGGGTATAACTCACCAAATACAATCGAAATATAAGTCAGAAAAGCCAGTGAGAGGAAACTAGCCATCGCACGCGCTGTCTCCGTATTTCCCATCCAAGAAGCTATGACTTTCCCAAGATCATCGGCTAGGCTTGCCCCAGACAAGATGGTAATCAAGGTAATGCCGACTTGAATCGTAGACAAAAAGTGGTTTGGATTTTCCAATACCTTTAAGAGGCGAATATATTTTTTATCACCCTCTTCAGCCTTCTGTTCCACCCGAGAGCGATTCAGCGATACCATCGACATCTCCGTTGCAGAGAAAAAAGCATTTAATAAGGTCAATACAAATAGTAAAACAAATTGCAGTATTAAATCCTGACTGCCAGGGTCTTCCATGGATATTCTCCTCAATGTATAGTAATAATGCCCATTATATCATATTTTTTAAAATGGTGCATGATCGCAAAAATTTCCCTCCTAAAAGAGGAGGGAAGGCTCAGTTATACTCCATAACGTGTAAAATCATAAAATAGTACATTCAGTTTTTCTACAAGTTCTAAAAGGGTCAAACTACTTGTACAAATAAATTTTTTACCTTTTATATCCGGAATCATAAAGTTGGCAACAATGACATCATATTCGGTGTGCTCTAGTTCATGAAGATTAAAGTCATGCTTGATGACCTGTGAAAACTCAAAGTTATCCGTACAATAGAATTTTAAGAAATCAATCATGGACTTGGCATGGTGATCATCGTATCGGCTAATGATTAAGACCTTGACAGCTGTCCGTCTCCTTAATAGTTGAGGCAATAGATTTTCCCAATGTGAAAATACGGTATAAATCTGATGCTTGAGGTTTTCAGGATTTTCATGAAAGCCCATCTCTTTGAGATAGTGATACAAACCTGTTTCAACATCCTGATAAAATTTAGGGAAGAGGGTTCGATAATCCTCATTGGTATAGCTCTTGGTATCATAGAGAAGAAATTCACCAAAGATTTCACGCCGCTCCAAATAGGCGGTGTTGTGAATATGCATAATCATCTCTTCATAATTCTCAAGTTCTAAACCATAAGATTCACTCAGGTGATCAAGAAATTGAGAGGCTAAAATATAGGATTTTTTTGTAACAGCATCTTCCTCAGTGGAGTCAATCAGATCCTGTGGGGTAAAATAGAAGCGTTTCTGTAGGAAGATAATAAAGAGCTGTTCTATGATTTCTTCGTTAAATTCTACACCCAGCTGCAAACCAAAATAACGAAGCATCTCATTGATTTTTGGGAGCTCTTGATAGAGATAGGCGTATTGTTCAAAATTATTGGCCCCTTCAATTCGATACCCTTGCTTAATCCGGTAAAGGTAGACCGTCAGCATAATTTTATAAGAATGGAAGATCGAATAAGTCAGTGGGATTTCTGTCAGTTTATAGAAGAAGGTGATGAAATCAATAATGACTTGCTCTCTGATATCTGGAAATGGCCACTCTAAATAATAATACCGCTCTGCAAAATACTGGGAATAGAAAAAGCGAATATCGACTTCGTCCCCCACGACATTTAGAGGATTCAAGGTGATTCGTATATTGTACTTTTCCTGAATAATCTGGTTGATATTTCGAATCAAGCGATAAAATGACTGTTGGCTGAGATCATACCGTCTACAAATTAAGTCACTGGAAACATCCTTATGGAAGAACAAGTATTCCAAGAGGGAGAAAGCTGTAGATTCTTTAAAGAAGTGATGGTAGACCACCTCAATTCCAATCGAATCGTCATAACTAATCTTAATACCATTTGTCGAGGACTCAATCAAAAACTCATTAAAGACCGTTCGTAAATTTGAAAGATCCTCCTTCAATGACCGTTCTGTACAATCTAACATTTCAGCGAGTTCCTTCAAATGAAACCAGCGCTTCTCCCGAATTAATGTTTCTAGCAAACGCATTTGGCGTCGCTGCTTTTTGGCAAGCAATTCTATCATCTTATAGAAACTCCTCGATTTTGTATCATTACTAATTCATTATAACATATTTTCTAAAAGGAAAGGTAAAAGTTCACGATTCAAAAACTTATCCTAGTCTTTCAGGTTATATAAACAAAAAAAGGAATGGTTGTTCATTCCCTTTGTATTTATTCTACTAGGATTTATTAATAATCCCAAATTCTTCCTGCTTGCGCTGCTTCTGTGTCTTTTTATGACTTTCATACAAGGCTGCGAGGAATTTTACAATCTCTTTACCAATCGAATAAACCGGAATCGCCACAATCATTCCAATTACACCATAGATGTTACTGGATAAGAGCAAGAGGACCATGATCGTAATGGGATGCACCTTCATTACGCCTCCGACAATTCGTGGATAAAGGATGTTTCCATCGATTTGTTGAACAATCAACATGAAGATGACTGCTTTAACCATCATATTGAAATCGGTAAAAGCATAAGTGACCACCATGGGAATCAAGCCAATTGTCGGTCCAATATAAGGAATGAGGTTGGCCAAGGCTGAGAAAATCGCAAAGACCAAGGCATACTTCAAACCGATAAAACTATATCCAATAAAGGCTAGAGTTCCAATAATCAAGGCATCAATAGCAATTCCACTAATATAGCGAGAAACCGTTTGGTTGAGGCTCACTAAGAGAGAGGTAATATTCCGTCGGTCATTCTTCAGGATGGTCCGCTCTAACATCGGTAGCAATTTTTTCCCATCTATCAAGAAATAAACCAAGAAAATTGGGGTCATGACGAGAATAAAGAGCGTATTGACAATTGTCGATACCACACTACCCAGACTATTGGTCACACTATTCAAGATATTCTGTAGAATATCTACATAAGATAGGTTTAGTTGCTGAATGGTCGATTGGATATTGATACTCTGAAAGGCTGGATTCTTAGATAACTTCGTTACAAAACTTTGCACTTCCCAATACAAACCTTGGGTTGAATTAATCAAGCTTGTCAACTGGTTGATCAAAATAGGCAAGATATAAACAATCCCATAAATAATCAATCCAAAAAGGGTTACCAAGGTTAATAGAATGCCCAAAATTCGATTTAGATGAAATTTCTTTTCCAAAAATTCTACGATTGGGTTGGTGATATAATACAAGAAACCAGCAATCAAAAATGGAAGAATAATGGTATTCAGAACAGATACAAATGGAGAAATGAGACTTCCCATACTTCCCCAAATATAGAATATAATCGTTAATATTAGGACTTCACAGGTCCAGAAAAATAATTTACTTTTATGAAACATCCCTTTCCTCCTATCTGCTATTTTATCATATTTATGGTAAAATAGAGAATATTTTTATGAAGGTTAAAAAGATGAAAGATAGCTTAATTGAACTGAAAGACGTCACTCTCAGAAAAGAAGGGAAAAGTCTCCTTTCCCGTTTGAATTGGACTGTCAATAAGGGGGAAACCTGGGCCATCCTTGGACTAAATGGTGCTGGCAAATCAACCCTACTTCGTCTCTTAATGGCGGAATATTGGAAAACGGAAGGAGAGGTTTCCGTTCTCGGGACACAATTTGGACAAGGGGGCATACCTGAGCTCCGCAAGCGAATCGGAGTGGTCAGCTCCTTTATTTCTGAGCGTATTCCCGAATCTCTTTCTCCGGAAGAAATCGTCCTCACTGGGAAATACAAGAGTAGCATTCTCTATACAACTTATGGAGAGAAAGAACTCGATGAAGCACAATCCATGTTGCGTCGCATCGGGGCTAGTGCTTTGATTGGGCGAAAATACCGGACTCTCTCTCAAGGGGAAAAACAGACTATTCTTATCGCCCGCAGTCTCATGGAAGAACCCGATCTTCTTATCTTTGACGAAGCCTCAAGTGGGCTCGACTTGTTTGCTCGGGAAGCGATTTTTCAACTGATTCACCAGATCAAACAGATGGAAAAGGCACCGACCATTCTCTTTGTCACCCACCATGCAGAGGAAATCACCAAGTCCTTTAGCCATGTCCTTCTCCTCAAAGACGGACAAAGTTTTGCCCAAGGACCTAAGGAGGAAATTCTCACCCAAGAAACTCTATCAGACTTTTATGGAGGACAAGTCCAGCTAATTCCAATCGGAGAGGACCGCTATTACATTCAACCAGACAAGTAATCAATAGTCTGCTAAGATACAAAACAAAGAGATTGGGACAAGCGTCACCGATCTCTTTTCTTCTATTTAGCTGAAAATCATTTTCATCGATTTCGAGCGTAATTGATCATGTCATAAGGAAGAGTATTGGCACTTTCTCTTAAGGAATAGTTTTCCAATTCGTTGACATTTTGCCGCATGCGACGCGCATACTTGGCCGAAATCAAATGCTGTTCCTCATATTCAAAAATGAGTTTTCTCTCCAGGTAATAACCTCTTAGCATCTCATCAATATTATTGGGCTTGATCCGATTGATAACCCGCTCTACAAAGGCTCCACTGGTAATCAAAGACGTTTCACGCAAGCGTGATTCTTGAAGGAAAGAAACCAAGCTACTGCGATAAACCCCTTTTAGGTTTTCCAAACTCTCGATAATAATTTCTGTATTGGCCAAATACAAGGCAGCAATCTGGTCATAGTCAATGGCTTCGAGCTTGTAATTCTCTCCGTTTTTCCATGCCCGAATACCTGATCCAAAGGTCACAAGCTCGTGCAAAAGCAGCCGGAGCAAGCGGAAGAGTACCAAGAAATAATAGGTCAGGCGGGATGACAGATTGCGGTTGACCTTCTGCTCCATGGATCGAAGATAACGTTGATAGACATGGTAACTTCTATCTCGAATCTTTCCTTCTTCATAAGCCTGTTCCAAACCATCATTCTCGATACTAAGAATAAGGAGTTTCAGTTGTTCCCAGTCTCTTTGAGTCGCCTTATCCTCCTGACTGAGAATCATATTTTCTATCCGCCCATGATAATTATCAATCGCCGCATACAAAGGACCCTTCTGCTTAGTCACCGTCAACTCTTTTTCCAATAGCATGACGACATCGTTCAAGATAGCAATGTGCATCAAATGATCATTGGATTCCTCTTTGTCTTCGGAGAGCTTCGGTAGGATGAGAAGGCCGAGTAAGAAACTACACAAAGTGACCCCTGCTACTAAAAACAAGAGAACAGGATATTCTGCTTCTAAATGCGTTGGTATCAAGAGAATGGTCGCAATAGACACCGTTCCTTTGACCCCTGAAAAGGTCAATAAGAGGGCATCTTTCAGATACTTGTCAATGGATTTTTTCAATTGGAAACCCCTGTACCAGTAAAATCCATACACCATCAAAAAGCGAATCAGGAACAAGAGTCCCGTCAATAAGAGAACAGTCACAATCAAGAGCAGATTGTTGTAAAAGGGAGTCCTAAGAATTGGCTCAGAAATCATCTCTAGCTCCATCCCCAAGAGGACAAAGACAGAACCGTTGAGGACAAAATTGACTGTATTCCAAACCGTATGCGTGACCGTATCGACTTTGGCTTCTAGTAGGGTAATTTTCTTAAACCGACTAGCCTTTAGAATTCCAGCCACGACCACCGCAATAATCCCCGACACATGGATCTCTTCTGCGATAAAGAAGGTTAACAAAGGAAGACTCAATTCTAAAATGAGTTCACTGGCAATATCTGTTGCCCGAACACTGAGCAGTAATTTTTGAAGCCCACGGTTGATAGCTGCTGTCACAATCCCTACCGCAAAACCGCCTAAAATGGAGATAGCCAAGTCCCAACTAGCTTGGCCCAAGGAAAATACTCCAGTGGTCCATGCAGCCAGTGCCACACGAAAGGCGACCAAGCCTGAAGCATCGTTGAGCAAGCCCTCTCCTTTTAGAATGTTGGAGATTCGTTTTGGAAAGGAAAAGCGTTCCGATAGAGAGGCAAAGGCCACTAAATCTGTCGGACCGAGCGCTGCCCCAACTGCCATACAAGCAGCCAAAGGAATTCCCATCCACATGAGATGAGCCATCCAGCCCAAGCTAAGGGTCGAAATAAAAATGACTGGGAAGATTAAAAAGGCAATAATGCGCCAGTGCTTCAAAATCGAGGTAATGTCTGCTTCTTCTGCTTCTCGAAAGAGTAATGGTCCAATAACCAAGGCCAAAAAGAGTTCGGTATCTAAGTGATACTCAGAATTGGGTAAGAGAAAGCCAATCCCAATCCCAAGGACGATCTGGATCAAGGGGAGGGGCAAGGTCGGAATCAACTTATTGGTCGCATTGGAGACAATCAGGATCAGGGAAAAGACAATGGCATATACAAGAATCTCCATCCCTTATCCTCCTGATCGTTGGTTACAACAGTCCTCAAAGAATTGCTTTTGTTCTTGGATCTTTTGATCAATCTTTGTCAGATCCTTGTGCTCAATTTTCTTCTGGCAACGTTCCATTTCAAGAGAGACCAGCTTCTTCTTGATTTTGATCATCTTTTTGCTCATCCGTGCTTCATCCAAAAAACCGACTGCACGTTCATGAGAGGTTGACTCCACAAAATTGTGGCGAAGATCTTCAATTTTATTTTTTAAAAATTCTTTATCCATGGCGATAACTTTCTAATTTTTCAATCATGACTAAAAATGGGGGATGATTGATTTGGTTCAGAGTCCGGTAACTAGTGACCGTAAATTCTTGTTGAGGAAGTTGGGAGACAAAATCTAAAACCGCGTCCTTCTCTAGATTTCCACCCTCATGACCATAATAGATCATAATGGCAATCCGCCCACCCTTGACCAAGCAGTGACAGAGTTTATCAATGGCTTGAATCGTTGTTCTGGGCTGGGTAATAATCGACTTGTCTGCTGAAGGAAGATAGCCTAAGTTGAAGATAGCTGCCTTGACCTGGTCGACATAACTATCTACTTCTTCATGCCCCTTTAAAATAAGGTGGGCGTTGAAAAGGCCAGCTTCTTCCAAACGCTTCTGCGTATGGACCAAGGCTTGCTCTTGAATATCAAATGCATAAACTTCTTTGGCTAGTTTAGCCAAGAAAAGGGTATCATGGCCATTGCCCATGGTCGCATCAACGACGGTATCTTGATCTGTAATGACTTCCCTAAGAAAATCATGGGCCATTTCTAATGGTCGCAACATGCTACTCCTCCAATTTTCCTACTTTACAGCCTTGAACACTTCCTCGACGACGCATTTCTGTTTCAATGGCATTCAGTACTTCCCACTTATTAAGACTCCACATCGGTCCTATCAGCATTTCGCGTGGAGCATCTCCTGTAATCCGGTGGATGACGATCTCCTTAGGAATAATCTCCAGTTGGTCACAGATGACCGACACGTATTCCTCCTGACTCAACAATTGCAATCGCCCTTCATGGTAGTCTCGCTGCATCCGGGTATTGGTCATGAGATGGAGCAGGTGCAATTTAATGCCATGAATTTCATTGTCCGTCACACAACGACGGACATTTTCTACCATCATCTCATGCGTCTCCCCTGGCAGACCGTTGATTAAATGCGAAACAATCTCTGCCTTAGGGACCTGTTGGCGAATCCGCTTCACCGTTTCTACATAGAGCTCATAACTATGAGCCCGGTTGATCAGTTCAGAAGTTGCTTCATAAGTCGTCTGCAAGCCCAGCTCAATGGTCACATGCATGCGCTCTGTCAATTCTGCTAGGTAGTCTAAAGTTTCATCTGGCAAGCAGTCTGGCCGTGTCCCGATGTTCATCCCTACGACACCTGGCTCATTGATGGCTTGCTCATAGCGCTCCCGAATGACATCGACGGATTCATGGGTATTGGTGAAATTTTGAAAATAGACCAAATACTTTTTGACATCCGGCCATTTACGGTGCATAAAGTCAATTTCTTTATAGAACTGATCTCGAATAGGGGCATCTGGTGCTACGATAGCATCCCCAGAGCCAGAAACTGTACAAAAAGTACAGCCCCCACGAGCAACAGTTCCATCACGATTGGGACAGTCAAAGCCCGCATCGATTGGGACTTTGAAGGTCTTTTCTCCAAATAAGGTTCGGTAATAATCATTTAAGGTCGTATAGGATTTCATACCCCTCATTATAGCAAAAAAGCAGAGTGAACTCAAAGTTGAGTCTCCTCTGCTTTCCATTTGTATTTTTTAAGATTGACACAGCCATTCTTTTTCCGTTCTACCCCTTCTGCCCAGAGAAGCGTGCCTTGCTCTTCCCAATCAGGAGCCAAGCGACCAGTAGAGGTCACGACCCGATGACAGGGATAGGTCACAGCTTTAGTAGAAGTGCCCAAGACCTTGCCGACCTGGCGGGCATGGCGAGGATAGCCAATGAGTTGGGCAATTTGACCATAGGTGGCCACACATCCCAGGGGAATCTGAGCAACGACCTTTAGGACCTTTTCTTCAAATATATCGTTCATGCTTTACTTCTGCTTACTCTTAAAGCGCCATTCAAAACGCAAACGGTCGTAACAAGGAAAGACCATTTGCAATAGACCAAATCCCAAAAGCATACTTCCTGTCACGTCTGTCGGGTAATGAACCCCAACGTAGACACGAGATACAACAATGGTCACCATACAAAGGAAGAGGGCAATCTGAGCCATGACTTTTCCGACTTGAGAGGTCATGCGTTGTCCTACAATAATAATCAAACTACCAAATACGAGGGTGGCTGCTAAAGAGTGACCACTCGGAAAAGAATAGCCACCCTCTTGTATCAAGTGTTGAAGTGCTGGACGTGGGCGTAAATAGATGTGTTTCAGGATCACCACGAGTAATCCAGTTGTAACCAAACTCCCGGTGAGGAGGAGGGCCTCCGTATACCATTTCTTCCAGACAAAGAAGAGGACGATGACGCCAACCCAGGATGCAACAATTGGTGTGTTCATCAGCACTGTTACACGGGTAAAGAAGGCTGTCAAATAGGCTGGTAAATCCCCGCGAATAGCCGATTGAATCGGTTGATCGATTCCGACTAAATTTTCAGGATAAAATTTGACTACATAGCCCAGAATCATAAATAACAAAAGGGCAAAAGAGCCCTTTAAAAAATGAGATTGTTTATTTTTCATAGATTTTAAGTAGGGGCTGTACGACAGTGTATACCATCCAGAAGGTCACAGCCCAAATCAGTCCTTCTATTAGATTAAAGGGAACAACCATACTGAGAAGATACTTTTCAACTCCGACCATCTTTGCTATGTCAAAACCAACAAATTTAGCATAGAGAGGGATAGCATAATAGTAATTGACTAGGAGCATGGAAATGGTTAAACCAATGGTCCCAACTAGACTAGCAATCACAAACCGAACCTGGTTTTTCTTCTTATTCCAAATGACTGCAAATGCTAAGACAAAGACTAAGACAGCAATTATGTTAACTGGTAAGCCAACCAAGGTCTCAGCTCCTCGACCATTCAGAACCAACTTGAGAACCGATCGAATCAAAACCACCACAACTGAGCTCTTCAAATCTAATAGAACTAAGGCGAGTAAGATTGGGATCGTACTAAAGTCAACCTTTAAAAAATCAATCCCTATTGATAGTTGATAAAACATCAATAGAAAAGAAAGTGCAGATAAAACAGCCACTAGGGTCAGTTTACGAGTATTTGTCATCACAGGTTCCTCCAATTTTTACTAAAATTAGAAGAAGTTGGAAAGATTCCCTTAACCTTATTCTATTTCAATCGTTTTAAAGAAAACTTAAACAGTTCCTTAATACTTGACGAAAAAAGCCCTGATGCTACAAGAAAAAGCGCAAAGACTAATTTCTTATAAAATCAACAAAATTTCCATCAAGTCCATCATCAATAAGAACAGGTTTGTTCCTCTCTCGTCTTCTCCCATCCAGACTATACTGTCGGTTGTGGAGTCACACCACATCAGCTTGCGCTCGCGGACTTCTTTTAGAGTATGGAAATGGAGATTTTTCTTTTAGACGAGGCGACAAGCTCTAGGCATAACTTCTAGTTAGGCAAAGCTTGGCAACAAGGTAGAAAAGGAAAAGAGCATTTCCTAGTAAAAGTCACCGCCGGTCGGGAATTTCACCCTGCCCTGAAGACTCCTTAATCATAACAAAAAACACCTGCTATTGCAAGTGTTTTGTAATATCAAAAGTTACAACGAAACTCCTTTTGTAAAGAGCCTCTTCCTACTTCAACTTATCTCCCTCATACTGATGGACCAGCTCTAAGCCTGCAAACTCCTGTTGTCTGAGGGCTTCGTATACAATCATACAAACGGTATTGGAGACATTCAAGCTTCGAACATGCTCATCATTCATCGGAATCCGAATCGCCTTTTCAGCATGAAGCCGCATAAAATCCTCTGGTAAGCCTTTGTCCTCACGACCAAAAATGAAATAATGTTCTGCATCATCATTGTAATCCACATCTGAATAAGTCTGATCAGCAAATTTTGAAACCAGGTGGACCTTTCCTCCAGCTGCAGCCTCCATAAATTCATCCAAGCTGTCGTAAAAGCGAACATCCAACTTATCCCAATAATCCAGTCCCGCACGTTTCATCTTCCGATCATCGATAGGAAAAGCCATGGGCCGAATGATGTGAAGGGGGGCATTGGTAGCTGCACAAGTACGAGCGATGTTCCCTGTGTTTTGGGGAATTTGAGGTTGGTAAAGAACTACATGGTTTTTTGATTTGGTTTCTGTATAATCTAATTCTTCAATATTCATCACAATCTCATTTCTGGCAAAAAAATAGCCACACTGCCCGGAGTCAAGCTCAGCAAACAGCGTGGTTACGACTTCATTAACTTAACTCACAACAGGTTTGAGGTAAATCAATGAGGTTACTGTATCAGTATACCACTTTCATGCCTCCTGTCAACTATTTCGACAAAAAAATTTCACTTTTTTACATTCTCTTTCATGTAGTTTAGAGAATCTGCCCCTTTATGCCCTATCTCCACCATTAAGAGGTGATTTTTTTTTGAAAATAGAGTAAGATAGAATCATACTTTGGAGGAAATATTCATGAAAATTATTGTAGTTGGAGGCGGTAAAGTCGGAACAGCACTCTGTCGTTCCCTCGTCGCAGAAAATCACGATGTCATCTTGATCGAACAAGATGAAGCCGTCGTTAATCACATTACCAAACGCTACGATATCATTGGTATTGTTGGAAATGGTGCCAACTTTAAAATTCTCGAACAAGCAGATGTAGCGGACTGTGACATCTTTGTCGCCCTAACAGAGCAAGACGAAGTCAACATGGTTTCTGCCGTCTTAGCCAAAAAAATGGGAGCCAAAGAAACCATTGTCCGGGTTCGCAATCCGGAATACTCAAATTCTTATTTTAAAGAGAAAAATATTCTCGGCTTCTCTCTAGTTGTCAATCCTGAGCTTCTTGCTGCTCGCTACATTGCTAATAGCATTGACTTCCCAAATGCCTTATCCGTTGAGCACTTCGCTGGTGGGCGAGTGGCCTTCATGGAGTTCAAAATCAAGGAGGAAAGCCCACTCTGCCAGATGACTCTTTCTCAATTCAGAAAGAAATACGGAAACATCATTATCTGTGCCATCGAACGGCAAGGTCAGTTAACGATTCCAGATGGCGACTTCACTTTACAAGCCTTTGATAAGATTTTTATGACTGGAAATCGAGTGGAAATCGTAGACTTCCACAATAGCATTCGACCGCAAGTTGTTAAAAGTCTGCTTCTGATCGGAGCTGGCAAGATTTCCTACTATCTCCTAAATATTTTGGAAAATAGCAAACGGAAGATCGACTTAAAAGTCATTGAAATCGATCAAAAACGAGCAGAATGGTTTAGTCAAGAATTCCCTGATCTCTATGTTATCCAAGGAGATGGGACATCAAAAGATATTCTAATGGAAGAGCGCGCAGGTAACTTTGATGCCGTGGCGACACTAACAGGGGTCGATGAAGAAAACATTATCGCTTCTATGTTCCTAAATAGCGTAGGTGTTCAAAAGAATATTACCAAGGTCAACCGAACTAGCCTGCTGGAAATTATTGATCGGCAAGATTTTTCAAGTATTGTGACACCGAAGGGTATTGCGGTGGATACCATCATGCATTTCATCCGTGGACGTTATAATGCCCGCTATTCAAATCTTGAAGCCTTGCACCACGTTGCCAACGGTCAAATTGAGACACTTCAATTCCAGATTCGCGAAGAAAACAAAATGACGGGCAAACCTTTGGCACAACTGAAATTGAAAAAAGGTGTTCTCATCGCAGCCATTATTCGAAACGGGAAAGCTATTTTCCCAACTGGAGATGACCATCTTTTGATAGGGGATCGCATTATCGTTACTACCCTAATCAGCAACATCACTAAAATCTATGATTTGTTAGAGGGGTAAGCCATGAACAAAAGTATGATTCGCTACCTTTTAGCAAAACTCCTTCTGATTGAAGCTATGTTGCTCTGTGTGCCGATTGTGGTTGCACTTCTCAATCTAAAGAACGATTTTGTTGTCAAGGATAGCCCAACTGTCTTTCTCTCCCTATTTGCAACCATTGCCATCCTCCTTGTATTGGGAGGCATTGGTTCCTTTTTCAAACCCAAAGATTTTCACATCTATGCCAAGGAAGGCGTTCTGATTGTGGCTTTGTGTTGGATCCTCTGGTCCTTCTTTGGTGCTCTTCCTTTTGTCTTTTCAGGACAAATCCCAAACATCATTGATGCATTTTTCGAAGTTAGCTCTGGTTTTACGACTACAGGGGCAACTATTTTAAATGACGTCTCCGTCCTCAGTCCTTCCCTTCTATTCTGGCGTAGTTTCACCCACTTAATCGGAGGGATGGGGGTGCTGGTCTTTGCCCTAGCTATTATGGACAATAACAAGAACAGCCACCTCGAAGTGATGAAGGCAGAAGTGCCTGGTCCCGTATTTGGTAAAATTGTATCCAAATTGAAGAACACAGCTCAAATCCTTTATTACCTCTATTTGGCCCTCTTCTTCCTCTTTGTCGTGATCTACTTCTGTGCTGGTATGCCTCTTTATGATAGCTTTATCATTGCTATGGGGACTGCTGGTACTGGTGGGTTCACCGTCTTCAATGACGGGATTGCCCACTACCATTCGACCCTCATCACCTATTTGGTCAGCTTTGGAGTCTTGGTCTTTGGGGTCAATTTTAACCTTTATTACTACATCATGCTTCGCAAGTTCAAAGCCTTCTTCGGCGATGAAGAACTTCGCACCTACCTGATGATTGTCGGGGTTTCTTCCCTTCTGATTGCCTGCAACATTTTCCATCTCTATCATAATTTTGCAGATAGTTTTGAAATGTCCTTTTTCCAAGTCTCCAATGTCATTACCACGACTGGATTTGGTTTTGGCAATACTGTTGATTGGCCGCTCTTTTCTCAGTTCCTCCTTCTCATGCTCATGGTGGTTGGTGGATCCGCTGGTTCAACGGCTGGGGGACTAAAAGTGATTCGCTGCTTGATTTTAGCTCGAATCGGAAAGAATCAAATTCGTTCGACTCTCTCACCCAACCGGGTGATGACCTTACATGTGAATGGCACTGCCTTAGATAAAGACACCCAGCACAAAATCTTAAAATATTTCGTAGTCTATACCTTGATTACGATCGCCCTCATTGCGGTTGTCAGCTTTGACAGCAACAATTTTATGACGGTTGTCAGTGCTGTCTTTAGTTGCTTTAACAATATCGGACCGATGATTGGGACAACGGATACTTTCGCTATCTTTAGCCCCATCTCTAAATTCTTACTATCAATTGCCATGATTGCAGGACGGTTAGAAATCTACCCGATGTTACTGCTCTTTATGCCTCGCACTTGGTCCGATCGCTAAAAACAAAAAGTTTTGGAGAATTTCCAAAACTTTTTTCTTTGCTCTGAGTGAGACTTCTTATGAAAGTTTGCTCTAACTTAATTTTCGCTTTTCTCTTCTTCTAGGTGGCTTCTCAGACTGAAATGATCTGGAACTGGATCTACTCCAGTCTTGCTCCAGGGATGGCAACGAAGAATCCGGGCAAGCCCCATCAGAATCCCTTTCAAACCATGCCGTTCAATAGCCTGAATCATATAGTTGGAACAGGTAGGACTATAGCGACAGGAGGGTGGAAAGAGGGGAGAAAGAAGGCGTTGATAGAGACGAACAAGGCCGATCGCACATTTCTTCATTATTTTTTCGTCTTTGTCACTGCAAGGGTATGCAATTGGCTGATTTCTTTTTTATTGAGACGGCGGTATTCACCAGGACGAAGTCCAGAAACGTCTAGATTTCCAAATTGGGTCCGGGACAATTTATCCACCAAGAGGCCAACGGCTTCAAACATCTTTTTGACCTGGTGATTGCGTCCTTCATGGATGGTCAATTGGACAACTGAGCGATTCTTTTCTGGATCAACCTTTAGAATCTCATAGGTTGCTGGCTTGGTCTTTTTGCCATCGATGGTCACACCACGAGTCAAGGGACGCAAGTTTTCTTTGTTCGCCAATCCCTTCACGCGCGCAACATAAACCTTATCAATCTCATTACGCGGGTGGATCATTTCATCCGTAAAATCACCATCATTGGTCAAAATCAGGACACCAGAAGTATCCCAGTCCAAACGACCGACAGGATAAATCCGTTCCTTGACTTGCGGTAACAAATCAATAACAGTTGGTCTCCCTTTATCGTCTGATACACTGGAGATGACCCCTCTTGGTTTATTTAAGAGGTAGTAAACCTTCTCCTCGTTGTATATTGGTTGACCTTCTACTTCTACCTTGTCTCCAGACTTGATCGTTGTCGCCAATTCACGGACCACTTGGCCATTTACAGTGACAAGGCCTTGCTTAATCAATTCCTCTGCTTTGCGGCGGCTTGCGACACCAGCATGAGCAATATATTTGTTAATTCTCATCAATTTCCTCAGTTCTTTCTGTAAATAATTGGCTTTCTTGACCGATTAACTCAGTCTCTTCAACAATTGGTAGCTCGTCTAGGTGGTTAATCCCCATGTAATCCAAAAAGTAATCTGTCGTCACATAGAGATTAGGTCTCCCAATGACTTCTTTCTTCCCATCTTCTCGAATCAACTCAAAAGAAAGTAATTTTGAAATAGCCCCGCTAGAGTTCACCCCTCGAATATCATCGACTTCAATCCGAGTAATCGGCTGTTTATAGGCAATGATGGAGAGAGTTTCCAAGGCGGCACGAGAGAGACTTTGATTCATTGGTGACTTTGAATACTCACGTAACAGCTCTGCATATTGGGACTTGGTCACTAATTTATAGGTTGACGCTGTCTCCAATAAGGCCATACTAGAATCTTGATCCTGCTCATATTTCTGGGCCAATTTTTCTAAACTCTGAATCACCCCTGTGGGAGGAAGGGATAAGAGGTCGGCAATCTGCCTCACCGTTAAACCATCTTCTCCTGCAACAAACAAGAGGGCCTCCATCTCTGCAATTTTACTCATTCTTTAATCCTACTAAAATAATATCTCCAAATGGTTCTTCCTGAAGAGCCTCAACTTCTTGTACTTTAATTAATTCCAAAGTCGCCAAAAAGACTGTAATCAGTTTGTTGACATCCTTGGCTTCCTCAAAAATATCTTGTAGTAAGATTCTCTTACCAGGTTGACACAAGTGACGAACAACATTCATCAGGTCTTCAATTTTATACTCGTCTCGAACAATGGTCGTATGATTTTGTCGAAATTCTTCCTTCTTTTTCGTTAACAATTTTGAAAAGGCCAAGAAAAGATCTATCGTGGTCTTGTCATGGACCAATTCAGCATCATCATAGACTAATTCCGTTTTGGGTTTTGAAAAGTACTGGGCTCTCTCCTCGTGTTGAAGGGCCATCTTTTCACCCAATAGTTTAAACTTCCGGTACTCTTCGATTTGAGACAGGAGATCCTGCTCCAAATCTTCTTCATCCGTTGCTTGCTCCGCAATTTTTGGAAGGAGACGCCGACTCTTAATCAAGGTCAATTGACTGGCCATCAGCATGTATTCACCAGCAACCTCAAGTCGCATGGCTTGAAGGGTCGTTAGATAGGCCAAGTACTGCTCGATCACCTCAATTAGAGGAACCTCATAAATATCCATTTGGTATTTTGAAACGAGGTGTAAGAGAAGATCCAAGGGACCTTCAAAATCCTTTATTTTAATATCCATTACTTATACTTTTCTAGGGTTACTAGGGTTTTTAAACCGAGCTCTCGGGCGATGCTAAACAGATCCATCCCCTGTTCTCTTTGTTTTAAAATGTATTGTTCCCGTAAGGATTGCGCCGAAAGATTTTCAAAACCTTTTTCCAATAGGAAGGACTCTAATTGACGGAAGCCCCACTGTCGTGAATAGGCCTTGCCCTTGTTATCAAATAAATAAGTCCCTGTCATCAAATCTGTCAACTCTCCCAGAAGTGCATCCGGGATACGCAAAACCCGTTTCTGTCCTTCTTTCCCTACTCGTAAAACCTGGAAATCCAGTTCAATATCAACGATTTTCAACTGAAGAATTTCACTAGGCAACAAGCCCATCTCGACAATCAATAGGGCAATCAAGCGTCCTTGAGATAAGTCTGATCCTTCCCACAAGAGGGATAAGTCCAATAGTTCTTGATCGTGGCTTTTCGGCACAGAGACTTTTGGAAGGACCAAACGATGGTAATCCTCAATAACCTGGTGCTGATAAAGATAAAACAGAAATTGGTTGACGGCTGATAGCTTCCGTTTTTGAACAGCTGGTTTAAAATCCTTAATCGAAGCTTGATAAATTCGAAGATTGGTATCTGAGACATGGTTATGAACAGTATCCACGAACTGATCCAAATCATAAGAATATGCCGTCTGTGAATTTTCACTTAAGTCTTTTTCTTTGATAAAACTAGCTATGTATTCTTTCATTTTTTCCTCATCTCATATTCATTTGAGAAATTGTGCATGAGGGAGTTGATGGCTTTTAAAATGGATTTTCGAGTGATGATCCCTTCAAAGACTCCATCCTCTGAAACAACTGGTAAAAAGGATTCCTCTACCAACTTATGCAAGACTTCTGTCAAATTATACTCTTTTTCTAAGTACTCTCCATCCTTCTTCGTCATATGAACGATATCCATGGATGAAAAGACTTCATCAGAATAATCATGTTTCATTTGGTAAGAAAGAATGTCTGTTAAAGAGATCGTCCCTACGTACTTCATCTGATCGGTTACAACAGGAACACGAGTGTAGCTAATTTGACTCAGCACCAAGATGGCATGATCCACATTGTGGGTATCAATTAAAACAGCCAAATTCCGCGCTGGTGTCAAAAAAGTCTTTTCTTCTTGAAGAATAAATTCTTCAAATTCCTTGGCGATCATCGATCAAACTCCTTTGTAAGAGGTTCATAGACCTCATGCTTCCGATTTAAAAATTCAACTCGATAGGAATCTGCATCAATTTCCACTTTAGCATAGAGGCACTCTTGAATAGGCCCCCTCGGTAAACTGACTGACCCAGGGTTCAGAAAAAGGGTACGCCCTTCCTTCCAAGCATCCGGAATATGCAGATGGCCATAGAGGCAGATATCTGCATCTTCTTCCTGGGCCCACAAATCTAACTTTTGAAAACTAAAATTAATTTGGAAAAGATGACCATGGGTTTGAATAATCCGAGTAGGACCCAATTGCGTCACCAACCGTTCTGGGTACTCCCCATAAAAGTCCATGTTCCCTTTAACAACATGAATGCCTTCCCATACAGGGTCGGTACTTTCTAACTCAGAATCACCGTTGTGAAAAATGGCATCGACCTTTCCTTTATAGTGGTTTTTGATTTCTTCTACGATCTGACGATCGCCATGAGAATCGCTCATGACGATAATTACTTGTTCTGCCATGCTGGGAATACCTCCACTAATTTCTTCACGGCTAAAGCACGATGCGATTGTTGATTTTTCTCCTCTAGAGTTAGTTGAGCAGATGTCTTACCTGTTTCTCCTACCAGAAAGAGGGGATCATAGCCAAACCCGTTCTCACCTTTTGGTTCAAAATTGATATATCCTGGCCAATCCGCCTCCACAACAAGGCTCTCCTTACCAGGACTGGCAACCACTAAGGTTGTATGAAATTTTGCTGACCGATCCTTCAATTCAAAGACCATCGCCAACTCGTGTAAGAGCTTGGCATTGTTCTCTAAGTCGGTCGCTCCTACACCTGCAAAGCGAGCAGACCAGACACCTGGTAAGCCCCCAAGGATATCGACCATGAGTCCTGAATCATCTGCCAACACCATTTTCCCTGTTAGCTGTGAAATTGTCTCAGCTTTTAGGCGAGCATTTTCTTCGAAAGTCATTCCTGTTTCAGCGACTTCTGGAAGATCTGGATAGTCATTGAGATTCTCGACTTCAAAACCCATTTGTTCAAAGATCTGACGAAACTCTTTGGTTTTTCCTTCATTCCGAGTAGCGATTAGCAAGCGATCCTTAAGACCTTCCTGGCCCAAAAAATCTGCAAGTGGAAGACCATTCTTTGGCAGATAAACAGAGAGCAATTGCTCTCCTTCTACAATGAGAAGAGCTCCTTGACGCTGCACGATTTCAATTTTGCGACCTAGTGTTTCCTCAACGATTTGAAAGAGGAAGGTCAAAAACTGCAAACTAGAGGCGTAACGAACAACCGTTACATTTAGGGGAAAGCCCAAATCTGTGTCTCCAACTAGTGATTCTACTAGGTCAACAAGCTCAGAAGCTTCTGAAGAGACTTCACTATATTCGTTATAGTCACTCCGATCTCCCCATTCAGCTAGAAACCAATTTAAGGCATCTTTGTATTCATAAATCTTTTGGTTCATAATTCTACATGCTCCACATGAACGACTTGATGCAACCAAGTCTTGGCAATCGCTGCAAAACTGGCTGCATTGGCCGTTGTATAAAACTGATGGTGGCAGTCCTCCAGTTGACGACTGCGATTAATCTCAAAGTAGTTGAGCAAGACCGAGATATCCCGGACACACTCAGCACCGCTATCAATTAATTGAACCTCTGGCCCCATGACATTTTGAATAATAGGGCGAAGGAGAGGATAATGGGTGCATCCCAAAACCAGCGTATCCACTTTCCCAGCCAAAGGTTTCAATGTTTCATAGACGACTTTTTTTGTAACACTGGACTGCAACTCATTGGATTCCACCAGAGGGACAAACTTCGGACAAGATAAACTCTCTACTGCCATTTCTGGTGACAGGCTTTGAATTTTTTTCCGATAAATATCTGAGGCAACCGTCATTGGAGTCCCAATCACCCCAATTCGTTTGCTTTTTGTCGCCTTGATCGCTGCGGAAGCTCCTGGCAAAATCACTCCTAAAACAGGGATGCCCAATGCTTCTTTCACCTCTTCCCATACAACGGCTGTCGCCGTATTACAGGCCAAAACAATCATCTTCACATTTTTCGTTAGGAGAAAACGAACCATCTCCCAAGTATAGTCACGAATTTGATCTGCTGGTCTCGGCCCATAAGGTGCTCTAGCGGAATCACCAATATAGACCACCTCTTCATGGGGAAGTTGCCTCATCAATTCGCGAACAACGGTCAACCCTCCGACACCCGAATCCAAAAAACCAATTGGTCGATTGTCCATCTGCCTTCCTTTCAAAACAAGGGACCAAGAAAAATCTTAAAGTCCCCCTACTTATTTTATTGTGTCATCTGTTTTGCTTTTATTTCTTCTTCGTATTCAAAGATGCTTTTTGTTGATTCAGAATTTGACGGTAAACTTGTTGCACCTTCGCTTCACTTGGACGTTGACCACTAGCTCCCAACAATGTACGAACTGCTTCAACATTCAAACGTGGGTTTGATGCAAATTCTTTTTCAAACTGCTTGCGAAGTAGGTACATACCTGCCAACATTCCACCAAAGAAAGCAAGGATAATCAATAAAATTGTCAAAAATGTAGACATAAGTGTTTTTCTCCTAAATTCAATATTTACACATTTTCTATTATACCAAAAAGGCCCTATTTTTCAAAGTCAAAGCCATACAATGTTGCAAAGTAATCCTCTGGTTTTTCGGCCCGTCGGATGAGACGAGTTTGACCCGATTCTTCTAATAAAATCTCGGCAGAGCGAAGCTTGGCATTGTACTGATAACCCATAGAATAACCATGCGCTCCTGTATCATGGATGACCAAAAGATCTCCAATCTCAGAGACAGGAAATTCCCGATTCTTGGCAAACTTGTCATTGTTTTCACACAAACTACCAACGATGTCTACTACTTCGGTCTCTCCATCTGGACGATCCAGATTGGTGATATGGTGGTAGGCACCGTACATAGCGGGACGGAGGAGATTGACAGCCGAAGCATCTACTCCTAGATAGGTCCGATAAGTCTGTTTCTTATGGGTGACATGAGTGACCAATAGGCCATGGGATGCCAGCATAAAGCGGCCTAATTCCGTATAGATTTTCACTTGATCTAAGCCGGCCGGAACTAAAATGTCCTCGTAAGCCCGACGAACACCCTCACCAATCACAGCAATATCATTTGGTTGGTCTTCTGGTTTGTAGTTCACTCCAACCCCACCTGAGAGGTTGACAAAGTCCAAGGTCACCCCTGTCTTTTCAACCACTTCTACTGCCAACTGGAATAATTGCTTGGCCAATTCTGGATAATAATCATTGGAGACGGTATTCGAAGCTAAAAGGGCATGGATCCCAAAGCGTTTGACTCCTAAGTCTTTCAACTCAATAAATGCTTGGATCAATTGCTCCTTGGTCATGCCGAACTTTGCCTCTTCAGGGTGATCCATGATATCCGTTCCTAGTTCAAACACCCCTCCTGGATTATAGCGGCAAGAGATGACCTCTGGTAGTGACGCAACAGATTGTAAGAAGGCTACATCTTCGTAGGCATCCAAGTTGATAGTCGCTCCTAGTTGACGAGCAAAAACCATCTCTTCAGCCGGCGTATTGTTGGAAGAAAACATGATCTCTTGACCTGTAAATCCTAATTTTTGTGCCATCAGCAACTCCACATAGCTAGCACAGTCCACGCCACAGCCTTCTTCTTTGAGGATTTTTAGGATGGCTGGATTCGGGGTCGCTTTGATAGCGAAATACTCCTTAAATCCTGGATTCCAAGAAAAAGCTTGATGGAGGGCACGGGCTGTCTGCCGGATCCCAGCTTCATCATATAGGTGAAAGGGAGTTGGATAGGTTTCCGTAATTTGTTTTAATTGCTCTCTGCTAATAAATGGGCGTTTCATTTGAAGCTTCTCTTTTCTATCAATTTTCTTTAGTATATCACAAGTTTTCCAACAAAAAAAGCCGGTTCCCCGGCTCTTTTTCTTAATCGTTGCGTCTAAAAATACGTAGAATATTGATGAACAAGTTGATGAAATCAAGATAGAGTTCTAAAGCCAAAGCAACAACCCATCCATTGGTTGGCTGACCATTGGATTGTTCATAGACATAACGAATCTTTTGGTTATCCCAAGCAGTCAAACCTGCAAAGATAATCACACAAAGAATGCTAAGGACATAATCCATACCAGAGCTTTGTAAGAAAATATTCGCAATCGAAGCAATGATAATTCCAATCAAGGCTCCCATAAATGCTCGGCCCATTCCAGACAAGTCTTTTTTGGTCACACGACCAATGGCTGACATGATAAAGAACATCAAGGCACTAACGACGAAGGCTTTATAAACTGTCGCTTGAGCATAGCGTGCAATGATAAAACTCAAGGTAAACCCATTCAAAGCTGAATAAGTTAAAAAGAGAGGCAAGGCCATGGGATTGTTTTTCACCGATTGTCTAGAAGCGACAAGGACCAAAATCAATTCAACGGCAATAGCAATATAGTAGACCCATGGAGCCTGAGTTAGAATATATATGAAGGTTTCTTGGAAAAGGGTCATCATCAAAGCCGATACAACAGCTGAGATTCCAACTCCAACTCCGACTAGAGAATAAATTTTGCTATAAAAGCTATTAATCCCACTTTGTTCGTGGATAACGGTTTGTTGATTCATGATCAATCATTCCTTTCAAACTTAAATTATTATGATTTTAACATTTTTCGATGGAAAAGTCTCCTCTTTGACCACTTTTTTCTCATTGGTTCTGAGGCTTCTTTGATAGCCCAGTACTTATCGACCATGGTCACGAGGAAAGATTCTTTGTAGCGTGGTGGAGCAAGCGTCAAGCCCCACATATGTTTGAGGATGATATCCTCTTCTTTTTTATTGAGGCTTGTTATCTTTTTTGCGTTTCGGACAGCTATCCGAGGATGTACCCAGGCATGGCTCTTGTTAAATTTGACCTGTCGCCAATCGTAGTAAAAAAGATCGTGTAAGAGTGCTCCCCTTGCTGTACTTTTGGTATCCCAGCCCATCTTCTTAGAAATACGGTAGCTGGTGTAGCTAACATGAATGGAATGCTCCAAGCGGTTGGAATGAATATGGTGGGGAATTTCCTTTAATTTTTGAAGTTTGGGATGCTGGATCAAATGTCCGACCTCAGCCATATATTCTTTGTCTTGTCAATACATGCGTCTCACCTCCTCACATCTTACTAGCGCACTATTCTTCAATCATAGAAAAGATCAAAATCCCAGCAGCAACAGCGACATTCAGGCTCTCTGCCTGACCTGGCATGGTGATATGAACCAGCTGATCTGCACTCTCAGCCATCTTGGAACTAATTCCTTGTCCTTCATTGCCCATGACCAGTACAAAAGCAGGGACTTTCTCCACTTGCTTATAGTCAACAGAGTTTTGGGACAGGGTGGTCGCATAGATAGGTAGCTGACTTTCTTCAATGGCTGTTAAGAGTTGCTCCTTAGGTAAACGGATAACAGGAAGATGAAAATGACTCCCCTGCATAGAGCGCAAGGTTTTCATATTATACAAATCTGCCGATTGATCGGTTAAAAGCACCCCGTCAAAGCCTGCTGCATCGGCAGTCCGAATCATGGTGCCGACGTTGCCTGGATCTTGAACATCCTCTAACAATAAATACCGCCCTTGAGTCAGCTGAAGATGCTGAATGGGCTGTATCTTAATTTCTGCCACGATTCCTTGAGGGCTTTTGGAATCAGTAATTTCTGATAAAACCTCCGGAGTTACGATGGTTACTTTCGCATCGACCTTGATTTTATCAACAAACTCTTCCAGAACAAAGACTTGTTCAATCGGAGCCTGATGATTGACAGCTTCTTCATAAAGATGCCAGCCTTCAATCAGGTATGAGTCTGTTCGGTATTTTTTTTGATGAAGTTTTTTAACTTTTTTAATCCCATTATTGGACTTAGAGGTTATAATATTCATAAGACTATTATACCACATTCACAGGAGGAGCTTCTCCGTCCTGAGTAGGAATTCAATCACAAGGAGAACAAGCATGCAAAAAGTTGAAATGACAGCCCAAGGTCGAGTCCAAGGTGTTGGCTTCCGCTGGGGAGTTTATAGCTTAGCACTAGAAATCGGAGGTATTACAGGTCGAGTCTGGAACAATGATGACGGCACAGTCACTATCCTTGCCGCCTGCGAAGACAATGCCCTCATGGCCAAATTTATCCAAGAAATACGAAAAGGTCCTACTCCTTTTTCCAAGGTTTCTTATCTGGACGTCCATCTGGCAAACTTCGAACCCTACAAAGATTTTAAAATTTCAAATTAAGTCCAGAGAACTATTGTTAATTTGATAAAAAAACAGTAGAATAGAAAGGTATTATTTAAAATTAAAGGATAAAAACTCGTGAAAAAATATAAACGTTATCTACTTGCAGCCCTCAGCTTGTCTGCCCTCCTCCTCTTAACGGGATGTGTCAGCATTGACAAGACGACCAAACAACCGACCGGTTTCGTCTGGAATCTCATTGGAAAACCAATGGGAGAAGCCATCAATTTCTTTGCGACGGATCTTGGACTTGGCTTTGGTCTAGGGATTATCTTAGTAACCGTAATCGTTCGAATCATCATCTTCCCTCTAGGTATTTATCAATCTTGGAAGGCAACCTACCAATCAGAAAAGATGAACTACCTCAAACCGATTTTTGCACCGATTCAAGAACGTATTAAAAATGCAGAGACTCAAGAAGAAAAACTACTTGCCAATTCTGAATTGATGAATGCCCAAAAAGAAAACGGCGTCAGCCCATTCGGCGGTATTGGATGCTTGCCCTTGTTGATTCAAATGCCATTCTTCTCAGCTCTTTATTTTGCAGCTCAATATACTCCAGGAGTCAACAAGAGCAGTTTCCTTGGCATTGATGTCGGTTCGAAAAGTCTGGCTTTAACCTTAGTTGTTGCTGTTCTTTACTACATTCAAAGCATGCTCTCTCTCCATGGTATCGAAGATGAAACCCAAAGAGAAACTATGAAGAAAACGGCTCTCATGAGTCCAATTATGATTGCCGTCTTCTCTTTGATGGCACCAGCTGGTGTAACCCTTTACTGGGTAGTCGGTGGTTTTGTACAGATTATTCAACAGTTTGTCATTAACTATCTCATCCGTCCAAGATTGCGGAAACAAGTAGCTGAGGAATATAAAAACAATCCTCCAAAAGCTCCAGCATCCAATGGACGTCGCGTTAAAAAAGATATTACACCTACTAATCCAACCAATGCGAATCGTTCCCTTCCAACTAACGGAAATAAAAAACGAAATGCTGGAAAACAACGCAACCGTAACTAATATTAGCAAAAAAGCCGAGATGATATCTCGGCTTTTCCATTACTAAAAAAAATGAGAGTGACTCATTCTCATATAATAATAGATACAAACTATTGTTTTACATAAAACAGTTAGATGATTATCAAAAAATGACTTTTATTTTTTTGTTATTTAAGAAGATGAAAAACTTTCCGCTGTGAGAAAAGTGCCTGAAACTATTGTGTTTCAGGCACTCGGGAGTTTTGAGAGTAAAACAGTTTGGGGAACTGTTTTAGCCTGAGCCTGGAAATTAAAGAGCGAAGGTCTCAAAACTAAGTCATGGAACTTCTTCGAAGTTCGCTGACGTCCGTAGTCACCTAAGGAAAGTTTTTCAGATGACTTTATCTTCAAAAAAAAATGAGAGTGACTCACTCTCATTTTTTATTCTGTTTTTTCCACATTCAAGATTTTCACTTGGTAGCTTCCTGCTGGAGTTTCAATCGTCACAGTGTCCCCTGTTTTCTTACCAATTAAGGCATGACCGATTGGACTTTCATTTGAGATCTTACCAGCAAAAGCATCCGCTCCAGCTGAACCAACAATAATGTAGACATCTTCTTCGTCTTCGCCAATTTCTTGAACGGTAACGGTTTTTCCAATCGCTACTTCATCAACAGCGACAGCATCGCTGTCGACAATTTCAGCATAACGAATCTTTGTTTCTAGGCTGGAGATTTGCCCTTCAACAAAAGCCTGTTCGTCTTTAGCGGCTTCGTATTCACTGTTTTCTGAAAGGTCTCCGTAAGAACGAGCAATTTTAATCCGCTCTACAACTTCTGGACGACGAACTAATTTCAATTCTTCTAATTCTAGTTCTAACTTTTGCTTTTCAGCTAGGGTCATTGAATAGGTTTTTTCTGCCATATTTTTTTCTCTTTTCTATTATTTTTTTCGAACTAAAAAGGTGTGGCATGCCACATCCTCCTTAGTTTGAGCTGCTTTCTGTTAATTTGCTATTCACGTGTTCTTCCACGTTTTTAGTGTGTTCCTCATAAGTTTTCGCAAAATAGACTTCCCCAGTCTCTACATTTGCTACAAAGTAGAGGTAGTCTGTCTTGCTTGGGTTGACGGCTGCTTCAATTGCAGATAACCCTGGACTATCTACTGGGCCAGGCATCAAACCAGTATTCTTGTAGATATTATAAGGTGAATCGATATTGGTGTCAATCGTTGCGTCTTCTTTTAGTGTCGTCTTCTTGCCTAATTGGCCTTGTGCGTACAAGATGGCAATATTACTTTGAAGAGGCATATCTTGATTCAAACGGTTATAAAAGACACTGGCAATATCCTTGCGGTCTTTATCTGTAGCGCCTTCTTTTTCAATCAAAGAAGCCAGAGTCAATGCCTCATTGACATCAATGTCTTTAGCTTCCATAGTGTCATAGTAGGCTGAAAGATTTTGGTCCATTGCAGCTAACATTTGGTCCACAAGATCTTCCATTTTACTATCTTTTCCATAGCCGTAAGTAGCTGGGAAGAGATAGCCCTCTAAGCGATAGCGTACCCCACTTTCTTTGGACGGTAAGGTTGCTAGTAACTTAGGATATTTGGCTACCATCTTTTCAATAAAAGCATCATCTTGGATTACTTTTAAGAATTCTTCTTGCGTATATGGAGTCTTGGCACCAGATTTAGAACTAGCATCCACAGAAACCACTTGCGCGATTTGATCAATTGTGTAGCCCTCAGGAATCGTAATTTTTCCTAAGACCGGTGGTTCCGGAGTTTTGGTCCCTTGCTCTTGCAATTTTTGAATAATGGTCTCTAGATCCATACTCTTTTGTAGATTGAAATAACCGGATTGGAAGTTTCCATAATTCTTAAACTTGGTGTAATAGTTGAAGAACTGACCATTCTTAATCAAGCCTTTTTTCTCCAAGATAGTCCCAATTTCACGATTGCTAGATCCAGCAGGAATTTCAACGGTTACAAACTCTGTAGACTTGACATCCATTGCATTTAAGTTAGATCGAACATAGGTCACTGCGAAAATTCCAGTTGCAACCATTAAGACAAAAAGAATTCCTAGAACCGTCAAGACGATTCGTTTAGCAATAGTATTCTGTTTTTTCTTTTTCTGAACACGTTGGTCACGATCCTTGCGCGAAACACTAGATACCGGGGTTTCTTTTTTCGAAACAGTTACTGGCTGACTTGAGACTTCTGGTTCTCGAGTTGGCTCTTGAACTGGTAGAGGTGTTTCTTCTTGAGTTTCATCTTCTATACCTTTAAGGTCGGGAATTTCCGTAACTTCTGGTACTTCTGCTTCCTCTGGAATTTCTACTTTGTCCTGAACTTCGGACTCTTCTGACACAAGTTCAGGAAGTGATCCTTCCGTCTCTTCTTCTTTGTTTTCTGGACTAGAGATTTCTTGAACAGGTAAATCATATTCTTTTTCAACCTGTACAATCTGCTTATTTGCTTCTTCAAGATCACGGAGAATCCGCTCTTTAAAGCTTAATAATTTTTCATTCTCTTGTTGGTTATCAGTCAAATACTTGACCCCCCTTGTCATAATCCTTAATATTATATCTTAAAAGGGATAGAAAAGCAATAGGAACGAGGCTTGAGGGCCTCAAATCCTATTGATTACTTACTTGATGGGACCTCCCATACTAAATCGTACCAGACTTCCCCAGCATAGTTAGAGGCCGAGCGACCTTCGTTTACAAAGCCGTTCCTTTCATAATACTCAATCAAGTAATCATGACAGGTCAGGCTGATCCCTTCCCGTCCTTCTTCTAAAGCAACCCTCTTCATGGTCTCAAGCAGGGCTTTCCCAACCCCTAAGCCTTGTGCAGACTGAGCTATCGAAAGACTTGTAATGGTAATAAAACCTCCTGGTAGATGCGACTCATCCCTTACATCCACTGTAAAAGAACGGTCATCCACATATCTCTTTTGAGTAACTGGTCCTTCTAGATAGCCTAGGAGCTGGCCATCCTTTTCAGCCACTAAAAAGCTATTATGAAACGATTCGATATGTTTGGCAAGCACTGTCTCATCTATTGCTTCTTCTGGACTAAAATTTTCCAGTTCTATGGCAAGAATGGCTTCTAAATCATCAATAGTTGCACGACGAATGTTCATTTTTCTTCCTTTCTATAGGGACAGGCACCAACTTAGTTGATAGCCCTCAACTCCTTCTTCGTTACCCCCTATCTCTAGTTGGAAATCATTCATTTCAAAATACGGAATCAGTTCTTCCTGGCAGAGCACATGAATCCCTAACAAGGATTCTTGAGCTACAAGAGACTTGAGTGAGGCCAGTAACAAGGTACCAAAACCTTGTTTTCTAAAGTCTGGAAGAATTTCCAACCACAATAATTTTAAAGAGGGATTTTCGAGCTGATCCTCTGTTTGAATCAGGCAACTCCCAATCACTTGCTCTTCAAATTCCAAGACCAGGGTCCTGAATCCGTTCAGTTCTTGTCGTTTAGCACTTTGAAAAGAAAAATTTTGGGACGTGATCTGTTCGATCTCATCCCAATCAATTTCTTTAGCAAACCGAATCCTAAGGTTTGGTTGCATGGTATCTCCTTATTGAACGTTATTGGTCAAGTTCCCAAGTAAACGTTCAAATGAATATTCATAGGTCTGGATATCTCCTGCTCCCATGAAGACATAGACAGCATTGTCATGATCCAAGAGTGGAGAAACGTTTTCAGCTGTAATCACACCTGATTTCTTGATGATTTTCGCTTCTAGATCTTCCACTTTTACATCCCCATGATCCACTTCACGGGCTGATCCATAAATCTGTGCCAAGTAAACTGCATCGGCCTGGTTCAAGGCATCCGCAAATTCATCCAAGAGAGCAATCGTCCGAGTAAAGGTATGAGGTTGGAAGACCGCTACGATTTCCTTACTTGGATACTTTTGACGTGCCGCATCCAAAGTGGCAATGATTTCAGTTGGATGGTGGGCAAAGTCATCAATGATGACGGTATCGTTGACAATCTTTTCTGTAAAGCGACGTTTGACCCCGCCAAATGTTTTTAAGTGTTCCCGAACTAAATCAAGATCAAAGCCAGCGATATAAAGCAAACCAACGACCGCTGTAGCATTCATGATATTGTGACGTCCGAAGGATGGGATTTGGAATTGTCCCAAATCTTCTCCACGGAAGTGAACACTAAAGGTTGATCCAGTAGTAGAACGCAAGAGATCACTGGCTACAAAATCATTGCCCTCTTCTTCAAAGCCATAGTAATAGATTGGGGCATTAGCTGTAATCCGACGAAGCTCAGGATCTTCCCCATAGATGAACAAGGCTTTGGAGATTTGTTTGGCATAATCATTGAAGGCATTAAAGACATCTTCTAGGCCAGTAAAGTAGTCAGGATGGTCAAAATCAATATTGGTGATAATCGAATACTCTGGGTGGTAAGGCATAAAGTGACGTTCGTACTCGTCTGATTCAAAGACAAAGTACTTAGCACCTTTGGAACCACGGCCAGTTCCATCACCAATCAAATAGCTGGTATCTGTGATATTAGACAAGACATGGGACAAAATCCCTGTAGTAGAAGTTTTCCCGTGAGCTCCTGCTACTCCCATGCTGACAAAATCACGCATAAATTCACCCAAGAATTCATGGTAGCGTTGATAGGTGTAGCCTTGAGCATCTGCATAAGCAATCTCTACATTATTTTCAGGTTTAAACGCATTCCCTGCGATCAAGATTTGATCACCGGTAAGATTTTCTTCACTGAATGGTAAAATGGTAATCCCTGCCTGCTCTAAACCTCTTTGTGTAAAGTAGTATTTCTCCACATCAGATCCTTGTACAGTGTGTCCCATCTGATGGAGCATCAGAGCCAAGGCGCTCATACCTGCTCCTTTTATTCCGATAAAATGAAATGTTTTTGACATAGTTTCTCCTCCTGCTAGTCCAGATTGGTCACATCGAGTTCTTGTTTAATGGGTCTCGTTTGGATGTTTTGATGATCCTTGTTATAGATTTGACTCTTTTTCAAGAAATCATAATTATTCTTCTTTGGCTTTTCTTCTTGGTGGGACTCTTGAACCGGAAGTTCCTCTGCCTCCTCTAAAAGAATCAATTGCTCTTGTTTCAGTCGCTCGCCATATTTGATTAATTCACCTGGATTTTCTTTTTGAAAAGGAGCTGTTGGCTTCACTTTTGGCATGAAAGAAGGGGTGAATTTTTTCCGATTGGGTTTAGAGGCGATATCTGCTGTTAAATAAGGAGCCGTTCGCTTCTTTTTCAAATCAGCTCGCGCTGCTTCACGCGCCTCTTCTGCGTAGCGATTTGCCGGGCTCTTTTTATCAACAGGTTCCTTGAAATCCGGAGCCATTGGCTGCCTTCTTGACTTGGGCACTTCAAATGGTTTTTGAAGAGACTTTTGAAGGGATTTCTGATAGGGCTGCTCTGCAGTTTTTCCAGTAGCAATCGGCTCCCATTCTAAATAATTTTTATCTGTATACTCTCCAAGAATATTACTAATGAAGTCCCCGTCATCATATAAATTCATATGGGGCATTTGAGTTAGCATGATTTCATCATCTGCTACTTGTGGGAAATGCTTATCCGTCATCCTTCTTCTTCCTTTCGACACTTCATTAATTATAAACTATTCATTTTATTTTTCAAGTTATTCCACCGAAATACCCAAAATTTCCCGAATTTCTTCAATAGAAAGACTAGAGCGCGTTTCGGTACCATCTAATATGGTAGAAACTAAATGACGTTTGCTGGTCTGGAGCTCTTGTATTTTTTCTTCAATGGTCCCTCGAGTGATCATCCGGTAGACCTCAACATTCTTATCTTGTCCCATTCGATGGGCACGGCCAATGGCTTGATCTTCTACCGCAGGGTTCCACCATAGGTCAACTAGAATAACCGTGTCCGCACCTGTCAAATTCAAACCAACTCCACCTGCTTTCAAGGAAATGAGAAAGGCATCTCCTTGACCGGAATTAAAGGCATTGGTCATGTCTTGGCGTTCATTAGCTGGCGTAGATCCCGTGATTTTAAAAGAAGTCATCTTCAGAGCGTCCAACTCTTTTTCAATGATATCTAACATCCCTCTAAATTGTGAGAAAATCAAAACCCGTTGGTTGCCATCTTTGATCTGCTCTAGCAGTTCTCGAAGGCTATCTAGCTTTCCACTTTCTCCAGCATAGTCCTCTAAAAAGAGAGATGGCGTATCACAAATCTGACGAAGACGCATCAAGCCAGATAAGATTTCCATCTTACTGCGATTGAGTTCCTCTTCAGAAGAGCTTAGAATGCGATCTTGCATTTGCTTCAACTGAGCCAAATAGATTGTTTTTTGATCGTCAGCCAATTCATTCTTATAGGTCATCTCTATCAGATCCGGAAGTTCCTGCAAGACTTCACTTTTTTTCCGTCTCATGATAAAAGGCTTGACGTAGTGAGAAATGGTCTCTGGACTCAATTGTTTAAATTCTTTTTTACCGGGAAATAAACCAGGAAGAACAATTTGGAAAATCGACCAGAGTTCCTCCACATGGTTTTCTATTGGTGTTCCCGACAAAGCAAAAGTATGAGGAACATCGAATTTCCGTAAGTATTGAGCAATTTTGGTTTGGGAATTTTTCATGACCTGCGCTTCATCCAAGATTAAGTATTGGTACTGATTTTTTTCGTATTGCTCTACGTCCTGACGGAAGGAAGCATAACTGGTAATCGCTACCTGAGGATTGCTTGCAATAATCTCGTCGCGACTTGCTTTAAGGCCATAAATGACCTCTACTTTCATTTGTGGGGCGAACTTTTCGAACTCCTCTTTCCAATTATAGATTAAACTAGATGGAGCTAAGATCAAAATCTTAGAATCTGATGTCACAACACTCGAGAGAAAGGCAATAGTCTGGAGTGTCTTTCCAAGTCCCATATCATCTGCCAAAATCCCCCCAAAACCGTAGTGATTAAGCATGGATAGCCAGCGGACTCCTAGTTCCTGATAATCTCGTAGTTTAGCTGTTACTTGCAGCTTACCTAATGGAAATTGCTCTGGATGAATCAAATCATGAGCCAAATGACGAAATTCTTCAGAAAATTGGACATTGTCAGCTGTCTCAAATAACTGGGAGAGCTGGAAAGTTGCAATGCGATTGGTTTGCAGCTGACCTGTTTTTGTCTTCTTTGCGCGAAGATTCAATAAGGTCTGACTGATCCGCTTGGTTTCTTCATCAAAGATAAGGACCTTTCCTGTTTGACTAATGTAATAGTCATTCTTCTCGATTAAGGCACTCATGACTTGGTCAACTTCAGAGGGATCAATGGAGTCAAATTCAAAACCAATTTCAAGCAGTCGTCCACTGGTTTGAATGTCAATCTTGGGCTTCTCCACCTGATACAAATCCAACAATTTCTCCGAAACTTCTACCTCTCCTAGTTGTTCAAATAATGGAAGGGTCTGCTGAAAGAAAGGATAGATTTGTTTAGGAAGAAGAGGAGACCGTTTGGTTTGAAAGTGTTTGGTAAAACCAGCTGCCAAAATGGTTTCAAAAACCATACGTTCCTTATCAAAGTTACTAGAATAAGGCAGATCCTTGAGATTTTGCTCAGAACGAACGATACGGTCCTCGTAGACAAAAGCCACTTCTAACAACACTTCTCCCTGTTCAGATAAATCGAAAGTAAAGTGAGGTTGAAAATCATGGATATAGAAGTTACTTGGTGCTTTCACCTCACCAATTTTCCTGAATTGCTCTAAGCTATAGGTCAATTTGGTCTGATCCGACAAATCAAACTGAACATGTCTCTTCTGATCACTGGATAGGGGTAAACTCTGAACCGCCTCAATCAAAATCTTTTGAAGGGGCGAGATTTGGTAAAAATGGCCATTTGCCAAAAGAAAGCGGCCTTCCACCATTTTATAGGAAGACACTTGGACCTGTAGTTCGATAAACTCCTTCATTTCCACGACTTGGAAAGAAAACAAGCCCGAATCTTCCTGGAGTTCTTGAAAGAAAACTTCCTGATAGGTATCCATCCCAACTTCAAGGGTAAAGGACGGTAAGTCCATCAATAATTGCACAGCCTCTTCAAAGAAGCTCATTGGAAAGTAAAGGTGACGACCTCCATTTGGAAAGAATAGAGCATCATGTACCGTGTCCCCCGATAATAACCCTTCTAAGAATCGTATCAAGGCGCGACTTTCAGGGTCAAAGGCCGCATAGGAAATCGGCTCATAATAACTTTTCCCAATCGCAAAATGGGACTGTTTTCTGATAGCTTGCAAAAAAGCCACAACATCCCGCACTACATACGTTCTCTCATCCGGTCTGCGATAGATACGAAGGGTCCACAAAAACTGACCAGAATAGTCGTCCACATGACCGGTTGCTGAGAGACCAAAACGGATCTCTTTACTTTCAATTTTTGGTAGGACCTGATCTAAAAACAAACTTCCAAAGGATACTTTTTCCTTTGTTTCTTGGCTTTCTGTTGCATCTTGCTCCAAACCAAGCAAGAGTTCCTTCCCTTTTTCATCATTTTTTAAAAAGGCTTCACCCGCAGCTAAATGCACACAGAATTTTTTCTTCTGGAAAAAATCACAACTACAAAAAATTGCTTGATCATCCAGGCTATATCGGAGGGAGTCATTGTCAATTCTGAAATAGAGGTACTGATTTTTCATTTCCTGTAGGGTTACTTTGCCGTTTTCATAGAGAAGGATTCCTTCTGAACGGATTTTCCCAGGAATTAATTTTGCCATATTTACCACCTTATGTTTATCTCTTTATTATAACATATCCCCTCTAAAATAGAAAAAGAAGACAAAGAATTGTAAAGAATTCAATGCCTCATTTTACAATCATCTAAGCCCACTTTTCTTTTTTTATTCAAAAAGAGGCTGGGACAAAAGTCCTAGCCTCTCAATTGTCTTTGGATTGTCGAGCAAGACGCAGTGGTTGAGTGGGCTCTACTACGCTGATTTCATCAGCTTTTACAGTCCTACTCAACTGTGCGGAGGTGGGACGACGAAATCGAATTCTTACGAATGACCGATTTCTGTCCCACTCTCTTATTTTATTCTCTTATAGCCTTCTTTTTTGAAATTTTTGATATGTTCTGAATAGTTGGCCAGTTCTCCAAACGTTTTTTTATCATCGTTGGCTTTATTGAAGGCTTCAACGTCTAAGTCTTGGTAGACGATCTTTGTATGAACCATCAGTCCACCCTCTTTCGTCCGACTCACATCTGTTGTATAGCCCGAAATTCCTTTTTTAGGATCAACAATTTCTTTTTTAATATATTCAAATTCAGAATCATCTTCAATATTTACATTAAAATTATCAGCCCAAAACTCTTCAGAGATCATTTGATTGGATCTGTGTCGAATAGTCACTCGAAGAAGAGTGTCTTTAGTTTTTTTCTCATAGGTTTCTTCTCTTTCAAGGCTACAAGCCGTCAGTCCCAGAAATACAAAGAATGTGACTACAAGCAGGAGTCCTTGTTTCAAAGTTTTCATAAAGCCCTACTTCCGTTTCCGGGCAATCAAGTGAATCGGGGTTCCTTCAAAGACAAAGGCTTTCCGAATTTGATTTTCCAAGAAACGAAGATAAGAGAAATGCATGAGTTCTTCTTCATTGACAAAGACCACAAAAGTTGGTGGCTTGGTAGCAACCTGAGTCGCATAGAAGATTTTCAGGCGTTTTCCTTTATCTGTCGGTGTCGGATTAATGGCAATAGCATCCATAATGACATCGTTCAAGACAGCTGAAGGAATGCGAGTATTTTGGCTCTCACTAATTTGCTTGATCATGTCTGGTAGCTTGTGCAAGCGTTGTTTGGTCAAAGCAGAGACAAAGATAATGGGAGCATAAGAAAGATATTGGAATTGATCGCGAATATCTTCTTCCCATTGCTTCATGGTGTGGTTGTCCTTTTCAAGAGTATCCCACTTATTGACCACGATAATCATCCCTTTTCCTGCTTCATGGGCAAATCCAGCAATCCGCTTATCGTACTCTCGAATACCTTCTTCCGCATTCAAGACCATCAAGACTACATCCGAACGATCGATAGCCCGCATAGCCCGCATCACAGAATACTTCTCTGTATTTTCATAGACCTTACCAGATTTCCGCATTCCTGCAGTATCAATCATGGTATATTCTTGGCCTTCAGCATCCGTGAAATGTGTGTCAATAGCATCTCGCGTAGTCCCAGCCACAGGACTAGCAATGACGCGGTCTTCTCCAAGGATGGCATTGATCAAGCTTGATTTTCCAACATTTGGACGACCAATCAAACTAAACTTAATGACGTCTGGATTTTCTGCTTCGCGATCCGTTGGAAGATTTTCAACGATGGCATCCAAGACATCCCCTGTACCAATCCCGTGTACAGATGACACTGGCAAGGGTTCTCCCAGGCCTAGAGCGTAGAAATCATAGATGTCATTTCGCATCTCTGGATTATCCACTTTATTGACTGCTAAAATGACTGGTTTGTGAGTCTTGTAGAGCATCCGAGCGACATATTCATCCGCATCGGTAATCCCTTCTTTTCCAGATACTACAAAGACAATGACGTCGGCTTCATCCATGGCAATCTCAGCTTGGTGCTTGATTTGCTCCATGAAAGGTGCGTCCACGTCATCAATCCCGCCAGTATCGATAATACTAAATTGGTGGTTTAGCCACTCCGCCGTTGCATAAATACGGTCCCGAGTAACTCCTTCGACATCCTCGACAATGGAAATCCGCTCACCGGCAATCCGGTTAAAGAGCGTGGATTTCCCGACATTAGGACGTCCTACAATGGCAACAGTAGGTAAAGCCATGGTATCCTCTTTTCTCTTATTTTTCTAGTTGGTGTTTCTTTAATAACTCTGCCGTAGCAGCTGGTTCCTCCTGTCCAAATTGGGCAGCCAAGCGTTGACTCCAAGTATCTGTTGCCCGTGCTCCAGCATAGGCAGTCTGTACTTGGTCAAAGGCTTCAATCACCTCAGTAGTCTGCACTTGATAGCTTTCCTCAAATACAACAGCTTCCAAAGGAAGGCGTGGTTTAACAGGATGATTCTGATTTGGCACCCCTAAAGCCATCCCAAAGACAGGATAGGTATAGTCTGGTAAATTAAATAATTTAGCCACTTCAGAAGCTTGATAACGCACCAAGCCGATAATGACCCCTCCATAGCCTAAACTTTCTGCAGCCAACAAAGTATTTTGACCTGCCAAAGCAGCATCTACAGAAGTAATCAACAAATTATCCGGTCCTTCTGGATGAAATTGATCCGTATGCATCCGAACCCCTTTTTCAGCTCGGTTGAGATCTCCTACAAACAATAGGAAGACAGAGGATTGACGGATGGCCTCCTGAGGGACAAGTTGATAAAGTGCTTCTTTCTTTTCTTGGCTTCTCACTAAGATGATGGAATAGGACTGAAAATTTTTCCAAGAGGAAGCCATTTGACCAGCTGACAGAATCGCTTGAAGATCTTCCTCCTTGATAGCCTCCTCTTTAAAGCGACGAACAGAGGAATGAGATTTCATCAAATCAATAACGGTATTCATCGGCGATTTTCTCCTTCTAGGCGCACTTCTTTAGCCAAGAACTTAATTCGCTCCATGACACGTTTGGCTTGCCAAGTCTCATCTCCATTCCGAGACGTAGCAAAATGACGTTCCAAGTCTTCAAAATTGAAATTCGAGGTAAAGAAGGTTGGAAGAATCTCCTGCATCCGGTGTTGCAAAATCACTTGCAAGACTTCATCCCGCACCCAAGGCGACATTTGCTCTGCCCCAATGTCATCAAGAATCAAGATTTCAGCCTTCTTAACTTGATCAAGCATCTCTTTAACTTGGCCTGTGTTAATGGCATTTTTGACATCGATGACAAAGCTTGGAAAATGCAGAATCGTTGAAGAAGCCTGCCGTTTTTCAGACAAGTCGTGGGCAAGGGCTGCCATCATATAGCTTTTCCCAACTCCAAAATCTCCATACAGAAAAATCCCTTTACGAGCTTGAGGATAGGAGGCAACAAAATTGGCCAACTCTTCAAAGGCTCCAAAACGTCCACGATCATCCAAGTCTACTTTCGCTAAGGAAGCTTCCTTCAAGGTGCTTGGTAAGTTGATCAGCTGCAAGCGTCTATTGATAGCGGCTTGTTTTTGTGCCTCGATTAATTCAGGTGTCTCCTCATAGGAAACATCCGCATAACCTTCATTCATTACTAAAACAGGCTTATACCCTCTTGCAATATAATCTGTATCCCCTAGGACAAAGCGATTACGCTCACTAATGTATTGGTTAAATTTGGAAATGCTACGACGGATTTCTACATCCGATAAACCTTCCTTTTGAATAAAGGTCGCAATCTCAGGTTCGGCGAGAATTTGAGCTACCAATTCTTCATAATTGAACTGCTGTGATCGATTCATCTGGGACATGGTTTTCCCTACGCTCTCCATTTACTCCCCTCCTTGATTTAATTTCTCGAGCAAGGCTCGTTTTTGTTGTTCCAGATTAGCCTGTTCTTCTTGGCTAGTCTGATTGGTATAGTTAGGCTGACTCCACTTCGGAACATTGGTCTTTCCTGTCGCTGACCCACTCTTAGCTACTTTCTCTTTTGCTTTTTGTAAATGGGAGTCTTGGCGCTGGCGGATCTTCAGAACGGCCTCCTCAGCCGTCTTTATCCCCTCATAAGCAAAGTCATTTCCAACTTTTAAGGCATACTTTTCATTAAGATTGGCGGAAGCAACCTTGTTAAAGGTAAACAACAAGATCACATTTATGACTTCATCTAACAGGCCTAAACGGGCCAAGTCAGAAATTACTTGGCGTTCTGATTGGGTCACAACAGCCTTACGCGCTTTTTTAATTCCTGCTAAAAATTGACGACTAGTCTTATTTTTAGCTTCCCGGATAATAGCTCTTTCCTGCGGAGTGAACTCATCCTTACCTTTTTCTTGTGGCTCTTGGGTCAGTTTTTGTCTCATCCGTTTGGTCGAAATGACCAAATTAACCGCTGTCTCTTTGGCCAACAGATAGGTCTCGTACCAAGTCCAATTCTTCTCTTCGGTGATGGCATAAAGAACTAAGAGGTCCTCTTGTTCGTTCTCAAAACGAAGGCCATCCCGCACCATTAATTGTTTAAAGTGCTCTAAACTGAAGGAAGATACTTTCCTCTGAGGGGTCGAAACACCATCAATCCCAAAAACAGAGGCAAAGTTTACCTTCCGTTTCTCTCCCTCTGGTTTTTCAGGAAGCAAGTCACGAACTGCTGCTTCTCCTATTTTTTTCTCCAGCAACTTCTGATAAGCGACATTCGCGAAAAATTGATCTGCTTCTAGCGGAGCCAAAAATCGGAACTGAAGTCCTTCATCTGTCTCAAAAACCTCTAGTAAATTCATGGCAATCAAACGGTCTAGACTTTCGAGAAAATGAGCGAACCCTAGATCCAAGTGATTTAAAACAACAGCAATCAGCCGTTTTTCTTTCCCCTGATCATAGAGACTCAGCAGAAACGTATATAATTGACTTGCTTGAACACCTAATATTGGTCCATACAGATGCGTGAAAGAGGCTCCTGTAGGCGCTAAATAATTATTCTTCAAGAAAGAAAATGAAGTATTGGGCTTCATCTATTTTTCCTTTTTCTTCTTCGTTCCTTTGGTAATCTGCTTTAAGAGACTTTCCAATTCACCAACATCCTTGAAACTACGATAGACACTCGCAAATCGAACATAGGTAATTTCGTCCAACTCTGCTAACTCGTCCATGACAAGTGATCCGATATAGTCACTCTGGATCTCATTTTCACTCTGACTACGAATCTTTTGTTCGATTCGCCCCACAATTTCCTCAATTTCGTCACTCGACACGGGACGTTTCTGAGCAGATCGAATAATCCCATTAAATATTTTATCTCTAGAAAACTGTTCCCGGGTGCCATCTTTTTTCACCACAACAAGAGTCCGCTCTTCTACTCGTTCATAAGTGGTGAAGCGATGATGACATTCATCACATTCTCTTCTTCTACGAATCGTTTTCCCGTCTTCTGCCTGGCGACTATCTACAACACTAGACTTATTTCCGCCACATTTTGGACACCGCATGGACACCCTCCTTATCGTTTCTTAATACTTTATTCTATCATATTTAGGGCTAAAGTGAAAGCAAGGGAAATAAAGAAAATCCCTAGCCTCCTGGAGGGATAGGGATTTGAATATTATGGTAAATACAAGTCAGCTGACAAACCATAATGGTCGCTAACGAGAGGCTGACTAGAACCATCAAACACAACTTCTAGCCGTTCGATAACCCATTCTTTTGAGGTGAAAATATAATCAATCCGCAAGGGTACTTGATTATCATCCCATCCATCAATTCCAGGACCTACAGTGTAAGTCCCCTTGGTCTGGCGAGCTTCAATAAAGCTATCTTGAAGAGCTAGCGGGCTCGCTAAAATGGCTTCATAACCTTCTTGCCCAGCTGGATTATTAAAGTCCCCAGCTAAAATCAAAGGCTTTTGCAATTGGCTAAAGCGTTCTTCTAAACGCGCCCACTCTTGCTGGAAGCCTTTGTCCCACCAAGAGAGGTGAACACTGGCAACAGCAATGTCTTTCCCATCAACTTGGGTTTCTGCAATGGCAATCCGTCGTGTATGATAATCTGTTGGATCATTCACATCTGAAACCAAGAGTTCGCTTGCCTGGATTGGGGTACGCGATAGAATCGCCACGCCTTCATGATAACGGTCATAGCCGATATGGTTATAAGCCCATGTCCAGTGGTAGCTCAATCCTTCTTCTTCTAATTTTTCAACTAAACAACGAACATAGTGATCCTGATGGATCGGCTCCGCAGAAGGAGTTGGATGGTACAAGTCATTAACAGGAACAACTGGACTTTCGATGGTCTGATTTATTTCTTGGAAACAAATCACATCGTATTGCTTTGCAAGAATGTCTTTTAATAAGTCCTCAAATTTTTGTTGGGGATTTTCTTCCATCCAACTATGAGTGTTTAAAGTTAAAAATTTCATGATCCTACTCTCCTAATAGAGAATTCCCTGTATCCAATAGATACAAGGAATAACTCTCATAGATTATAATTCAACCTTAGCAACCACAGCATCTGCTGGAAGTTGACCAGTTTGTGTAAGAGTGACAGATTGAATAGCTGCACCATTTGTGAAGACTACAACTGTTGTAGTTGCACGTCCAGCTTCACGAATAGCATCCAAATCTGCTTCTACCAATAGGTCTCCCGCCGCCACTGTTTGGCCTTCTTCTACCTTCACTGTGAAAGGTTTACCTTCCAGACTTACAGTATCAAGACCGATGTGAACGAGGACTTCAAGACCAGATTCTGTTACCAAACCAAGCGCATGTTTGGTAGGGAAGACGCTTGTCACCTTACCAGCTACTGGTGAAACAATCTGACCATTTGCTGGTTCAACTGCAAATCCGTCACCCATCATTTTTTGTGAGAAGACTGGATCTTGAACTTTTTCTAATTCAATGACTTGTCCTTCAGCAACTGAGTGAACTTCTTCCGTCACCCCTTTAAAAGCAACTTCTGCTTGTTGAGCCGCTGTCTTTTGACTTGGAAGAGTTTCAGGAATCACTTCACCTGAGTCTAACAAATCTTGGATATCTGATTTCAAGACGTCCGCTTTTGGACCGTAAATCGCTTGGACACCTTGTCCTTTCATGACAAGTCCCATTGCTCCTTCAGCCTTCCATTGTTCTTCTGTTCCGACTTTAGTTTCGTCTTTAACAGTAACACGAAGACGAGTCATACATGCATCTACATCGACGATATTGGCACGACCACCAAGAAGGTTGATCACGTTAACTGCTTGAGAAGCAGCGGCCACTTTACCTGAACCTGAAGTTTCAGATGCATCTACATCTCCTTCAGCTTGTTCGTAGTTTCCATTACGTCCAGGAGTTGCGTAGTTAAATTTCTGGATCATGAAGTTTGCAATGAAGTACATGATCACAGCAAAGAGAATCGTTACCCAAATGAAGTTAAAGATGTCCATACCAAGGCCAGCTTTAATGGTCATTGGTGTACGAGTCAAGAACTCAATTGATCCAAATGAATGGACACGGAGATTGACGATATCTGCCATCGCGAAGGCTGCACCTTGTACCACTGCATAAACGAGGTAAAGAGGCATTGCTACGAACATAAACATGTACTCGATTGGTTCTGTAACCCCTGTGAGGAAGGTTGCAAGAGCAGTCGCAATCATCATCCCTTTGTATTTGTGTTTCTTATCAGGGTCTACATTACGGTAAATGGCAAGGGCAACCCCCATCAAGATACCGAATGAACCGATCATTTGTCCCACTTTGAAACGAGCAGGTGTGACAGTATCCAACAAGTGTTGGTAAGTAGCAGGGTCAGAAACTTTTGTATTTCCTAAGTCTGTAATCCAAGCCAACCAAAGTGGATCTTGACCAAATACTTGAGTGCCTTTTGCTGCACCAGTTAACACTTCATAAGTACCACCCAATTGTGTGTAGTTGATTGGGATAGTCAACATGTGGTGAAGACCAAATGGAAGCAAGAGACGTTCCAAGGTACCGAAAGCAAATGGTGCTAAGATTGGAGCAGTCTCTTTTGAGTTAGCAATCCAAATACCAAAGTTGTTAATTCCTGTTTGGACTACTGGCCATAAGAATGACAAGATAAGAGCCACAATTGCAGAACGAAGGATAACGACAAATGGAACAAAGCGTTTCCCGTTAAAGAATGATAGGGCATCTGGTAACTTGCGGTAGTTGTAGTATTTGTTAAAGGCTGTTGCCCCTACAAAACCGGCAATAATCCCAACGAAAACTCCCATATTCAAGGCAGGTGATTCTAACACACTCGTGAAGTAATCAGCAACCTTGATAGATCCACCAAGAAGTGTTTTCACCTTCGCTTCTGGATCTTTCAGCATATCTCCTGTTACACCGAACATCACACCAGTGATCCGGTTAATCAGGATAAAGGATAGACCTGCTGCAAAGGCCCCACCCGCACGTTCTTTCGCCCAGCTACCACCGATAGCGAGAGCAAAGAGGATGTGGAGGTTTCCGATAACCCCCCAACCGATCTGTTCAAGAACACCACCGGTAGTTACCAAGAAACCAAGTTCTGGATTAATCATTGCAATGGTTTTACCAAGACTGATCATCAGACCTGCCGCCGGCATAACTGCAATGACCACCATCAACGCTTTACCGAATTTTTGCCAAAATTCAAAGCTTAATAGACTTTTGAATGATTGTTTATTCATCATTCGACCTCCTTATAAAATTGAAATGCCCGCAATACGAGAAAACGTTTGCATATTTCACTTACTATTATACCACTTTTTTTTCTTTTGTAAAGCCCTTACATGTAAATTTTTAATTCACAAACATTATATACAAAGGCCTTGGGAATACTGTAATCCAGGCAAACGTTTGCTTCTTTCACAAGATTTTAAAAAAATTTTTTTAAAAATTTTTCTTTCTTCTTTTTTGACAAACAAAAAAATCCCTTTGAGATTTCTCATCAAAGGGATTGTTGTTATTCTTGCATTTGGTAGCCGACACCTCGGACAGTTTTGATATAGCTCTTTTGTCCTGGAAGATCTATTTTCCCACGAAGATAGCGAATATAGACATCAACGATATTGGTTTCTGCTGTACTCTCATATTTCCACACCCGCTCTAAGAGTTGCTCCCGACTAAGGACATGTTTGCTTCCCATCAAAGTTGCTAATAAATCATATTCACGACGTGTCAGATCAATTACTTCTTCTCCCCGATACACCATATGATTCTCGACATCAATTCGCAAATTCCGATAGGAAGTGGGAACTTTCATCTGATTACAATGTTGGTCAATAAAATCACGGCCTCTAAAAATAGCGACGATTTTCTCAACCAAATCACTGATCACGAATGGTTTGATGACATAAGATACCGCAAATCGTTGGATACTCTCCATATGCTCTGAAATTTTCTCACGACTATCTAAGACAATCAAGACTGCTGCAGGACGAATCTTGCTCAGACGCTGGGCAAACTCTTCCCCACTCATATCTTCTAGTTCGTAATTGAGAAGAATTAAATCATATTCTGTAGCCTGCAGGAGTTTCAAGGCCATTTCCCCTTGTTCTACCAAATCAACTACATAGCCTGCTTTCTGAAGTTCTAAATCAATAAAGCGCGCTAAATTCTTTTCATTTTCTACTAGTAATATCCGCTTTGTCATAACCTACAATTATTTTTCGTCGTACCAAGAATAGTGGAAGGTACCTTCTTTATCCTTACGTTGGTATGTGTGAGCACCGAAGTAGTCACGTTGTGCTTGGATCAAGTTGGCTGGAAGATCTGCTGAACGGTAGCTATCAAAGTAAGTGATGGCTGCTGAGAAGGTTGGGACTGGCACACCAGCTTGAACCGCAAGAGCTACGATATCACGAACAGATTGTTGATACTTAGCAGTGACATCCAAGAAGTACTCATCCAAAAGAAGGTTAGCAAGGTCTGCATCACGGTTGTATGCATCCGTGATCTTTTGCAAGAAACGAGAACGGATGATACAGCCATCACGCCAGATAGAAGCGATGTCTGCAAATGGCAAGTTCCAGTTGTTTTCTTTAGATGCAACACGCAATTGTGCAAAACCTTGTGCGTATGAAATGATTTTTGAGAAGTAAAGGGCTTGACGGATCTTTTCGATCAACTCAGCCTTATCTCCTTCAAATTTGAAGGCTGCTGGTTTTGGAAGCACCTTGCTAGCGTGTACACGTTCTTCTTTGTATGTAGAAATGTAACGTGCAAATACTGACTCCGTAATGAGTGACAATGGCACACCAAGGTCAAGCGCTGATTGGCTAGTCCATTTACCAGTTCCCTTGTTTCCTGCGGCATCCAAGATGTAGTCTACGATTGGGCCATCTTGACCTTCATCATCTTTACGTCCAAGGATGTCCGCAGTGATTTCGATCAAGTAGCTGTCCAATTCGCCCTTGTTCCACTCAGTGAAGATTTCAGCCATGTCTGCAGCTGAAAGTCCAAGCAAGTGTTGCATCAAATCATAGCTTTCTGCAATCAATTGCATATCACCGTACTCAATACCATTGTGGACCATTTTCACATAGTGACCAGCTCCATCAGGACCAATGTAAGTCACACATGGTTTGCCATCTTCTGGTGCTTTTGCAGAGATTTCTTCAAGAACATCTGCTACCAATTCATAAGCTTCTTTTTGTCCACCAGGCATGATAGAAGGACCTTCAAGAGCACCCTTTTCACCACCAGAGACACCGGTACCGATAAAGTTGATCCCAGAGTTGGCCAATTCTTCATTACGACGGATGGTATCTTTGTAGAAAGTATTTCCTCCATCGATTAAGATATCGCCTTTATCCAAGTGTGGAAGAAGAGCTTGGATGGTCGCATCTGTACCAGGTCCAGCTTGAACCATAAGCATGATACGACGTGGTTTTTCAATTGAGTTTACAAAGCTTTCGATATCATAGCTTGGCACAAAGTTCTTTTCAGGATGGCAAGCAACAACATCTTCTGTTTTTTCTTTACTACGGTTATAGATAGCAACTGTGTATCCACGAGATTCAATATTAAGGGCAAGGTTACGACCCATTACGGCCATACCAACAACACCAAAGTTTGCTTTAGTCATGTGACACTCCTCTTTATAGTTTGCCTATATTCTACCATTTTTTGACATCAAATGAAAGTAGAAAATAGCTTCCCACTTCTCCAAGAGAGAGAAGATCATACAAGTCATTTGATCTTAAAAACAAAAGTGCCCGAGAAACAGTTCTCAGACACTTACTTATGAATGGCATTAATCTTCTTTTGAAGCTAATTCATCCGCTTCAATGACCGGTTGTTCTCCTTCTTTGAGTTTGTTGACCGTCATATTGACCCCAAGAGCTCCTGCTAGTAATTGACGGATATCAAATCCAGCTCCTTGAGAGACTTGATCGATACTTTGCATGATATCACCCACCATCTTAGAGGCGTTTCCTTCACCATACATGGTGATCTTATCCACCTTGGTCAATGGCTCAGCGACAGCACGCGCAATTTCAGGCAACTTATCAACGACCATTTCAGTAATGGCTGCTTCTTGCATTTTCTTCATCGCTTCTGCCTTTTGGTCCAAACCTTTGGCTTCGGCTTCTAGTTTCAAGCGAATGGCTTCAGCTTCTGCACGACCTTTGGCTTCGATGGCTTCTGCCTCTTGCAATTGGGCAAATTTCTCTGCTTCGGCTTGAGCTTTCCGAGCTTCCGCTTCTTTTTGTGTTTCGAAAAGTTCAGCTTCCGCCTTGCGTTGGCGTTCGATCAATTCTGCTTCGGCTGCTTGTTGACGAGCATACTTTTCAGCTTCGGCTTGCTTACGGATGTTGGCATCCAATTCTTGCTCACGAACCTTAACTTCGCGTTCCTTAACTTCCGCTTCTTTCTCTTGTTTCATGATGTTGGCTTCAGCTGCCACGCGCTCTTGTTCACGACGTTGCACTTCTGCCTCAATCCCTTTCGCAGCATCTGCCTTGGCTTGAGCAATATCTGCTTCTTGCTTGAGGGCTGCTTGTTTGAGTTTCAACTCATTTTGTTTTTGCGCGATTTCAAGGTCGGCTGCGACGCGTTTGTCGTTGGCTAGCTTATCTTGTTCCGCTTCTACTTCTTTGCGCTCGCGTTCTGCTTTGGCTTTAGCAATCAAGGCATCCTTCTTGATGGTTTCAACATTTTCGATACCAAGGTTATCAATGACTCCCCCTTCATCAGAGAAAGATTGAACCGTAAAGGCGATGACTTCCAGACCCATTTTAGCCAAGTCTGGCGCTACGTTGTCTTGCACCTTTGAGGCAAACTCTTGACGGTCATTGACCATCTTACGGAGCTCCATCTGACCGATCACTTCCCGCAAGTTTCCTTCCAAGACATCTTGGACAGAATTGGAAATATCTGTCGTATTCCAGTTCAAGAAGTTCTCTGCAGCACGGGCAATCATCTCATCGGTTGTACCGATTTTTAATTTAACAGCTGCATCGGCACGGACGTTAATGAAGTCCAGTGTTGGGACTGCTTCAGATGTCCGAACATCTGTCGAGAATTGCTCAATATCAAGATAAGAGCGTTGTTCGACAAAGGGAATCATAAAACCAGCTTTCCCGCGTAAGTGGCGTTGCTTCCGAAGACCTGTAATAACAACAACTTCGTTTGGTTTAGCGTTCACGTAGCCTTTTACAAGCAAAACTACAATAATGACAGCAACAATGAGACCTGTTATCAACCAGCCTGGAATAAATAATGTATCCATACTTTTCTCCTTTTTTCAGAGGTCTCCCCTCTGTTGTTTATAAATCTTAGTATATCAAAAGAAGTCTTTTCCTCAAAGAAAAGACCTGTATTTATGTTTAGATTTTTAATATGTCATCCCTAGCCTATTCTTCCTCAAATAAACCTTGGAGACCAGCAAAAGGACTATTTTCTTCTTTCTTAACCGCTTGAGCTTCTTGGTACTCTTCTTCTGTCATGATTTTCCAATCATTGCCCTCGATAAAGCCGTGTCCGGCCTCTTCTTCCGGAGTGAGAACCTTGAGAGGAATATTGAGCAGGATATTATCTGCCACGCTTTCACTCAGATCAATTCTGCCCCCTTCGATGGGAAGGATCAGATCTTCCTCAAGAGCTTCGATATCTGCCTCTGACTGTGCGTCCTCAGCGAACACCTCTGTCACAGGATAGCTCTCTTGAAGCTCAACGGGTTCCATGCTTCGGCTAGAGGCAAGGACGATGGTATAGGTCAATTGGTAATCCAAGACATAGAGACCTGTATCATAGGCTACTCGCCCTGTCGCTGTCACATCCTTTAAATCAAGAATTTCTGGATTGCGCTTTTGCAGATCCTTTAGCAAATCCAAGTCTTGATCAAAAGCCAGTCCTTCAGGATTTTTACGGATTTCTTGTGTATATAAGTTCATTCTTTTGCCCTCACATCTTCTAGATACTACTAGTATATCATGAAGCTGTCCCTTCAACCAAGAAGTCTCCTAAAAAATTTGTTATAATCATGAAAAAGATACAGTGTACTAGACCTATTGGTGTTGTACACCAAGGTCCCACAATCTCTTGGATAAAAGAGGTTCATTTGCTAAGGCATTGGTCCTTGTATAGATAGAGGAGAAAACATGAAAGACATCGGAGCTGTTTTTAGACAAATACGGGAAAGTCGCCACATCTCTTTAGAGGAGGCTACAGGTGGCGAATTTTCGCGCTCCATGCTATCTCGATTTGAAAGAGGAGAAAATGACCTGACGACCCAACGTTTTTTCCTGGCCTTACAACAGGTTAAAACCAGTCTCAGCGAGTTTTCCCATCTTGCAGGGATCGATCAGCACTCCTTTATCCCCAAATTGTTGAAAGAGCACTATGAAAACATGAGCTTGGAACACGATCAAGCCTTGTACCAAAGCTACCAGCTAGCCTATCAGAAAGAGCATAAAAAAGAAGACTTATTAGCCAGCATTATTCTCAAAGTCCAAATGCTTGGCTTCTATCCCGAAGTGGAGTTAGCCGTTAGTCCAGAGGAACTGGATTTCCTCCATGACTATCTCTTCTCCGTCACTATCTGGGGAAATTTTGAGTTAAACCTGTTTTCACTGACCTCTCCTCTTTTCTCTAGTCAGCTCTATCGACAGTACACAGAGGAGTTGGTCCAACGGGAGGATTTCAAACTGCTCCTAGACTCTTCTCGTCCTGCCCTCAACTCTATTTTTCTCAATGGCTTTTTTCTGGCCATCAGTTCGAATGAATTTGAAGATGCATCTTATTTTGATCAGCTAATCAAGGACCACTTTTACTCCGAAAACGAAGCCTACCTTCGGACCGTTTATCTCTATGCCAAAGGGGAATTTCTCTATCGAAAGGGAGAAAAAGAAACTGGTCTTGAAAAGATGGAACAGGCCATCCAGGTCCTTTCTATTTTGGATTGTAAGGACAGCGTCAACTACTACAAACAGAGCATGCAAGAACTCATCAAGGAATCCTAAAAAGAGAGTGGGACAGAAATCGGTAATTCGTTAGAATTCGATTTCGTCGTCCCACCTCCGCACAGTTGAGTAGGGCTTTAAAAGCTGATGAAATCAGCGTAATAGTGCCCACTCAACCACTGCGTCTTGCTCGACAATCCAAAAACAATTTTGAGGCTAGGACTTTTGTCCCAGCCTCTTTTTGTTGAAAATATGCAACATTTTGTTTTCCATATTTTTGAGGTCTACAATAGGATCATCAAGAAAAGAAAGAGGTCCCTTCCATGATGATCAAACTAAAAAGATATTTCCTTCATTTGTTTCTCAAGCATACCAGCGTCTACCTAAAAGATCAGAAACTTCTTCTCTCTGATGATGAGAAATTACAAGTCTTAAAACAAATCTTTCGATCCATCAAACAAGTCCTAGCAACTGATTACATGAAGGAGGAAGGTTTATGAAACTCTTAGCTCGTAATAAAATTTTTGCCTTACTCAGCTTTTCTCGCTTTTTGAATACCCTTGGTGCCGCCATCTACAATCTGGTCTTTGTGGTCTTTGCTGCCAGCATGCCTCAACCTAGTCTGGCGGTTGGCATTACTAATCTCATTGTGTTTATTCCTAGCCTCTTTAGCATTTTTGTTGGCATGAAGGCTGACCATACGAAGAAAAAAGCTAACTGGTTGATCCGAATTGGCTATCTCCAAGCCATGCTCTTCATCCTTATTGCGCTCATGACCAAGATTCCAGGTTACCTAGTCTTTTCGATTGTTTGCTTTTTAAACATTGTTTCAGATTGTTTGAGCGATTATCGCGGGGGGCTACAACTCCCCATCATGAAAAAGAACATCCCAGACGAGGATTTGATGGAAGCCTATTCCTTCAATCAACTACTTAGTATGGTCTGCTCGATTTCTGGACAAGCCCTAGGAGTTTGGCTACTAGCCATCAGCCATCAACATTTTGCTCTGGTCGCTTCGATCAATGCCGTGACTTTTTTCCTGTCTTCCACTTGTCTCTTGCTGAGAAAAAAGCAGCTGACACATGACCCCGTCATTGGGCCCCAAAATAAGAATTCTTTTGTACAAGAATGCCAAGAGATGTATTCCAATGCCAAAAATATTTTTGCAGATGAGGAGGTACACCACTTTGGCAAGTTGCTCTTCTCATTGGTTCTTATCAATGCCCTAGGGGGATCCATCTCTGGTATCTACAATCTGCAACTGCTTGACTCCCCCTTCTTTCAGTTGAGCTTTAGCCAATCCCTCTTGATTTTAGAGGTTGTGACTATTTTAAGCATGGTCTGGGCTAGTCTGACACCTCACGATTATTTTTCCAAGCAAAGCCTCCACCATATCCTCCTGTGGATAGCAGGTGGGCTGACCATGCTTGGGCTCACAAATATTCTGGTGCACTGGGATTTCCTTTCCCTTCTACTCATCACTTTCCTTGGTTATCTTGTTGCAAAAATCAACCCAAAAGTTTCCAGTCTTTTAATGAGTAAATTACCCGCTGAAAAATTAGCTTCTACCTCTAGCTTTTTGGGACTGATGGTCAGCTTTGCCATGCCCCTTGGAACAGCTCTCTTTTCTAGTCTAGCTATCTGGAGCCTTCCCCTAGCTTGGGGGACCTTTGCTATCCTTGGTTTCACTACCCTCCTCTTAACAACTAAATAAAAAACCCACCATTGGGTGGATTGAGCTTAAAGACAAAGTTATCTTTTATACAATTCTATTTACTTCTATAAAGATAAATACTTTTTATTCTTTATAGTTATTCAATCATCTACTGAAACTTTCCACCGTGAGAAAAGTGCTAGAAACAAGGTTGTTTCTAGCACTCGGGAGTTTTGGGAGTAAAACAGTTTGGGAAACTGTTTTAGCCTGAGCCTGGAAATTAAAGAGCGAGGGGGTTCAAAACGAATTGAACACGGGCTGCGGATTGTGTCAAAAAGATAAGTTCTCCTAGAATCGAAAGATTCTGCGTCAAACTTCCTATTTTGACTTTATCCGCAGACGCCCTTTGTATCGTAATTTAGTCATGGAACTCATAGAAGTTCGCTGACGTCCGTACTCACCTAAGGAAAGGTTCTAAGATGATTGTGTCTTCAATCTGAATCCACTGTTTGGTGGATTTTTTTACATATTTCTTAATCTTTCAACCCGCTCAGCAATGGGTGGGTGGGTATAAAAGAGCTTTTGAAAGCCGGATTCTTTTTTAGGATCGTTGATAAAGAGAGCACTACTTGCACTATCAACTTCTCGTTGCATAGGCACACTGTTATCCAGCTTCAAAAGAGCATTAATCATCCCTTGAGGATTCCGTGTCAATTCAACACTTGAGGCATCCGCTAGGAACTCCCGTTGGCGAGAAATGGCTAACTGAACCAAGGTCGCCGCTAATGGAGCTAATACGATGGCAATCAAGGAAAGGATAAGAATAATAATTTCTAAACCACTTCCCCCTTCTCGATCATCATCCCGTCTACGGCCACCGCCCCACCACATCATACGGCCACCAATACTCGAGAGCATGGTGATGGCACTAGCAAGGGCAACAGCAATCGTGGAGATGCGGATATCGTAATTGCGAATATGGCTGATTTCGTGTCCGATGACTCCCTCCAATTCCTCACGGTTCATCACAGCCAGAAGACCTGTCGTTGCTGCAACAGCAGCATTTTGAGGATTGGACCCTGTCGCAAATGCATTCATGGACGGATCATCTACAATATAAACTCGAGGCATAGGGATTTGAGCTACCATGGCCATATCTTGGACAATATGGTAGAGTTGAGGGGCTTGCTCTTCCGTCACCTCACGCGCCCCGTTCATCCGCATCACAACTTCGGTTGATTGGAAAATCATGCTAAAGGCATAAATCCCACCAATGATCAAAGCTAGGATGACGCCGCCAAGTGAAGAACCTAACCAGAGGTAGCCAACGGCTGCTCCGATAAGAGCCAAGAGTATGAAAAAAGCAATAAGGAGAATCCAGGTTCTCCTTTTATTGCTTGCAATTTGGTCAAAGAGCATATTAGTCTCCTAATCCGCTAAAGTCCACCTTTGGTACTACTTTTTCTTCTTCAGGCACTTGAAGGAATTCGGCTTGTTTGAAGCCAAACATTCCAGCAATCACGTTTGTTGGGAAAGTTTCCAACTTGACATTGTAGTTGCTTGTGACACTGTTGTACAATTGACGAGCATAAGAAATTTTGTTTTCTGTGTTAGTCAATTCTTCTTGCAATTGCATGAAGTTGGTGTTAGCTTTCAAGTCTGGGTAGTTTTCAGCCACCGCAAAGATACCTGCCACTTGACGGGAAAGAGCATCACTGGCTGCCATTGCTTCTGCAGGTGAAGATGCTTGCGCTACTTGTTGGCGAAGTTGAGTTACTTTTGCTAGTGTATCTCCTTCGTACTTAGCATACCCTTTAACGGTTTCGATCAAATTTGGAATCAAGTCATTCCGACGTTTCAATTGCACGTCAATTTGACTCCAAGCTTCACGAGTTTGCATCCGACTTTTCACTAAACCGTTGTAAACTCCTACTACCATCAACACAAGGACCACTAGGACCCCAAGAATAATCCAAATCATTTTATTGAATTCCTTTCATTTCTTTAGTACCAGTATATCAAATTTCCCTTATTTTGTGGTAAAATTATCTTATGAAACCAGAAGAATTTTATGACCGTTTAGCCGACCTCGGCTTCCCACTAACTGATCGACAAAAAGAGCAATACGAACGCTATTTCGAGCTCCTCGTGGAATGGAATGAGAAAATTAATCTCACCGCTATCACCGATAAAGATGAAGTCTATCTCAAGCATTTTTATGATTCTATCGCACCCATTTTGCAGGGTTTAATCGAAAATCAACCCATCCGTCTCTTGGATATCGGAGCTGGTGCCGGCTTTCCAAGCCTACCAATGAAGATCCTATTCCCTGAGCTAGATGTGACCATTATTGATTCCCTCAATAAGCGGATCAATTTCCTTCACTTGCTAGCTGAAGAGTTAGGCTTGAGCGGAGTTCATTTCTACCATGGACGAGCTGAGGACTTTGCACAAGACAAGGCCTTTCGTGCCCAATTTGATATCGTAACTGCCCGCGCCGTTGCCCGCATGCAGGTCTTGTCTGAACTGACCATTCCCTATCTGAAAGTAGGGGGACAGCTTCTTGCTCTCAAGGCTAGCAATGCTCCAGAAGAGTTGGAGGAAGCCAAAAACGCCCTCAATCTGCTCTTTAGCAAGGTTGAAGACAATCTACAGTATGAATTGCCTAATGGGGATCCACGCTATATCACTCTTGTAGAAAAGAAAAAAGAAACCCCTAATAAATACCCAAGAAAAGCGGGCATGCCAAATAAGCGTCCGTTGTAGTAAGATACAAAGGGCTAAGCGGATAAAGTCAAAATAGGGAATTCGACGCAGAATCCAAAAGATTCTAGGAGGATTCATCTTTTTGACACAATCCGCAGCCTGTGTTCATTTCAATAAGATACAAAGAGACAAGCAGATAAAGTCAAATAAGGAGTAGGACATGTTCCCTACTCCTTTTTAGTTTTGTGCGAGTTCTGCTCTTAGTACTTGGTACTGTTCCTGAGTCAGATGAACGCCCTTACTTGCAACAATCTGGCTAGAGACTTTGTTAGCAAAGGTTAAGGCATCCTCCACATCTAGCCCTTGCAAGGATGCTGCTAAAAAGGCTCCCAGATGACTGTCTCCTGCACCTACGGTATCACGAACTTCTGTAGGAAATCCGGACATCTCGTAGAACCTACCATCGTATGCGATCGCTCCTTTTTCTCCCAAGGTGACGATGACTAACTGACCCGTTCTTTGGTAGAGCTTCTTAGCAGCATCAGCAATCTCTTCACAAGCTGAAAAAGCCTTGGCTTCTGCCTCATTGACATGGAGAATGGGGCGGAGATCATAGATGGCTTCCAAACGCTCCTCGGGAATCAAGAGGCCTCGAGGTCCTGGCGCAAAGATGACTTGGCCTTTGATTTTTGACACAGATTGAATCAGTTCCAATCCAGTCGGCTCCTCGACTTCAAGGCCACAGAGATAAATAAATTCGTAGCTTTCCTGCTCCAGAGACTGGAGCCATTCCTTCTGAAAACTATATTCTACTCCATGATCTGATAAAAAGGTTCGTTCACCATCCGACTCAATAAAGCAATAACAACAACCATTTGCCCCGGTTACTGAGATTGGAGTCTGGATGCCCAGCCTCTCGAGTTCTGCCTTGACAAAGTCCCCGTAGACACCCGTCCCCACTGGCGAGATGAAGTCAACATTTTGACCCAAAGCATGAAGTACGGAGACCACATTAAAGGCACACCCTCCAAGAGACCAAGTCTGCTCATGGATATGAGCGTCTCCTTCCCGACTCGGTAGTCGATCCAGATAGACCATAACATCACAAACAGTAGAACCAATCACTAAGGCTTTTGACATGGTTTTCCCCCTCCTATTCTCTATCCTCAACATGGAAAAATAACCAGCACCGGTTCGTGCTGGTTAGTAAAACTAATCACCCCGATAGATCGGTTGTGGACCAAAGGTTTGGGAAACCGGCATGATTTCAATCCGGTTGACATTGACATGCTTGGGTTGTTGGATGAGCCAAGCTACAGTGTTGGCAATGTCTTCAGGCTGAATGGCATGGGCGTCTCGATAGAGAGCCTCTACCCGTTTTTCATCCCCTTTAAAGCGAACCGTCGAAAACTCGGTCCCTTCACAGAGACCTGGCTCAATGTTGGTCACCCGAATCTGTTTTCCAACCAAGTCCGCACGCAGATTTAATGAAAACTGTTTAACGAATGCCTTGGAAGCACCATACACATTGGCCCCTGGATAAGGCACTGTCCCAGCAGTTGACCCCATATTGATGACATAACCATCATTTCGTTCCACCATCTGAGGCAAGATTTTCCTTGTCAGATAGGTCAAGCCGATAATATTGGTCTGAATCATGGTCAGCCAATCTGCAACCTCTGCTTCATGAGCTGGAGCGAGGCCTAGGGCCAAGCCAGCATTATTGACCAAAACATCCACTCTCTCCCAAGCTTTTGGCAAACTGGCAAGTGCATGATCCACCTGAGAAAGATCCGTCACATCCATTTGAAGGGGATAAAAAGCTTCGCCCAGCTCTTCTTGAAGAGCCTGTAATTTTTCAATGCGTCTAGCAGCACCAATCACACGTTGCCCATCGGCAACTAAGCGGCGACAAATGGCTTGGCCAAAACCTGCGGATGCTCCCGTTACAAAAATTGTTTCTGCCATTTTCTTACCTCCAAGGATTATAGAAGCGACCTTTGTTTACCCAAATCAGGACGATACTCAAGACCACCATGAAGATTGAACCTAAGATAATCAAGCGATCACGAGTGGTCATCTCCTGATAGGTGTACCAGGTCCGTTTTTTATTTTTTCCAAAGCGACGCAGTTCCATGGCCGTAGAGATCGTTTCAATCCGCTCCAAAGAACTAAAAATCAAGGGAGAAATCATCTGAAGATTTCCCTTCACCCGTTGGACAAAGTTGGCCTTTTTGGACAACTCCAAGCCTCTTGCTTCTTGCGAGAGCTTGATAATCTGGTATTCCTCCTGCACATCTGGAATATAGCGCAAGGTCAAGCTCACTGAGTAAGCAATCTTGTAGGACACCCCAATCTGGTTGAGACTCGAAGCAAACTGACTGGGATGGGTGGTCATCAAGAAAATGAGAGCTAAGGGAATGGTACACACATACTTCAAAGCTAGGTTGAAGAGATAAAATAACTCTTGGGCTGTAATACTATATGCCCCTAAACCATCTAGAAGAACTGTCTTTGCTCCATAGATTTCTACCCCATATTGAGGGGCAAAAAGATAGACCATCAAGACATTTAGCAGGGCAAAAGCTAAGGCAAAACTCAGAACAAAGGAGATGTCTTTCAAACGAATGCCTGAGGTTGCAAATAAGGCGAGGGCACCTAGACCAATGACCAACAACAAGCGAGTATCGTAACTCAACATGGCAGCTAATGATACCAACAATAAGAAAAGGAGCTTGCTAGCGCCTGAGAGGCGATGCAGAAAGCTGGTTCCGGCATGGTAGCCGACTAAGCGATTATTCATGACCTTCCCCTTTCTGATTCATATAAAACTGGGTCAAGGCAAGAGGATCGACACCAAGTCGATTTGCCAAGGCAAAAATGGACGTTTCTTTCAAATTAGCCCGTCTTAAAATTTCTGGTTGGGTCAAGAGCTCTGCCGGCGTCAAATCTGCCAAAATCTGCCCATCCATGACCACAATTGCCCGGTCGGAATAATCCAGCATCAGTTGCATATCATGGGTAATCATGACAATGGTATGTCCCTTTTGCTGGAGTTCATCAAGAAAATCCATAATTTCTGTATAGTTTCGTTGATCCTGGCCTGCCGTCGGTTCATCCAGTACCAAAACCTCAGGCCCCAATACTAAAATCGAAGCGATGGTCACCCGCTTCTTCTGACCATAAGATAGAGCAGAAATTGGCCACTTACGAAATTCGTAGAGACCACAGGTTTTCAAGGCTTGATGGACACGACTTTCAATCTGGTCCTCTGGGACATTTCTCAAGCGAAGACCGAGAGCTACCTCATCAAACACCATGGTCGATGAAATCATCTGGTTAGGATTTTGCAGGACATAACCTACTCTCTCTGCTCGCTCCTTGACACTATCACCCTTGATATCCTCTCCCTTTGAGAAATAGGTTCCTTCCGTCTGGATGAAGCCACAAATCGCCTTAGCAAGGGTAGATTTTCCAGCCCCATTTTTACCAACAATCGCTAGCCGTTGGCCTTTTAGAACGGTTAAAGAAAGATCTTTAAGAATAGGCTGGCTTTCTCGATAGGCAAAGTTCAAATGACCAAGCTCTAAGATTGTCTCTGCCTCTGCACCTTTTTCAAAATGTGGAGTTGGAATTTCTACTGATAAATCTTCAAGTGGTATTTTTTCTACCTTGTCCAAATGCGGTAGCTTGCTGATATCCTGGCCTAACTGGCGAAGAGTTGTTAAATAGAGGGGTTCTCGAATCCCATTTTCAGCCAGCAGTGTCGTTCTCAACAACTCATCTGGCTCCCCATTAAAGAGGACTTGCCCTTGATTGATCAAGATGACCCGATCGATAGGACGATAGAGCACATCCTCTAAACGGTGTTCGATGATAATGGTTGTTGTCCCTTGCTCTTCATGAATTTGATCGATTAGATCAATGATATCCTGACCCGACTTGGGATCTAAATTAGCCAGTGGCTCATCAAAGAGCAGGATCGGACTTTCGTCGATCAGGACGCCAGCCAAGCTCACCCGCTGTTTTTGCCCACCGGATAAATCTTGAGGCCGATGGTCCAAGAGCTTGCTCAAGTCCAAGCGCTCTGCCCAGGTGTGAACCCGAGATTTCATACTTTCCAGCTCCACCATATCGTTTTCAAGAGCAAAAGCCAAGTCTTCTGCTACACTAAGACCGATAAACTGGCCATCCGTATCCTGTAAAACCGTACTGACCAAGTGAGATTTTTCGTAAATACTATGATCAAAGGCTTCTGTCCCCTGAATGAGAAATTGCCCACTGCTGGTTCCCTTATAGATATTGGGAATAATCCCGTTTAGACACTGACCAATGGTTGACTTACCAGAGCCAGATGGTCCCACAATCAGGACCTTTTCCCCCTCGTAGATGGTCAGGTTAATCCCCTTTAAGGTCGGCTCAGACTGAGCCTTATACTGGAAGGAAAAATCCTTCAATTCGATGATTGCTTCTTTCATTTAGTTTGCCTTTTCCCATAAGAGCGCAAATTGCATTGCCAACTCCGCGATTCGGTCCTTACCATCTAAGTCCTCATGACTAGATAAGGTTCGGATATCCCATTTTTCTTCAGAGAGGTGGTCCGCTGCGTAGAAGAAATGGCAGAGTTCAAAGCCCCTAAAAGCTGCTAAGGCTGCCACGGCAGAGCACTCCATATCGACGCAGATGGCTCCTGCTTCCTTTCGACGCTTCATCTTGTCGATGGTTTCCCGATAGGGAGCATCGGTTGTCCACACTTTTCCTGACTGATAAGAAACCTTGTGACTGTCCAGAAAAGCTTGGAAGAGAGGAAGGCTTTCCTTATTTACTTCCACTTCATCACTAGCCGGAAGATAGTGATAGCTGGTCCCTTCGTCTCTAAGAGCTGCTGTTGGAATGATGATGGAGGTCGCCTCAATATCTTGGTCCAAAACCCCACAGGTCCCAAAGAGCACTAGTTTTTCCATCCCAAATTGAATCAAATCCTCTATAATCCCCACACAGGAAGCAGCCCCAACTGGTGCATTAAAGACAGCAATCTCTTGGTCTTCAATCGTAATCCCATAGACAATGACTTCAAAGTTAGCCATGGAAGTTCTTGCAATCACCTCATGTTCATATTTTTCAAGGAGGCGAGCAAAAGTTACTCTGGAAAAGCAAGAGATGACTACTTTGGGAAATCCTTCAATTGGTTTGTGTAAGTCTTGTGGATTGATAATCGCCTGTCGATTGGCATCAAATTCTTCTAACAGCATCTCTTGCTCCTCTTTCATATATTCTACTTCTAGTCCTCTATTATACCATAAAACCGGCTTCTTTCCTTCTAACAAAGGAGCGAGAAGCCCCACTTGTTCGCCTTTTGTGCTAGGAAACAACACAGCTGTCCTCCCAAAAAAATAAAGAGGGAGCACACACCTACTTCGTCAATCGCTGACCTCTTTTCTGATGCAAAAATGAAAACCTTAATGACTCCCTCCTCGCTTTCTTGTTTTCAGGCTCGGGAAAAGGGAGAGGGACAGAAATCGGTTACCATTTAAAATGACGGATTCGTCGTCCTCCCCCGCAAAGTTGAGTAGGGCCATCCAAGCGAGAATTAGAGCGGGGATGGGCCACTCAACCACTGCGTCTATCGCAGACCTCTTTCTTGATGATAATAGATAACACTTACTAACTCCTACCTCGCTTTCTCATTTTCGGGCTCGGGAAAAATTCGTTTACAAAACGAACCTCGCTCTCGTGTTTTCAGGCTCGGGAAAAATTCGTTTACAAAACGAATTTTTTCTGCTATACTTCTTAGAAGCAAAGGTTTTTAATGTCATCCTGTGAGGTGACAAAGACACAGAATATGAACAATCTGAGGGCCCTTGCTATGCAAAAAATCATGGGCTCTTTTTTGGTGCCCAAAAGTGAGGTTATTATGAAAGAAGAATCAACTGTTGATTTGCTCCTGGATGTCGACCAAAATCCGGCACCCCTAAAAGGAATCTTATTAAGTTTCCAACACGTATTTGCCATGTTTGGGGCAACCATCCTGGTACCACTCATCTTAGGTATGCCCGTATCTGTTGCGCTCTTTGCATCAGGCGTTGGGACGCTGATCTATATGACTTGTACCGGCTTTAAAGTCCCTGTTTACCTCGGCTCTTCCTTCGCCTTTATCACCGCTATGGCTTTGGCGATGAAGGAAATGGGCGGAAAAGTCGATGCAGCACAAACTGGGGTTATTCTGACTGGTCTGATCTACGTGCTTGTTGCTGCAGGGGTTAAAGTTGCTGGCACTCGCTGGATTGACAAATTGCTTCCTGCCGTTGTTATTGGACCTATGATCATCGTCATTGGTTTAGGGCTTGCAGGATCAGCTGTTAAGAACGCCGGTTTTGTCGAAGGAGGAGACTGGAAAAATGCCCTTGTCGCTGTCGTGACCTTCCTGATCGCTGCCTTCATCAACACCAAAGGAAAAGGCTTCTTCAAAATTATTCCTTTCCTCTTTGCCATTATCGGTGGCTATGTCTTCGCAGTCTGCTTGGGCTTGGTTAACTTCGATCCAGTCCTCAAAGCCAACTGGTTTGAGATTCCTGGCTTCTATCTTCCTTTCAATACAGGTGGTGCCTTCAAACAATACAACTTGTATTTTGGGCCTGAAACCATTGCCATCTTGCCAATCGCTATCGTAACGATTTCAGAACATATCGGTGACCATACAGTGCTTAGCCAAATCTGTGGCCGTCAATTCTTGAAACAACCAGGACTTCATCGTACCCTTCTTGGTGATGGGATTGCAACTTCTGTATCAGCCTTCCTTGGTGGTCCAGCCAATACCACTTATGGAGAAAACACCGGTGTAATCGGAATGACCCGTATCGCTTCTGTTTCCGTTATCCGAAATGCTGCCTTGATCGCTCTTTCTTTGAGCTTCTTTGGTAAGTTTACTGCCCTCATTTCTACCATTCCAAACTCTGTTCTCGGTGGAATGTCCATCCTTCTCTACGGAGTTATCGCAAGTAACGGTTTGAAAGTTTTGATTAAAGAACGCGTCGACTTCAGCTTGATGCGCAACTTGATTATTGCAAGCGCTATGTTGGTTCTTGGACTTGGTGGAGCAACTCTGAAACTTGGTCCAGTGACCCTCGCAGGAACAGCTCTCTCAGCTATGACAGGAATCATCCTCAACTTGATCTTGCCACATGAATCAAACTAAAAGAAAAAGTTCTCAGAATTGAGAACTTTTTTATTAGAGTTGGGCTAATTGCAACAAACGTTCCTTAGACAATTTTTTGATTTCAATTTGATTGGCATCCAACAATTCAAATTCACTTGAGTCCAAAGAACTCAGTAAGGCTTCTAAAGTCACAGCTGCCACTGGCTTATAACTCTCTGGCATATCGGGATTTCCAGTAATTTCCACTAAATTCACTTTCCAGTCGATGATTTCATCCATATTCACCTTCTCTACAAACTCAGCAGGTACAAAAGGCACTCGTGGCAAGACAGTATCCGTATCTTCTGTTAGACTGTAACTGCCAATAATACCTCCCGTTTCGTTCTGTCTGTAGAAACGAACTTGACTAAAGAAGGCGGAGCTGTATTGAACCTTTTTAACCACTTGACTGAACTCCTCTAAAGGTTGAGCGGAGTCTAGAATTTTACGAAGGAGCTCACGATCTAAAATCACAGGATGAGCGAAACCCTGAAGCTGGTATTGATGGAGGTCTGGATCTTTTTCTAAATTCTGTAGATTCTTCAGCAAATAGTTCTCATAGTCAAAAGAGAAAATAGAGTCTGCGTCATAGCTGGTCCCCAAATTATCGTGAATCTCATTTCCTAACTGGCGAGCTAGGGCACTGAGCCATTCTAAGATGAGTCGCCAATCTTCAAGGGTGGCAAAATCTGCAAGGATGAATTGGTAAGCATGTTCTTGATCCAGATAACGAAGGATGATGGGCAAGCAGCTCTTGCCATAACGGATACACATCATAGCTGGAAAATCTTTGAGAGAGCGACCAAGCATAGCTTCCTCAAAACTGTAAGTAAGAATTCCCTCCACCAAATTTAATACATCTTTAGCTGGCATCACCTTTTGATAGCCAAACATACTCTTTTTATTTCGAATTGAAAACACAACGGACATTTGTTTTCTCCTTTTTTTGTAATCGCTTACCAAATTATAGCACAAATTTTCATGACTTTCCATAGAAAAAACAGCCTTTCGGCTGTTTTTAACTTATGCAAGAGTTCCATCAAGCGTCTCACCGATAACAGCCAAACGCTCAGCAACCTCTGCTTGTGACAAGTTGTGTTCTTCTACATAGCGATTGCGTGGATGAACACGGCACTCATGTGAGCAACCACGGAGGTATTTGTCTTCGTTTTCTTCTGAAGTCAAGATGCGACGGTTACAGAAAGGATTTCCACAGTTGACATAGCGTTCACATGGTGTTCCATCAAACCAATCTTTTCCGACAACACTTGGATCAACATGGTTAACATCGACAGCAATCCGCTCGTCAAAGACGTACATTTTACCATCCCATAGCTCTCCTTGAACTTCTGGGTCTTTTCCGTAAGTTGCGATACCACCATGCAATTGGCCAACATCTTTGTAGCCTTCACGCACCATCCAGCCTGAGAATTTCTCACAACGGACTCCACCTGTACAGTAAACTACGACACGCTTGTCCATAAATTTCTCTTTGTTATCACGGACCCATTGTGGCAACTCACGGAAGTTGCGGATATCTGGACGAATAGCCCCACGGAAGTGTCCAAGGTCGTACTCGTAGTCGTTACGAGTATCAAGGACAACTGTATCCTCGTCTAGAAGAGCTTCTTTAAATTCTTTTGGCGACAAGTAAGCACCTGTCGTTTCAAGGGGGTTAATGTCGTTATCGAAGTTATCATCCTCTAAACCAAGATGGACAATTTCCTTTTTATAGCGAACAAACATCTTCTTGAAAGCTTGCTCTTCTTCCTCATCCATCTTGAACCAGAGGTCTTCCATGCCTGGAAGACTGTGAACGTAGTCCATGTACTTTTGCGTAGTTTCGTAGTCGCCAGAAACAGTACCGTTGATTCCTTCGTCAGCCACTAGGATACGGCCCTTGAGCCCGATTGATTTACAGAAAGCCAAGTGGTCTGCCGCAAATTGCTCGGCATTTTCGATGGGAACATATTTATAGTAAAGTAAAACACGAATAGGTTTTGCCATAAGATTCTCTTTTCTAAGATTAAATTATCAGAATTTTTCATTCAACCATTCTAGTATACTCTGCCTCCATACGGGATGCAATTAATTTGACTGAAAAATAAAAGCCTGGTGTTCCAGACTTTTATTCAAATTATTAAATAACTTTATGAGCTCCCCCTTAGTCCTCCAACTCTGCCTCGATCTTCTTCTGTTTTTTCCGATTGATGAAGGCAAGTGGTTTCTCTAACAGATAAGTCAAAAGGGCAAAGACGAAAATGGCAAGAACGATCTTGAGCAGATACTTGGGAGCGAACATAAAGCTCATCGTTTCTCGCTTCCCAATCACATCTGTTGCAATCACAAATAAGGCAAATAGGATGCCTGACCCAATGCGGCTGAACCAGCTATCTTTTTCTAACATATCTCGAACATCAATCCCTGAACTGATCCTTCTCACAAAGGCATAAGCTCCCATGACAATCAAGAGAATGAGCTCTGGAATATAAGCTACTAGGTCTAAGTCCAGGATACTAGCCTTCACAAAGGCAGAGACTGCAATAAAGCAGGTCATTCCTAGAACAAGTTCCCCTGCAATTTTTCCATCAAGCAGCATGGTCCGCTCATCTTTTACAATTGGTTCTTTCTTTTGTTTCATATATTTCCTCTTTCTTTTGTTAAAACTGTTACTCCCAGAATAGTTGATCCAGCGTCTTATCCAAGGTCTTACAAATTGCTAGGCAGAGGCTGAGGGTCGGATTGTACTTCCCTGCCTCGATCAGGCCAATGGTCTGACGCGTCACCCCGATGGCATCTGCAAGATCCCCCTGGGTCATATCATGCTCGACCCGGGCCATTTTTAATTTGAGATTTTTCGCCACATGCTTTTCCTTTCTTGTTTTTATAGCTCTATTATACACTATATTTTCTATTTTGCAACATATGTCTTACATTTTGTAAAAAATATTTTTTGCTCACAAAAAGAGGCTGGGATAAAAGTCCTAGCCTCTCAAATGTCTTTGGATTGTCGAGTAAGACGCAGTGGTTGAGTGGGCTTTACTACGCTGATTACATCAGCTTTTACAGCCCTACTCAACTGTGCGGAGGTGGGACGACGAAATCGAATTCTAACGAATTACCGATTTCTGTCCCACTCTCTCTTCTTATTTATGATTAGTCTTTAGACAAACTTCCGTCTTTTGTTTGGGTACGAGCATAGGCAATCAAGAGGAGTGAACCTGCAATAGCTACCACTAAAGCATTGACAGAACCTGCTACAACACCCTGAAGGAAGACCTTGTTGGCACTTTCTTTGTAAATCATCACATCCCCAATCGGAGCAATCAATCCCCAAATAAGCAAGTTGGCAATGACTTGCACAACGTTAAAGACGATCAATTCTTTCTTGGTCACTTCTCCTTTGAGGTCACCGATTTGTTTACGGAAGAAACCAACAAAGAGACCAAACAAGCCACTAGAAATGATCCAAGTCCACCAGAGGCCATAAGTCATCGCATCTTTAATAGCATGACCGATAAAGCCCATTAAGAAACCAACAATCGGACCAAAGACCACACTAAAGAGGGCTTGAAGGGCGTATTGCAACTGAATGTTGGTATTTGGAGCTGGCGCTGGAATTGGAATCATCGCAATGACCACAAAGAGGGCTGCTCCAACCCCGATAGCTACAACATCCTTAATTGAAAAAGCTTGTTTTTGTTTCATATTTTATCTCCTATTAATTTTCCATTTTTCTAATTTCGATATGCCAAGAAGCCCCAACTCCTACATTATAGGCCTTAGCAAAGGATCCCTGGTTGATGGCAAGGCCAACACGATAGAGGGAATTGATATACAGGATCGGCTGTCCAATCCGCACATCGGCGAAAGACTTGCCGTAGGTTACTTGGTTTTGGTAAACCAGCATGTCATTGTTATAGATGGTTACTTCAAAGCGTTCCCCAAATTCGGGTTCCAAATGATTAAACTCTTCCCGAGTAATCGAGGTCCAAAGAGAACCAAAGCGCACATCCAAGATGTCAACGGCTCCTTTGACAAGATTGTCCTCCATAACAGTTTCCACCACAGGGATTTCTACAATGTGTTCGACACTGAGTTCTGGTCCCACTTCCTCAAAGCTGATATGACCACTGGCTAACTTAGCTCCTGTATAGGCATAGACATCACGCCCGTGGAAGGTATAAGAAAACTCTGTATTGGCCCGGCGGTTCTTCACCTCTGAAATCTCACGAATGGCAACGATTCCTACATGTTTCTTGATGAAAGAGAGGGTCCCATTATCCGGTGTAACAATGTATTGATTCTTGGCCGTTTTGGCTACAACACTTTTACGTTTGGAGCCGACACCCGGATCGACGACCGATACAAAGGTTGTCCCTTCTGGCCAGTAATCCACCGTCTGAAAGAGGCGGTAACTTCCTTCAAAGATATTATAAGGTGTAATATCATGAGTCAAGTGGTGAATCTTGAGGGTGGGTGATTCCTCTAAAGCTACTCCAATCATAGCAGAGACAGCCCCATCCACCAGACCAAAGTCTGACTGAAGGACTAGTAAATTATTGTGCATGTTTCTTCTCCATTATGTTATTTTCTATTTAGTTTTTGACAGACCAATTGTCCCAGAAGATAACCTAGCAGAGCTCCAAGAAGAAGGGTCAATAAAAACCAGCTCACCGTTCCCATATTCGACGGTACCATAACGCGTTCGATATAATCCATCGACTTCCCACGGGCTAGTAAAGAAGCACGATAACTAGCTGGTTGGAACCACATCATAAGGATAGGCCCTGTCGTCGTAAAGGAAAAGAGGAGGAAAGACACCGCATTGCCTAACTTCGACTGGTAGTGGCCACGGCCTGCGACCAATTCTGCCAAAAGCCCTCCAACAAGAGCAGGCAGAAAAGCTCCAGCTCCATGACGAGTGAAAAGGAAAAAAGCACCAATCACAAGAGCAACGACTAGAATGGCTCCTGTTCGTTGAATTTTCTCAACATAGACCTGATAGATTCCTCCACCAACCAGGGCAGAGAAGGCTGGAGCATAGAACATGTTGCCTTGATGATCAACCAGACTTCCAAGTAGGACACCTAAGCCAATGGCAAGAAAATACAAGCCTGCAAAGGCCGCAACCTGCTTAAACTGATGTTTCTGTATTATTTTCATGTATCTATCCCATCCTTACCGGTGGCTAATTTTCTTGGTCAAGAAATCACCGATAAACTGAATAAAGAAAATCAAAAGCAGAATCAAGAAGGTTGCTAGCAAGGTAACGTCATTATTAAAGCGTTGGTAACCATATGAAATAGCGACGTTTCCGAGACCACCTGCTCCAATCGCACCCGCCATGGCTGTTTCACCAACCAAGGAAATGAGGGTAACGGTTGTGACACGAATCAAATCAGGAAGTCCTTCACGAAGGTAGACACCAACAATATCCCAAAATGTTGCCCCACTAGCTTGAGCTGCTTCAATCACCCCACGGTCCAATTCAGACAAAACGACTTGAACTTGGCGAGCAAAGAAAGGAAAGACAGCTAAAGATAGGGGAACTAAGGCCGCCGTAGGACCAATCCCAGTTCCGACAATCATACGAGTAAAGGGATTGATCAAGGCTAGCAAGATGATAAAAGGAATGGCACGGAAGATGGACGTGATTTTATCCAAGATATGGAAAACCAATTTATTCTCGATAATCCCACCAGGTGCTGTCAAGACTAATAATAATCCTGCAATGAGTCCCAATAAACCACCAATCACAAAAGAGATAAAGGTCATGTAAAGGGTCAGATAAATCGCTGTTCCCCATCCAGCTTGGCCACTCCAGCCCATCCGGTAAACATTTGGTAGATAGGTTTGAATAAAGTCAATCATGCATTACTCCCTTCTTTTAAGACACGCACAGAAACACCTGCTGCTTTTAGATCCCGCTGTGCTGCAGTTAGATTCGCTGCTTCCCCAGTAAGGATAACAACCAACTCACCAACAGGGGTATGATCCAAAATTTCAATATTTCCGTGTAGAATATTAGCAGACACTTGGTACTGTTTATAAATATCGTTGATTATCGCTGTGTCTGTCACCGAACCAGAATATTTCAAATGGGCCAAAACAGAATCAGCCGGCAATTTCTTAACAATTTGTTGCTGGTTGATTTTCACCATAGCTTCCTCGATTCCTGTTGCAGTTGTGATGAAGTCTTGTGTCAATTCGTTCTTAGGATTAGAGAAGATATCTAAAACAGAACCTTCTTCAATCAATTCACCATTTTGCATAACAGCAACCCTATTGGCAATGTCTTTGACAATTTGCATTTCGTGGGTAATCAAGACCACTGTCAAGCCCAATTTCTGATTCAGCTCTTGCAGAAGAGCAAGGATTTGTTTGGTCGTTTTTGGATCTAGGGCAGATGTTGATTCGTCAGAAATCAAAATCTTTGGATCGTTGGCGAGCGCACGCGCAATCGCCACCCGTTGTTTTTGTCCACCTGACAATTGAGCAGGATAGTTGTCCGCCCGATCTGACAGTCCTACTAGTTCCAACAACTTAGCCACTTTTTCAGCCTTTTGCTCTTTAGACAAATTTGAATGTTTGAGGGCGAAGGCCACATTTTCAGCTGCAGTCATTTGGGCCATAAGATTGAAGTGTTGGAAAATCATACCAATGTCCCGGCGTTTTTGGCGTAAAGCCGCAGCATTCAAGGTCACCCGATCTTGATAGATGACATCACCATCTACGGTGATAGTACCTGCTGACGGTACTTGCAAGAGATTGATGACCCGTACAAGCGTTGACTTCCCTGCACCAGAATACCCAACAATCCCGTAAATATCCCCTTCATTGATATGAATGGTCACATCCTTCACGGCTGCAATTTCACGTTTTTTCTGATGAAAGGTAACATCGATATGGTCCAGTTTGATAATTTCTTTACTCATAACTTGTGATTAACTCCTTAATTAATTCAATATGGGTATAGTAGTCTGCAATTTTCACATTTTCATCCCCACCATGATCTCGACTATTGGCATTTCCGATACCAAAGGCAGCCATTGGAACTTGCAAGGCCTCAAAGACCGTATGCATGGGACCAGTGCCTGCGGTTGTCGGAAGGACACAGACCCCTTCTGGATAAAAGCGTTTGGCCAAATCTATCACGTTGAGAATGGACGGTGCACTCATATCACTCCGATAGCTCATTTCCCCTAGTGTGAAAACAAGTTCAATCTTCTCAAAGCCATTCTGATCCAATTGTTTACGAATCAACTCCAAGACTTGTTTAGGTTCCAAGCCTGGCACCAACCGAACTTCCATCTTGGCTCGAGCTTCTGCAGGGAGAATCGTCTTGACTCCTTGTCCCTGATACCCTGTTCCCAATCCTTCAATGTTCATAGCTGGCTCAAAATAAAAACGTTTTAAGAACTCACTTCGTTCTTCTTTCAAGATAGGCAATTGGAGATTGTAGATTTCTGTCACATCGTCCGCCGTTTTATTGGCATACCGATCAATTAGGGCCAGTTCCCGCTCGTTAGGTTCCTCAATCAAGTCATAGAGGCCATCCACCAGGATGCGACCGTCTTTATCTCGAAGACTGGACAAACCATTGAGCAGATACCAAGATGCTGATTCCACCACTCCACCATAGCTAGAATGGATATCCACATCTGCACTTTTGACCACCATGTCAAAGGTAACAATCCCCTTGTTGCCACCCGAGATTTCCAGTTCCCCTTGTTGGTTACGAGTCCCTTGTTCCCAGACTAAGAGATCTGCCCCACGCAAGTGTTTTTTGTGTTTGGCTAGATACTTATCCAGGTCGGTCGAAGCAGATTCTTCTGCTCCTTCGATGATAAAGGTAATGTTGACCGGCAGGTCGCCATTCTCACGGATATATTTGCGAATAGCCGTCAAGCGTGCAGTAATATGCCCCTTGTCATCGTCTACCCCTCGACCATACATGGTCCCGTAATGGACCGACAGCGTAAAGGGATCACTCGTCCAAGGTTGGTCGCCATCTGCTGGAACAGTATCGTAATGGTTGTAGAAAATGATGGTCTTCGCGTCCGGATTGGGTGAAACAAATTTAGCAATGACAAATGGCGCTGTGTAACTGTCATCCACAGTTACCTTAGCTCCTGCAGCTGTGAAAATTTCTCCCAAATAGGTCGCCACTTCCTTTAAGCCAATCTGCTGGGCAAAAATGGAGCGCTTGGAAATGAGGGTCCTCAGGACTTCAAAATAATGCTGAGCCACCTCATCATTTTCAAATTTGCGTATTTGTTCTGTCTCTCTTGGATTGGACATCATTTCCTCCTACTATACACGATAAGAGGCAGAGAAAACCTTCTCCACCTCTCTATTCATCCTCTCAATTACCAAACTGGTTGGTCCATACCGTCTGAAGATTCTTCAATGACTTTCTTCACGTTGTCAGTATGGTAGGCTTTAATAATGGCTTCGATTGCCTTCGCTTTATCAGATGATTTCCAATCTTTCTTAGCTGCAATCAAGTTGTACCATTGTTTAGAGTTGCTGTTTGCTTTTTCTACAAAGAGAGCTTTCTTGTAATCAATACCTGCTTCACGAACAAAGGTGTTATTGATGATTGCTGCATCAACTGATGGAAGTGAAGAAGCTGTTTGAGAAGCGTCCAACTCAGAAATTGTCAAGTTCTTTGGATTGTCTTTGATGTTGCTGATGGTAGCCAATTCCCCATCTTTTGTATCCAACTTGATCAAACCAGCTGATTCCAATACATACAAAGCACGGCTTTCGTTTGTTGGGTCATTTGGTACTGCAATGGTTCCTTTTTCTGGAATGTCTTTCACATCAGTGTATTTGTTCTTCCCATCTTTAGTACCAGAGTAAAGACGGATTGGCGCAATGTAAGTATCTGCTACAGAAACTAGGTCTGCACTGTTTTCTTTGTTCCAGTTTTCAAGGTAGTTGTAATGTTGGAAAGCGTTGATATCCACATCCCCATCACGAACAGCTTGGTTTGGTTGTGAGTAATCTGTAAACTCAGTGAATTCCAACTTGATGTTAGCTTTTGCATCATCCAAGTTCTTTTGCACTTCTTTCCAACGAGCTTCTTCTGTATCGCTTAAGCTCATCACCCCAACTTTAACAGTTGTCACACCATCTTTATCAGATGATTTAGATGATTTTGAAGACCCACATGCTGCTAAGGCAAAGGTTGCAACGGTAGCAAGAGCTGCTACACCAAAAAGTTTTGTTAATTTCATATTCTTTCTCCTTATGATGTTTTTAAATAACCTTATTTAATATCAGAAGCTTCTGGAAGGTAGGTCCCACCAAAGTACTTCTTAGACAACTTTTCAAGTGTCCCGTCTTCGTACAACTCTTTGATCCGTTTGTTGACGAAGGTTTCCAATTCTTTCTCACCTTTAGCAAGGATTGGGTATACATATGGTTGTTGATCACTTGGAAGTTCGATGACCTCCAAATTATCTAAGCCTTGGTCCTTAATTAAAGCCTCAACTGTCAAGCGTTCAAAAATCTTATAATCTGAACGGCCATCGCTCAAATTAGCAAGAATGGATTGGATGGTACCCTCTGTAAATTTGAGCTCAGTTGGATTATCCTTATGCTCTTTATTGTAGGCTTCCAACTGTTTCGCTGTAGAAGTTCCTTGGATGACCTCTGTAGACTTGCCACCGATATCGTCTAGTGATTTGATACCTGAATCTTTACGGACTACTAAGACCACTGGGTTCTTAGCGTAAGGATTTGGGTACAAGTATTTCTCCGCACGTTTTTTATCGTAGCTAAGGTTGCTGACACCGATCTGGTAACGATCACCGTCTAAGCCCGCAAAGATAGAAGACCACTCTGTCTTATTAAAGTTGACTTCATACTTATCTGAACCTTTGAAGATTTCACGCATGACTTCGATTTCATAACCAGTCAATTCCCCGTCCTTATCATAGGTGAAGGGTTTGGTTGTTCCAACTGTTGCAACTTCAATGGTCCGTTTTCCACTTGATTTACTTGATGACTTGGATGAGCAGGCTACCAAAGTCCCAACTGCTGCTAAGCCCACAAGGCTTAAACCAACATATTTGATGAATTTATTCAATTTCATTTGTTCTCCTTTTTCACTAAAATTGTTTATTCCTCTTTAAAAAACAGCTTTTTCCATCATATCAAAATTCCCGACTCTTGGGTATTATATTTTCTTTATGGCGGTGATAGGTTTTACCTATCACGTCTCATTTGGTTGAAAATTTTTCCAGTAAAGCGAGGGCATTTTCTACGTAATATGGAACTGATACTGCAAAAGCTGCATCATCTATGACCATGCTATCATGGTGGAGATCCGGTGCATCTGCTGCACCATTAGATCCGATAAAAGCAAAGACTCCAGGGATTTTCTCTTGATAGAAGGCAAAATCTTCACCCGCTGTCGATGGCTGGGCCTCAACAACTTCTGCAAAAGACTTGGACCAACGAAAGACTTTTTTAGCCAAAGCCTTATCATTATAGGTAACCGGTGGTGTCTTGCCCCAATCAAAATGGACCATGACTCCCGTGCTGTTGGAGATCTGTTCGATCACGCGAATGAAATCCGCCTTGAGCCGTCTCTGGAGATCCGGATTAAAGGTTCGAATGGTTCCTTCAAAGTAACCAGACTTGGGAAGAACATTCCAGGTTGAACCAGCTTCGATATGGGTCACCGATAGAACAGCTGTCTCAAATGGCGAAACCGTACGCGAGACCAAGGTCTGCAACTGCTGGACCATACTAGTGATTGCTACAACCGTATCTAAACCGAGATCCGGTCGAGCCGCATGACTGCTCACCCCAGTGACAGTCACCTTGAACTTTTCAACCCCCGCCATCATGGCACCTGGACGCAGGGCCAACTGACCCGCAGACAATGATGGCATGTTGTGAAATCCAAGGATGGCCTGTACATTCTCTAGGAGCCCGGTCGCTAATACCGCAGATGCTCCTTCAGAAGTCTCCTCAGCCGGCTGAAAAATCAACCGAACCGTTCCCTTTAAGTCTGCTTCCATACCTTTTAGGACTTCTGCAGCCCCTAATAGGCTGACCTGATGGAAATCATGGCCACAGGCATGCATGACACCAGGGTTTTGACTTTGGTAGTCGAGACCCGTGTTCTCCTGAATTGGAAGGGCATCAATATCTGCGCGAAGGGCAATGACTGGTTTACCGCTTCCGATTTCAGCAATCAGACCGGTTTTTAATCCACTGTTTAAAATGCGTACACCTAGCTTTTCCAAATAGGCTTTAAGATAAGCTGTAGTTTTGTATTCTTGTCCAGATAACTCTGGATGCTGATGCACGTAATGCCGAATGGGCACTAGATGTTCATAGGAAAATGATACCATTTCTCGTCCCCTTTCTAGCATAGTTCTATTCTATCACTGCCTCCCCTATTCGTCTAATTCCTATTTTTTTCTCTCAGTTATAGCCAGGAACTATATCATTATTTTTGCGACCTCTGCTTTCCTTCCTAAAAATTCCAAACCTCAAGAAAAAAACCTTCGAAGAAATCATCTTCAAAGGTCTATTTCTATTAGAATCCATCTACGTTAGTGTAGATCTTTTGCACGTCCTCATCATCTTCAAGAACGCTGTAAAGTTTTTCAAAGGTTTCCAAATCTTCACCTGACAACTCAACTTCTGATTGAGGAATCATTTCCAATTCAGTTACTTGGAATTCTTCGATACCAGATTCACGCAAAGCAACGATCGCTTTGTGAAGGTCAGTTGGAGCAGTGTAAACAGTGATGGTTCCTTCTTCTGCTTCTACATCATCTACATCTACATCTGCTTCCAACAAAAGCTCAAAGATGGCATCCGCATCATTACCTGCAAAGACGATGACACCTTTGTTGTCAAAGAGGTAAGATACAGAACCTGAAGCTCCCATGTTTCCACCGTTTTTACCAAAGGCAGCACGGACATTGGCAGCTGTACGGTTAACATTTGAAGTCAAAGTATCCACGATCAACATGGAACCATTTGGTCCGAACCCTTCGTAACGTCCTTCTGTAAAGGTTTCGTCTGTGTTTCCTTTTGCCTTATCGATCGCTTTATCAATTACGTGTTTTGGCACTTGCGCTTGTTTGGCACGGTCGATAACGAATTTCAAAGCAGTATTCAATTCTGGATCTGGCTCACCTTTTTTAGCGGCTACATAGATTTCTACTCCGAATTTCGCATATACTTTTGAGTTGGCGCCATCTTTGGCAGTTTTCTTGGCTACAATATTGGCCCATTTACGTCCCATGAGGATTCTCCTTGTGTTTGATTCATATTATTTTCAATCTTTAACATTATATCACAAATCGCTGAACTTGGACTAGAATTTTCTATTTTTAAAGGGGGATTTTATGGGAACTTTCTATGAGTTGGAAACTTAAAATATCTAGTTTAACTATAAAAAGACTCTCTGTTAGAAACTTAATAATGGTCTTTAAAAGAGAGGAAAGCGACACCTGACTCATCTATCATATAAATCAGGCGATTTTCTGCATCAATCCGTCTTGACCATGCTCCTTGAAAGTCATATTTCAAGGGTTCAGGCTTACCAATCCCAGCAAATGGATCTTTTTGGATCTCTTTGATAAGAGTATTGATTCGCTTCAGTGTTTTTTTGTCCTGACTTTGCCAGTAACAATAATCCTTCCAGGCATCTTCTGTAAATTTGAGTAACATCCGTTACCCCTCAATCTCATGGAGTTGAACCTGACCAGCTCGGACTTCTGCCATGCCCCGCAAGACCTTACCTGACAATTCCTTGTTCTGAGCTAGTCTCAGAGTTTCTTGTAGACTGTCCCACTCGCTCTTAGAGATGACCACAATATCTTCGTCTGGATTCTTATTCACGACCGTCAAAGGCTCAAACTCATCATTCACCTTCTTCATATAATCCTTCAAATGATTGCGGAATGTTGAATAAACGACTGCTTCCATGACCATACCTCATTCTACCTCTTTTCTATTATTATACATGAAAAAGAAAAACTTGTCAGGAACTTGTACAAGTTTTCCTTATCTACCTAATTATTCGTAAAAAGTTTTTAAAATTGGTAAAAAAAATCTACTGTCTAAAAAGATCTTTTAGACAGTAGATAAACATTGTTTCCGTATATCATAAACTTCTTGCCTTACGTGAATGTGGGCAGAAAAAATTTACGTGAGACTTTCTATTCTTCCACTCTCACTGGCACCCGACCCCAGATCTGCTCTTGCAACTGGGGATTGCCAAGCTGATACACCTGATCCGCTTGCTGGCTCAAAACATCCCAAGGTTCCTTACCAATCCGCGTTACCAAGTCCACTTGACCTTTTAGTGACTTGAGGTGGGCCCGGCCCTTTTCAGTGAAACCCAAGACATGGATAGCGGTCGGCAAGATTTCTTCTCTCGCACCTACTAAAATATAAGTCAAAATGCGGCGGACACGCGCCTTGGTATAGCGCTTGGTTGCCACTTTCTCCACCAAGTCTTCCACAGAACTCGCGCTTCGAATGGCATCCCTTATCCGATTAGCCAACTCTTCATTGACCTGAAAAATCTGTGTCAGATCCGGATGGGTTAGGATTTGATAACGGAGCAATTGATAGTAATCCTCCCAAGATACCTTTGGAGCCGATTGAAAGAGTTGGCTATTGGGCATGAACTGATCCACAAAAGCGTGGTCCTCTTTATGAAGACGAAGGCTGGTGGCAGAAGCATAGGCCACCTCTTTTTCTTCTGAATGGTAGCCCGCACCTTGACGTTGGATAGGCTTGAGCGCAATCCCCTTCCCAGCACAAGCCTTGGCATAAGCCAAGCCCAGGATATGGTTGGGAGTATCCCCTGTGAACTCCACTCCAGCAAAGGTTTCCCACATTTTTTGGGTCTTCTGTGGATAGGATAAATCGTCAGGAAGGCTTCGCAAGAGAACTTCCATTTCCACTTCTTTCTCAGAGTAAATAGTTGCAATCGCTTGGTAATCTATGACCTCTTCTGTCCCAAAGGTCAATTGGTCGATTCCCAGACGGGACAAGATCTCTACCGCTCCCTTGGCAAAATGATCCGCCGACTGAACAGCCACGAGAAAGGGGAGCTCGACCACCAGGTCTGCTCCATTTTCCAAAGCCATCTGCGCGCGAATCCACTTGTCTACAATGGCAGGCTCACCACGTTGGACAAAATTCCCAGACATGGCAACGATTTTCAGCCCTTCTGCCTGTTCCAGCAGGTACTTGTGCCCATTGTGAAAAGGATTAAATTCTGCAATAATTCCTGTAACTGTCATGCTGGCCTACTTCTGTGCTACGAAGAACCAACGTTTGCTGGTCTTTGTTGGCTCCTTATCTTCAAAGTCTGCGAACAATTTGAAAGATTTAAAGCCAGCCTGCTCCAATAAGATGTCATAGGTTAAAACTTCATAAGTGCGTTCCTCATGGACTTCATCGTGCCGACTAAAGGATCCATCTTCTTCTTGGACAAAGAAGGTCAGCTCATGGACGATCGAGTGAGGGGCTTCATCCTCGTAGGTATCCCAAAGCATGGCAAAGTCTTCCGCATTTTCATGATAAGAATAACCTGGGAAGACCTCATCTGTCTGGTAGGTCGAATGGACATCAAAAATAAAGACTCCGCCTTCATTGAGGACATTATAGACTTCCTTAAAGACGTCTCCAACTTCTACCTCGTCCTGCATATAGCAGATAGAATCCGAGTAGCAGGTCACGAAATCATAAGTGCCTGCTTGCGACAGGTCCAGCATATTGCCCTCGATAAAATCAATCTTCTGCTTAGCTGAAGCCGCTCTTTTTTCAGCAATTTTCAGCATGTCAGCACTCAGGTCTAATCCTGTCACATCAAACCCAGCCTGGGAAAAGCGAACAGATTGAATCCCTGTCCCACAAGCCAATTCCAGTAATTTTTTCTTATCTTTTGTCTTTGGGAGATGCCGGAGAGAAAAATCCGTCCACAAATCATACAGACTGTCATCCATGACCGCATCATAGACCGCCGCAAAGGTTTCATAAGTCGCCATATTCATGATACCAAGTCCGCCCGTAATCCGATAGAAAATTAGGAGCACAACGATGGAGCTAAACTCCAAGGAGTGCTATCTATTTTCCGAGGATTACAGGACGGGTTCAAATCCTTTCTAAGATACAAAGAGCGTTAAAAGCAAAGAGAAAATTTTTCTTTTTCTCACAGCTTTTAGCTCGTGTTCAGTTAGAAACCTAACCAAGCACAAGGCTCCATCCTTTCTTTCCATAGAATTTTCAATTTAACCAACAAAACTCAGTTGCTACCAACTGAGTTTACCTGCTTATGCTAGGGCTGCTGAAAGATCGACAGCACTTGCTTCGTGCCATAGCTTTTCTAGGTTATAGTGGGTACGCATTTCTTCTGAGAAGACATGGACCACCACACCACCTAAGTCAAGAAGGACCCAACCTCCAGCTGAGTCACCTTCGACATGGCTAGCATTGCCACCAGCTTCAACGACTTTCTCACGAATATTCTCTGCGATTGCTTCCAACTGACGGCTATTCATAGAGCTTGCGATGACAAAGTAATCTGTCACGCTGGTTAAGCTTTGAACATCCAAAGCCACAATGTCTTCTGCACGTTTTTCATCGGCAGCTTTAACAACAAGTTCAAGTAATTCTTTTTCTTTCATTTAGTCCTCTTTCAAATACTTCACAAAGGCGTTATAGGTTTCAAGGGTTTGGGGATAAATAGGCAATCCTTGATGGGCCAAGTGTTCGATTGTGCGAGCCGTCTCATAGGCCACGGCACGATCCAAAGAGACTTGGGCGATGTCACGTGCTTGCTCTACTCCTGGGAAGGCCCGGTTGTGCTCAATGTAATCTGCCACATAGACAATCTTATCTAAGGTCGACATCTGTCCACTCCCCACGGTGTGAATCTCAATACTGCGAAGAATGGCTGGATCTGTCAGTCCGAGATCTTCCTGAATCTTATAAATGCCGACCATTCCATGCCAGACGTTATTTCCCCAGTTTTTTAATGCTGGATCAAGACTATAGCGATCAATCAAATCGAGAAATTCCTGATCCGATAATTTCTTGGCATAGTCATGCAACAAACCTGCTAGTCCAGCCTGCTCTTCATCTGCTCCATAGCGTTTGGCCAAGTCACGCGCAGCTTTCTCAACCCCTAAACAGTGGGTTAGGCGTTTTTCTGGCAAGATTTGACCCATTTTTTCAAGCAAGACCTCACGAGAAAAGCCTAGATAGTTTTCATAGGTCATTAATACAAACCTTCTTTCTTGATGTAGTCCAAAACTGGTTTTGGCAACATAAAGTTTGGCGTCCGACCTTGGGCGATAAATTCTCGCACCATGCTAGAAGAGATGTCCATAAGAGGAACATCGACCCAGATCACAGGATAGGAGGTTCCCGCCTTGTAACGGGGACGTTGAACACCGACAAACTGCACCATCTCCACTAATTCGTCAATCCGATACCATTTTGGCAGGTAGTCCACCATATCCGCTCCAATGATGAAGTAATAGTCTGTATCTGGGTCTCGCTCATTGAGCAACTTCATCGTATCGTAGGTATAGGAGATCCCTTTACGCTCTAGCTCAATCGTCTCGATCTCCAGACCTTCAATACCCTCAATGGCTAGTTCGAGCATTTTCAGACGATGACCTTCATCTATGGTTTCTTTTTTATCCACATGCGGAGGCTCATATTCTGGCATGAGAAGAACCTTGTCCAAGCCTAATTGCTGGCGGACTTGATCTGCAACTACAAGATGGGCATTATGGACGGGATTGAAATTCCCTCCGAGGATTCCCACTTGTTTGCGTTTCTTATCTTTGATCTCTGGCTCTAACTCCACCTTGGTAAAGGGGGTTAATAGTTCAATGGCCATATACCTGCTCTCCTGTGTCTCTTAGATTTCTTTTACTTTGACTGAAATCTTCCGGTTTTCTTTTTTGCTTGATTGTTTGTATAAGATGAGGATGCGTCCAATTTTTTGAACCGTATCCACACCGATTTCTTCTTCCAAGATTTCCGCTACTTCATGGATATTCTCATCCGTATTTTGAAGAAGGGTCACCTTGATCAGTTCACGCGCATCTAGCGCTTGACGCACACTTGTTTTGATCTGGTCATTGAGACCGTTTTTCCCGATTTGGATAATGGGTTTGAGGCTGTGGGCTTGGCTGTTGAGGAAAGCCCGTTGTTTGGATGTTAATGTCATGCTTTTTTCATTGTTTCTTTTTTGATACTTTTCTGATGTGGTGGCGGTCGTCAGCGACCTCCTAGCGGAGTTCCATGACTTAAATTTGAGCCTAAAGTCTCAAATTTTCCGCGCCTAAGTAGTAAAATATCTACTTAGGCTTTCACCACAGCGAAAAGTATCCTTTCTAGGCTCGTTGCACTCGCCCAGTCTATAAAGAAACTATTTCCTTTCAAATTTTTAAATAATAGCTTTGCGGGTAACGACGGCAACGCCTTCTGGTGCCCAGACGGCTACTTTGGCTTCTCCATTGACGCGGATCCAGCCGAGTCCAGAGATGACCAGGTCTGTCTTGTCCTTAATGGTAAACTCATGAGAAACCAAGGGTGGGAACTCTTCTTTTTCCTTGCTATTAGGAGGCGTTAGTAAGCCACCGACATGCTTGTCATAAAAGGCGGTTGCTCCTTCGAGCTTGGTTCTGTGAAGCTTAAGTTCGTTGTCAAAGAAGGCGGTGAAGCCTTGCTTTTCTCCCTTGATAAAGTCAAAGCGTCCCAAGCCACCCAAGAAGAGGGTTTGCTCTGGATTGAGCTGATAAGTCTTGGGTTTGATTTCCTTTTTAGGGCTGACATACTTGAGGTTTTTTGCCGTCAAGTAATGAGCCATTTGGTGGCGATGGATAATCCCTGGTGTATCGTAGATATAGGACCCATCGTCCAGTGGAATTTCGATCTTGTCCAGTGTCGTTCCTGGGAAGCGAGAGGTCGTGATAATATCCTTATCCCCAGTGATTTCTTGGATAATCGCATTGATGAGGGTCGATTTCCCAACGTTGGTCACCCCCACCACATAGACGTCACGGCCTTTGCGGTACTGCTCAATCTTTTCCATCAAGTCCTTGATCGCACTCTTGTTTTGGGCAGAGGTGAGAACTACATCGACAGGACGCATGCCTTCTTCGTGGGCCCGCTCCATCAACCAATGGGTCACCTTGCTATCTTTAACAGACTTGGGCAAGATGTCTTTTTTATTTCCTACTAAAAGGACATCATTTCCTGCTACAAAGCGTGGTAGGCCAGGAATGACGGATCCGTTAAAGTCAAAAATATCGACTACATTGACCACGAGAGCATCACTATCTCCTACTTCGTGAAGGAGTTTTAGGAAATCATCATCTGTCAGATGCACATCTGTGATTTCATTGTAGTGACGTAGACGGAAACAGCGTTGGCAATAGACTTCGCCTGTTTCCAAGCCCTTTTCAAGAGCTGATTGGGGAGTATAGCCTAGCCCCTCTTTGTTTTCTGTCTGAATGGGCGCTCCACAGCCAATACAGAATAATTCTTCCATTCTTAAATTCCTTTTTTGTATACAATCGGACCATATTTTTCGGCCATTTGCTTCATGACACGGCGTTCACGCGCCCGGTTGATCTGGGTCTTGATGGAGTCATGCTCGACCAAAGGTTTGACCAAAATCGAGCGAATGCCTGCACGATGGGCAGCCCGGATATCCGTCATCAGTTGATCCCCGACCATGACCACTTCATTTTTCTCATAGTGGAAACGTTTGAGGGCCCGATCAATCCCAAAAGTAAAGGGCTTAAGCGACCAGGCTTCATAGTCAATATCAAATTTCTCAACCGCGCGCTTGACCCGTTTGGGGCTATTATTAGACACCACGATGACCCGAATCCCCCCATCACGAAGGTCATGCAACCACTGGCGCATCTCGGGAGTCCCATCCGGATTATTCCAAGCAATCAAGGTGTTATCCAAATCCACAAGGACCGCCTTAATACCCTGTTTTTTCAAATCTGCAACGGTGAGATCATAGGCTGCTTCCACCGCAAAATCTGGTTTGTAATTTTCGATTGACACGTTTTTCTCCATTTTTTATATTCTCTTCATTGTAGCATAAATAGACGTATTTTGCACTTGCTTCGTTGTCTCCCCTTTGTAAGAGGACCCATTCTATCTCTGTGATATTCCCTAAAATAGACAAAATCGTTACAAAGTTCCAAAAACGTGGTATAGTAGAAGAAAAAAATACGCGGAAGAGTTATGATAACAAAAGAAAAAAAATTGAGGGAGGTCTCACCTCTCCTCCAAAAGATCATTAATTGGTCCTCCATCGTTGGAGCCCTGGCAACCCTTGCTTTCTGTATCTGGGCCTACTTTGCTGGTATTCTCCAATCCAAGGAAACCTTGTCGGCTTTTATTCTCCAAGCAGGTATCTTCGGGCCACCTCTCTTTATCTTTCTTCAGATCCTTCAAACAGTGGTCCCTATTATTCCTGGCGCTCTAACATCTGTTGCTGGTGTCTTTATCTATGGCCACATCATTGGGACCATCTACAACTACATCGGCATCGTCATTGGCTGTGCCATCATCTTCCACCTCGCAAGAATGTACGGGCCTAAATTTGTCCAGTCTATGGTTAACCAGAAGACTTACGATAAGTATATTAATTGGCTCAACGAAGGCAAGCGGTTTGATCGTTTCTTCGTCTTCATGATGATCTGGCCCATCAGTCCAGCGGACTTTCTCTGCATGCTAGCTGGATTAACCAATATGACCTTTAAGCGCTATATGACCATTATTATTCTCTGTAAACCGATTACTCTAGTCATCTACACTTATGGTCTCACCTATATCATCGACTATTTCTGGCAAATGACCTAAAAAAGATGTTGGGCAAACACCCAGCATCTTTTTTTATAGAATTCCTTTTTCTTTTTGAATGATGAAGTCTTTCATAGAGATCAGAAGAACTGCTAACAAAATCATCCCCATCCCTATAAAATCAATCGCATAGAACTGATCGTTCATGATCATATAGGCAAAAAATACAGCGGAAATAGGCTCGATAGAAGCTAATAAACTCCCCTTTACTGCCCCGACCATCGAGGTTCCCTTAAGAAAGACCGTATAAGCAAAGATGGTTCCTAACACAATCAAGCCAAAGAGGGCCCAGAGGTTATCCGAAGAATAGTGTCCTTGAAAGGATACCAAGCCACTAAAAGGAAGCATGAGAATCCCTGGCAAGAGCATGCCTACCCCAATGACCAGCATGCTTCCCCATTTTTTGATTAAATTGAGGGGTAAAATGATATAGAGAGCGTAGGCAAAGGCAGAAAATAGGCCCCAGCCTAGACCCTTGGGCGTAATAGCCAATTGATTCAACTGTCCATGGGTGGCAATCAGGAAGGTCCCCCCAATTGCTAACAGCATAGAAGCAATCTCTGAGACAGTAGGCCCAACGCGATCCTTAATGCAGGTATAGGCTAAAACACCAACCGGGCAAACGTATTGAAGCACTGTTGCAGTTCCAGCATTGGTTTCTGCAATAGCAATCAGATAGGTTAACTGAGTCAATAGCAATCCAAAAAAGGCGAAGAGAATCAAAGAGATATAAGAACTTTTATCCTTAAAAAAGGCAACAAACTTCTCCTTGTCAGACAGATAGGCAAAGAGAAGGAGGACGGCACCTGAAATTAGTAAACGAATATTGGTTAAAACGATAGCCGAAAAACCGTGGGCCATCAAATATTGCCCGCTCACTCCAGAAAGCCCCCAGGCAATTCCAGCAATCACAGTCATCAAGGTTCCTTTGAAAGATGTAGACATGTTGCCTCCCAAAATTAATTAATACGGTACGCTACTTCTTCTCTATTCTATCACAAAAACCAGCCCAAAAGGGCTGATTTTTGTTGGATTTATAAACTATTTTTAATCCTAGATAGAGAAGAACTTACTCTTCTTTTCTTCCTTTTTTCGTCATGCCAAATCCAAGACCAGTCAAGAGGGAGAAGCCAGCAAGACTAGCAAGCCAAGAAGATTGTTCTCCTGTAGCAGGTAACTCGTCTGTTTTCTCTGATGATGGTTTTTCTTTGACGATGAAATCTTTGATTGGTTGTTCTAGATCCTGATGAGATAGGGAATCAACTTGAGGAGTCTGATCTTGCTCTGTTATGAGAGACTCTGGTTGTTCTAGAACCTGATGAGATAGAGGATCAACTTGAGGAGTCTGATCTCGCTCTGTTGTGAGATACTCTGGCTTTTCCAAGATTGCAGGAGCTACAAAAGCACCTTGAACTGGAAGTCGCAGAACGGTAGCCGTTAATGCATCCAGTCGAAGTCCTCTTTCTGTCCAGCTAAGACCTTTTGGATCCGTTAAATTGATAACACCTGCGCGTTCCCCATCCACTAGAACATCTGCATTTCTAAAGCGTTCTAGGTCAGTTCCTAGAGCAAAGTCACGCGCTTTGGTATCTGCATTGACCAACACCAAGTATACTTCCCCATTGCTTGCAGTGATTTGGTAGCCAATCACCTGATCCTCTTCTTCCACACCATTCTCACCTGGAATCGTCAAGAGCTTGACGCGACTCTTCACTTCATCCATATTATCCATCCGGAAGGCATCTGTCGACTTACGAAGCGCAATTAACCCTTTGGTGAAGGCCCGAGAGCGTGTATTCTCTGGATAGAGGTCTCCATTGGTTGCTTTTTCCCAATCAAAGTGGTTGATGGCATCACTTGAGTCATAGGAATCATGGATAAAGTAAGGGTAGTCAAATGGTTTTCCGTTTTCATCGACCAACAAATGAGATTTGTTTGGAATCTTGTCATCGGAAACAGGCGTGCGGTAAGCTGGATCCTTGAACTGCTTGGTCCGACCATATTCTTGACCAGAATGAAGGAAAGGTGTCCCTTGAGCTGTCAAGACAAGCAGATTTCCGAGACGCAAGCGACGATGGATCTCTGCATTATTTGCTGGAATGCTTGGATCCTTCTTGATAGACTGAGCGATAATATCAAAGAGGGTCAAGTTATCATGGGCCGCAATGTATTGGATAACATCACCTGGACTATCTGCCTCAAAGTTGGTTGGTTGTGCGATGAGATTCTTAAAGATAGTCGCAATTTTCCGTTTTCCATTGGTGATAAAGGCAGGTTGCCCCTCATTTGGATAGCCAGATTTTAGATTGTTTCGAACATCATCCGAGAATACTGCAACGGTATCTGTTTTCTTCATCCAGGATTGGTCTGCTGGTTGTACAGGACTGTTTTCATCACCTGTATAGGTCACCCAGCCTTCACCCAACATGATGAGATTTGGATTCAGAGCACGGGCTGCCTTGTAGGCTTCTTCGATAGAGGCTGCATCATGGTCTCCCATCATGTCAAATCGGAAACCATCCACCTTATATGTATCCACTAAATACTTGATCGAATCAACCAAGACCCGTTTGGACATGTAGTGGGTTGTTCCCAAGCGTCCACCACCAAAGCTTGTCCGAGGCGTACCGTCCGCATCCATGAAATGATAGTAATTCGGCTCGATATCCTCAAAGATGTCTACGTTAGCTGTGTGGTTATAGACAACGTCCAGTACCACTCCCATTCCACGTTTGTGGATTTCATTGACCAAATTCTTGAATTCTTCAATCCGTTTTTGAGGATTGCTTGGATCTGTTGAATACATCCCTGACAAGGCGAAGTAGTTCTGTGGATCATAGCCCCAGTTGTAGTTGCTATTGCTTGATGCATACTCTAACAAGCGCTCGCTATTTTTTAATTCATTGACATGGTAATAAGACAGAACTGGTAAGAGTTGAACGTGCGTTACACCAAGATCTTTGAGGTAATCCAATTTTTCAACAAAGGAAGCAAAGGTCCCAAACTGGCTCTTAAGCTCTGACGCCAAAGCCGGATCAGAAGTGAAGTCGCGGACATGGGCTTCATAGATGATGGCATCTTCCCGTTTCTTGAAGTTTGGAATGGACGCATAGGTTAAGTCACTCGGACCTAATTTACTTGGATCTACAAAGGCTGCTTTAGCTACCTTATGGACATCATCTGTCTTGGCCAATTCACTGTTCCAAGCTGCTAACGATTTGGCATAAGGATCAAGGACTGTGAAGGTTTTCCCTTGGCGTTCAATTTCATACTGGTAGAAATAGCCCGTATAATCTTGGATATCCAGTCCTGAATCAGCAGAAAGGGTCTGCTTCCAAGTACCTCTCTCCCCTTTTTCTAAAGCCACACGACCAACTAGTTTTTCAGAATCATTCTTATCATAGACGACAACAGATACTTTATCTGCACTTGGTGACCAGAGGGTGAGATCCACTTTTTTCCCAGCTTCATGAAGATGAGCTCCGAGAGTTCCATCATAGCTATAAGCTTCATCCTTGAGGCGCCAGTTCATTTTGGTTGTGAAGCGGTCATTGTCGTATTGTACGGTATAGGATTGATCAACCTGAGAGAAATCCCCTGTATAGGTTACTTTCTTCCCTGCTTCATCTAAAAGAAGGTCCGAGATGGTAACTGAATTGCCCTGAGCATCCGTGATCTTGGTCCGCTTGAGCAACTCCTCTTTTTGTGCTCCTGCCAAGGTCGAGAAGCTGGCTTCAATTTTTTCTTTTCCGACATGTTGGGCACCTGTCATACGGATATCGTTGACATAGTATGGGTTAGTGTAAACAGTCGGATCATCGTCCCGTAAGAAAATCTGGCTATGGTTCTTCAAATCAGCAAATTTATAATCTTCTTGTCGAATTTTCACATCGTCTCCAGACTTGCTCTCGTCCAATAATAAGAAACCAAATTCTTTTGCAGCTTCCTTTAGGGGGATATCGATGTAACGACCATATTTCCCTGTCGCTGTAAAATCTGTCCCATCCGGCCAAGCAGCACTGCTCGGATTCTCTACATCTCCCCAATACCAGAGAGATTTTTTGTCATAGTTGCCATCTGTCCGGTAATAATTCACTCTGACAGTCCCCTCTGCTTGAGGCTGATAAGAATAGACTTTAAATTTGTCGTCCAACCAAGCTTCATTCATTTTTGGCGAGAGCAATTCAATGGACTTGTCGCCAGTGATATTGTCCCCTTTAACATTGTTGATAAGGAAGCTAATCTTCTTAGCCTGCTCATTTTTGAGCTTGACATCTAGGTAATAGCCGTAGTCATCCGTCTTAGCGTCCTTAAAGGATTGGGCACCTGTCGGCCAGTTTTCCGATGGTTTTTCAACATCATCCCAGGTCCAAAGACCTTGAGTTTCCTTGTTTTCTTCCGGTAACTTTTTCACGTGAATCCGGATAGTCTGATCAGCAATCGGCTCTTCTGCCTTCTCAGCCTTAGGAGATGCCACCTCTTCAGTGAGTGCGCTTACATTTTCGGGCGCTGTGACACTTTCATCCGCCACTTTTGGGGTTTCACTTGTCTCAGTGGTCGCAGCTGGTTTCACATCAGATGAAGAACTAACCTCTTTATTAAAAGGGGCTTTCACCACTTCTGAGGCTTGTGCAGAGGGGGTTATCCCTTCATCCGCACTGACCGGACTAGCAAAGGCTGTTAATAAAGCCAAGCTCGTCGCAATCGCCACCGAACCAACGCCATTTTTCAATCGACGAATCGCATAGACCACTTGTTTATCGCCTGTAACAGAAGGTTTCTGTTTCATAAATGTCTCCTTAAAATAATTAGTGTTCTACCAGTATAGCATGTAAAAATTATTTATGCAAGCGTTTTCGTAATTTATACTATCTTTTTATATTGTTCTCCCTCATTAAAAAAACCAGCCCAAATGGACTGGTTTCATACTATAAGTTTAGTACATTACGGCTCAACTAAAATCTTGATTTGAGATTTATCTTGCGTCAATTCAACAAAGCCATCTTGAATAATATTTTCCAATTTGATTTTCTTGGTAACCAATTTTTCAGCAGAGAAGTAGCCTTGTTCCATCAATTCCAATACTTTAGGGAAGATGTGGCGATAAGCGATAATCCCTTTGAGGGTCTTTTCTTGAATAGCGAATTCATTTGGATTGATGCTCGCTTCGCGTTCCCAGATAGATACGACCATACATTCCCCAGCTTTATGAACAGCTGCCAAGGCTTGACCTAAAACAACTGGAACTCCAGTCACTTCATAAGAAACATCTGCTCCACCACCTGTTAAACGATGGATGGCTTCGACTATTGTTTCTCCTTCTTCTGGACGAACCACAATGGCACCCAATTCTTCAGCCTTAGCTTGGCGTTCCGGAGACAATTCAACTGCATAAATTTTTGAAGCACCAGCCGCACGAAGGGCTTCAACAATCAAAAGACCGATTGGACCCAAGCCAAAGATAACGGCTGTATCCCCAGTTTTCAATGCAGATTGACGAACGGCATAAACAGCAACAGCTGCAGGTTCTGTAAGAGCCGCTTGTTCATAGCTCAAGCTATCTGGAATCACATGCACAAGATCACCATCAAGCACACAATACTTCGCAAAACCACCATCTGCTGCTAAACCAACAAAGTTCAAGTTTGGATCAAGGTTGTAGTCACCGATTAAGTTATGTTTTGCCAAAATCGGTTCAATCGTCACACGATCCCCAACTTTGACACGAGTCACATCGCTTCCAACCTCAACAATTTCTCCAGCAAACTCGTGACCAAGGGTAACGGGTGCTTTTTGACCAGAATAAACATGCTCTTCTGTTGGAATGAAGATTGGCCCATCCAAGTATTCATGCAAGTCTGTTCCACAGATTCCCGTGAATTTGACCGCAACCTTTACTTGATGAGGTTGTACTTTAGGGACTTCCACTTCCTCGATACGAACGTCCTTCTTGCCATGCCAGCGGGCAGCTTTCATTGTTTCCATATGATTCTCCTATTTTTCCATGAATTGCAATTCCCTTTCAGGAAACCCGACAAGCCTATTGTAAACCTTTTCACAAACTTTGTCAAGAAGAAATAGACGGTTAATATCTTAATTATCAGTCCGAGATGACTCTAATTTCCAACCGACAATCCAGCCCAGTACAAGAAGATAATTTTCAAAAGCTCCAATAGCATTTACTGGCAAATGATAGTTGAGATAAGCAAATAAATGATTGGTCCCAATCCCAAGCCCACCAATGATCAAGGCCAATAGTACCGTTCGAAGATAGAACCAATCATATTTGAGATTGACAGCAATGAGAATCACAAGAACTGCCACATTCCAAATCCCAATCTCTCGCTGCCAACCGACAGAAACACCATATCCCGAATGACTTCCCATATAGGATGGAAAGAATAGCTGAAAAATAATGGCTCCAGACATGGCGATGATAACTAGGACAAATAAGGCTCTTAAAAATTTGTTCATGCAACTTCTCCTAATGCTAGTTGATATGTAATGGTCTTTCCTATTCTAACACAATTTTATGGATAGAAAAAACCAACCTCTCGGCTAGTTTTTCTCTATTACTCTTCTTTCAACTTCGCCAATTCTTGTGCAAGTAACTTGAGGGCTACTTGTGGGTTGGCTTGGCCTTTGGTTGCTTTCATGAGGAAGCCGGTAAAGGCCTTGTCCGCATTCCGCTTCCCTGACTTGAAGTCAGCTACGGCTGCTTCATTGTCTGCGAAGACTTGGTGGATGATAGGGATCAAGACTTCCGGATCTGAAATCTGTACCAATCCAGCTTTTTCGACGTATTCACGCGCACCGCCACCGTTTTTCGCTAAGTGAACGAAGACTTTCTTAGCAATCTTAGATGAGATGGTTCCATCTTCGATGATGGCAATCATTTCAACCAAGTTTTCTGGTGTCAATTGGATTTCTTCAAGCGTTTTGCCTTCTGCATTCAAGAATTGTGCGACTTCACCTTGGAGCCAGTTAGACACTTGTTTAGCATCTCCGCCAAGGGCTACCGCTGCTTCAAAGAAGTCAGAAGTGACTTTCGTCGCTGTCAATTGGTTGGCATCATAGTCAGACAAGCCAAGCTCCGCCACGTAGCGAGCACGGCGATCTTTTGGAAACTCTGGCAACTCCGTACGCATTTCCTCGATCCACTCATCTGAGATTTCAAACAAGGGAAGGTCTGGTTCTGGGAAGTAACGGTAATCCGCCGCCCCTTCTTTGACACGCATAAGAATCGTGCTCTTGTTGGCCTCATCATAACGTCGTGTTTCTTGACGAATGACACCACCTGAACGCAAAATTTTTGCTTGACGCTCCACTTCGTATTCAAGACCTTTACGGACGTTTGAGAAGGAGTTCAAGTTTTTCAACTCAGTCTTGGTACCAAATTCCTCTTGACCGTATGGACGAAGGGAAATGTTGGCATCCACCCGCATCGATCCTTCTTCCATCTTGACGTCTGAAATACCTGTGTATTGGATGACTTCTTTGAGAGCTGTCAAATAAGCATAAGCTTCTTCTGGAGAACGCATATCTGCTTCAGAGACGATCTCAATCAGTGGCACCCCTTGACGGTTGAGGTCTACATAAGAGAAGCCGTCTGTTCCGTGAGTGTTCTTACCAGCATCTTCTTCCAAGTGGGCCCGTTCAATCCCGATTTTCTTAGTTGAGCCGTCTTCTAATTGCACTTCAATCCAACCGTTGTAACCGATTGGCTCGTCAAATTGTGAAATTTGGTAGGCCTTTGGATTATCAGGGTAGAAATAGTTCTTACGGTCAAAGTGCATGTGCTGATGGATATCCATATTCAGCGCCAAAGCAGCCTTGATACCAGCATCCACAACACCCTTGTTCAAGACAGGAAGCACCCCTGGGAAAGACCAGTCGATCACATTGGTATTGGCATTTTGCTCGTTCCCAAAGTGAGCAGAGGTTGGTGAGAAAATTTTTGAGTTTGTATTCAATTCAACGTGGACTTCAAGTCCGATGACTGTTTCAAAGTTCATTAATTGTCACCTCCGAAAATAAGGGGTTGTTGCTTGTGGTAATCCGTCGTTGCTTCAAAGGCAGCTGCAGCTTGGTAGATGGTCTCTTCCGAATACTTCGGACCAATCAACTGCAAACCAACTGGAAGACCTTGAGCAAATCCTGCAGGAATCGAAATTCCTGGAAGACCTGCCAAGTTAACTGGAATGGTCAACAAGTCCGCCAAGTACATAGCAACCGGATCATGGTTGAGCGAATCCAAATCAAAGGCCACGCTTGGAGCTGTAGGACCAAGGATGAGATCGTAATCCGCAAAGACTTTTTCGAAGTCTTGGATAATAAGTGTCCGGACTTGACCGGCTTTCTTGTAGTAAGCATCGTAGTAACCAGATGACAAACTGAAGGTTCCCAGCATGATCCGACGTTTGACTTCATCACCAAAGCCTTGGCTACGAGTGTTCACGTAGATGTCATCCAAGTTCTTGGCATCTTCCGCACGGAAACCATAACGAATCCCGTCAAAACGTTGCAAGTTTGAAGAAGCTTCAGATGAAGCGATGATGTAGTAGACAGCAACCCCGTATTTAGAATGAGGCAGGCTGACTTCTTCGACAGTTGCTCCCAATTTTTCAAAGTGCTTAGCTGCATTAAGAATCGTTTCTTTGACTTCAGGGTCAATTCCTTCCCCAAGGTATTCTTTCGGAAGGGCAATCTTCATACCCTTGATGTCTTGACCAATCTTAGAAGTAAAGTCTGCTACACGAACAGGTGCAGAAGTCGAATCCTTGTCATCTGCACTGGCAATCACATTAAGCAATTGCGCATTTTCCTTAACGGTTGGAGCAAACGGTCCAATTTGGTCGAGTGAGCTACCAAAGGCAATGAGACCGAAACGAGAAACTGTTCCATAGGTTGGCTTGAGTCCAACAATCCCATTGAAGGCAGCAGGCTGGCGAATAGAACCACCTGTATCTGAACCAAGAGATAAACGGACTTGCCCTGAAGCTACAGCTGCGGCAGAACCACTTGAAGATCCACCAGGCACCTTGCTATGGTCCCAAGCATTCTTGGTTGGCCCATAGTAGGAAGTCTCACCAGATCCACCCATGGCAAATTCATCCATGTTGGTTTTTCCGACAACAATCATACCTTTAGCTTTGGCGTTAGCAACTGCTGTCGCATCAAAGATAGGCTCGTAGTTGTAGAGCATTTTTGATGCCGCAGTCGTCAAGATGCCATCTGTTGAGATATTGTCTTTGACAGCGAGTGGAATCCCTGATAGAAGATTATCTGCATCGATTCCTTTTTCATCAATGGCCTTGGCTTGTGCAAGGGCTGCTTCTTCAGCCACCGTCACAAAGGCATTGACTGCTTCTTCACGCGCCTTGATATCGTCAAGTGTCGCTTGAGTCAATTCTGTTGCTGAAATTTCCTTAGAGACAAGGAGGTCGTGCAACTCTTCAATGGTTTTATGGTTGAATGACATTAGGCATCTCCTCCATCTTCTAGGATAGCTGGCACCTTGATGTAGTAATTGTCTTTTTCAGGTACATTTTTAAACAAACGGTCGCGGTCAGTGCCTTTTTCAGCGACATCCGGACGCAATACGGTCTTACGATCTGCCATGGTTGTTGTTGGGGCCACACCGGTTGTGTCCACTTCTTCCAACAATTCCACCATATCAACAATCTTCGATAAGGTTGTCGCAAACTCAGCTGTCTCTTCTGGAGAGAATTTCAATTTTGAAAGATTGGCAACGTGGGTTACCTCTTCTTGCGTAATTTTCATCTTGCTTCCTTTCGTGAAATGATGATTTTTCAATACCCTCTATTTTACCATATTTTTAGTATTTATGCGGTAGTTTGGCAAGAAAATAGAGTCCGAGGAAGGGGAGGCACTAGGCCTTTCTCCTCGAACTCTAATCTTACAATTCTTCTAATTGTTCATTCACCAGTTTTGCTCCTAAAACATGTTTGAAATGATTTAAAGCAAACTGGTGATTTTCAGGAGTAAGCGACGCCACTGCAGGCGCGACCACTTCGATCTGATAGCCTAGATTATAGGCATCCACTGCTGTATGGAGGACACAAATGTCCGTTAAAACTCCCGTTAAAATAACGGTATCTACGCCACGTTCCCGGAGGCGGATATCCAAGTCCGTTCCTGAAAAAGCAGAATAATGACGCTTGTCCATCCAAAAGACGCGTGGATCCGCTTTGTGCTCCCGATAAAAATTGGCTAAGGGGCCGTACAAATCCCGTCCACTAGTCCCAATAATATTATGGGGTGGGAAGAGCTTGCTTTCTGGATGAAAGGGATCGTCTATATCATGTGCATCAATAGCAAAAAAGACGTAGGCACCTTGGTCAAAGGCCAGCTTGGTCACCTGGGCAATACTCTCAGAAATGGCTTGGGCAGGGGCTCCTGCCGTTAACTTACCTTCATCCGCTACAAAATCAACGGTGTAGTCAATCGAAATTAACGCTTTAGTCATTAGTAATCTCTTTTCTTAATTTCTTCAAAAATATCTGGGATCAAGACTTTGAGGTAGGTTCCCTTCATCCCAAGAGAGCGGCTTTCAATAATACCGGCCGACTCCAGTTTCCGAAGTGCATTGACAATCACAGAGCGGGTAATACCAATCCGATCCGCAATCACGGAAGCAGTTAACTGACCTTCATTTCCCTTCAATTCACCAAGGATAGCAGAAACTGCCCGTAATTCTGAATAAGACAAAGTGTTTACAGCCATATTGACTGCAGTCCGGCGACGAATATTTTTCTCATCTTCCTCTCGTTGGAAGTTCAACATTTGAATCCCAACAACGGTACTAGCAATCTCAACCAAAATCAAATCATCATCCGCAAATTCCTTATCATTGCGCCAAATAATCAAAGACCCCAAACGAATCCCAGATACATGGATGGGAGCAATGGTCGTCAAGCCTTCTGGAAAATCAGACTTTGTCTCTACTGGAAAGATACTTAAATCGTGATCTACATCTAAATTCGCCTCTGTATCATAGACTAAACTGGCCGCTTTCGCATAATCTTCAGGTAATTTTTTATTGTCAAAAAAAGCCTCAACCCGGTCATTATTGGTTTTATAGCGCATGAAATAACCTAGAAGAGTTCCCTTGCTATTAATAATACAAGCGTTACAATGAATGATATCAGCCAGTTGACGGGCAATTGCATTATAAGGCATTTCATCTTGCAACTGTTCTTCAGAACGCTTCAAGATAGACGTAATTTTTCTTGTTTTTTCTAATAATTTAGCCATAATAAACCTCGCATATAGTCAGCTAAAGTATATCATATAAGAGGGGGAATTTCAATCGAATTATCTGAAAATTATTTATTTTTTCTACAATTATATGCAATTCAGAAAAATTAGCCTTACGTAACAAAATATTCGCTGGATTCATTCAAAAAAGAAACCGCCTATTAGCGATTTCTCTTACACTTATCGTTTGTATTGTTTTAAGAAACGGGTCATCTTCTCTTGTATTTGAGCCAATTCTTCCACTCGTGGAAGGTAAACAATCCGGAAATGATCTGGTTCTTTCCAGTTGAATCCACGTCCGTGAACCAAGAGAACCTTTTCTTGTTTCAAGAAATTCAAGACAAACTGCTCATCATCATCCACTCGGTACATCTCGCGATCAATCTTAGGGAAGATATAGAGACCAGCTTTTGGTTTGACAGCTGAAAGTCCTGGAATATCATTGATGGCCTTGTAGATAAAGTTCCGTTGTTCGTAAATTCTACCACCTGGGAGCAAGAGTTCATCCACTGACTGGTAGCCTCCCAAAGAAGTCTGTACCACTTGTTGGGCCAAGACGTTTGAACACAGGCGCATATTAGAAAGCATGTTCAAACCTTCGATATAGCCCTTCACGTGGTGTTTTGGTCCAGACAAGACCATCCAGCCGACACGGAAGCCCGCAATGCGGTGTGATTTGGACAAACCGTTCATGCTGACACAGAACAAATCTGGCGCGAGACTAGCAATGGCTGTGTGTTTAGCTCCATCCATGACCAAGCGATCATAGATTTCATCTGCAAAGATAATCAAGCCATGTTGGCGAGCAATCTCGACAATTTCCAACAACACCTCATCTGGATAAAGAGCTCCAGTCGGGTTGTTAGGGTTGATCACGACGATAGCCTTGGTGTTCGATGTGATTTTTGACTTGATATCATCAATATCAGGATACCACTCAGCCTCCTCATCACAGACATAGTGCACTGCATTACCACCTGCTAGGCTGACCGCTGCTGTCCAAAGAGGATAGTCTGGCATTGGTACAAGTACTTCATCCCCATTATCCAGCAAGCCTTGCATAGACATCACGATTAGCTCACTAACACCATTTCCGATATAGATATCATCAATCTCAACATTCGGAATCTTTTTCAATTGGCTATACTGCATAATGGCCTTACGAGCAGAAAAAATTCCTTTTGAATCCGAATACCCTTCACTATCCCGAGCATTCATAATCAAATCATGAATGACTTCGTCGGGAGCCGTGAACCCAAATTCAGCCGGATTTCCTGTATTTAAGCGAAGGATTTTCTCCCCGTTTGCCCGCATGCGCATCGCTTCTTCTAAGACTGGACCACGAATATCGTAAGCAACGTGCTCTAGCTTGACGGACTTATTGTATTCTTTCATGATTTTTTCCTCACTTTATCAAACTGCTTCCATTATACCACTAGTTAATCTGGAGTACAACTGAGCAACCTCTTTCATTCTCAATGAAATCCTATAGATATCTGATTTGACCTTTACTTTCTATGGTAAAAGGTTTAAAATATAATTATAGGTAACATAAATGGGTTCTTCCATTTCTTTTCACGTTTTCAAGCAGTAAAGGAGGACGGAACATGTCTCAAAAATACGAAAACATCATGGTTGCAGTTGATGGATCTCGCGAAGCTGAACTCGCTTTTGAGAAAGGGGTCAATGTTGCGTTGCGAAACGGATCAAAGCTTACTCTCGCTCATGTCGTTGATACACGTGCCTTACAAAGTGTCTCTAGCTTTGATGCCGAGGTGTATGAAGGATTCCAAACAGAAGCTAATGAACTTTTGGAAGGTTATATCAAACGTGCAAAAGAAGCCGGTGTCCAAAACATTGCTTCGGTGATTGAAATGGGGAATCCAAAAGTCCTCTTAGCGACTGATATCCCAGAAGAAGAGGGAGTTGACCTCATCATGGTTGGGGCAACTGGTCTCAATGCTTTTGAACGTTTACTAGTCGGATCTTCATCTGAATACATTCTCCGCCATGCCAAAGTCGATTTGTTAGTGGTTCGTGAGACAGAAAAGACCCTATAAGCTTTATAAAAACCAAAAGGTGTGAAGGAAAACGAATTTCCTCACACCTTTTTATTTTCTTCCGATTCTGCTGTTTTTTCAGAGCAGTGTTTTTGATAAGCTTTGACTTGCCGTTCCAACTCTTTTTGAATGGCTGGCTCAGGTGCATACTTTTCTTCCCAGTCGTCCGGTTTTAAAATTTTATGCGTGACTTCATCAAAGTGAGCCTGACCATCTGGGAAAATCTTCCCCATGTTTGCGCGGTGTACAATCTCAAAGACCTCTTCAGGATCGACCCCCATTAGAACAAAACTACCATAAGTCAGATAGAGCGTATCAATCAAGGCATCGACCTGCCCCACCATGGAGATCTCAGCTGGATGCTTGCTACGAACCTTATTGGCTGCCTCATCTAGGGCTTGATGCAAGCTTTCGATTGAACGATCAAAGGTTGCTTCATCCTTGCTCGCTGCCCGAATAAATTCAACCAATTCCTCCTGCTTAAACATGGTTCGGTAAAGAGCCTCTTGATTGTCCCAGGCCTTTGGTTCTTCCTGAGTTTGACCATCCATGAGTTGATGGAAGGCTTTGACCTTATTAAAGTGATCGTCGCGACTAACAAACAGTGACTGATCCGTGATAATGCCAAAATGTTCCAGCGCTTTTTGGATCCCGTCTTTGGTATTACTGGTCGTCGTATGCTGAGCTACTTCTTTGACCCTGCTGGTTCCATTGCCCATCGCAATCGATAAGCCAACACCCGAGAGCATTTCCAAGTCATTATCTGAATCTCCAAAGGCCATCACCTGGTCCATTGAAAATCCAAATTCTTCTCCTACGATCCGAATCCCTTCCAATTTTGAGTTGTCTGGATTGATAACGTCCGCCGCAAAGGGGCTGGAACGCGTAAATTTTAATTCAGGAAAAGCTTGCTCAACTTTTTGAGTGTCTTTAGGACTAGCTAATAAGAGAACCTGATAAACCGGTCCTTGGGCAATTTGTAGCAGTTGCTTTTGATCCTGAGGGACAGCCTTGCTAACCACCTTGTTGAAGCCCTGACTCACTGCCTTCGAAAAGCCTTTTGGTACAAATCGTGCAGACCATAGAGAAATCGGACTCAGACCAAAACTCATAATGCGAGAGCCTTCAACTCCATCTTCTGTCCCTAAGGCGATTTCGATGCGATGTTTTTTTGCGTAGTCAATTAAGTCATGCAGATTCTTCTTATCAATTGGAGAAGCAGATAAGACCTTATCCTTGGTAAAAATATACTGACCATTATAGGTAACCGCAAAATCAAAGTCATAGCGCTCTATAAAAGGACGGACAAAGAATGGTCCGCGCCCCGTTGCCAAACCAACAAAAATTCCTTGTTCCTTTAAGGCGCGAATGGCTTTTTCAGTTGACTTCAAGACCATTCGACTATCATTGACCAAAGTTCCGTCAATGTCAAAAAAGACCGCTTTTATTTCCATGATAACTGCTTTCTTTCCTTTTTATGATACAATAAATTATAACACACATTCCAAGGAGACACACATGATTAAGAAAATTTTGGCCCTTCATACAGGAGGGACCATCTCCATGCAGGCGGATGCCTCTGGAGCTGTCGTGACCAATTCATCCAATCCTATGAACCATGTTGATCTGTCACTGGCAGGAATTGAGCTTACTTCAGAAGATTTTTTAAATCTACCTAGCCCTCATGTAACTCCTCAGCATATGTTGCAGCTCTATCATAAGATTCAGAAAGAGGCTTCCCAGTATGATGGGATTGTCATTACCCATGGTACCGATACTCTTGAAGAAACAGCCTACTTCTTAGATACCATGGACTTGCCAACCATTTCGGTAGTCCTGACAGGAGCCATGAGAAGCTCCAATGAATTAGGAAGCGACGGCGTCTATAACTATCTGACTGCCATCCGAGTGGCAGCAGATCCCAAGTCACAAGACAAGGGTGTCTTAGTCGTGATGAATGATGAAGTCCATGCAGCCAAGTACGTGACCAAAACCCATACCACCAATGTCAGTACTTTTCAAACACCAACTCACGGTCCTCTAGGCTTGGTCATGAAAAAAGAAGTTCTCTATTTCAAAACAGCTGAACCTCGTGTTCGATTTGATTTGCAAGAGATTAAGGGAGTCGTCCCCATTGTTTCCGCCTATGCTGGCATGAAGACTGACCTTCTTGATATGCTAAATGTCCGACAAATGGATGGCTTAATTATCGAAGCCTTTGGAGCAGGAAATCTTCCTAGGGAGGTTGCGGAAAAACTCTTTGAATTTCAGGAAGCCGGTCTTCCCATTGCTTTAGTTTCTCGTTGCTTCAATGGGATTGCGGAACCAGTTTATGCCTACGACGGTGGCGGAGTTCAACTTCACCAACATGGCATCTTCTTTGTCAAAGAGCTCAATGCCGCCAAGGCTCGGCTAAAACTCTTGATCGCAATCAATGCTGGCTTAAAAGATAAAGAATTAAGAGATTATATGGAAGGTTAAAATAAGAATAGAAGGCGTGATGGTTGATACATCCGCCTTTTGAATTTAAAAATAGCTTTGATGGACTGAGATAATGACTGACAAAATAAATTTCAACATGGTTCGCATAGCTAGGACCTCTTTTCTGTTTTTTACGATTATAGGTCCACAAACTTAAAAAAAGATAAAAAGAGAGTGGGACAGAAATCGGTAATTCGTTAGAATTCGATTTCGTCGTCCCACCTCCGCACAATTGAGTAGGGCTGTAAAAGCTGATGAAATGCCCACTCAACCACTGCGTGTTGCTCGACAATCCAAAGACAATTGAGAGGCTAGGACTTTTGTCCCAGCCTCTTTTTCTTATCACTTCTTAATCCAGGTGTTCTTTCTGTTCCAAATGTAGAGACAGACAGTGCCAGTCTGGATGCTCTCGCCAATTAGGAGTTGTCACCACTTGAACAGCTACCTTTCGCGCTTCCTCTAAAATCGGATAATCTTCAATGAGGTTGGCCACTTGAAATTCTGGTATACCTGATTGACGCGTTCCAAAGATTTCTCCAGAGCCTCGTAGCTTGAGGTCTTCTTCTGCCAAGACAAACCCATTGGTTGTTTCGGTCATGATTTTCATTCGACGCTTGCCTGATTCTGTTTTAGGATTGGCAACTAATACTGCGTAAGACTGCTTATCACCACGTCCTACCCGACCTCTCAGCTGGTGCAATTGGCTCAATCCAAAGCGGTCTGCATCCATGATAATCATGACGGTGGCATTGGGAACATTAACTCCAACCTCGATAACAGTTGTAGAAACTAGTAAGTCAATTTCTCCTCGCTTAAAGGCCTGCATAATGGCCTCTTTTTCTTCCCCCTTCATCTTACCATGGAGGAGGGCAATACGGGCACGATCCCCGAAGTAAGCAATCAATTCTTCCTCTAAGGCAATAGCGTTTTTGAGGTCCAAGGCTTCAGATTCTTCAATCAAAGGAGAAATAACATAGGCTTGGGAACCTTTTTGAATTTCTTTAACCAACCAGTCCAAAACCAAGTTTAACTGTTGGTGCTTGACCCATCGGGTGATGATTTCTTTTCGACCAGCTGGCATTTGGTCGATGATGGAAACATCCATATCTCCAAAAGCAGTGATTGCCAGGGTCCGAGGAATTGGGGTCGCTGTCATCATCAAGACATCAGGATTTTGGCCCTTTTCACGCAGGATCCGTCTTTGGGCCACACCAAAGCGGTGCTGCTCATCAATAATGACCAAGCCTAAATCATGAAAATGAACTCCTTCTTGAATCAAGGCATGGGTTCCCACAATCAGGTCTACTTGACCTGTCTTAATCAACTCCAACCGTTCTCGTCTCTCCGCAGCTTTTAGACTTCCTGTCAAAAGAAGGATTCTAAGATTAGGAAAAAGAGAGGTCAAACTTTGTAAATGCTGCTCGGCCAAAATTTCTGTCGGTACCATCAAAGCTGCTTGCTTGCCAGCTGTCACAGCAGCATACATGGCTAGTCCAGCAACGACAGTTTTTCCACTTCCAACATCCCCTTGCAAGAGACGATTCATATGGTAAGGAGAGCACATATCTGTAAGAATTTCCTTCAGGCTTCTCTCCTGGGCCTCTGTCAAAGCAAAGGGAAGACTGGCTTGAAGAGCTTTTAACTTCTTCTCATCCCAATCCAGTACGATTCCCTGCCCGACAGAACGATTTTCTTCCTTCAAGACCTGCAGTTGCAATTGGAAAAAGAGCAGTTCTTCAAATTTCACTCGTCTCAGGGCCTGCTTGTATTCCTTAAGATCCTTGGGAAAATGCATAGCCCTGACCGCTTGTCTGCGAGAAAGCAACTGATACTTGTCCATTAGGACTTGGGGTAAATTTTCTTCTAATAGTTGGTCCAAGCCTGCTTCAAAAGCTGTTTTGATAACCTTCACTAGAGCAGACTGACTCACCCCTTGAGCCAAGCGGTAGACCGGTTGAAGGTCATCTTCGACTTGCGCGAGTAGCTTCATCCCTGTCAAGGCTCCCTTGGCCTTGTCCCATTTACCAAAGACAGCCACCGTTTGCCCCAGTTCAATCTTGTCCGCTAGATAGGGCTGGTTAAAGAAACTAACTGCTAACACCAGCTCCCCTTGTTTAATGGTGAAGCGAAGACGGTTGCGTTTGTAGCCGTAATATTGAACATTGGCTGGAGTTGCGACAAGTCCAGAAACGACCGCTTTTTCTCCATCTTCCAAGTCTAAAACATTTTTTGATTTAAAATCTTCATATCGAAATGGAAAGTAGAGCAAGAGATCTTCAACCGTTTCGATTCCCAATTTCTTGTATTTCTCTGCTGATTTTGGTCCAATTCCTGGTAAGACAGAGAGTGGTTGGTGTAAGTTCATTCATTCCTCCTAGATAAGAAAGGAGGCTGGGACCTCCGTCATCAACCTCTTTCATCTCGAACTTTTTATGAAAGGAAGCTAGGAAAACTTAAACAGCTTACTTCCCACTGACTTCCTTTGTTGGACGATAAACTCTTGGTACGCGATCGCTCAAGACACAAACCACCTCATAGTTGATCGTGCCTCTATAGGCTGCTACATCCGTTGCCGTGATAGCTAGATTACCATCCGATCCGATCAATACCACCTTGGTCCCAATCGGATAGGCCTTGGGTAGGCGAATGGTGATTTGGTCCATGGATACGCGACCGACAATTGGACAGAATTGACCATCAATAAGGACATGAAAACCTTGCATATCTCTAGTCCAGCCATCTGCATAGCCAATCGGAATCGTCCCAATCCACTCTTCCTCAGTAGTCTGATAGGTCGCTCCATAGCCAACTGTCTGCCCCACCTCTAGTGGCTTGACATGCACCAATTCTGTTTCCAAACTTAAAGCAGGACGGATATTGTAAGGTAGTTCTAACTCTCTTCCACTTGGATTGAGGCCATACATGACATCGCCCAGTCGGACAGCATTAAAAATGGTATCAGCATGCCATAAAGTCGTTGCTGAATTGCTAGCATGAACGATTTTCGGAGTAAAGGGCAAGAGCTCCAGTAAGCTCTTAAATCGTTGCAATTGGTTTTGAAAATGGCGGTCATCTTTCTCATCAGCTGTTGCAAAATGAGTAAAGATCCCTTCCACTTCTGCTCCATGGTCTCTTAATAAAATCATGGCTTCTTGCAGGTCTTCTGCTGAACGGAAACCAATTCGTCCCATTCCTGAATCCACTTTTATATGAACCTTCAACCCACTCAAATCAGTCTTTTTAGCTAACAAAGCTTTCAACCACTCGAGACTAGCCACTGTATAGCGAATTCCCTCTTTGATGGCGATCGCAACGTGTTCCACTGGTGCAACACCCAAAATTAAAATCGGCTTTTCACCTGCTACTTGGCGAACTTCCAAGGCTTCATCTAGGTTGGAGACACAAAAAGCATCTACTAGTGGCAATAAACGTTCTACCACTGGGACAACCCCATGGCCGTAGGCATTAGCCTTGACAACTGCAAAAGTCAAGGTCTCTTTCCGAATATGGGCTTGTATTTGTTGAACATTATAGGCAATAGCCTCTACATCCACATATGCTCGCGTTGGTCTATGTATACTAGCTTTCATTTCTTTCCTCCAAAATGACACTGGTCGAAACTAAATCGCCTGAGTGACTAATCGATACCCAAATCTTTCCACTAAAAGGAGCTTTTGAAAAATAGGGCGCTCCTTTTTGATTGGTTAGAATTTCCAAATCCTGAAATCCTACTGGACCAATTCCTGTTCCCCAAGCCTTGGAAAAGGCTTCTTTGGCAGACCATCGACCTGCCAGGTACTCCATTTTCCGTTTTCCAGATAATTGGTCGAACCGTTCTCGTTCCGTCTCTGTCAATACCTTGGAAGCAAATCTCGGATGTCTCTGGTAGGCTTGTTCAATGGATTGGATCGATTCGATATCTATCCCATGTCCAACAATCATATCTTTTCCTCTTTAATGATTCTCTATCAGCAACTCTATTTAAGAAGGAAAGGGCTGAGAATGTTTTCTCCAGCCCTCTCCTCTTATTCAGCTACATACTGATAAATTTCTCGTACTAAGCTTTCTGTCTTTTCCCAACCCAAGCATGGGTCTGTGATCGATTGACCAAATACTTCTGGTTGATCTTGACGACCGTCCTCTATATAAGATTCAATCATAAATCCACGGACAACATCATGGATAATTGGATTCCAGCTACGATTTGTAAGGGTTTCTCTGACAATGCGAATCTGCTCAGCAAATTTTTTCCCTGAATTATCATGATTGGTATCAACCAGGATAAATGGATGTTGCAATCCCAAGGCTTGGTAGCGATGCGCAGCTTCTAACAGATCTTCATAGTGGTAGTTTGGAATATTTTTCCCATTCGCATCTAAGGCCCCACGCAGAATAGCGTGTCCGAATGGATTTCCGCTTGTCTCCACAGAACGACCATTATAGAAGAAATTATGCCCATGCTGTGCAGCATAAATCGCATTAAACATGACAGACAGATTTCCAGATGTCGGATTTTTCAATCCAGTTGGGACTGAAATTCCACTCGCTACAAATCGATGGCCTTGATCTTCTACAGAACGTGCCCCAATAGCAACATAGGAAAGTAAATCCTCAACAAATGGGTAGGTCTCTGGATACAACAATTCGTCTGCTGTTGTCAATCCGGTTTCTGTAATCACTCGATGATGCAAGCGACGAACAGCCTTTAAACCAGCTACAAAACTTGGTTCTGAAGCAGTATCAGGCTGATGCATCAAGCCTTTATAGCCATCACCATTGGTCCGAGGCTTAGCAGTATAGACCCGCATCACAATGAAGACCCGATCTTTGACTTCTTCTTGAAGGGCCGCAAGTCGACGAGCATATTCCATCACCGCTTCCTCATTATCTGATGAGCATGGTCCCATCACAAGCAAGATCCGCTTGTCTTCCCCCTTTAAAATAGAGGTTAGTTCACGATCACGCGCTTCTTTGCGAGCCAAATGTTCCCCTTCTAAGCGATAAAGAGAAGTCACCGTTGTTTCATCAATGATTGGGCTAGTAGCTGTAAAAGACATAGGTAAATCCTTTCATACGATTAGAGTTTTTTACCGTGACAGTTTTTAAATTTCTTACCAGATCCACATGGACAAATATCATTGCGTTTGATTTGACTCAAATCAAGATCTTCTGGTAAATCAGTTTTTTGAGCGGCAATGTTGCGAGTCGCTGTCGTTGAAATACTGTGTTCTGTACGTGGACGCTCTTGTTCATGAATTTGAGCTTTCATCATCAAACGAGTCACATCAAACTCGATAGAACCAATCATATCGTTGAACATACGGAATCCTTCAGATTGGTATTCAACTACAGGATTGTTTTGTGCATAGCCACGAAGACCGACAGCATTACGCAATTGATCTAAAGCATCGATATGATCGGTCCATTTGCTATCCACAACACGAAGGATCAAGACCTTTTGGAATTCTCTGACTGCTTCTTCATCACGTAGTTTCGCTACTTGGTTTTCATAAACCTCTTCAGCGCGTTTATACAAGTAATCAATCACATCTTTATCCGATTTGCCTTCAATATCGCTCTCTGAAATCGTATCTTCAGGGACCAAATTGTATTTGGCAAAGTTCAGAATAGCTTCGATCCGTTCTTCCTTGCTTGAGTGACTTGCTCCTTCAACGATCCGTTTAATGGTCCGTTTGATCATGGCCTTGATTTCTGGAGCTAAATCACGATCCGCTGTAATAACATCATAGCGTTGAGAGTAGATAATCTCGCGTTGTTCCCGCATAACATCATCATACTGAAGGACTTGCTTACGAGTGTCATAGTTGTTCCCTTCCACTCGTTTTTGAGCTGCTTCAACTTGGCGTGTAAACATGTTGGATCTGATAACAGATTCTTCTTCGCTTAGTTTGAAACGGTCTAGTAAGGCCTTGATGCGCTCTGAACCGAAACGACGCATCAACTCATCTTCAAGAGAAAGGTAGAATTGAGATTCACCTGGATCTCCTTGACGTCCAGAACGTCCACGCAACTGGTTATCAATACGACGGCTTTCATGACGCTCTGTACCAATGACACAAAGTCCACCGAGTTCACGAACTCCTTCGCCGAGCTTGATATCGGTACCACGTCCGGCCATGTTGGTCGCGATCGTAACGGCACCACGTTGACCAGCGTTCATGATGATTTGTGCTTCTTTGTAGTGGTTTTTCGCATTCAAGACTTCGTGAGGAACGCCCGCTTCAACCAAGAGACTAGATAGGTAGTCACTGGTTTCAACGGCAACGGTACCCACCAAGACTGGTTGTCCTTTTTCATAGCGAGCTTTTACATCTTCTACTACAGCTTTAAACTTCGATTTCAAGCTTGGGTAGAGAAGGTCTGGATGGTCGATACGAGCAATCGGACGGTTAGTTGGAATTGGAATAACGCGAATGTTGTAGATTTCACGGAATTCTTCTTCTTCTGTCTTACCAGTACCTGTCATCCCTGAAAGTTTCTTGTACATCCGGAACAAGTTTTGGTAAGTAATAGAAGCGGATGTTTTGGTTTCTTCTTGTACTGGTACACCTTCTTTAGCCTCAATCGCTTGGTGCAAGCCGTCTGAATAACGACGACCTTCCATGGTACGACCTGTAAATTGATCGACGATCAAGATTTCTTGATCCTCACTGACCACATAGTCGATATCCAAAATCATGATGTAGTTGGCACGGAGGGCATTGTCAATGTAGTGTGTCAAAGCAACATTTTCAATGTCATACAAGTTTTCAAGCTTAAAGTAGCTTTCAGCCTTATCAATCCCAGAATCTGACAAACCAATGGTTTTTGAAGGGACATCAATAATGTAGTCTTCTTCCTCCAAAGATTTCACAAAGGCATCCGCCATGTGATAAAGTTGGCTAGTTTCTGTAGAAGTCTGACCTGAGACAATCAATGGCGTACGGGCTTCATCGATTAAGATGGAGTCTACCTCATCGACCAAGGCGTAGTTTAAAGGACGTTGTACCATGTTTTCAGCACGAACAACCATGTTATCACGCAAGTAGTCGAAACCGATTTCCGCGTTGGTTGAATAGGTGATATCACAAGCGTAAGCTTCTTGTTTTTCAGACGGTGATTTCGCAGCCAAGTTAATCCCAACTGAAAGACCTAGCCATGAGTACAATTCCCCCATCTCTGTCGCGTCACGTTCTGTCAGGTATTCGTTGACAGTGACAACGTGAACTCCTTTACCAGATAGGGCATTCAAATATACCGGCATGGTCGCAGTCAAGGTTTTCCCTTCCCCTGTACGCATTTCTGGAACGTCACCATGGTGAAGAACAATCCCACCCATGACCTGTACTTTATAAGGGAACAAGCCCAAGACACGCTTGGCACCTTCGCGAACTACCGCAAAAGCTTCATAGAGGAGATCATCCAATGATTCGCCATCTTGATAGCGTTGCTTGAACTCTTCTGTTTTCGCTTTCAGTTCATCATCTGACAAGGCAGCCATTTTATCTTCGTATGAGAAGACCTTGTCTGCCATCTTTTCCAATCGTCTTAATTCACCTTTATCATTTTCGATAATTGTTTTTAATAAATTAGCCATTAGTTTCCTTACTTTTCAAATTTCTTAAATTTTAAACGTTCTTTTTATTATAGCATTTTTTAAATATTTTTTCAAGATAAAGGCTGTATCTTACAAGACTTTCGAGTGGGTTTTTCGTGTGAGAAAATTCAAAAAGATGCCTGCTCAAGCAGACATCTGAAAGTGGAGACAAACTGTTCATTGATACAAATCTAATAAATTCTATAAAAATTATACTCGTTAGAATTATTCAATCATCTACTAAAACTTTGTTTTTAATCCGAATCACCTCTATAGTAGACATCTCTTCTTTATGCGGTAGCTATTCAGACAAATGGTAAGAATAGCTTGCCACAACCACTTCTTCATGCCAACGAAGGGCATACTTCAATTTCAAACTCATTTGGTTGTGGAGAATATTTTGCCAATGTTTTTTAGGGATGAATTGAGGAACTAAGACTGTGACGGTGTTGCCTTTTTCCTTGGCCTCCTCAGCTACTTTTGAGACAAATTCAACCGTTGGCTGGATAATATCCCGGTAACTCGTCATGACATTTTCAAAGCGAATATGAGGGAAATAATGCTTAAATTCTTCTGCTACCTCAGCATCCTTGACCTTGGTTTCTTCCGTTGAGACGTGCATCGCTATAACATCGTTTCCTAGACTATTTGCATAACTCATAGCTCCCACACTTACCTGAGTGACATTCCCAACAAGGACAATCACGGTATTGCCCGCATAACTTGTCTTTTCGATCTGACCTCCCAAGCGCAATTGGGCCGCAACTTTATCATAGTGATTACGGATGCTCAAGAACATCCAAAGCAAGAGACCAATAATAGGGAAGAAGGGCCAGATCTCACCCAAACGGAATAATAAGAGGATCAAGACAATCCCATAACAGATGGCTGCCCCCAGGATATTGGCAAGGGAATACTTAAGAAATCCTTTTTGATATTGGCGTTTCCAGTGGATCACCATCCCTGTTTGAGAAAGGGCAAAAGGAATGAAGACCCCAATGGTATAAAGCGGAATCAAGCTTTCTGTTTGCCCATCAAAAATCAAGAGCAAGACGATGGCACCAATCGCCAAGGTCAAAATCCCATTAGAATAGCCCAGACGATCCCCTTTTTCCATATACATGTGTGGCATGTATTTATTTTTAGCCATGTTAAAGGCCAACATTGGAAAGGCTGAGAAACCGGTATTAGCCGCAACTGCCAAGATCAAGGCTGTTGATAATTGGAAGACGTAAAAGAAGGCTTGTCCGACTGGGGAATTCCCTAAGATGGCTTGGGCCATTTGGGCTAGAGTTGTCACCCCTTTTGCTGGAACGACACCCACCCAGTAATTGAGGAAGGTAATCCCTGCAAACATGATCCCCAAAATCAAAGCCATAATGGTCAAAGTAGAGGCAGCGTTCTTTGCTTTTGGTTTCTTAAAAAAGGGAACCGAATTGGAGATGGCTTCAACCCCTGTTAGGGAAGCGGATCCACTCGTAAAGGCCCGCAACAAGAGAATAATGCTAACCCCTGAAATAGTTTGGCCAACATGCGCAGTCGCGTTATAGGCCAAATGCCCTGTCAAAATTTGGATCACGCCATAGCCGATTAAGGCAATGGTACTGACGATGAACAGGTAGACCGGACTCATCAAGGATGTGGCCGATTCGCGCAGTCCCCGAAGGTTCATCAGCATCAAAAGCAAGACCAACAAAATGGAAATGTGAAGATTATAAGGATGAAGAGAGGGAATCGCTGACGTGATAGCATCTGCACCGGAAGAAACAGATACCGCTACTGTCAGCATGTAGTCGACCAAGAGGCTCCCTCCAGCGATCAACCCTGCTTTGGGAGACAAGTTCTCCGTAGTCACCATATAGGCCCCTCCCCCTTGAGGGTAGGCATGAATGACCTGGCGATAAGAAATCGTTAAACTAGCTAGGAGAACCAAGACCACAATCCCAATTGGAATGGACCACCAAATAGCTCCTGCTGATACAGTCATCAAGACCAGTATGACTTGCTCTGGACCATAGGCAATAGAAGAAAGCGCGTCACTAGAGAGCATGGCCAAGGCCTGCATTTTCCCTAGCAATCCGCCTTCACCTTCTGCACCAGATTTCAACGGACGGCCAATGAACCATTTTTTCAATGTTGAAAACATAAAAAACTCCTTGAAAAAAGATTATGAGGCCGGGAATTCCCTGCCTCTTTTTCATAAAACAGGGGCTATTCTACTCCTTTTTTTCAAGACTGTCAACCGAAATTATGAAATTTTCATAAAGTTTTCATTGCGTTCATTCATTCAACCTCTCTTAGATCGGTCGGCTTCTTTTCAAATTGATCCAAGCAAAAAACGAGGCTGGGACAAAAATCCTAGCCTCTCAATTATTTTTGGATTGTCGAGCAAGACGCAGTGGTTGAGTGGGCTCTACTACGCTGATTTCATCAGCTTTTACAGCCCTACTCAACTTGTGCGGAGGTGGGACGACGAAATCGAATTCTAACGAAATACCGATTTCTGTCCTACTCTCACTTTTTTATTTTGCTTGATTTTCGACATAAAAGGCAATGACATCCGAAGTGTACTGGGCTGTGCCAACTCCAAACTTGTCGATGTTTTCCTTGAATTCTGGATTATAGACATAGCCTTTGCCGATATGGCCAAAAACCTCTATAGAGCAGTCAAATCCATACGTTCGAATCGCGTCTAAAAGTTTGGCGGCTTCTTCTTGGTTTTCCGATGCTGTTACTGGCAAACCAGCCTGGATGTTTTTCGCCAAGACTTGGAAGACTTGATTAAAGGCTCTTGTCGCCTCCTCTTCTCGACCTTTTTGGCGTTCAAGCGCTTGGTCCATGACTTCTTGACCGTACTTATCTACCGCCTCTTGATGGTATTTTTTAGTATCTTGGTAGCTAAATCCAGTAAATTTTTCCTCAATGGTCATTTTTCTTTCTCCTTTTTGTTCCTGAATGGTTTTTTGCAAGGTGGAAATCAAGGTATCCAGGCGTTGCCTTTCTTGAGTCAAAAAGTCCAACTGTTTGGTCAAATGGGGCAATAAGTTAGATTTTTCTTCCGCTAAGAGTTCTACTATTTGCACTAAGGAAAATCCTAGATATTTGTAGTAGAGAATCACCTGTAATCGTTCTAAATCTTCTTGACTGTATGTTCGATAGCCATTTTCAGATTTCACAGGGACGAGAAGTCCTATCTTGTCATAGTGGTGCAAGGTCTTGACAGAGACACCCGACAGCTCTGCAGCTTCTTTGATATGGTACATGATTTCCTCCTTACAAAGATAGTATAATCCCTCCCCTTAGGTCAGAGTCAAGACTTAACATAAAAATAGTTTTCAGATAAAAAAGGGTTGAGTTGTCCACAGCTTTTAACTCAAACCCTTTCTTTTTTATGGATGACTCACGATCAATTCTAAATCTTGCCCTTCCAAAGTCCAAGATTCAACATCGCTCGTTAAGATAAAGTGGTCTCCTTTTCCAATCGGATAATCTACCCCATCCACCTGAAGGCTTCCTTGCCCTGAGAGAACGCTCAACAAGCTATAATCATGGGTCTTTTCAAATCGAACTTCCCCATTGACTACCCACTTGTGAACCCCAAAGAAGTCATTGGCCACTAACAAAGTAGACGACAAGTGATCGACTTTTTCCTCAACCGGTCGGCTATTCGCTGGAGCCCCTAAGTTCAGCACATCAATGGACTGTTCAATGTGCAACTCACGTAAATTTCCTTGATCATCTTTGCGATCAAAGTCGTAAACTCGATAAGTTGTATCGCTCGATTGCTGGGTTTCCAAGATTAAGATACCCGAACCGATGGCATGCATGGTACCACTTGGCACATAGAAGAAATCTCCCGCTTTCACAGGAACCCGCGCTAAAAGATCATCCCATTCTTTGGCTTCGATCATTTGGCGCAATTCTTCCTTAGACTGGGCGTGGTGACCATAGATAATTTCTGCCCCTTCATCAGCGGCAATAATGTACCAGCATTCAGTTTTCCCAAGTTCTCCTTCATGCTCCATTCCATAGGCATCATCTGGGTGAACCTGAACACTGAGCCAGTCATTAGCATCTAGAATCTTTGTCAACAAAGGAAAGACCGGTTCTGGTCGATTCCCAAACAATTCGCGATGCTCAGCATATAGTTGGTCTAAGCCCATTCCAGCATAAGGTCCGTTCTTAACAACAGAAACACCATGTGGATGGGCCGAAATAGCCCAGTATTCACCTACATGATCGCTCGGGATTTCATAGCCAAACTCATCTCGTAATCTAGTTCCACCCCAAATCTTTTCCTGCATAACTGATTGCAAAAATAGCGGTTGTGACATACCTGCCTCCATATATCCTTGTATTCAATACCTTATTATACCAAATTCCACTCTTTTTTGAAAGCCCTGCCAAGCTCTTTAGCCTCTTTTTAATTTTTTGCACGTTTTTCGCATTTTTACCGGCTTTCCGCTATAATAGGAATATGAACCTCAAAGAATCCATTATCGAATTGGCTCACTCCATTGGTATTTCAAAAATCGGCTTTACCACTGCGGATGATTTTTCCTATTTAGAAAAATCCCTCCGCCTAGCTGTGGAAGAAGGCCGAAATTCTGGTTTTGAGCACAAAAATATTGAAGAACGAATTCAACCACGCTTAAGTTTAGCTTCTGCTAAAACGATTATCTCCATTGCCGTCGCCTATCCCCACAAGTTAAAACAACAACCTCAGAAGACGGCCTATAAACGCGGAAAATTCACCCCCAATAGCTGGGGCCTTGATTATCACTATGTCTTGCAGGATAAATTAGACCGCCTAGCACGAGGGATTGAAGAATTGACCGCCGACTTCGAATACAAAGGCATGGTGGATACCGGTGCCTTAGTGGATACCGCGGTTGCTCAACGAGCTGGGATTGGCTTTATCGGAAAGAACGGCCTCGTCATCTCGAAAGAATACGGTTCTTATATGTTTTTAGGGGAGCTTATCACCAACCTAGAGATTGAACCCGATCAAGCCGTTGACTATGGTTGCGGAGATTGTAACCGCTGTGTAGAAGCCTGCCCGACTTCTTGTTTAATCGGAGATGGCTCTATGAATGCCCGACGTTGCCTTTCCTTTCAGACCCAAGACAAGGGGATGATGGATATGGAATTCCGTAAAAAGATTAAAACGGTCATCTACGGCTGTGATATCTGTCAAATCTGTTGTCCCTACAACCGTGGTTTGGATAATCCACTAGCCACTGACATTGATCCGGAACTCGCTCACCCAGAATTAATCCCCTTTATCGAGCTATCCAATGGACAATTCAAAGAAAAATTCGGAATGGTCGCTGGTAGTTGGCGGGGGAAAAATATCCTTCAGCGCAATGCCATCATTGCATTGGCCAATGCTAACGACCGGTCTGCCATTCCTAAACTGTTAGAAATTATCGAAACCTCGCAAAACCAGATTCATATTGCAACCGCCATTTGGTCACTGGGAGAGCTGATTCGAGAAGTCACACCTGACTTGGTTGATTTATTAACTTCCCTCAAAAACCCTAGTCCAGCTATTATAGAAGAACGCGAACGATTTTTCCAAAAATTCCAACACCAAATCTCACATAATTAAAACTGCCTAACTAAGTTAGGCAGTTTCAGATTTAAGATAAAGTCTTCAGAAAAACTTTCCTTAGGTGAGTACGGACGTTCGGTGAAATTATCCAGTGGATGATTTCAGCAATCCAGGAAGTTCCATGACTAATTATTGAGCCTAAGGTCTCAATAATTCCGAATGCCTGAAACAATTATGTTTCAGGCATTTTCTCACAGCGGAAAGTTTTTATCTTCTTAAATAACTAAACAATAAAAGTCATTTTTTGGTAATCATCTAACTGTTTTATGTAAAACACTAGTTTGTCTACATTCAAAAACTTCTCCCATCCAACCTCTATCAGAAAATTCCTAATAGAGAAAAACTGACGATTCCCCATAGGAGTGCAACGACAAATCCGACCACAACATCACGGACAAAATGAAGTCCAGCCAGAACACGAACTCCTGCCAATAGAAGAGCCAAGGACAGGCCAAGGATAGATAGGATAGGATTTACGCCCCAAGCTACTATAGAAATAATCGCTGCAGAAAAGACATGACGACTTGGCATGGAACTCCCCTTGCCTTCTCTCTCTAAAAGAGGCGGAAACGCGCCAAGCTCATAAGGACGGGGCCAATTGATTTCTTTTCGAATGACACTCAGTAACATAAAGCCAGACGCCGGAACCAACAGATAGGCAAGAACAACCCAAATCTCGGAAGCTTTAAGATAAGCTGCCCAAAGAACATAAACATAAAGGAGTGGCATCAGGAGGGTGACGAGGCGGTTGACCCACTTTAATAAAGAAAGATAATAGGGATGGGACACCAAAAATGGTCTAACCCGTTCATAGAACAAATATTCTTTTTTCATCAACAATTTCTCTTCGATCGATTCCTTAACAAGCAGCAACTGGACCTATATCAAAATCCCTTCCAGGTGATCTAGCTCATGCTGGCAAATTTGGGCCGCAAAACCTTCTAAGCTTATGAGCTGAGGCTTCCAATTCATGTCGCGGTAGGAGACTTGAATCTTTTCAAGGCGGCTCGTTTTTCGGCTCCCTGCCAAAGAAAGGCACCCCTCTTCTGTCTCATAAACTCCTTCTTTCTTGACTAGAACAGGGTTAAAGAGAACCAAGGGCATCAAACCAAATTGGATAATGATCACTCGCTTGCGTACACCAATCATATTAGCCGCCATGCCAACACAGGAATCTTGGTGAGCTCGTAAGGTATCTTGTAAGTCTTGCGCCAGATATAAATCCTCTTTTGTCGCTTCTTCAGATACTTGACTCAAAAAGAAGGGATCCTTCATAATGGCTTTTTCCATCATTTCTCCTCTCTTGCTTAAAAAAGAGAAGGTCATTCATCCATCTTCCCGACGAAGAACTCCCTCCCCTAACATTTTGATACTTTCTGTTGTTTCAGCCTTACCTGATTAGTCTTTTTTGCCGACTTGTTTTGCTAAGACAAAGTTACCCAAGGTTGCTGAACCATTTCCAGCCACCGCAGGAGTCACGATGTAGTCACGAACATCTGGAACTGGTAAGTAGCCGTTCAATAATACTGTGAATTTTTCACGAACGCGATCCAACATGTGCTGTTGTGCCATCACTCCTCCACCAAATACAATCACATCTGGGCGGAAGGTTACAGTAGCATTGACAGCAGCTTGAGCAATATAGTAGGCTTGGATATCCCATACAGAGCTATTGAGTTCGATATTTTCCCCACGAATACCAGTACGAGCTTCCAGGCTTGGACCAGCCGCAAGACCCTCTAAACAGCCTCTGTGGAATGGGCACACACCATTAAATTCTTTTTCAACATCCATTGGGTGTTTAGCAACATAGTAATGGCCCATTTCAGGATGTCCCACTCCACCAATGAATTCACCACGCTGAATGACACCTGCACCAATCCCTGTACCAATTGTATAGTAGACTAGGTTTTCAATCCGAGCACCCGCATTATTACGAGCGACAACTTCACCATATGCCGAGCTATTTACGTCCGTTGTAAAGTAAATCGGTACATTTAATGCACGACGGAAAGCCCCTACCACATCAATATTCGCCCAATGGGGTTTGGGAGTTGTTGTAATAAAACCATATGTTTTTGAATTTTTATCAATATCAATCGGTCCAAATGAACCAATCGCTAAACCAGCAAGGCTTTCAAATTTAGAGAAAAACTCAATACATTTATCAAGGGTTTCAATAGGGGTTGTTGTTGGAAACTGTGTCTTTTCAATGACGTTATTATTTTCGTCACCTACAGCACAAACAAACTTTGTTCCACCAGCTTCAAGACTTCCATATAATTTAGTCATATCAAACCTCTTTTTCAATTCTGTTTTTTTTCTATTATATCACAAAGGGAAACGGTACACTTCTATTCCTTATAGAAAAAACTACTCTTATTTATGTTTAAACATTAGGTGAGCGGCTTTTTTATTCCAAGCCTCACCTCCAAACAAAATTCAAGGACTGGAGGAAGCCCTAACCAGTCCTTGAGTAATCCTATTTTAGATTATGCTTTTACTTCAATAATCGCATCGCCTTTGGCAACTGCACCAGTAGCTACTGGAGTTACTGAAGCATAATCAGCTGTGTTTGTGACGATGACCATTGTTGTATCATCCAGACCAGCTGCTGCAATTTTAGCAGAATCAAATGTTCCAAGAACATCTCCAGCTTTAACCTTGTCACCTTGAGCAACTTTCTGATCAAATCCTTCACCGTTCATTGAAACTGTATCAATCCCAACGTGGATCAAAACTTCAGCACCATTGGCTGTCTTCAAGCCGAAAGCATGTCCAGTTGCAAAAGCAATGGTTACTTCTGCATCTGCAGGAGCATAAACAACACCTTCAGATGGCTTCACTGCAATCCCTTGCCCCATCGCACCGCTTGAGAAGACAGGGTCATTCACATTTTCTAAAGCAACCGCTTGTCCAACGATTGGAGAGATAATCGTTTCATCTTGAAGAGTTTCTGGAACAGTTCCAGTTGTTTCTTCTTCAACTAATTTTTCCGTTTCGTTATTTTCTTTATCAAGAGCCACTCGCAATGCAACACTTGGGATTGTAGCTTTAGAAAGAACATCTGTCATTTGATCTTGCCATTCATCTTGTTCATCTTCAAAACCAAACATGTAAGTAAGAGCAAATCCAAGAGCAAACGATACAGCTACCATTAAAATGTATTGTAAGAGTTGTCCATTACCAATGTAAAGGAGTGTCCCTGGAATAATTGTGATACCATTTCCTGTACCAGCAAGTCCAAGAAGTGAAGCTAATCCACCACCAATAGCACCACCAATCAATGAAAGGAAGAATGGTTTACGATAACGTAAGTTAACCCCAAAGATCGCAGGCTCGGTAATACCAAGGAAGGCAGATAAAGCAGCTGAGAATGAAAGTGCTTTTAGTTTAGGATTTTTAGTTTTCACACCAACCGCTACGGTAGCAGCACCTTGCGCTGTCATGGCAGCTGTGATAATAGCATTAAATGGATTTGCGTGATCAGCTGCAAGCAGTTGAACTTCAAGCAAGTTAAAGATATGGTGAACACCTGATACGACAATAACTTGGTGTACCCCACCAATAACTAATCCACCAAAACCAAATGGTAAGTTAAGAATTGCCTTTGTAGCAAATAAAATATAGGTTTCAACTACGTGGAAAACCGGTCCAATGACGAAGAGTCCAAGAATAGACATTACAAAGAGGGTTACGAATGGTGTTACCAAAAGATCAAGGACATCTGGAACAACTTTTCGAAGTGATTTCTCAAATTTCGCACCAAGAACCCCGATAATAAAGGCCGGAAGAACGGATCCTTGCAAGCCTACGACTGGAATAAAGCCGAAGAATTTCATAGCAGTCACTTCACCACCAGATGCAACAGCCCAGGCATTTGGAAGTGAACCAGAAACAAGCATCATACCAAGAACGATACCAACTGCTGGATTCCCACCGAAGACACGGAAGGTTGACCACACGACAAGACCTGGCAAGATGATAAAGGCCGTATCTGTCAAAATTTGAGTATAAGTCGTAACATCATCTGGAAGAGTTACACCTAGGGCATTCAAGAGACCACGAACACCCATGAAGAGACCTGTCGCAACGATAACTGGAATAATCGGTACAAAGACATCACCAAAAGTACGGATGGCACGTTGGAACCAATTTCCTTGTTTAGCGGCTTCAGCTTTCATTTCATCTTTTGATGAAGTTGGCAAGCCTAGAGCTACTACCTCATCATAAATCTTGTTTACAGTACCAGTACCAAAGATGATTTGGTATTGACCTGAGTTAAAGAAAGCTCCTTGAACTTTTTCAATATTTTCGACAGCATCTTTGTCGACTTTTGCTTCATCTTTGACCATCACACGAAGACGAGTCGCACAGTGAGCAACACTGCTAACGTTCTCAACTCCACCGATCGCATCGATGACTTTTTTTGCAATTTCTGTATTTGACATTTGCAAAAATCTCCTTATTTTTTATTGTTTTGAAAACGGTTAAACCATCTCTACGCTCTTAATTGTACCACGTATTAAAAATATGTCAACCGTTTTGCAGAAAGTTTTTGGTATTTATTTGCGATTTTTGATTGTTTGAAATATGAATTTTTCATTTTCACTCACCGAAAAGACCATACACTCTATATCAAAGTCTATACCCTATTTTAAAATTTTCAAAAACTTTCATACTTTCATTTGTTTTCATAAACCAAATCTAGGATTGACTCCAATATTTTATGACAAACGTTTGACATTTTTTCTCAATTCTTTGGCCAAAGTCTTGCTTTTTTTTATAGAAATCGGTACTATGGAAGTAAGAAAAATTTTGGAGGAGTCAAATGGAATGGACAACCGAACTTCGGTACAAACGGTATGAAGACTGGACCGAAGAAGAAAAGAAACGAATTAAAGAAAAGATGGCCAAATCCCCTTGGCATACTCACTACCATATTGAACCAACATCTGGTCTCTTGAATGACCCAAATGGTTTCTCTTATTTTGATGGCAAATGGATCCTCTTTTACCAAAACTTTCCGTTTGGAGCCGCTCATGGGTTGAAGTCTTGGGTACAACTCGAAAGTGACGATTTAGTCCATTTTAATGAAACCGGAGTGAAGGTCTTGCCTGACACACCTTTAGATAGCCATGGAGCCTATTCTGGTTCTGCTATGCAGTTTGATGACAAACTATTCTTATTCTATACTGGAAATGTTCGCGATGAAGAATGGGTCCGTCATCCCTACCAAGTCGGCGCTTTGATGGACAAAGAAGGAAAGATTGAAAAAATTAACAAAATCTTGATTGATCAACCCGCTGATTCTACTGATCACTTCCGCGACCCACAGATTTTTAATTTCAAAGGCCAATACTACGCCATTGTCGGTGGACAAGACCTTGAGAAAAAAGGATTCGTTCGTCTTTACAAAGCAGTGAATAACGATTATACCAACTGGGTTGAAGTAGGAGATCTTGATTTCAACAATGATCGTACAGCTTATATGATGGAATGTCCTAACTTGGTCTTCGTCGGCGAACAACCTATCCTTCTTTATTGCCCTCAAGGTTTGGACAAAGCGGTCCTCGATTACGACAATATCTACCCAAATATGTATAAGATTGGGGCTTCTTTTGATCCTGAACAGGCTCGTTTAGTTGACGTATCTGAATTGCAAAATTTGGATTACGGCTTCGAAGCTTATGCAACTCAAGGCTTCAATGCCCCTGATGGAAGAGCCTTAACGGTTAGCTGGTTAGGTTTACCAGATGTCGCTTACCCATCCGATCGCTATGACCACCAAGGAGCCTTCTCTTTGGTCAAAGAGCTAACTATTCAGGATGGTAAACTTTATCAATATCCGGTCGAAGCTGTAAAAGAGCTCCGCTCCACCTCTTCCGAATTTACAAACAAGGAAACAACCAATAATTGCTACGAGTTAGAATTAGCCTTTGAAGCCAATAGCAAAAGCGAGATTATTCTCCTAGCCGATAAAGAAGGCAAAGGACTTTCTATTACTTTTGATATTGCAAATGGTCAAGTCATTGTCGACCGTAGCCAAGCCGGCGAACAGTATGCCCAAGAGTTTGGAACTACTCGTACTTGCCCGATCGAAAATCAAGCGACAACAGCTACAATTTTCATCGATAACTCGATTTTTGAAATTTTTATCAACAAAGGAGAAAAAGTATTCTCTGGTCGCGTCTTCCCGCATGCTGATCAAACTGGTATCTTGATCAAATCCGGAACACCTACTGGAACATACTACGAACTAGACTATGGTCGCAAAGCTCACTGATGTCGCCAAACTAGCTGGTGTCAGCCCCACGACAGTTTCACGAGTCATTAACAAAAAGGGCTATTTATCTGAAAAAACTGTCTCAAAGGTTAAAGAGGCTATGAGGGAATTGGGCTACAAGCCGAATACGATTGCTCGGAGCCTACAAGGAAAATCAGCCAAGTTAATCGGCTTAATCTTCCCAAAAATCAGCCATGTCTTCTATGCAGAATTAATCGATAAACTGGAAGAAGAACTGTTTAAACATGGGTATAAAACCATTATTTGTAATAGCGAGCATGATTCGGAAAAAGAACGTGAATACATCGAAATGCTAGAAGCCAATCAAGTGGATGGGATTATTTCTGGTAGTCATAATCTAGGGATTGAAGATTATAACCGGGTCACAGCTCCTATCATCGCCTTTGACCGGAACCTCTCCCCTGAGATTCCAGTCGTCTCTTCAGATAACTACGCTGGGGGCGTCCTTGCTGCAGAAACCCTTGCCAAGACTGGGGCAAAAAAGATTATCATGATTACAGGGAATGATAACTCCAATTCCCCAACTGGTCTTCGCCATGCTGGCTTTGCTTCCGTCCTACCAGAAGCACAAATCATCAATGTTTCCAGTGATTATTCACCTATTCGCAAAGAAATGGAAATCAAGTCCATCTTGACCCAGCAAAAACCGGATGCCATCTTTGCGTCTGACGATCTAACGGCTATTTTGGTAATGAAAATCGCTGACGAACTCGGCATTGCTATTCCGGAGGACCTGAAGATCATTGGCTACGATGGGACCTACTTTATTGAAAATTATTTCCCCCGTCTCACCACCATCAAGCAACCCTTACAAGAGATTGCTCGTCTGACGGTCGACCTTCTTCTTCAAAAAATTGAAGGAAAAGACGTAAAAACAACAGGCTATTTTCTCCCTGTTAGTGTTTTACCCGGCAAAAGTGTTTAAAAGAGAGTGGGACAGAAATCGGTAATTCGTTAGAATTCGATTTCGTCGTCCCACCTCCGCACAGTTGAGTAGGGCTGTAAAAGCTGATAAAATCAGCGCAGTAGAGCCCACTCAACCACTGCGTCTTGTTAGACAATCCAAAGTCAATTAAAAGGCCGGACTTTTGTACCAGTCTTTTTCCTTATCATGATTAAGCAAAGCTCTATACTCAAAAAGAAACCACCCGTGAAGGTGGTTTCTTTTCTATCTTATTCTGCTTCTGTCACAAATTGGCTTAAGACACCATTCACAAACCGAGCAGATTTTTCATCTGAAAATGTTTTAGCTAATTCAATTGCTTCATTCACTGCAACCAGCTGAGGGGTATCAAAAGAAGTGATTTCGAACACACCCAAACGAAGAATGTTTTTCTCCACTAGAGTCAAACGTTCAACGGTCCATCCAGTTTTCAAGTGTTGGGCAATCTGTTGATCCAATTCATCCTTTGATTGACGAACACCAGATACCAAATTGAGTAGAAAAGCTGGAATTTCCACTTCCTGGTCTGTTTCCTCTTTGTCATGAGTAAAAGCAAATCGACACGCTTCTACAACATCCCCTTCATACTCTAAACTCATTAGAGCTTGAAAGGCACGCTCCCGTAGATCACGACGTGATTCAAATAAAATATCAGTCATTGAGGAAATCCTCATTAAACAAATCTTTCAAATCAGGTTTCGCCGCTTTTTCAGTCACGATCCCAACCACATGGATATTGACATCATCCAAGGTCACATCTGCCATATTGTAGACAGCTGTTTTTACTGCTTTTTGGATCGCAACCGCTACTTTAGGGACTGCTACACCATACTCTAGATAGAGGTAAATATCAACAGAGATTTGACCATCTTCTTGTGTACGAAGGTAAACCCCACGTCCAAGAGCACGTTTTGAAAGGCTATCCGATACACTCTTATTTTCAAGAGAATGAACACCATCCACTTTTGCAGTCGCAATCGCAATAATTTTTTCTAGCACACGAGGTGCAATGACGATTTCACCGTATTGTTCAGTTGCCATAGAAGTTCCTTTCTATCAGACCAATTTTTAGAGCTGATTAGGCACGAGAAACGTAAGTTCCTTCAGCTGTATTGATAATCAATTTTTGTCCTGCTTCGATGAAGTCTGGAACGTTAACGACAAGTCCAGTTTCCATTGTAGCTGGTTTACCAGAACCTGTAACTGTAGCACCTTTAATAGATGGTTGCGTTTCAGCAACTGTCAATTCAACAGTTGTAGGAACAGTCACCCCAATCACTTCGCTTCCATAGAATTGGATTTTCACTTCTGAGTTTTCAAGGATGTAAAGCAATTCGTTCTCAACATTGACAACAGGAATTTCATATTGATCGTATGTTTCAGTATTCATGAAGTAAGCTGTGTCATCCATTTTGTACAAGTATTGAGCTGGCACAGTTTCAATAATGGCTTGCTCAAATTTTTCTTCTGGACGGTAGCTTGTATCAAAAGTTGAACCAGTACGAACATCACGCAATTTCATACGCATGATAGTATTTCCTTTACCTGGTTTGTGGTGGCTAGCTTCCAAAACGCGGATCAATTTCCCGTCAGCTGTTTCAAAGGTCATACCAGCTTTCAACTTACTTGCTTCAATCATGTTTTCATACCTCTTTTTAAAAATATATTACTCTTTATTTTACAGCTTATATCTCGTTTTGTCAATTTGTAACTTCAAAACCCTTGATTTTACTAGCTTTTTAGCAAATTATTATCTTTTCATTACCAAATAGTTTTTTCCAAAAGTTCCTAAAAAAGTTCACAAAAAATACCCGTTAGGGTATCTATCAATTTACGAGTTCAGCAGGTAAGATCTAGCACCCTCACATGGTGCTTTTTTTATCTACAAAAATGGTAGGCGTCCGCGTACCAATGGGTACTCGAAGGCCTACCACTAGTTAAATTATAGCATATTTTATACACTTTTTCACATTTTAAAAGCTTTTAAAGAATTTATAATGAAAAAGATGGCACTTACTTTTTATGTCAAAAACAGCTCAGATTTCTCAAATCTCTCTCTGCAAAATTCCTTAGATCACAATCAATTCTTTCGGTGCAAGGGTCAAGACTTCACAGCCACTTTCTGTAATCAAGAGATCATCTTCAATCCGGACACCTGATAGACCTTCAATGTAGATCCCTGGCTCATCTGTTAAGACCATTCCCGCCTTGATAACTTCTTTAGATGTTTGACTGAAATAAGGCTCTTCATGGATGTCCAAGCCAATACCATGTCCAATGCCATGAGTAAAGTACTGGCCGTATCCTGCCGCCTCGATAATGTCTCGAGGAATTTTATCAAACTCACGGAAACCTAGTCCAGCCTTGGCTTCAGAAATGAGAGCTTGGTTGGCTTTCAAGACTGTTTCGTAAATCTCTCTTTCCTTATCACTGACATGACCTGCATAAATGGTCCGTGTCATATCACTCACGTAATGGTTGTAAAGACAGCCAAAGTCCAAGGTCAAGGCATCCCCCACAGAGATAATGCGATCACTAGGAGTCGCATGGGGCATAGCAGAGCGCTCTCCCGCAGCGGAGATGATATCAAAGGATACACCTGACGCTCCCAATTCCCGCATTCTGAAATCCAGGAAGGTCGCAGCTTCTAACTCTGTTGTTTGACCAATCTTGATAAACTCGAGCACATCTAGGAAGGCTTGATCTGAAATACTGCAGGCCTTGCGGATGGTTGCCACTTCTGTCTCATCCTTAATCAAACGAAACTCCATCACAAAATCAGACAAGGCTCTTAGAGAGACTCCTGAGAAAGCTGTCGCCAGACGGGTATGATAGGCAACTGTGATCTCATCCTCAAAGCCAAGTTCTTGGATCGCTGCGTCTTTGATAATTTTTGATGCTTCTTCTAATTCATTGCGGGTTTCAACAATCTCCACAAAGGGGAAACAAGTCGCATGGGCATGAATGGTATAGCGAGAATCTGTAAAGAGGACCACGCGCTCTTCTGTCACCAAAACAGTCCCATTTGATCCCCAGAAACCTGTCAAATAGTAGACATTTTTTAAGTTGTTAATGAGGACAGCTTTTAGATCCTGTGCCTTCATTTTAGTTCGTAGATTTGTAATTCGTTGGTTCATTGTAATTTCCCTTTCAAATACTGTCCTGTAAAGCTAGCTGGATTGCTAGCTACCTCTTCTGGTGTTCCTGTCGCAATAATGGTACCACCACCGACTCCACCTTCAGGTCCTAAGTCGATGATATGGTCCGCTGTCTTAATCACGTCCAAGTTGTGCTCAATGACCAAAACGGTATTGCCATCATCTACAAAGCGTTCCAAGACCTTGAGCAAACGAGAGATGTCTTCGGTATGAAGGCCTGTTGTCGGCTCATCCAAAATATAAAAAGACTTACCTGTCGAACGCTTATGAAGCTCAGAAGCCAACTTCATCCGCTGGGCTTCTCCTCCTGAAAGTGTCGTTGCTGGCTGTCCCAGGGTCACATAGCCCAAGCCAACATCCTTGATGGTTTGTAATTTGCGATTAATCTTTGGAATATGTTTAAAGAAATCCACCGCATCATTGACGGTCATGTCCAAAATCTGGGAGATATTCTTTTCTTTATAGTGAACTTCTAAGGTTTCACTGTTGTAGCGTCGCCCATGGCAGACTTCACACGGTACATAGACATCCGGTAGGAAATGCATCTCAATCTTGATAATACCATCTCCCGAACAAGCCTCACATCGGCCACCTTTGACATTGAAACTAAAGCGGCCTTTTTTGTAGCCTCTAATCTTGGCTTCATTGGTTTGGGCAAAGAGATCGCGAATGTCATCAAATACACCTGTATAGGTAGCTGGATTGGAGCGTGGAGTGCGGCCAATCGGACTTTGGTCGATATCGATCAGTCGATCAATGTGCTCGACACCTGAAATGGTTTTGTATTTCCCTGGTTTCTCTGAATTGCGATTCAATTTTTGCGCTAGCGTTTTTTTCAAAATACTGTTGACCAAGGTTGACTTCCCTGAGCCAGAAACGCCCGTGACAGCAATGAACTTGCCCAGCGGGAAGCGTGCTGTCACCTCTTTTAAGTTATTTTCAGCGGCCCCTGTCAGCTCGATAAAGCGTCCGTTGCCTACCCGTCGTTCCGTTGGTACTGGAATGGCCCGTTTGCCAGAAAGATACTGACCAGTGATGGATTTGCTATTGCGGGCTACCTGCTTAGGCGTTCCAGCCGCAACAATCTCTCCTCCAAAGACACCGGCTCCTGGACCGACGTCGATTAGGTAGTCCGCCTCCCTCATAGTATCTTCATCGTGTTCGACGACGATCAAGGTATTGCCTAAATCACGCATCTTTTTAAGGCTGGCAATCAAGCGGTCATTGTCCCTTTGATGGAGACCAATCGAAGGCTCATCCAAGATATAGAGGACACCTGAGAGATTGGAGCCAATCTGGGTAGCTAAGCGAATCCGCTGACTCTCTCCCCCAGATAGAGTCCCGGCTGAGCGAGATAGGGTCAGATAGCTCAAACCAACATTGTTCAGGAAGCTCAAGCGATCTTTCACCTCTTTGAGAATCGGACGAGCAATGGTCTCCTCATTCTTGGTTAATTTGAGATCAGCTATCACCTTAAGATGGTCCTCAATAGACAAGTCAGAGATTTGCCCGATATGGAGTCCCTTCTCTCCTCCTACTCGGACAGACAAGGCCTGGTCATTCAAGCGATAACCATGGCATGTAGCACAAGTTAATTCATTCATGTAGGACAACATCTGATTACGGGTGAAGTCACTAGACGTTTCATGGTAGCGGCGATTGATGTTGGTAACGACCCCTTCAAAAGGAATGTCAATATCGCGAACCCCACCAAATTCATTCTCATAATGGAAATGGAATTCCTTGCCCTCAGAACCATAAAAAACCAAGTGGCGGTCTTCTGGAGACAAGTCTTCAAATGGCTTGTCCATATCAATCCCAAACTGGATCATTGCCTGCTCCAACATCTGAGGATAGTAGTTAGAAGAAATTGGATTCCAGGGTGCCAGCGCTCCTTCACGGAGAGTCTTACTAGCATCTGGAACAACCAAATCCAAGTCCACCTCTAGCTTGATCCCTAGTCCATCACAATCTGGACAAGAGCCAAAGGGGGCATTAAATGAAAAGAGACGAGGTTCCAACTCAGGGACGGTAAAGCCACAAACCGGGCAAGCGTAGTGCTCTGAAAAAAGCAGTTCATTATCGTCCATGGTATCGATGACCACGTAGCCATCCGCAATTCGAAGGGCAGCTTCTACCGAATCAAAGAGACGAGAACGAATGCCGTCTTTGATGACAATCCGGTCTACGACAACCTCGATGGTGTGCTGTTGGCTTTTGGATAATTCTGTGACCTCTGTCACATCAAAGATCTCGCCATCCACACGCACCCGGACATAGCCGTCTTTTTGCACCTTTTCGATGATATTCTTATGCTGGCCTTTTTTCTTGCGAACAATGGGCGCTAAGATTTGCAGGCGTTGGCGCTCTGGCAGTTCCAAAACTTGGTCAACAATCTGCTCGACTGAAGAAGCGGTAATCGCTCCATGGCCATTGATACAGTATGGAGTCCCCACACGAGCATATAAAAGACGTAAGTAATCGTTGATTTCAGTTGTCGTTCCAACTGTTGACCGCGGATTTTTGCTGGTTGTTTTTTGGTCAATAGAAATGGCTGGACTTAGGCCATCAATCGAGTCCACATCGGGTTTTTCCATATTTCCTAAAAACTGACGAGCATAGGCTGACAGACTCTCTACATAACGTCTTTGCCCTTCCGCATAGAGAGTGTCAAAGGCTAAGCTCGATTTCCCAGAACCTGATAGACCAGTGACCACCACTAGCTTATCTCGAGGGATTTCAACATCAATATTTTTTAAATTATGAGCACGCGCTCCATGAATGACAATTTTATCGAGCATTTCTTCCACTTTTCATCAATTTATTTATCCTTCATTATATCAAATTTTTCAGCATTCTTTTATCCAAAAGCGTGCTTTTTCTGTTATAATGTTAAGGTGTAAAAAAACAAGGGGAGGCACCATGAAACAGGTCTTTTTATCAACCACAACTGAATTTAAAGAAATAGAGACACTGGAACCCGGTAGCTGGATCAACCTTGTCAATCCTTCACAAAGTGAATCGATGGAAATCGCCTCTGCTTTTAATATTGATATTGCCGACTTACGGGCACCACTCGATGCGGAAGAAATGTCTCGTATGACCATTGAAGATGAGTATACCTTGATCATCGTAGACGTTCCAATCAAGGAAGAGCGGAACAATCAGACCTACTATGTCACCATCCCTTTGGGAATCATCCTAACAGAAGAGGCCATCATCACTACTTGCTTGGAAGAGTTGCCTCTCCTAGATACCTTTATCAATCGTCGCTTGCGAAATTTCTATACTTTCATGCGGTCGCGCTTCATCTTCCAGATCCTTTATCGCAATGCTGAGCTTTATTTGACTGCGCTTCGTACCTTGGATCGCAAAAGCGAACAGATCGAGAGTCAATTGCACAAATCAACGCGTAATGAAGAGTTGATTGAACTGATGGAGTTGGAAAAGACCATTGTCTACTTCAAGGCCTCTCTGAAAACCAATGAGCGCGTGATCAAGAAATTGACCAGTGCCACTAGTAACATTAAGAAATACCTGGAAGACGAGGATCTGTTGGAAGATACCTTGATCGAAACCCAACAGGCGATTGAGATGGCGGATATTTACGGAAACATCCTCCACTCTATGACCGATACCTTCGCATCGATCATCTCCAACAACCAGAATAATATCATGAAGACCTTGGCCATGGTGACCATCGTCATGTCCATCCCAACTATGATTTTCTCGGCCTATGGGATGAACTTCAAGAACAATGACCTACCCCTCAATGGAGAAGCTAATGCTTTCTGGCTCATTATCTTCATCGCCTTTGCCATGACCGGATCGCTCGTTGTCTACCTCATCCATAAAAAATGGTTCTAACACCTACTAATAACACTAAGGAGTATTTATGTCTCAATTTGATTTGACCCAATTAAGTAAAAAAAATCAAGAATTCATTCGCATCGCTAAACACCAATTGATTGAAAACGGCAAAACAGAAGAAGAGGCTACTAGCCTGATTGAAGAAATTCTTCCAGCTATCTTTGAAAACCAACCAAAAGGAGTAACGGCGCGAACTCTCTTTGGAGCGCCAACTGTTTGGGCCAATGCTTTTAGTGATAAGGAACGCTACGAAAAAGAGCATCCAAAAGAAAATGATACTCCTCTTCTCATGATTACGGATTCTTTCCTTCTCGTCTTTGGTCTCTTTGCTGCCATTTCAGCCTTCATGAACCTTTTTGCACCTCAGGGAACCACTTATGGACTTCTCACTTTAACTCTTGGTAGCTTGGCTGGTGGGGTTGTGCTCTATTTGATGTATTACTACTTCTACCAATACTACGAAGTTTCTAAACGTGGAATGAAACGACCTGCTTTAACCAAGTCACTTCCTATCCTAATGTTAGCCATGATCCTTTGGGTTGTGATCCTCATGGTCACTGCTCTGCTCCCACAATTCCTCAACCCTCGTGTACCAAACTGGTTCATGCTCTTACTCGGTGGTGGGGCTCTTCTCCTCCGCTACTACTTGAAGAAAAAATACAATATCAAGAGCGCCAATACGGCACCTCAACGACGCTAAAAAGAAACGGATGAACACTTCATCCGTTTTTGTTTTACTGCATGTCCTTGTTCAACCTTTTTGAAAAATAGAGGACTAAGTCATCATTGTTTTCACAAGAACTGTAAGGGTTCAAGGGCTGATCCCTAAACCAAACCCCAGATCCATCTGGGATATAGCCCCGTTTAACATACAGTCTTTGAGCCGGGCCATAACCCGAGTGTAAACCAACCCCTAAAGTCACAATCTCTGAAAGTAGCCAGACTCTTTTTTCCGCCTCTTCTAAGAGTTGATTCCCAATTCCTCGATTTCTAAATGGCTCAAAAACATTAAAATCAGTTAGTTCAGGATAGACTCCCACGAAAGGACCGTGCTTGGCATCAGGCAATATAGTGATATAACCTGCCACAAATCCATCCGACTCAGCTACTAATACATCCCTTTCTCCATTCTCCTGATCCTGAAAATAGCTGGTCAAGATATCCTTTCTACCCGGCCACCCTTGGTGGATAAAGGCTTGAGAGATTTGCTCAATATCTGCCTTTATCATCCTCCTGATGATTACACCTTCCTTCATAGTTCCCTCCTTGATACATTTCTTCCCACATTATAACACGATTAGAGCTAGGGAAAGGTCAAATAGGTCCACCCGAACCTCAACTCGCTATCACATTTCTAAGCTCGTGAAAAAAAGACCCGAAAGGGTCTTAATTCGCTTTCTTGTTTTCAAGCTCATGAAAAAGAGGTCCATTGGACCTCAACTCGCTATCACATTTCCAAGCTCGTGAAAAAAAGACCCGTAAGGGTCTTACTCGCTTTCTTGTTTTCAAGCTTGTGAAAAAGAGGTCCATTGGACCTGAAAAAAAGACCCACCCGGGTCTTAATTCGCTCTCTTATTTTCAAGCTCATGAAAAAGAGGTCCACCGGACCTCTTTTTTAATCTTCGTTTACGAAAGGCATCAAAGCCATTACGCGAGCGCGTTTGATAGCTGTTGTTACTTTACGTTGGTTCTTCGCTGAAGTTCCAGTTACACGACGAGGAAGGATTTTCCCACGTTCTGAAACGAAACGGCTAAGAAGCTCAGTATCTTTGTAATCAACATATTCAATTTTGTTTGCTGCGATGTAATCAACTTTTTTACGGCGTTTGAATCCGCCACGACGTTGTTGAGCCATGTTTATTTCTCCTTTATAGTTTTAATTCGTTAAACCCATTCTTAGAATGGTAGATCGTCATCCGAGATGTCCATTGGATTAGCTCCGAATGGATTGTCATCACGTCCAAAGTTTGGTGTTGCGTTCGATGGTTCAGATCCTCCAAAGCTTGGAGCTGCATTTCCTGCAAATCCTCCACCTGAAGAATAACCTCCACCAGCTTGTCCTTCACGATTCGCGCGGCTTTCCAACAATTGGAAGCTGTCCGCTACGACTTCAGTGACATAAACACGTTGACCTTGCTGATTCTCATAATTACGAGTCTGGATACGACCTGTAATCCCAACTAAGGCACCCTTTTTAGCCCAATTTGCTAAATTTTCAGCTTGTTGACGCCAAATCACACAGTTGATAAAGTCCGCATCTCGTTCACCATTTTGGTTTTTAAAATTACGGTTAACAGCAAGTGAGAATGTCGCAACAGCCTGATTTTGAGGGGTATAACGAAGTTCAGCATCTCGAGTCATACGACCTACAAGTACAACATTGTTAATCATTAGTCACCTTCTTTATTCGTTAGGGCTTACGCGTCAACTTTTACGATCATGTGACGAAGAATGTCACCGTTGATTTTTGAAAGACGGTCGAACTCGTTAAGAGCTGCATCGTCGTTCGCTTCAACGTTTACGATGTGGTAAAGTCCTTCACGGAAATCTTGGATTTCGTATGCAAGACGACGTTTTTCCCAATCTTTTGATTCAACAACAGTTGCACCGTTGTCAGTCAAGATAGAGTCAAAGCGTGCTACCAAAGCGTTTTTAGCTTCTTCTTCAATGTTTGGACGAATAATATAAAGAATTTCGTATTTAGCCATTGATATGTTCCTCCTTTTGGTCTAATGACCCCAAGTCTTTGCAAGGGGTAAGTGAGGTTTGCTCACAAGTAACTATTATACCAGACTTCGGTATAGAAGGCAAGTAAAAATACCTTCTCTTGATTCTTTTTGAGAAGATTTATTTTTCTTCTATTATTTTCTCTAGTTTTTATACAGCAAGGAAATCTCTCCCTTTCCTTAAAGAAAACTGATATCAGTTAGCTTTAAGAATGGGCCGTTATACTACCTTCATCACAAACAAGAAACGAGGAACGGTTATGAATTATTTAGTCATCCCCGCTTATCAACCCGATCAAAAACTTCTCAAACTGGTGAAAAAACTGAGAGAAAAATGTGACTTCTCCATTATCGTTGTGGACGATGGTAGTTCTGAGGAATGCCAGGCTATTTTTGAAAAATTAGACGGATTAGCTACAGTCCTTCACCACGAAGTGAACCTTGGAAAAGGAGGAGCTCTCAAAACAGCCTACACCTACATTCAAGAGCAAGGGCAATACGGAACAGTCATCACTGCCGATGCCGATGGCCAACATAAGGTTTGGGATATCTTCCGCGTGGCCAACCAATCGCAAGATAATCCGAATCAATTGATTCTAGGGGCACGCGCCTTTTCAGGCAAGGTTCCTTTGCGTTCTGCTTTTGGAAATAAATTGACCCGCTTCTTGTTCAAGCAACAAACAGGGGTCGCTGTGACAGATACGCAGACTGGCCTTCGAGCCTTTACAACGAACATGATTCCTTTTATGTTAGAAATTGAGGGTCAACGGTATGAGTACGAAATGAATGTGCTTCTTGCAGCTAGCAAGGCCTTCCCCATCTTGGAAGTTCCGATCGAAACAGTCTATATCAATGACAATGAAGGGTCCCACTTCCGTCCTGTTCGAGACGGTCTCATGATCTACAAGGACATGTTTAAATTTGCCCTTTCTTCCCTGAGTAGCTTTATCGTTGACTACCTGGTCTACGCCTTCTTCCTTTTCGTGATGATGGCTGTGCCGATTAGCCTTCGGATCCTCCTTGCCAACGGGATTGCTCGTGTGGCTAGCTCTATCTTTAACTACTCGACGAACAAACGTTTCGTCTTTAAGAACAAAGACAGCCTGGCTCGAACCGGAAGTGGTTACTTGGGACTTGCGATTGGACTCTTTATTCTCGATACCCTCTTGATTCGACTCTTCTATACAAGCTTCGGTCTCCATTTGCTCCTCAGCAAGGTAATCGTTGGACTCTTGCTTTTCGTCGTCTCATGGTTGATTCAGAAAAAAATCATTTTCAAGGAAAGGACTGCACCTACTCATGAAATTCTTTAAAAAATCGTATACCTATGCTGCTTGTTTTGGTATCCTGCTAACAAGCTCCTTCAGCTATTCTATGCTCAAAACCTTTGTCTTATCCGATGCTATCCAAACAGTCAAAGCTACGACCACTGATACCAAAGCTGCTGAACAAGCTGCCGCAACTGCTACTACAACAGATACCAGTTACTCCGATGACAATATCCAGGTGAGCCTGACAGAAAAAACAGTTGAAAACACTCAAGTTTACATTGCAGATATTACGGTTAGCTCTTCTGACTATCTAAAAACTGCTTTTGCTCAAAATACCTATGGGACCAATGTGACGGCTAAAACTTCCGTCACTGCAGCTGAGAACAATGCTATTCTAGCCGTCAATGGAGACTACTACGGAGCTAATAGCACCGGCTATGTCATCCGAAACGGAGTGGTCTACCGCGATACGGTTCGCGAAGACTATAGCAATGGCGACTTAGCGATTTATAAAGATGGTTCCTTCAAGGTTATCTACGAAGATGAAATCTCTGCGGATCAGTTGGTCAAAGACGGGGTTGTTAATCTCCTTGCCTTCGGACCTTCCTTGGTTGAAGATGGAGAAATTACAGTCGATACTAACTCAGAGGTGGGACAATCCATGTCTTCTAACCCACGAACTGCCATTGGGATCATCGATGAAAATCACTACATCATTGTCGTCTCGGACGGCCGGACTTCAGAGAGTGAAGGGCTTTCTCTCTATCAATTAGCGGAAGTGATGAAATCGTATGGCGTTAAAACAGCCTACAACCTGGATGGTGGTGGATCTTCTACTCTTTACTTCAATGGCCAGGTTATTAACAAACCAACAACAAATGGTACTATCTCAGAAAGGGCGGTGAGTGACATTGTCTACATCGGTTACTAATCCTATTAAACAACGGTTGAAAAAGACCATCCTCTGGTACACTCTAATCTCAGCATTTTTCTTTGTCGGAAGTCGCATCTACGAACACTTTAGTTTTGGGGAAACCTCTGCCTTCATGCACTATCTCTTCATGATACCTTTAATTGGTGGTGCCTTGCTAGTGACTCTGCAACTAGTGGTAAAAGGCCTTTCTCGAATCACTCTTAATCTTTGGAACTCAGCTGTTGCCACGGCAACTGGTGGAGCCCTCTACCGAGGCATTGTGAACCTCTCTGGTCGTTCAACAACTCTCGACCAACCCTACTATTATGTTGCAGGGATCTTCCTAGTCCTTGCCCTCATCAGCCTCTTCTTTGTCCGCAGTGTTTGGGTGGAAGAGACAAAAATGACTATTTAATATTAAAAGCTCTTATCCAAAATAATTGGATAAGAGCTTTTAGATTTTTTCAATACTATCTATCAAAAAAAGAAACCAGAATAACTTCTGATTTCTTTTGGAATAAACTTATTTATTTACATTTTCCCATTTCCAGTTGTGTACTTCTGGAATATCATCACCATGTTCACGGATGTAAGCGTTGTGGAAGGCAATTGTTTCGTCCATTTGAGCTGCGAATTCAGCTGCTTCTGCTCCAAGAGCTGCATTGGCTGCATCTTGTGCCAAGTGGAAGCGATCCAATTCAGACATCACACGCATATCGAATGGTGTTGTGATATCTCCGTTTTCACGGTAACCATGTACACGAAGGTTATGGTTGTGACGGTTAAAGAAGATGTCACGGATCATACCTTCGTAACCGTGGAAGGCAAAGATTACTGGTTTATCAGTTGTGAAGACTTTGTCGAACTCTTCATCTGAAAGTCCACGCGCATCGACGGATGGGTGACGCAATTTCAAGATATCTACCACATTGACAAAGCGGATCTTCAATTCTGGGAAGGCCTTGTGCAAGATTGTGATGGCAGCAAGAGCTTCTAAGTTTGGCTCTGTACCTGCAGCTGCAATGACAAGATCTGGCTCTTCATCTGCTGAAACAGTTGATGCCCAATCGATCACCTTGTATCCTTCATGAACCAATTCTTCTGCTTCATCAGCTGAGTAGAATTGAGGACGTGGGTGTTTTGAAGTAACGATCAAGTTTACCTTGTCTTCTGCCTTGAAGGCTTTATCCATCACTGCAAGCAAGCTATTGGTATCTGCTGGCAAGTATTCACGGATGTATTCAGGAGTTTTCTCAGCCAAGTGAGTCAAAATACCTGGATCTTGGTGAGTATAACCATTGTGGTCTTGTTGGAAAACAGTTGAAGTCGCAATCAGGTTCAAGGCTGGGTAGTTTTTACGCCATGTCGTATGTGTCTTCGATTTACGCAACCATTTGAAGTGTTGAGTAATCATAGAGTCTACGACACGAAGGAATGATTCGTAAGAAGCGAAGAATCCATGACGACCTGTCAAGACATATCCTTCGAGCATTCCTTCTGCTTGGTGCTCTGACAATTGAGAGTCAATGACACGTCCAGCAGGGCTCAAAGCTTCATCGTAGTCTGGTTTCGTACGTCCTAACCATTGACGGCTTGTACGAGTGAAGACTTCTTGAAGACGGTTTGATTTGGTTTCATCTGGTCCAAAGATACGGAAGTTATCTGGGTTCGCATCCACAAGATCTGCTGCATACTTACCAAACTCGATCATATCTTGCGCCATGATGGCACCTGGTGTTTCGATCTTGAAGGCATGTTTCTTCCAATCAGCAGTGTCCATTGGTTTGATAACACCTGCGTTTGTGATTGGGTTCATAGCCATACGACGGTCACCTTTTGGTGCGATTTCAGCAATTTCAGGAACTAGTTTACCAGTTTCATCAAACAACTCTGCTGGGCGGTAAGATTCCAACCATGAAAGAAGGGCATCTACATGCTCCATGTGGTGAGCATCTACTGGGATTGGCACTTGGTGCGCACGGAATCCACCTTCGATTGGTGTTCCTTCCCAAGCTTTTGGTCCAGTCCAACCTTTAGGAATACGAGCAATCAAGACAGGGTATACTGGTTGAGTTGCTTCTTCTGCAGAACCTTTACGAGCTTCTGCTTGGACTTTCTTGATTTCTTCAATCGCTTCGTCCAATTTTTCTGCAAACAAAGCATGAGCTGCTTCATGGTCGTCAGAAATAGCCGTTACGTCTGCAAAAATTGGTTTCCATCCAAGACCTTCAAAGAAGAGGGCCAATTCTTCGTCTGTTTTGCGTTCGAAGATTGTTGGATTGTGGATCTTTCCACCGTTGAGGTAGAAGATTGGAAGAACAGCACCATCATTGACTGGGTTCAAGAAGGTATTGGCCAACCAACCAGCCATCAATGGACCAGTTTCCCCTTCACCATCACCGATTACGGTTGCAGCAATCACATCTGGATTGTCCAAAACAGCTCCAGCTGCGTGAGAAAGAGCATAACCAAGCTCTCCACCTTCATGGATAGATCCTGGAGTTTCAGGTGCCGCGTGAGAGGCAATCCCTCCTGGGAATGAGAAGATTTTACATAGGTGTTTAAATCCTTCTTCATTTTGTGGGATATTTGGATTCAATTCTGTGTAAGAACCATCTAAGTAAGAGTTGGACACCATAACTTGTCCACCATGACCTGGTCCTTCAATGTAGAACATATCCAAGTCGTATTTGTTGATTGCACGGTTCAAGTGTGCGTAAATAAAGTTTTGTCCAGGTACAGTTCCCCAATGTCCGATTGGGTGAGCTTTCAAATCGTTTTCAACCACTTCACGTTTCAACAACGGGTTGTCTTTTAAGTACATTTGAGCAGCTGAAATATAGTTTGCTGCGCGCCACCACGCATCCACTTTATCCAAGTATGCTTTGCTGTTAAAATCAACAGTCATATTGTCTCCTCTCAAATTCTAGCTATGATTCTGATGAATTAGAATCCAGTGCAAGTATTTAGGTTATAAACATTCTGTTTCACTAACATGAAGACAGAATGAGCGCGAACCAAATTTAATTCAATTCTTTTCTATTCTATCAATAATTTATCTTTTTGTATATAGAAAAAATTAAAAAAAATATAGTTTTTTATAAAAAGTTACAAATCTCTTTTAAAATCAAACCATTTTTCAATCATTATACAGACAGCTTTTGGGTAAAACTACTAAAAAGCCTTAGAAATCAGCCGTCTATAAATTTCCTTGTCACATAAAATCTTTCATGATATACTTTAGATATCAAACTAAAGGAGGTCGATATGATTAAGGAAAAACGCAATAAAGGATTTGTTTCAGGTCTGGTGCTTGCCCTTGTCTTCCTAGCATTCGCAGGATTAATATTTTCATTATGGATTCGTCACCAAAATCCTGCTACTAGCTTTGCTAAGGCAGAAAAGTCTGGGGATCCTGTAACGATGCAAGTCTATGATATTTATCCAGAACCTGTCGGAACTGTGGACAAAAGGCATGTACTCTATATTGTCCAATACGATAACCAAAATGATGGTAAGTATGCAGGGATCGAAACCAAAAAAGACGATGCGACGATTAAAGAAATCATTGATAAAGCGAAGAATGGGGAACTGCAGACCGATCCTTATCAACTAAAGGGAACGCAATTAGCCCCTTTGGCAAAGGATAGCAAGAATACATCTCGCAATGGTCGCCTTGTCGGTTATAGTGAGTACATCCATTCCCTCCTTGACCCGACTTCTGTCGTGTCACTCAATATGACGACCAACTATTATCTAAGCCTTACGGAATATAACAAAGACTCCTTATTCCTCTTGCTAGGTTCAGTTGCTTTAGCTGGACTTACCATTACAATGGTTGTAGCCAGCTTCTCTGTTCGGAAACGGACCATTGCTTCCTATCAGGAACTCCACCAAAACTATCCCGAACTCCAAGGAGATCTAAACCGTTTGGCTGATGAGGCCAGTTACTACAATCAAGACTTAAAAGTTATCTTATACAAAAATCATTTGATCACCTATTTCAGAGGAACGCAAACGATTGATTTACGAGATGTTCAACAACTATACTTACATGTCACTCGAGTTCGTCAATCAGGTATTGCCCGCTCTATCTTCCAATTGTGCTACATCCGCAAGGACAAGCCAAAGAAACAGCACCGCCTAGCCATTAAAAATAAGAAGAACTCTGAAGAACAACTCTACACTCTCTTTGCACAGGTGTCTGAGCGATTCCCAGATGTCAAGGTTGGAATTTAAAGCTTTCTAACTCCTCTTTTGAAATACTTTTCTAAGCCCTAAAACCCCCTCATCAACCAATTCTGATGAGGGGGTTTTTCTATTTAGGTCACATTTAAAACGAAGAAAATTAAATCACTTTCTTACCATTCTTATAGACATCTGTCACTAGGTTAGTCGCAAAGAAATAGAAGAGATAATCTAGATTTGGTGCGTCATAAATCGTGATATCAGCTTGTTTTCCAACATCGAAAGAGCCAATCGTTTTGGCACGATCTACTGAGTAGGCTGCATTGATGGTCACTGCATTGAGAATTTCCACTGGAGTTAGGCGCATCATGAAGCAACCAAGGTGCATAGCAAACTGGAGATTGGCTGTCGGACAGGATCCTGGATTGCTGTCTGTTGTTAGGGTAATAGCCATGCCAGCGTCCAACATCTTACGAGCTGGTGCATAGGTATCTTCCATGAGGCTGAAGGTTGTTGCAGGCAAAAGATTTCCAATAACTTTTGCTTTTGCTAGTTTTTGAATGCCCTCATCAGTAATGACCATCAAGTGTTCTGCACTGGTAGATTCCAATTCGGCTGCTACATCCACGCCACCAATGGACTCAATTTCATCCGCATGAATTCGTAATTTGAAGCCCATTTCCTTGGCTTTTGACAGAAGATAGCGGGACTCATCTGCTGTAAAGACACCCTTTTCACAGAAGATGTCACAGAATTCAGCTAGATTGTCTTCTTTTACCTTTGGAATCATTTGTTCAATAATCAGATCTAAATATTCTTGAGAACGGCCCTTGTACTCTGTCGGGATCGCATGAGCTGCCATAAAGGTTGAAACCAGATCAATTTCATGGTCTCGGTCCAAGGCTGCTACTACATCTAATTGGCGTTTTTCCGTTTCCCAATCCAAACCGTAACCACTCTTGGCTTCAACAGTTGTCACCCCATGGCGCAACATATAATCCAACAGTCGTTTGGATTTGTCATAAAGGTTGTCGAAGGACGCTTCTCGTGTTGCCCGAACGGTGCTTAGAATTCCACCGCCTTGAGCGAGGATGTCTAAGTAGGAAACACCCGCTAACTTTTTAGCAAATTCATGTTCACGACTGCCTCCATAGACCAAGTGGGTATGGCAGTCAATCAATCCAGGGGTCGCAACTTTTCCTTCACAGGATTTTACTTCCGTATGGTCATCGATCAGTCCTGGATCTGGTTGACCGCTCCCCACTGCAAGTACCTTTCCATCTTTAATGGCGATATAAGCATCAGAAAGGATTTTTGCCTCTGCCATCTCCTTGCCATAAAGAGGATGACCGAGGTCGTTTGGACAAAACAACTGGTTAAAGTGGGTTAAGATTACATCAGCAGACATATGAATACTTTCCTTTCTATTTCCATTGTTATTCATTTTATAATTCTAAAGCAAAAGCGTCAAAAAAAAGTCAAAAAGTTTTTCCCTCATTTTTTTTTGCTTTATTAAAAATTAAATTTATTTTTGACTCTTTATTGACGTTTCTTGGATACAATAAAGAAAATATAAATTCATAGTTTATACATAAGGAGGTTCCTACTATGTCATTTATAGACGATAAAGAAATTGCAGCTGCTATGTCTGTCAAACTTGACTTTGATGTCCTACCTGAAAAGGCAACGTTTCAAGAAGGCATCCGTCGTGCACCTGATAGAGGCTTCCGCTTAACGCAAGCTCAGACTGAGATTGCCCTTAAAAACGCTCTGCGTTACATCCCTAAAAAATTCCACCAAGAGTTGATCCCAGAATTTCTAGAAGAACTAAAAACTCGCGGTCGGATCTATGGCTATCGCTTCCGTCCAAAAGATCGGATCTATGGAAAACCAATTGATGAGTACAAAGGAAACTGCACTGCTGCTAAAGCTATGCAGGTCATGATCGACAACAACTTGAGCTTTGAGATTGCTCTTTATCCTTATGAGTTGGTCACTTACGGAGAAACAGGTTCTGTCTGTGCTAACTGGATGCAATACAACTTGATCAAGAAATACTTGGAAGTGATGACAGAAGACCAAACCTTGGTCGTTGAATCTGGTCACCCACTCGGCCTCTTCAAGTCTAAACCAGAAGCTCCTCGCGTTATCATTACCAATGGTCTTTTGATCGGTGAGTATGACAACATGCACGACTGGGAAATTGCTGAAGAGATGGGCGTTACCAACTACGGTCAAATGACTGCTGGTGGCTGGATGTACATCGGCCCTCAAGGAATCGTTCACGGTACCTTCAACACTCTTCTTAATGCTGGTCGTCTTAAACTCGGCGTTGCTGACGATGGTGACTTAACTGGTAAACTCTTTATTTCATCTGGTCTCGGTGGTATGAGTGGCGCTCAAGGGAAAGCAGCTGAAATTGCAAAAGCTGTTGCGATCGTTGCAGAAGTGGACCGCTCTCGGATCGAAACCCGTCACTCTCAAGGCTGGATTAGTCAAGTGACAGACAGTGCCGAAGAAGCTGTGAAATTGGCTCAAGCAGCACTGGAAGCTGGTGAATCAACTTCTATTGCCTACCATGGTAATATCGTAGACTTGCTTGAATATGTCAATGAACACCAAGTCCATGTTCATCTTTTGTCTGACCAAACCTCTTGCCACAACGTTTACGATGGTGGTTATTGTCCAGCTGGTATTAGCTTTGAAGAACGGACACGCTTGTTGGCAGAAGACAAGGAAACCTTCCACCGTCTCGTCGATGAAACCTTGGCTCGCCACTTCGCAGTGATTAAAGATTTGACTGCTAAAGGTACCTACTTCTTCGACTATGGTAATGCCTTCATGAAATCTGTTTATGACTCAGGCATCAAGGAAATTTCTAAGAATGGTTTGGATGACAAAGACGGCTTCATTTGGCCATCTTATGTAGAAGATATCATGGGCCCTATGCTCTTTGACTATGGTTATGGACCATTCCGTTGGGTCTGCCTCAGCGGTAAACACGAAGACTTGATTGCAACTGACCACGCAGCTATGGAAGCGATCGATCCAACTCGTCGTTACCAAGACCGCGATAACTACAACTGGATTCGCGATGCTGAAAAGAACCAATTGGTGGTGGGTACAGAAGCTCGTATCCTCTATCAAGATTGTATGGGCCGTGTCAACATTGCTTTGAAATTCAATGAACTCATTCGCCAAGGTAAGATCGGACCAGTCATGATCGGACGTGACCACCATGACGTATCTGGTACAGATGCTCCATTCCGTGAAACATCCAATATCAAAGATGGATCGAACGTTACTTGCGATATGGCGGTTCAATGTTACGCTGGTAACGCTGCTCGCGGTATGAGTCTTGTTGCTCTCCACAATGGTGGTGGTACTGGTATCGGTAAAGCTATCAACGGAGGATTCGGTCTTGTTCTAGACGGTAGTCACCGAATCGACGAAATTATCAAATCTGCTATTTCATGGGATACCATGGGAGGGGTTGCTCGTCGGAACTGGGCACGGAACAATCATGCTATTGAAACAGCGATCGAATACAACCGTCTCCATGCAGGAACAGACCACATCACTATTCCTTATCTTGCAGACGAAGATTTGGTCAAAGATGCGGTTCAAAAATTGTTTTAATTCAAAAAAATAAAAATTGAGAAAGGGGAGGAGAATACATTGCCCTCCTTCCCCACTTCTCCTATAAAAAGAGGTAATCATATGGCAAAAATTGTTGAGTGTATTCCAAACTTCTCCGAAGGACGCAATCAAGCTGTAATCGACGGATTAGTCGCTACTGCGAAAAGCATTCCAGGTGTTACATTATTAGACTACTCGTCTGATGCTAGTCACAACCGCAGCGTCTTTACACTCGTTGGGGATGAAGAAACCATTCAAGAAGCGGCTTTCCAATTGGTAAAATACGCATCTGAAAACATCGATATGACCAAGCACGAAGGCGAACACCCTCGGATGGGAGCAACAGACGTTTGTCCATTCGTTCCAGTCAAAGATATCACAACAGATGAATGTGTTGAAATCGCTAATAAAGTAGCGGAACGCATCAATCGTGAATTGGGTATTCCAATCTTCCTCTATGAAGATGCCGCAACCCGTCCAGAACGCACCAACCTCGCTAAAGTTCGTAAAGGCCAATTCGAAGGAATGCCAGAAAAATTGTTGGAAGAAGACTGGAAACCAGACTACGGTGAACGCAAGATTCACCCAACTGCAGGGGTTACTGCTGTCGGTGTCCGTATGCCGCTCGTTGCCTTCAATGTCAACCTGGACACAGATGATCTAGAAATTGCCAATAACATTTCTAAAATCATTCGCGGATCCAGCGGTGGATACAAATACTGTAAAGCGATTGGTGTTATGCTAGAAGATCGCAACATTGCCCAAGTTTCTATCAACATGGTCAACTTGGAAAAATTCCCATTGTATCGCGTCGTTGAAACCGTTCGTTTCGAAGCACAACGCTACGGGGTTCGAATCATCGGAACAGAACTCATCGGACTTGCTCCAGCTAAGGCTTTGATCGACTCTGCTGAATACTACTTGCAATTAGAAGACTTTGACTACAGCAAACAAGTCTTGGAAAATCACTTGTTGGGTTAGAAAGGGAGTTCTATGAAACTAGTTGACTTAAGTATTACTGAGTTTGCCAAGGTTCTTGGTTCAGATGCCCCAGCTCCAGGTGGTGGTTCTGCTGCTGCCCTATCTGCTGCAAATGGGATTTCCCTTACAAAAATGGTCTGCGAACTGACCATTGGTAAGAAAAAATACGCTGAATTTGAAGACCACATCAAAGGGGTTCACGAAAAAAGTGCCCACCTCCAAGATCAATTACTAGAAGCTATTGACAAGGATACAGAAGCTTTCAACGTCGTATCAGCTGTCTTTGATCTTCCAAAAGAAACGGAAGAAGAGAAAGCCGCTCGTCGTGAAGCCATGCAAAAAGCTTTGAAACATGCGACAGTATCTCCTTTCTCTATGATGGAGCTCATCGTTGAGGCGCTTGAAACCACCAAAGAAGCTGTTGGCAAGTCCAATACCAATGCGGCGAGTGACCTAGGGGTGGCTGCTCTCAACCTTAAAGCTGGCCTTCAGGGGGCTTGGCTTAATGTCCTAATCAACATTTCAGGAATCAAGGACCAAGACTTTGTCCAAGAATACCACGGCAAGGGTCTCGAACTCCTCCAAACAGGCTCTGACCTTGCAGATAGCATTTACCAAAGCATTTTAGAAAGCCTATCATAAACCTATCATTCAACTTTATAACTTTAATACCTACAAAGAAAGAAGGGATTCTATGATTTTATCGGATATTGAAATTGCCAATTCTGTCCAAATGAAGCCCATCACAGAAATCGCTGCTGAACTTGGATTGACCGAAGAGGATATTTCACTCTACGGAAAGTACAAGGCAAAAATCGATAGCAATCAACTGGAACAACTAAAGGACAAGAAAGATGGAAAGCTGATCCTTGTGACAGCCATCTCTCCGACACCTGCCGGAGAAGGAAAAACAACCACCTCTGTTGGACTAGTGGATGCCCTCTCTGCTATTGGTGAAAAAGCGGTTATTGCCCTCCGCGAACCTTCACTTGGCCCTGTCTTTGGGATCAAGGGGGGAGCTGCAGGTGGTGGGTACGCCCAAGTGGTTCCAATGGAAGACATCAACCTTCACTTTACAGGTGACTTCCATGCCATTGGGATTGCCAACAACCTGCTTGCTGCCTTGATTGACAATCACATCCATCACGGCAATGAGTTGGGCATCGATTCTCGTCGCATCACCTGGAAACGGGTGGTCGATATGAATGATCGTCAACTCCGTCATATTGTCGATGGCCTCCAAGGAAAAACAAATGGGGTTCCTCGTGAAGATGGCTTTGATATCACAGTGGCTTCTGAAATCATGGCTATTCTCTGTCTCTCAGAAAATATCCTTGACCTCAAAGAACGCCTCGATCGCATCATCATTGGGTACAACTACCAAGGACAACCGGTCACAGCTAAAGACCTCAAGGCTGGAGGCGCTATGGCAGCTGTTCTCAAAGATGCCATCCATCCCAACTTGGTACAAACCTTGGAACATACTCCTGCTATTATCCACGGTGGACCATTTGCCAATATTGCTCATGGCTGTAACAGTGTGCTAGCTACTAAACTAGCTCTCAAATATGCAGACTATGTCGTGACAGAAGCTGGCTTCGGAGCAGACTTAGGCGCTGAAAAATTCATCGACATCAAGTGCCGTATAGCAGGACTCAAACCTGCTGCCGTAGTCCTCGTCGCAACCATCCGTGCTCTCAAGATGCATGGTGGAGTTGCCAAAGCGGACTTGGCTACTGAAAATGTCCAAGCTGTTATCGATGGTCTGCCAAACCTAGACAAACACTTGGCCAACATCCAAGAAGTCTATGGCCTTCCTGTGGTCGTTGCCATTAACAAATTCCCACTGGATACAGAGGCAGAGCTAGAAGCTGTCTATGAATCTTGTAAGAAACGCAATGTAGATGTTGTCATTTCGGATGTCTGGGCACATGGTGGCGCTGGTGGACGCGACCTAGCTGAAAAAGTCATTCAACTAGCTCAAGAAGAAAACCACTTCTCTTATGTCTATGACGACGAAGACAGCATTGAAACGAAATTGACCAAGATTGTCACAAAAGTCTATGGTGGAAAAGGTATCAGCCTAACGCCAGCTGCTAAACGCGAACTCAAAGAATTGGAAGCTCTTGGCTTCTCAAACTACCCAATTTGTATGGCCAAAACGCAATATTCCTTCTCGGATGATGCCAAGAAGATCGGAGCACCAAAAGACTTCACTGTTAAAATCAGTAACCTTAAGGTAGCAGCCGGAGCTGGCTTTATCGTAGCTCTCACCGGAACGATCATGACCATGCCTGGCCTGCCAAAAGTTCCAGCCAGTGAAAAGATTGATATCGATGCCCAAGGCAATATCACTGGTCTCTTTTAAGAAAGAGGACGTCCTATGGTGACTATCCTTCATCTTACCCCCGCAGATTATCAGATATCTACTTGGTCCGGTGGCCAAACTACCCAACTCTTCCTCTCTCCAAAAGAGGGAAGTTATCCAGATCGGACCTTTGACTTTCGCCTCTCCACAGCAACGGTAGAGGTTGAAACAAGTGACTTTTCCGATCTCACAGGCTACCACCGAATCTTGATGCCTCTGACTTCATCGATTACACTCACCCATCAAAAGAAAGAAGTGGTTTTGAAGCCATTTCAAAGCTACTTCTTTGACGGGGGAGATCCTGTATCCAGCCAAGGGACCTGTCAAGATTTTAATCTCATCTATAAGCCTTCCTATCAGGGGCATATGAGTGCTATATCCCCAAATGAAAGTGTCACGAGCCAGAGTCGCTATCAATGGATCTATGCTCTCTGTCCACTAACACTTGAATGGAAAAAGGGACAATCCTACTCCCTCCAAACTCACGAGCTCCTGTTTATTGAACAAGCATCTCCTCTTCAAGAGATGACAATCACGTTTTCACCCCTTCAGTCTGGGAAGCAACCGATTGCTATCTGGACTGCGCTAAGATAATGTTTTAAAGGAGAGACATTATGAACGGAGCACATAAACAGTCGATTGAGGAACAAGAAAAAGCGAAATTCAGCTTTAGCGGTGCCACTCTATACGGTATCAATGCCGTGATTGGGTCTGGTATCTTCCTCTTGCCCAAAAAGATATATTCTGGCCTCGGACCAGCTTCCCTGGCCGTCATGTTTGGAGTAGCTATTCTTGTCATGCTACTATCAGCCTGTCTGGCTGAAACGGCTGGCTACTTTGATAAAAACGGTGGAGCCATGCAATACTCAAAAGCAGCTTTCGGAGACTTTGTCGGCTTTAACGTCGGGATCCTCGGATGGGCCGTTACCGTTATCGCTTGGGCTGCTATGCTAGCTGGTTTTGCTAAGATCTTCATCATTACCTTCCCAGCATTCGAAGGCTACAACCTACAGATTAGTATCGTTATGTTGGTTCTCTTGAGTCTTATGAACATCGCCGGTCTGAAAACATCGAAAATGTTCACACTGACAGCTACTGTTGCAAAATTAATCCCAATTGTCCTCTTCTCACTCTTCGCCATCTTCTTTATTCCTGGTGGAGTAAGCAAGGGCAACTTCACACCTTTCCTTCAATTGGAAAGTGGATCAAATCTCTTTAGTGCTATTTCTAGTACCGCTGTTTACATCTTCTATGGATTTATCGGATTCGAAACCATGTCCATCGTTGCAGGGGAAATGCGTAACCCTGAAAAGAACGTTCCTCGTGCTATCTTGGGATCCATCAGTATCGTCTCAGTTCTCTACATGTTGATCATCGCTGGAACAATCGCTATGCTTGGTGGAGGCATTATGGGAACCGAGGCACCAGTACAAGACGCATTTGTTAAAATGATTGGCCCTATCGGTGCCCCTCTTGTCTCCTATGGTGCTCTCATTTCAATCGCCGGTCTCAACATCGGTGAATCCATTATGGTTCCTCGTTTCGGTGCTGCCCTAGCAGACGAAAAACTCTTGCCAGCAGAACTTGGAAAAACAAACTCCAAGAATGCTCCTGTCATTGCCATTATCATTTCCGGTTTCTTTGCATTCTTACTCTTGTTATCTGGATCTTTCGAATCCTTAGCAACTTTCAGTGTTGTTTTCCGTTTCTTCCAATATATTCCGACTGCTTTGGCAGCGCTCAAACTCAGAAAAATGTACCCAGAGAAAAAGGTTACCTTCCGAGTGCCATTCGGTCCAGTTATCCCAATTTTGGCTGTTGTCATCAGTATCTTGATGATTGCAGGGGATAATCTAATGAACTTTGTATGGGGAGCTATCGGTCTAGTAATCGCTAGTGGACTTTACTTTGTTTTCCACGGTGACAAACTAGCTAAAAAATAAAACAGTCCTCACCAATTCTATTTACACATTAGATGGGAACTTAGGAGGAGCAAAGAATTTCTTTGCTCCCTAGCCCATCTAAGAAGCTACGAATATCAAACCTGAGCTCTTTTCTCTAAGACTTCTTTCAATCCTTCTAAGAATCATAGACAATGGGCTCACGTTTGGTATTCAAACCGAAGTAAACAAATCTACTTCTACAGAACAATTCATAATCGGAGGTTTTATATGACTCAATTGATTCATTTAGATGGTAACAGCTTAACACTGGAAGAGGTCATCGCCGTCGCTCGGCACGGTGCCCAATGTGAGTTAGACGAAGCAGCCAAAGAAGCTGTTATCGCATCTCGTAAAATTGTTGATGATATCGTCCGTGAAAAACGTGTTGTCTATGGTGTGACCACTGGATTTGGCTCTCTCTGTAATGTCAGCATTTCTCCAGAAGATACTGTCCAACTGCAAGAAAACTTGATTCGTACCCACGCATCTGGTTTTGGTGATCCACTTCCAGAAGATGCCGTTCGTGCTATCATGCTCATCCGGATCAACTCGCTCTTAAAAGGCTATTCTGGCATTCGTCTGTCAACTGTTGAAAAACTATTAGAATTGCTTAACAAAGGAGTGACTCCTTATATTCCAGAAAAAGGATCACTCGGAGCTTCCGGAGACCTTGCCCCCCTTTCTCATATGGTGCTCCCAATGTTGGGACTTGGACACGCCTACTACAAAGGTCAACTCTTGAGCGGTCAAGAAGCTCTCGACCAAGCTGGTATTGAAAAGATCCAATTGGCTGCCAAAGAAGGGCTTGCTTTGATCAATGGTACGACTGTCCTAACCGGTATCGGCGCTCTTGCGACTTATGATGGTATCCAATTGCTCAAACTGTCTGACATTGCCGGTGCTCTTTCAATGGAAGTCCACAATGGTATTACCAGCCCATTTGAAGAAGACCTTCATACTATCCGTCCTCAAAGTGGACAATTGGCAACCGCTCGTAATATCCGTAACCTCCTTGAAGGAAGCAAAAACACAACTGTTGCGACCCAACAACGGGTACAAGATCCTTATACACTCCGTTGTATTCCTCAAATCCATGGAGCCAGCAAAGACTCTATTGCTTATGTAAAAACAAAAGTTGAAATCGAAATCAACTCTGTGACAGATAACCCAATCATCACCAAGGAAGGACACGTCATCTCCGGAGGTAACTTCCACGGTGAACCAATGGCACAACCATTTGACTTCTTGGGTATTGCCCTTTCTGAGATCGGAAACGTATCTGAACGTCGGGTGGAACGCTTGGTCAACAGCCAGCTTAGTAAATTGCCATCCTTCTTGGTCAAACACCCTGGCCTCAACTCAGGCTTCATGATTACGCAGTATGCTTGTGCTTCTCTTGCATCTGAAAACAAAATCTTGTCTCACCCAGCCAGCGTTGACTCTATCCCATCTTGTGAAAACCAAGAAGACTTCGTCAGCATGGGAACTACAGCAGCTCGTAAAGCAGCAGAAATCCTTAAGAATTCACGCCGCATCGTTGCTACTGAAATTATGGCAGCCTGCCAAGCCTTGGATCTCAAACCAGAAAATCATGAACTTGGTAAAGGTACAAAACCAGCCTATGACATGATTCGCAGCAAGGTGGCCTTCATTGAATTTGACAAGGACATCGAAATCTTCGAAGAACTCAATAAAGCATCTGCTGTTGTCGAAAGTGAAGAATTCTTAGCAACCATCGAAAAAGCAGTTGACTTAAGCATTCAATACTGATACAGTAAGGATACAGCAGAAAAAGGCTGAGAAAATTTCTCAGCCTTTCCAATTCTAGCCAAATACCAACAAACGGAGGCATGTAACGTGCTTAGAGATTATTACCCAACGACTTACAGTTATTACCAAGGCAGTATTGAAGACAATCCTTATACAGCCAAATGGGGAATGCTGACGAAGTTTTTGGATTTGAATGATGAAACCTTGACTCCTTTTGAAGAAGTCACCTTTGGAATCCTTGGTTTTAAAAGCGATAAAGGAGTCTATATCAATAACGGTCGCGTCGGTGCTGTCGAAAGTCCTAATGCTATTCGCACCCAGCTCGCCAAACTTCCTTGGCACTGGGGCACCAACGTCACAGTTTTTGATGTCGGGAACATCGATGGCCCCAATCGTTCTCTTGAAGATTTGCAAGAAAGTCTCTCTCTAACTGTCAAACGGATGTTGGAGTTAAATATTCAACCAATCGTCCTCGGAGGAGGGCATGAAACGGCTTATGGTCACTACTTAGGCCTCAAATCCTCCTTGCAACCAGATGAACAATTGGCTGTCATCAACCTAGATGCTCACTTTGACCTGCGTCCCTACGACCAAACCGGTCCCAACTCTGGAACAGGATTTCGCCAAATGGCGGACCATGCAAAAGAAGAGTGCAAAGATTTCCCTTACTTAATCTTAGGAATTCAAGAACATAGCAACAACTTGTTCCTATTCAACTATGTGGCAAAAACACCAAGTATTGATTTCTTAACAGGACAGGATCTCTTCCGGATGAGCCACCAGGCCATTCTTGATCGGATTGATCAATTCTTAAAAAAACAGACAGCCGTCTACCTCTCTATCGATATGGATTGCTTTTCCGTTGGATCTGCCCCTGGCGTCAGTGCCATCCAGTCACTTGGTGTGGATCCAAAACTAGCCCTAATGTTGCTCCAACACATTGCTGCTAGTGGTAAATTAGTTGGCTTTGATATCGTGGAAGTCTCCCCTCCTCATGATATTGACAACCACACCTCCAACCTTGCTGCAACTTTCATCTTTTACTTGACCCAAATCTTGGCTCAACAAAAATAGAAACCAAAAGCTCTCTAACAATACGAAAGGCTTAGCAACATCCATCCCTAGGGTCTTGCTAAGCCTTTTTTCTTTCTTCCTTCATGACGAAGGAAAGCAAACTTGATAAGCTGGATAAAATACACTAGAGGTCTTTTAATCTCTTGAGGAAGGGACGATCTCTATATGGAGCCAAATGTTGCTCTGCTAGCTTTTTATAGTAATTCTTATCTTCTTTTAAGAAGGTGCTCAAAGCAGGATTCAATTGCTCTCCTTGCTCTTTTTGAGCCGACAGAAAAGTCAATAGATAATAAACCATCCCCTTATCCCGTGAATGAGTCGCTTGCTTCATGGTCAATTCTTTACGAGCCAGGTAATGGGCTACCTCCTCTTGCTCTCCGAAATGACAGGCGATTAAGGATTGATAAAATTCGAGTAATTCTTCCTTCCAAGGGAAGCGAACACCGGACAAAACCTTTTGAGCTCTGTCAAAATAGAGACGGGCTTGTACCAAGTCTCCCTTCCAATAGTAGGCAATCCCAAGGTCGATATCAAACACAACTCGCACGGAATCAACAGATTGATCTCCCACCAGACGTAGGACCTCTTCCAAATGGGTGACAGCTACTTGAAAATGTCCTCTCACTTGCTCTATTTCAGCGAGGTAGGCTAAAGATGCCGCAATTTGAATGGCATACTTGACCTGCATGCTATTGGTTAGACTAAAGCAATCAATCGAGCGATAGAGGTGGCGAGTCGCCTGCTCTTCATCACCCACCATCAAATAGTACAAGCCCTTCAAGCGTAACTGAATCGCAATGGCTTCATGGTTGTTGGCCTGAATAGCATCTTCTAAAGCTAAATCTGTGTAATAGGCCATTTCAGAAATATTTTCTGTTTGAATGCAATAATAAATGATTTGCCGGTAACCTTCTAAAAGGAAGTCGAGTCGCTTGAGTTCCCGAGCATAAGAGATGACCTTTTGAATATCATGAATCCCCTTTTGGTACTCACCGCTTCGAATAAAGTAGCGTCCCTCTAGATACAAGTAACGCAGTTTTAAATACTTGTAGTCTCTATCTTTCTGGTGCCTTGAGAAAAGCTCATCCAGTTCTCGACGAAGATGAGAGAGCTCCCCCAAAATGTCCAAATGGCTATTTTTTCCATCGGATACTCCCCCTTCTTCTCCCTTAGAATAAATCGGGAACAGTTCATGTTCCAACTGAAGGATTTCCTCTAAGTAGGTCAACTCAAAGGACAAGGAACGCAAGAGATTTTGGGACTGCTTGTATTGATAGGCAATCTCCTTATAGAAGAGAAGGTCTGTCGAATCTTCCAAGGTTTCTTCCAGTTTTTGCGCGATTTGTTGGTGGAAGAGGCGTCTTCTGGCTGGTGATAGGAGTTGGTAGAAGTACATGGCTACCAATCGCTTACAAAATTGGACCAAGAGATCCTCCCCTTCCTCCACTATTGAGATGATTCCTCTTTGAGCTAAAGAATCTAATAATGCTGTTAAAACAGAAAAATCTGTAGCTGTCAAATCGGCCAAGATAGACATAGATATCGGCTTATGAAAACAAGACAAATAATGAAGAAGAGACTCCTCTTCACTGTTCAGGTCACCTAGTTCTTGAGACAGATAAGCTTGAATGATATCAGGCAAGGGCTCTAAACTTTCCTTCTCTTTCCACTCTTCTATATAGCTGGACAGCAAGAAGGGGCTGCCTTCACTCCATTCCATCATTTGCTCGATTAGGGCTGGTTCTATCTGCCCCAATTGGCCTTGCAAGAGTGACCGACTTTCTGTCGGATCAAAATTGGTCAACTCTAGCTGGGACAACCGTCTCTCTACTTTTAAGCCACCAAAGAAGGTGACCAAGAATTCTGGCAAAGGACCCTCAGCTGTAAAAATCAGTTGCCATTTTTCCCCGCTACTTTTTTCCTCTAATTGCTTCACTTTGTCGAATGAGGCTACATCCATCCACTGGGCATTTTCGAGAAGAATCAGGAGAGGTTTTTCTTGGCTGAGTCTTTGAAGGTGCTTTCGAACAGAAGGAAGATCGTCCGCTTTTCCTAGAGGAGAGACTTCCAGCTCTTCACTCACTTTCTCTAAGGAACCTTTGAAGTCACCCCAGATCCCTTCATCTAGTTTGCGACTGCCGACTTTGCCTTCCACCTTGACAAAGCTAAAACTACGATTGGACATCAAGACCAATTGACGTATCAACCGTTTCTTGCCTGTCCCCGATTGTCCCATGACTAAGAGGGGACCGATCGCTTCCCCCTTCTCTACTAGGGAAAGGTATTCTTCCAGTTGAGACAGTTCGTGTTTGCGACCAAAGAAAGGGAGTTCTCGAACATTCACACGATTGCTCTGTTTATGGGTGCGTTTGGCTTCCAAAACAGAATGGTAGAGTTCTTCTATCGCTCGACTGGGACGAACATTCAGCTCACGATCCAGTAAATCGACCAACTTATAATAGGTCTCAAAAAATTTCCCCAGCTGGTGATGGACTCTATAATACTCCATCAAGAGTTGGTAGTTCTTTTCTTCAAATTCATCCAGCTCTACTAAATGGTGGAGTAAGGACTCTATGCTAGGGTCCCCTAGCCCCTCTTTGTCAATCTTCTGATAACAACTTTCAATATAGAGTTGCTTATAAGCGCTCCGTTTGCGCGAAGCCCACTGGTCAAAGTCTTCATCATCTTTGACGTAGAAGCCATCTAGAAAGTCCCCTTGATAGAGATACAAATTGCTTATCGGATCCCTTTCAAAAAGCTTTACATCCAAAGAAAGATTCAGCTCAGGATTAAGGGACAGGCTACTCCTACTTGGAGAGACGATGACATCTCCTTCAAAGATTTTATTGGCTTGGTAAACAGTATTCCGTAGATTTTTCCGAGCGACTTGGTTTTCCTTATCACCCCAAAGAATGCCGGCGATTTCATCACGGTTAACCTCACCCGATACAGCTAAGTAATAAAATAAAGCCTCCATCTTTGAGAAGGAAAAACGGATGTCTTTCTGTTGGAAAATAACCTTAGGGGGTCCAAATAACTTCAACGTGAGTTCTCTCTTCATTGCAAGCGCCTCCAAAATCTTTATATTAATACTATAAAAAAAAAGTTGTCTTTTAGCAAGCAATTGGCCCAAGTAAAAAAGAGACTGAGAAAAATTTTTCTCAATCTCTACAATTCCTGCTTAGACTGTTGATTAAATCACTTCCAACTTTGGTTGGTGTTCAAATAAGGCTTTTGTTGCATGATGGACATGATAGGCTACATCTTCATTGTTCATGGTGTAGAGATGGACACCTGCAACATCTTGTGTGACCAAATCAACAATTTGATCCACCGCATAGGCCAAACCAGCTGCACGAAGGGATTCTGGATCATGTTCATACTTATCCAGAATGGCTTTGAACTTCCGTGGGATATGAACATTTTCACAAGTCTTCAACAAGCGAAGGGCCTGATTTCTGTTAAGAATTGGCATCACCCCTGCATGAATGGGAACATCAATTCCCGCCAAGGTACACTTATCTTGAAAATCGTAGAAACGCTCATTGTCAAAGAAAAGCTGAGTCACTAGGCTCGAACATCCAGCATCCACTTTCTTTTTCAGATTTTGAATATCTGAAATTTGATTTGGAGAATCTGGGTGACCTTCTGGGTAACAAGCACCAATCACATCAAAGTGAGGAGCTTCTGTTTTAATAAATTCAATCAAGTCCGTTGCATAACGAAAGTCTTTTAAAGGTTCAATACCAGGAATAATATCTCCACGAAGGGCCAAGATCCGGTGAACTCCTACTTGATCTAACTCATGAAGGGTATCAGCTACCTTTTCCTTACTGAGATAGATAGCCGGTAAGTGGGCAATGGTCGGAATAGACAATTCATTCTGAATATGATTGGCTAAAGCAACCGTCGTCTCTTTGATATTGTATTTGTTATTGCTAGCTGTCACACTGATAAAGTGAGGAGCTAATTCCTGCATATTTTCCAAGGCACGTAAGAGCTTGGCATTGCCTACTTCAGGATTTGGAGGGAAAACCTCAAAGGAGAGCGACGGTGTTTGCTTAGTCATCAAATGTATTCCTTTCTTGATTGAGCGTTTTATTGCTAACCGGTAAGCTTAGGAATTGCTGCTTGCCTTATAGCGCTTTACGAGCAGCTTTTGCCGCTTCTACAAGACGGATCAAGCTTTCTCTAGTTTCTTTGATACCACGTGTTTTCAAACCACAGTCAGGGTTGATCCATACTTTCTTGCTTGGTACTTTAGCAAGGATGGCTTCGATGGTGTGGTCGATTTCGCCTTCGTTAGGCACACGAGGAGAGTGGATATCGTAAACTCCAGGACCCACTTCTGTCTGGAAGTTTTGAGCTTTGAGTTCGTCCAAGATTTCAAGATTTGAACGGCTAGCTTCAAATGAGATAACGTCCGCATCCATGTTGTCGATAGCTGGGATGATATCTGTAAATTCTGAGTAACACATGTGAGTGTGGATCTGTGTATCTGGCGCAACTGTTGAGTGTACCAAACGGAAGGCTGGAATAGCCCAGTCAAGGTAGTCTTCGTACCAGTCGCTACGACGGAGTGGCAATTTCTCACGAAGAGCAGCCTCGTCGATTTGGATGATTTTCACACCTGCAGCTTCAAGGTCAAGAACTTCATCCTTGATTGCAAGAGCGATTTGAAGAGTAGAATCCTTGATAGAGATGTCTTCACGTGGGAATGACCAGTTAAGGATGGTCACAGGTCCAGTCAACATACCTTTAACAGGTTTGTCAGTACGGCTTTGTGCGTAGCTAGACCATTTCACAGTGATTGGGTTGAGACGAGTCACATCACCCCAGATGATTGGTGGTTTCACCCCACGCATACCGTATGATTGTACCCAACCATTCTTAGAGAAGAGGTAACCTGACAAGTTTTGACCGAAGTACTCAACCATGTCATTACGCTCGAATTCACCGTGTACAAGCACGTCAAATCCAACTTCTTCTTGCCATTTGATCCATTCGTCAATGGTTTCAGCAAGGAAGGCATCGTATTCTTCTTGAGTCAATTCACCCTTACGGAAGGCCAAACGTTTAGCACGAACTTCTTTCGTTTGAGGGAATGAACCGATGGTTGTTGTTGGAAGAGCTGGAAGTTTGAAGGCATCTTCTTGGATAGCTTCACGTTCAGCAAAGGCTGGCAAACGAGTGTAGTCTGCGTCAGTCAATCCAGCGATACGAGCACGAAGCTCCGCATTTGCTCCGACACGTTCCGTCGCAAAGAGTTCTTTGTTGGCAGCAAGAGCTTGATCTCCTTGGCCATTGCGGATAGCATCCAAGTCACGAAGTTCTTCCAATTTTTCAACTGCAAAGGCAAAGTGGTTCAAGATAGCTGGCTCAAAATCTTCGTTAGCAGTTGTAAATGGCACATGAAGTAGTGAGCAAGAAGTTGTCAAAACAACGTTTTCAGCTGGTACTTGTTTTAAGATTTCCAAGCTTGATTCGTAGTTGTTGCGCCAGATATTCTTACCGTTGACAATCCCTGCATAAAGCGTCTTATCAGCTGGGAAACCACCTTTAACGAGTTCAAGAGTTTTCTTACCTTCAACGAAGTCCAAACCGATGGCATCTACTGGCAATTTGACAAGGTCAGCGTAGACGTCACGAACGTCACCGAAGTAAGTTTGAAGCAAAACTTCAAGACCTTTTTTGTCAGCTAACAACTTGTTGTAAAGGTTCAAGAAGAGGGCTTTTTCTTCTGCTGTCAAGTCTTTGACAAGAGCAGCTTCGTCCAATTGGATACGAGTTGCACCAAGTTCAGCCAATTTAGCAAAAACGTCTTGGTAAGCAGCTACTAAGCTATCTACAAAGTCTTCTGCTTTTACGCCTTCTTCAAAGTCTGACAATTGAAGGAAAGTGAAGGGTCCAACCACAACTGGGCGAGTGTCAAGCCCCAATTCTTTGGCTTCTTGGTACTCATCAAAAATCTTGTGACCAGCCAATTTAACTTCTGTTGTTTTTTCAAATTTTGGAACGATATAGTGGTAGTTGGTATTGAACCATTTCTTCATCGGAAGGGCACGCACATCCCCTTTTTCACCTTGGTAACCACGCGCCAAAGCGAAGTAACGTTCAAGGTCAGACAAGTCCAAGTTTTGAACCGATTCAGGAACCACGTTGAAAAGGAAGGCAGCATCTAGGAAGTTGTCATAATGTGAAAAGTCATTTGATGGGATTTCAGTGATGCCTTTTTCTTTGACAATATTCCAGTGTTTCGCACGCAATTCTTTTGCTGCAGTCAACAAATCTTCTGCTGTAATTTCGTTTCTAAAATATTTCTCAGTTGTAAATTTTAGTTCGCGGAATTCACCCAAACGAGGGAATCCGATAATTGTAGTTGACATGTTTTGTCCTCCAAAAATTCAAGTTGAGTCTATCTTATCAGAAGAAGCCCCTTCTGTATAATTGCTTTTCAATGGTTTATGGTATAGCCAGAAGCTATAACCTTATAGATCAAGGGTTTTCGCCCCTTGCCATTGACCAGAACTAATAGTCCTTATAAAAAATAACTATAAGGCTTCTACCAGACAGACTGAGCCCCCTCCCATTGGACAGTCCTCGCTCCCTCTAAAACAAAAAAAGAAGCGATTTGTCCGCTTCTTTTAGAATGTAGATAAACATTTCTTTACATGAAATAGCTAATTTGTTTTTCAAAAAAATTGGTTTCTTTATTAGTCATTCAAGCAGATCTAAAACTTTCCGCTGTGAGAAAAGTGCCTGAAACAATTGCGTTTTAGGCACTCGGGAGTTTTGGAACCTTAGTTCCAAAACTAAGTCATGGAACTTCTACGAAGTTCGCTGACGTCCGTACTCACCTAAGGAAAGTTTTAAAGAAGACTTTATATGCAATCTGAAAAGCTATCCGCTTCTTTTTTGTAGAAACTTATGCTCTAGTTAGTTGCACACAAAAAGCATCCCAAGGCTCCAACACCTTCTTCTCTTCGACCTGCTCTACATCTGTATTGCTAATAAGGACAGACTGGTAGTCTTCCTCCAGTTCAAACCTCTGGACTTGACTAGACAAATTGACAACGACCAAATAGCGCTGGTCTCCATCTACACGTTGGTAGGCAAAGACTTGATCTGCTGTATTAAGTAGCTCAAAGTCAGCAGAAACCAGCCAGTCTTGCTCCTTACGGAGGGCAACCAATTGTTGATAGGTATAAAAAATGGATGAGGGATCAGCCAAAGCTGCTTCTACATTGATTTCCTGATAGTTTGGATTGACTGCTAGCCAAGGGTGACCAGTCGTAAAACCAGCCTGTGGCTGCTTGGACCACTGCATAGGAGTCCGAGCATTGTCCCGGCCAATATGCCGGATCTGGTCCATAATGGTGTCGAGGTCTACTCCCTTTTCTAGACTTTCCTTGGCATAGTTGACGGACTCAATATCCTCAATTTCGTCTATACTTTCAAATTGATAGTTGGTCATACCAATCTCTTCTCCCTGATAGATATAAGGGGTCCCTCTCATCAAATGAAGAAGAATGGCTAAAGCCTTCGAGGACTTCACCCGGTAGGATTGGTCATCTCCCCAGGCAGAGACAAGTCGAGGAAGGTCATGGTTGTTCCAAAAGAGGGAGTTCCAGCCTTCGTCCATGCCCAGTTCCGTCTGCCACTTGTTGAAAATTTCTTTCAACTTAGGAACATTGAGCTTCTTAGCATAGTGCCATTTTGGCTGGCCTTCTTGGAAGAGAAGGCCAATGTGTTCAAATTGAAAGACCATCGACAATTCCTCATTGTCAGGACCAGAGTATTGCTTGGCAATCTCAGGTGTCGCTCCCCAGGTCTCCCCAACCGTCAACAAATCCTTATCCCCAAAGGTCGCTCGATTCATTTCCTTCAGATAGGGATGGAGCATGGGACCATTGGCTACGATCTTCTGATCTGGAATCTTTCCAATCATATCGATGACATCCATCCGAAAACCACCGATCCCCTTGTCGATCCAAAAATTCATCATATCGTAAATCTTCTGCCGAAGGGTCTCATTTTCCCAATTCAGGTCCGGTTGCTTCTTGCTAAAGAAGTGCAAATAATACTGCTGCGAAGCTGGATCAAATTCCCAAGCTGAACCACTGAAGTTAGAGAGAAGATCATTGGGTTGGTCTCTCCAAATATAGTAGTCTCGCTCTGGACTGTTTGGATTTTCCTTGGCCTCGATAAACCAGGCATGCTCATCAGATGTATGGTTGACCACCAAATCCATGATCATCTTAATACCGCGCTTTTGCCCTTCAGCGATCAAGTTTTCCATATCCTCCATGGTCCCAAAGATAGAAGCAATCTCCTCGTAATCGGAAATATCATAGCCATTATCATCCATAGGACTTTGGTAAACAGGCGACAGCCAAATGGCTGTAATGCCTAACTTCTCCAAATAATCCAATTTACTGGTAATCCCCTTGAGGTCACCGATTCCATCCCCATTGCTATCTAAAAAGCTCTTGGGATAGATTTGATAAATCACAGCATCATGCCACCATTTTTTCTCCATGTGTTTCTCCTTTTTGATTTCGCTTGTAATCCCTTACATCATAACCAAAGTTGAACGAAATTGCAACTCTTAGTCGTTTTATATGTCTTCCTTAAGGTAAAAAAAGAAAGTCTCTTTAGAGACCTCCCTTGTTAAAACTTCGATTCTTCCTTTCTTTTTGCCTAGAGTGATAAGAAAGCATGGCCACTCCAAAGAGATGGCTTCCAAACAAGGCCACCACAAAAATCAGCTTGCCCCTATCTGGATAAGAGAGAGGGAGATTGCTAAAGCCATAGCGAGCCCATTCGATGAAGATTGGATGCGAAAAGTAAAGCGCCACACTCATCTGTTTCAAATACTGTAAGTCATAGTTTTTTAGAAAGGACGATTTTAGGCAAGCATTGACCAAATAGACCGTGACAAAGGGAAGGAGCAAGAAAAAGTTCTTATCGATTCCTTCATGTTGAAAAATAACCAAGCCTTCTAAACAGAGAAAGCCAAAAGCCAGAGCAACCTTTTGCCAACAGTGAACCCTAAAGCTTGGTGAATCAAAATGATCATACAGATAATAACCCATAAAGATAAAAATGGGCGTATAGAAGAGACCATTTCGCGCTGTGAAAAATAGGTTGCTATAGAGCTGGTAGCCTTTTAGAAGACTTGTGGTGTCCAGATAAGCCGAATAGGTCTCAATCAAGCCCCAGCAATAGAGGAGCAAGGTGATCAAACCTGCCCAAACCATGCCTAGGCGTTTGACCAATTGATTGACCAAAAGCAAGCCTAGCAGAAAAGCTGGGATATACCATAGTTGGTAACACATCCCCAGATAGAGCAGAGCGATGAGGACGCCTGCTGGAAAGAGATAGACAGGGAGATGGAGACTAGAAAAAAAGAGCCAGGCATAGGGAAGATAGACACAACTCCAAAATAAATAGGTTTTTACGATTTTGACCAGATAGGCCTTCATTTCCCTTGCATCCTTTAGGGATTGCTTAAGAAAAAAGCTGGCACAAACGATAAAAAATGGCACCGCTAGCCGTCCAAGGATGCTCTTGAGTCCAAAATGCAGCGGTTCATAGGATGTTAAGCGACCACTATGCACCAAAATCACTGCAATCGCAAAGAGGTATTGAAAGAGACTAATACTTGAAGTGTTATAGAGGGAATTCTTTTGCATGTTCCTACTCCTTGCAAAATGCGGATTCTATGGTTATTTTAGCATGAAAGAGAGGACCAAGCAAGGAATCTTTAGAACCTTATCTACCTTTTTCCCTCTATTTTTGATATACTCAAAGCATGCACAAACAAACGATTATTGATTTTAAAGAGCTTGGATTGCGTCACCTTTTCACCAAGCCCATAAAGGAATTAAAAACCAGAGACCTCGACCAGGTAGAGACTCTTCTAAGAGAGGTAGAAGCCTATCAGGAGGCTGGTTTTTATGCCGTTGGCTATGTCAGCTATGAAGCCGCTCCTGCTTTTGAGAAAAAATCAGCCGTCCACCCAGCACCTCTCATGGGAGAGTACCTCCTCTATTTCACCATTCATGAGGAAGTCGAAAACCTTCCTTTCCCAGAAAACTACGAGGCTGTGGACCTTCCAGCCAATTGGCAGGAAGAGGTCGAGGCTCCTACCTACCAAGAAGCGATCAAGACCATCCATCACCACATCCGCCAGGGAGACACCTACCAAGTCAACTACACCGTCCAGCTTTCTCAAGAACTAAAGGCTGATCCTTTGGCCATCTACAACCGACTAGTGGTGGAGCAGAAGGCCCATTACAATGCCTTCATCCAGCACGATGATGTCGCCATCCTCTCCATTAGTCCTGAGCTCTTTTTTGAACAAGAAGATCGTCTATTGACCACGCGCCCCATGAAGGGAACGACTCGTCGCGGTCTCACCAACCAAGCCGACCTCAAGGAAGCCGCTTGGCTAGAAGCAGATCCCAAAAATCGGGCGGAAAACATGATGATTGTGGATCTCCTGCGCAATGACATGAATCGGATTTCGGAAATTGGAAGTGAGCAGGTGACCCGCCTCTGCCAAGTCGAGCAATACTCCACCGTTTGGCAGATGACGTCGACCATTGAAAGCCGCTTGCGACCCGAAGTCGATCTGGTCCAAACCTTCAAAGCCCTCTTCCCTTGTGGATCGATCACAGGCGCACCGAAGATTTCTACTATGGAAATCATCCAAAATACAGAGATTGCTCCTCGTGGAGTCTACTGTGGCACGATTGGGATCCTTCTTCCAAGAGGGAAACGGATTTTTAATGTGACCATCCGGACCCTTCAAATGCAGGGCACCAAAGCTATCTATGGCGTTGGTGGTGGCATCACTTGGGATAGTAAATGGGAAGGCGAATACCAGGAAACCAAACAAAAATCAGCTGTTCTCTATCGACAAGAGCCTCGATTTGAGCTTTTGACGACTGGTCGCATCCATCAAGGAGAGCTGACTTTCCTAGAGCAACACCTGACCCGTTTGAGAGAGGCCAGCCGCTACTTTGCCTATCCTTTTAATGAGCCAAAACTCCTGAATGACCTTCAAGAAGAGCTCACTCATTTGGATTCTAGCCTTGACTACCGTTGTCGCATTGCCTTGCAGAAAAACGGAAGCTTCCAGCTGACGATCACCGAGCTGAAGGACTTGCCAGCTAGCTATCTACAGGCCCAACTGACCGAGCAGAAGCTTGATTTAGCGACGCCATTTACTTATTTCAAAACGAGTCAGAGAGACCATCTCAGCCAGTCAGAACAGGAGCAGATCTACTATTTAGAAGACGGGACCTTGCTAGAGACGACCATCGGAAATCTCATCCTTGAGATTGACGGCAAGCGCTATACTCCTCCAGCTCACCTCCCTCTACTCGACGGGATTTACCGCCGCCATCTCTTAGAAACTGGACAAGTAGAGGAAAAACTGTTAACGCTGAAGGATTTAGAAGTCGCTGACCAAGTCTATGCCTGCAATGCCCTTCGTGGGCTCTATCCATTAGATTTCCAAATAAAGGACTCAGAATGAAACTTATTTTTTTACATGGCCTAGGCCAGGATGCTCACTCTTGGCAAGGGGTCCAAGATGCACTTTCCCCCTTGCAATCTGAATCTTTCGCTATTTTCTCCCATCCAAGCGAAAGCTACCAAGAGGCCACAGAAAGATTGACGGAGTACCTCCAGCAAGAAAGCGAACCCTTTATTCTGGTTGGACTCTCACTGGGAGGTGTTCTCGCTCTCGATCTCTCCAGCCGAGACTTGCCACAACTCAAGGGCTTGGTACTTTCAGGGACTCAATACAAACTCAACACCAATCTCCTCTATCGGCTCCAAATTCTCCTTTTTCGTCTGATTCCCAAGCATGTCTTTGAAAAGCAGGGTGCCAATAAACAGCACATGTTGCAAATATTTACCGAATTAAAAACCCTCAATCTAACCGATACTGCAAAAACTTGTCCTCTCCCTAGCTTAGTGATTTGTGGCAGCAAAGATGGGGCCAATCAGGCTTCTTCGAAAAAGTTGGCAAATCTTCTGCCCAAAGGTCACTATCAAGAAATCGCAGATGGAGGCCATCTACTTAATAGTCAGAAACCCAATGAACTCGCGCAAGCCATCAAGGAGTTTGTTGGTGAATTTAAAAATGAAGAGGCTAGCTTAAAAAACAGTTCCTCTTAATGTAGAAAAAGTATTTTTTCATGTTACATAACTTAAAAAATCAAGAAATTTAAAGAAATGTTCATTTTCTAAAGTTACTCATGAATACCTTGAGGCTTTCCACCGTGAGAAAAGTCCTTGAAATAGTGATATCTCAAGGACTCGGGAGTTTTGAAACTTTAGGTTCAAAACTAAGTCATGGAACTTCTTCGAAGTTCGTTGACGTCCGTACTCACCTAAGGAAAGCCTCTAGAAAACTTAAACTACAAGTAACGACTAACTTTTAAAAGGTTAGTCGTTTTTTTTTTAGAAAAATTTTAGAATTACTTGATAGTTATTTGAAAAGCAAGCTGTATACTAAGAGTGTAAAGAAAATAACCAAGAAGGAGTTCACTTATGAAAAAGAAACTAATGATTGTCGCCATCGCCTCTATCATTGCTCTTAGCGTCTGGAGCCTCGTACATAACGATTTAAACTTTGAGGTCACATTCAACGATAGTCAAACAAATTTAATAGAGCATAGCTACGAGCATGAAGCCTACGGAATCGTTTTCGATTTGTTAGAAAATAAGCTGTACTAAGGAGAAGAAGCCATGGAAAAAGTATTAGAAATTAAACATTTGAGCAAAAAATTCGGTCAACAATACGCCTTAAATGATGTGAATCTGACTATTCGCAAAGGTGATGTCTACGGCCTCATCGGTAAGAACGGAGCTGGGAAAACCACCCTCATCAAGGTCATCACCCAGCTGATTCAAGAAACGGACGGAAGCGTCTCCCTCTTTGCTTCTTCAAATCGCTCCCAGTGGACGCAAGCCCTGAAACGTGTCGGATCCGTCATTGAGAGCCCTGTAGCCCACAAGCATATGACTGCCTATCAAAATCTAGTCTACTATTGCAAGGCACGCCATATCCCAAACCCCGACCAGGTCATCAAAGAAACCCTGAATTATGTCGGCCTGAATAATACTGGTAAGAAGAAATTCCGTGATTTTTCACTGGGAATGAAACAACGGTTGGGAATTGCCATCGCGCTCATTGCCAAGCCTGACTTCCTCATTTTGGATGAACCCATCAATGGTCTCGATCCTGTTGGAATCAAGGAATTCCGTCAGATGATCAAGCGTCTCAACGACGAACTCGGCATGACTATCCTCATTTCCAGTCACATCCTCTCTGAACTCTATCTGGTTGCCAATCGTTTTGGCATTGTCGACCAAGGACGCCTGATCAAAGAAATTAGCAAGGCCGAATTCGAGGAGCAAGGCGAAGACTATATCATCCTCAAAACCAATCAACTAGCCCTTGCGAGTCAATTGATCCAAGATCAGCTCCATCATCGCATCAAGGTCATCGATAAGGATGGAGAAATCCATATCTTTGGCCAGACTCACGATATTAAAGTCATCGTCAAAGCCCTCGTTCAAGCGGATATTGACGTGGACGAAATCTACTATGCCCGTCAAGATCTAGAGAAATTCTTTACGGACTTGGTAGACTAGTCAACCCACCGTCTTGTATTACTTATCCCACACATTTCATTTAGGAGATTTATCATGTTGCATACCATTCAAGCAGATTTTTATAGACTTTTTCGCTCCAAAGGTTTTTGGATTACAGAAGCCATTCTCGTTCTCAACATCCTATCTGGAGTCATTTTTGGTGCTACCGGTCACGTCGGCGTCAATACGGAATCCAAATTACCCCAAGCAACAGAAGTTTGGACGGGCTTTAAAGCCTTGACCAACTATTCCGCCAGCATCAGTGTGACCATCCTCTTTACCATTATTGTCATAACCTTGGTCCTGGGAACAGACTTAACTCAAAACTTATACAAGAACAGTCTGGCCTACGGCGTTTCGCGCACCAGCTACTACTTTGCCAAAAGTGCAGTTGTCCTGACCATTGCTCTCTTCCAATTCCTTGTTTCTTATGGTCTTGTCTTCTTGCTCGCGACCTTCTACAATGGAATCGGGACCATGCCTGAGCACTTCCTTGCTCATTTTGGACTAACCGTGCTGATTCAGTTCCTCTCCACCCTTGCTTGGGTCAGCATTATTTCCTTCCTCCTTTATGCCAGCCAATCCATCACCTTGGCCTTCGTTGGCTACTTCATTGGAAATATCTTCTTAAGCCTTCCTGCGCTCTTCTTTAAAGATATTGATATTCTCCACTATCTAAACTTGGAATTCCAATATTCCATGGTCCAAAGTACGATAGCAACAAACAACACCCTCTCGATCGCCCTTGGCTTCATCCTTGTTTTCGGCTTCCTAGGACTAGCTACCTTTAAACACAAAGATTTATAACAAAAAGGCTTGAGCGGTGCTCAATCCTTTTTTCTTAGTGTAATGGTCAAGATAAACCAGTCTGCCTCCGTTGCCAGTTGCAAGTCGCCCCCTAAGATCTCTACAAAATTTTGAATAATGTAGAGACCCAAGCCAGAAGACTCTTCTGTATCCGATAGATTTTCTGAGTAGAAGCGGCTAGCCAATTGGTCTAAGTGTTGGATCGGTTGTTGCACAATATTGCGCAGCTCGACCCGAATCGTGTCCGTGTCCGACATCAGGGTCAAACGTGCCTGCTCCTTTCCATGCTTGAGGACATTGCTGAGCATGTTTTGTAAGAGTCGCTCCCAAAGCTCAGGATCGGTAGCATAATGGAGATGTTCTTCTAACTCTACCTCTAAGGCAATCCCCGCCTCAGACAAACTATCATAATACTGGAATAACTGCTGGGTTAGCACTTGGCTGAGATTAACGTCTGAAAGCCGAGGCTGGATGGCTCCCTCCATCAAGCGTCTGTACTCCAAGAGAGATTCCAAGCGTTTTGAGACGACTTGAAGATTGGAAGCAATTTTCTTCAGTTTTTCCTCTTCTTGCGTCCCTCCTTTGATAATTTGTTGGGTATAGCCCGAAGCAATGGTCAAAGGTGTCCGAATATCGTGAGCAATATTACTGATGGCCATATCCAAGGTTTTCTTCTCTTGAAAGGCAATCCGATTGGTCCGCTCGATCTGGTCAAAAAGATCACTGACCTGCTTGGTCAAGGCGACCAATTCTTTTTTTGAGACATGAGAGGTCAACCGGACCCCACTCCCATTTTGGAGTTTCTTTTGAATTTGCTCTTGCAAATCTTTGAGAGCAGAGAGTAGGCGAAGGTAACCCAGTCCAATGAGAAGGACAAGGACGACTAGAACTAGAACCAATCCCCACATTACTGGTCTCCTTTCAAGCGAACTCCCAAGCCCCAGACGGTTTCAATATAGTCCTCATTAGGATCGAGCTGAGCAATTTTCTTTCGGAGGTTGCTCAACTGGGCATTGAGCGTATTGTCTCCAGGCAGATAAACTTCTTCCCAGACCTCTTCATACAACTCTTCTTTGGTAAAAATCTTCTTTGGATGCGCCAGTAAGGTCTCAAAAATTTGAAATTCTTTTTTGCCTAAGCGAAGCGTCTGTTCCCCAGACTCCAATTCAAAGGTTTCTGGGTTCAGGACCAGATTTTTAAAAGTCAGCTTTTTCGATGATGGAGGTTCCTGTGCCGAAGTGTTGTTATTTCTCAGCTGCACCGTTACCCGAGCTGCCACTTCGTCCAGATTAAAGGGCTTGACGATATAATCATTGGCACCTGCAAGGAGATACTGGCTAATGAGGTGTTTGTCTCCAAGAGCGGTCATCATGATGACCGGCACTTGACTCCGCAAACGGATCTCCTCTAGGACCTGATCGCCATTTTTCCCAGGAAGCATGATATCGAGAAGGATCAAATCAATGGCTTCTTGCTGGAAGAGCCGCAGTCCTTCTGTACCTGAAAAAGCCTGAAGGACCTCATAGTCTTCACTTAAGAGACTGTATAAAATTTCTTGGATATCATTATTATCCTCGATTAATAAAACCCGTGCCACTTGCCTCACTCCTTTTTCCTTTGAACTTCAAATCATTTCTATTCCTCTAGCCTATCAAATAAAAACCCCTTCGTCAATGAAAATCTGATAAAATCCTATCGTACCCTGCAAATCTGCATGTTAGGTCATCACAAGATGAACTTGACTATCCTTTCTTTCAAAAGGTATAATGGGACCAATGACAGAATAGGGAGAATCATCTATGAAAAAAAATGCCAAAACTAAAATCAGCCTTGTATCCATCCTCATCATCCTGGGCGTTGCTGCAAGAATGATGCGAGTCATCCACCGCCAGCAAATCAGGGAGCAAAACAGACAAACCATTCAAACGACTAAAAAGGTTGCAGAGTTTCAGAAAACACTAGACGAGGAAGAAACGAAGAAACGGAACGAAACCTTCAACAAGATTTTTAATGAATCCCTAGTTCAGAAAAATTTTGAAAATTGGCAAAAGGTCGACGAACTTCATGGTTTGGGACAAAGAACTGGGCAATTTTATATCTATAACTTTGAAAAAAAAGAAGAGATTCTCTTAGAGAATACAGATCAAGCATTTGTTCTACCTATTCGAGACAAGAGTGATAACGTCACATTTCAGGCTATTTTTGCCCATAAGGACGGCCAGTGGCACATCATGAAGCCAGACGGAAGTTCGCAGTTGCAACTAGGAGAAGCCAACATTTCCGCTGAATCTAAGTTTGTCATCGAGAACAATGTCTTAGATTACGACCAGTAAATCCATAAGGACTTGGCTAAACAATATACAAAAAGCTTAGGACCCCAGCTTGTGAGTGGGATTCTAAGCTTTTTAGTTACTGTCAGAGAGGCATCCAGAAGATGGTTTAGCTCTAGAGGAGACTTTTATTTAACAGAAGCTCCATTGGTCGCAATGACTTCTTTGTACCAATAGAAGGATTTCTTGCGCGAACGGGCTAAGGTTCCCTTGCCTTCGTTGTCCCTATCCACATAGATGAAGCCGTAGCGCTTCTTCATTTCTCCAGTCCCGGCAGAGACCAGGTCAATACAGCCCCAAGTCGTATAGCCCCAGAGGACAACACCATCTTCGTTAATGGCATCTCGCATGGCCTTGACATGGGCAGCCAGGTAGTTAATCCGGTAATCATCAGCTACATAGCCATTTTCATCTGGAGTATCTACTGCACCAAGACCATTTTCCACGATAAACATCGGCTTTTGATAACGATCCCAGATGGTATTGAGGGTAATGCGGAGACCAAGAGGATCAATTTGCCAACCCCATTCCGAGCTTTCTAGGTAGGGGTTCTTCAGAGAGGCAAAGATATTGCCCGCTGTTTTCTCCCTTTCAGCTGGATCCCCTGAAGCGACGCGACTAGCATAGTAGGAGAAGGAAATAAAGTCCACCGTATGCTCTTTCAATAATTGAAGGTCCTGCTCAGTCATATCAACCGTGATTCCCTGACGCTCCCACTCTTTCTTAGCATAGTTTGGGTATTCCCCACGCGCCTGCACATCGATGAAGAAATAGTTCTTGCGGTCTTCTTCTAGACCAGCCCAGACATCTCGCGGAGCACAGGTATGAGGATAGTTTGGTCCTGCTGCCAACATACAGCCCACCTTGTTGTTCGGATCAATCTCATGGGCTATCTTAGTGGCAATGGCTGAAGCGACCAATTCATGGTGAGCCGTCTGGTATTTGACTTGCTCCTCATTCTCCCCTTCTTCAAAGCAGAGCCCCGCTCCCATAAAGGGGGCGTGAAGGATCATATTGATCTCATTAAAGGTCAGCCAGTAGTTGACCAAGCCTTTGTAACGAGTGAAGAGCGTTCGGCAGAGGCGTTCGTAGTATTCCAACATCTTGCGGCTACGCCACCCTCCATACTCTGTAATCAAATGCATGGGGCAGTCAAAGTGGGTAATGGTCACCAAGGGCTCAATGCCATACTTGTGGCACTCCTTAAAGAGGTCTTCATAGAACTGTAGACCCGCTTCATTCGGCTCCAGTTCATCCCCTTTTGGGAAGATCCGAGACCAGGCAATGGACAAGCGATAGGTTTTAAAGCCCATTTCCCCAAAGAGGGCAATGTCTTCCTTATAGCGATGGTACATATCAATGCCATCTTTAGCTGGGTAAAAATAGCCCTCTTCAAAATCGAACATCTTTTTCTGACCCGTAATAATCGCATGACGATCAGGCCCAATTGGTACCACATCCACATTGGCCAAACCACGGCCATCTTCATTATAAGCTCCCTCACACTGGTTAGCAGCCGTCGCTCCACCCCAAAGGAAACCATCTGGAAATTGAAGTTTGTCTGTCATCTCTCTACCTCACTTGATTTGATAGGTCTATTATATCCCTCTTTAACCCGAAAGTCTTACAACATCCTAGGAAAAACTGATACTATTCTATGATTGCTGCTGTTCACGCGTAACACAAAAAGACCGGATGGCTCCGATCTTTTAATAGTTCATATTCTCATATTCTGTTTTAAGAATCATTATGGTTAACTTCAAATGACGAAGCATCCTATTTCATACGATAAAAATCAATGACTAGACCAGCAGGGCCTTCAACTAACAGGGATTCTGTTCCCCAATCGGTCACAACTGGCCCATGTAAAATCTCAATCCCTAATTCTTTCAAACGCTTTTGATTCTGTTCCAAATCTTCAACTTCAATGTGTAGGATGATTCCTGTCTGAAAATTTTCCAGAGGTATCAAATGATTTTGCGAGAACATGAGACAGTGACTGCCAATCGTGAACTGAGCAAAACCATCATCAAGATAGTCTGCCTTTTTATCCAAGATATGCTCGAATTCATCACAGACTTGGGGAACATTTGACACGATAATATCTAATTGATTTAAATTCATTTACTGTCCTCTAGAAAAAGACCGGATTGCTCCGATCTTTTACGTTTCTCTCTAAGAAAATTAAAGAATAAACAAGGCGGAACCAAGTTTGATGGCAAATCTTTGCTCATCAAACTACGAAAAATCCTTTGGGACTTTTTCTAGGCTCCGCACTAGATTCCATCATTGAAAATTAAGGTTTCAATGATGAAATCGTCGGCAGTAACCTAATAAAGAAGTCTACAAATTTATCTTTGATTTTCCACGAGAGGAATTATTTAATTGCGCGTGATTGCAATCCTTCTTCTTCCAAGAAGAGACGGAATGGTACAAGCTCTTCAGCTTCGTATTTTTCCTTAAATGCTTTGATCGCTTCTTCTGAGTGTTGTTTTGGATCCAACTCAAGTACTTCTACTGGGAGTGGACGATGTGGAGTGATGTGAGCATCGATAACAACAGTTTTACCTTCTTTGTTCAATTTAACAGCTTCAGCAACGACTGCGTCGATGTCTTCGATACGGTCAACTGTAAATCCAATAGCTCCTTGAGCTTCAGCGATTTTCGCATAGTCAGCATTAGGGAAGTCACAACCAAACAAGTGTTTGTTTGTGTCTTCGTATTTGTCCTTGATGAAGGCATATTTACCATTTGAGAAGACAACGTTGATAACTGGAAGGTCGTATTGAACGTTTGTGATCACGTCTGGGTAGCACATGTTGAATGCACCGTCACCCATGATGTTCCATACTTGGCGATCTGGATTGTCTTTCTTAGCAGCGATACCACCAGGAAGGGCAATACCCATTGTCGCAAAGAGTGGAGATGTACGCCACATGTTCTTAGGTGTCATGTGAAGGTGACGAGTAGATGTTTGAGTAGTGTCACCTACGTCGATTGAGTAGATAGCGTCTTGATCAGCATGTTTGTTGATTGCATTGTAAACTTGATACAATTGCAATTCACCCTCAGTTTTACCTTCGAGTTTATTCATGTAATCACGCCAGTTTTGGTTGTTCTTCACGTTTGCACGCCACCATGGAGTAGATTCAACTGGGTTCACTTTGTCGAGGATAGCTTTAGCTGCTTGACCTGCGTCACCAAGGATTGAAGCGTCAAGGGCGTGACGTTTGCCAAGTTTGTAAGGGTCAATATCCACTTGGATGAATTTTTCAGTGTTCTTGAATGCTTCGTAAACTTCAGCAAATGGGAAGTTTGAACCAAGGAAAAGAACTGTGTCTGCTTCAAAGACCACTTCGTTGGCTGGTTTCCAACCAACACGATAAGCAGAACCTGTCAAACCTTCGTAGTTCCATTCGAAAGCTTCGAAGTTTTTACCAGTTGTGATGATTGGTGCTTTGATTTTACGTGACAATTCAGTAATCACTTCACCAGCTTTAACACCACCGTAACCAGCGTAGATCACTGGACGTTCAGCGTTGTTCAAAATTTCAACAGCTTTGTCGATTTCAACTTCGTTCAAAGCAGGAGCGATGAATGAACGCTCGTAAGAACCTGAACCGTAGTATGAGTTTTCGTCGATTTCTTGGAAACCAAAGTTTACTGGAATTTCAACGACAGCTGGACCTTTTTTAGAAACGGCAGCACGGCAAGCTTCGTCGATGACTTTTGGCAATTGTTCTGCGTAAGCTACACGTTTGTTGTAAACAGCGATACCGTTGTACATTGGGTTTTGGTTCAATTCTTGGAAGGCATCCATGTTCAATTCGTTAACTGGACGTGATCCAAGGATAGCAAGGAATGGAGTGTTATCCATCGCTGCATCGTAAACACCGTTGATCAAGTGAGTCGCACCAGGTCCACCTGAACCAACTGCAACACCGATAGATCCGCCAAATTTAGCTTGCATAACCGCTGCAAGAGCACCTGTTTCTTCGTGGCGAACTTGCAAGAAACGGATATCTTTGTCTTCAGCCAAAGCGTCCATTAATGAGCTAAGTGTTCCTGATGGGATACCGTAGATAGTATCTACGCCCCATGTTTTCAATACGTTGAGCATTGCTGCAGATGCAGTAATTTTCCCTTGAGTCATAATGATAACTCTCCTTCAATAAAATAATTGTCAGTCTTTGAACTGAATTCGACAAAGAGTGAAAACGTTTCAAATAACTTTACTATATCAATTTATCACGTTTTATTGTCCTTGTATAAGAATATGCTCACTAAACACCTGGAACTATTACATAACACAAAGCAAAAATCTGTTCTGTTTCCGTGAACTATTTTATAACAGAAGTCAGAAGCCGCATAATGAAAAGGTTTTTGCTTGTTATAAAATTGGTACAAAATAGAGTGTTTTCCCGAACTGTTTTATATAAAGCATAAAAAAATCCTAGCTGGAAAATCATTTTCCTTGCTAGGATGGGTTATATTTCGTTTTGAAGAGCCTTGCTCAAGATCCTGTATCCTTCAATTGTTAAATGAAGACCATCTGTTGTATAAGCTGGTTTGAGCTGACCATCCTCTCCAAGCAAATAGTCAAAAACATTGATAAATTCAACATTTATCATCCCTTGAGCCAGTTCACGATAAGCCTGATTCAAGGCCTGAATCTTTTGATTGGTCCGGATATAGACTGTCCCCTTGTAGGTTTCTCCCTCATTCACAGGGAGAACCGAAACAAGTTTGATTTGCGCCAAGGGCAAGAGTCGTACCATCTCCTGTAGGATTATGGACATGTTATCGATGGTTTCTGACAGAGGCATTTCCTTGCCAATGTCATTGGTTCCGATTAGTAGGAAAATCTTATCCACTGCTTGACCAAAAACATGGGCATCTAGATGCTCTCTTAAGAGGTCTGTCTTGTAGCCTCTAATCCCCCGGTTCACTAGATACTGTTCTGTCAAAAACAACTCTTGAAGGGGATAGTATTCGACGATAGAGTCTCCTATAAAAAGTATATCGGGTTCTTTCAAAGGATTTCGATTTAGCTCTCGGTAGTTCTGTTGTATTTTTGCCTGTTCTTTCAACAGCCAGGTCTCCAATAATTGTACAGCCATAAAGACTCCTTTCGATTCGTATGGTAGAAACTGTGCAAGATAGGATACTCGCCTAATCAAAACTTAGTCTTCCGTCCAAATAAGCTTCGATGATTTCGTAGACCCCCTTTTTCTTGTGAGAGGGCGCTATATAGCGGGCAACTTTCCGAGCATGGGCATCGGCATTTTCCATTGCATAGGAATAGGTCGCTAACTCAAGCATTTCCACATCGTTTTGACTATCGCCAAATGCCATTAGGCGACCTCCATCTACGCCCCAGCGTTCTTCCAAGAATTGAATGGCTGTGGCCTTATTGACTTCCGGTTGCAGAATATCAATAGCTCCATAGCCACTAGCTGCTGGAAGCAGGCGCTCCCCAAACTCTTCTCGCAACTCTTGCACAAAGGCTTCTACTTTTTCGGTGTCAGTGACGACACTTAGCTTCAGAACCTGCTCACCATGCTCTTTGGTCAGATCATCCACAAACCGCATCCGTTTGTAAAAAGCTGCAGCTAGCTCAGGCGTCATCAATTGCTCTAAAAGAGGAAACTCTGTTCCTTTCTTGGCATAGCCCCCAGATAGGCTACTGACGACCAGATGGAGTTCTTCTTCTCGACCTTCTAGATAATGTAAGACCTCCTGCACTAGCTCTTCAGGCCAGCTACACTCTCGGATGAGTTTTCCCTTCTCTAATATCTGTGCACCATTAGCCAGAACCAAGGTGACGCGATCTTTCAGCTCTCCCAATACATGAGCCATACGGCTATAGCCATTCCCTGTCGCAATGACAAAGGGAATCCCTCTTTGGTCTAGCTGATCCAAGATGCGGCTCAAACGCTCACGGTCAACCTCTCCTTGCTCGTCCATCAGAGTACCGTCCATGTCTGTCGCAATCATTTGTAACATACCGCCACCTCTTTCTACCTTTTCCCTATTATACACCATTTCCTAGTCATTTTGGGCCTTCTTTCCCACAAGCGCTCCCTTTTCACCTTCCTTAAAATTTCAGAAATTCCATTGAATCCTCTTTAATTTTTAGTCCAATTTTATTATAATATAGATAGTAGATTTTCCCTGTATGAAGTAACTAGCAGACCCTCTCTCACCTAGTTGAAGCGTTTGCTACTCCCGAAAAAGATTTAAGAGGTAGGCATGAACACAAAGACCTTATACCGCCAAACATCCTTTACAAATAGCGATTTCCCTTTTTCAATCAAACAGATTAGCACTCAAAATGGCCAACCGGATATTTTATTTCATTGGCACACTGATATTGAGATTATTTATGTCAACGAAGGGACTGCCCAATTCCATATCGATTATGAATATTTTAATAGCCAGCCCGGTGATATTATTTTGATCCGGCCCAATGCCCTTCACTCCATTCATCCCATCCAGAGTTCTTCCCATACCATGGATATCCTCCATTTTAATCTAGACCTGATTGGGATTACCCATAAAAACATTGCCACTCTAAAATATTTACAACCCCTCTACAATGGTGATTTTGAATTTGTTCGACGCATTCAAGCCCAATCACCCGGTTACGAAAAAATTAAACAGAGCCTCTTGACCTGTATGGCAAACGGAAGAGAACAAGGCCCCTTCTATGAACTCCGACTCAAATCCCAGCTCAATGAACTCCTCTATCTCCTCTTTTCTCACCACTATATTGTCGAGAAGAAGTTTTCAACAGATGCTTATCGGAGAGAAGAAAAAATTCGTTTGGTCCTCGACCATATTTCGAACCATTACCAAGAGGAGCTCATGATTGAACATTTAGCAGAGTTGTGTCATTTTAGCCCGACCCACTTTATGAATTTCTTTAAGAAACAATTAGGGCTCTCTTGTATGGAGTATATCATCCAATATCGGCTGAAAAAAGCTGCCCATCTCCTCCAGCATTCCGATCTGGCAATTATTGATATCGCCAGCCAATCTGGCTTCAACAACCTCTCAAACTTTAATCGCCAGTTCAAAAAATACTATCAGGTTACTCCAAGCCAATACCGAAAAGCCTGTCTTTAACCAATAGATCAAATAATAAAAGCACATGAAACACAAATGAAGTTTGCGTTTTATGTGCTTTTTATTTTTTACAACAGAAGGTCTGATAAAGCCTAGCGACCTTCCTCTTTATCACTCAACATTCTATTTAAAGACCATTTCCCTGTCTTTTCATATTGTCCAATTAATTCTTGGGAAGTTTGAGTGATTTCTGAAGGGAAATGGAGGCTTTTCAATGTATTGACCGCATTCTTCGTTACTGCAGCCCCCTGCTTTATCTGATAATCAAAGACGATTTCCCCGTCAACATAACGACTATCAAAATGATAGTTATCATTTACTGCACCAGACGCCGCGACTAGCTCAATATCATGACTCGAAATCATATACAAGCAATCATGTCTAGATAGCCAGCGGACAATCCCCAAGCCAGATCCAATTCGCTCAATGGTATTGGTACCCTTAAAGAGTTCATCAATAAAGAAATAATGAAAGCCAGACTTTTCCAGACTCTCAATCATTCGGAGAATCGTTTTGCTCTCTGTAATAAAATAGCTATCTCCAACCTCAATATCATCGCTAACATCCATAGAGGTCATAACATGTCCATAAGAAAGCTCCAAACTTTCGCCATAGGCGAAGCCCAAGCCCTGCGCTAAAATACAGTTAATGGCTACCATTTTCAAATAAGTGGATTTCCCTGAGGCATTATCTCCACTGATCACCATATTTTTTTCAAAACTAACGTCATTAGCAACCGGATCCGCTAGCAAAGGATGGTAGATCCCCTTACCCTTGATCCCTCCATCTTGTTTAAAATAGGGATGACAGACCAATTTACCATCACGCTTATGGCGTAGAAGGCTAATAGCTACTTCCAATTCCCCCAAAAGATTGATTGTTTCCTGCGCTTCTTTCTGATGAGCCCTCACTTGCTGATAGATATAGATCTGGGCAATCTGCGGAATTAAGAAAAGAAAATTAAGGTAAATCAGGATAATTTCCATCTCGGAGCTTCCTGTTGGAGTTTGTAAGATGCTGGAAATGACTTTCGTCTTCTTAAATGGTTGGACAGCTTGTTTGAGTGCTTCTTGTTTCGGAAGCGCTAAACGACTCAACTTTTCCGCTGAAGCAAAGATGCGAACCAGGTAACTAACTTGATCCAAGCGCATTTTATTCGACCAATTCCGAATGCTCGAAAAAACAATATTAAACGTCACACTCGCTATCAAGACTGACATGGCTTGAATTTGAAAAAACGGAAGAAAGAAAAGAGAGAGGACTGGCAAACACGCTAAAAAAATATAGAGAGAAAGATAGATCCTCGAATCTTGCTTCCCTGGATTCGCCACAATACTTCTAGCCATATTGTGGTTCTTTTTTCCTAACTGGTTCATAACAACCTGAACCTTCAGACGGAGATCCGGGTGATGTTCAAAGAAATCTTCTAACTCCTGCAAAGATGCATCTTTTTGAAAATTTAGCAAACGCATCTTCTGATACAAGGCCTCAGCCCCTATACTAGACTGTGTATGGTTCAACTGATCAAATACTCTATACAGATCCAAATCATGCCAAGTTTGGCCGTCTACTTGACTATCTGTTGGTTGGAGTGTTGACGCCAAGAGCATGGTTTCTGCTAAACTTTCTTCACTATCTTTTTTTATAAAAAACCGTTCGCCCTCCCAAGCCTTGGCTAATTTTTTTCTCAGAAAAATCGTTGCTATACAGTTTGTTAGAACCATAACGATGATCAGTCCAACAAATCCGATTGGTAACCATCCAAGTTTATCCATTCCTTCATCCGCTCCTTCCTATTCCCAATTCAAATTCACACGTTCTTTCACTTCCTGGTAGGCTGTATCGACACGCGCCTTTGTTTCATCATCCAATTGATCCCGATACTTGCCTCCTTCAATCCAGTCCTCCAAGATATAGGTCTGGAAATGATAGAGTTCATAGCCTTCAGGAGAATAATTGTCCTTTGGCGTCCGGTTAACCCAAGTAGGATGGGCTATTGCTGTTTTGATACGGGTCTTGCGCCCTACCTTCTCAATGGTTATATCCATCAGGACACCCCGTTCGGTCCATTGAGCATTTTCTATCCCTTCCATGGTTTCCAGTCGCTGATTCGAAAGGAAATTCCCCATCGAATAAATGATCAATTTCTGTTGCCCATCCTTATCCACAATCTCGGCTGGTTGGACGACGTGAGGATGGCCACCCAAGACAACATCAGCTCCCCAAGAAATCATCTTATGGTATAGTTCCTTTTGTTCCTCTGATGGCTCTAAATCATATTCAATCCCCATCTGAGGCATGACAATGGTAATGTCCGCTTCCATCTCAGCCTTTTGGATTTCCTTGCGCATACGTTCCTCGTTGAGGTCCGACAAACGATTGTCATAATCTCCTTGATCTAAATAAGCTTCCATCCCATTAAAGCCGTAGGAATAAGCCAAAATTGCAATCTTGATTCCATTTACTTCCTTGATCAGGATAGGGGCTTGATCTCGCGTCTCATGCGGATAGACACCAACCGTTTGGATCCCTGCGTCTTCAAAGGCTTTCGCAGTCGAAAACAGCCCTTCCAAGCCAGTATCGAGGATATGGTTATGTCCCAGGTCCATCACCTGATAGCCTGCATCCTTAATCGAAGCAACGACCGCACCAGGGGCATTGAAAATTGGATATCCCGAAAGTCCATAATCCGAATTAATGGTTCCTTCAAAATCCCCCAAGACCAGATCCCCTTGCTTCAACCATTCCTGAGCATAGTGATAATTCTCAGAAAAATCATAGCTTCCATCTTCCTTGACGGCACTCATATAAACCAAGTCATGGTAGAGTTGGTCTCCATTTGCCATGATCCGAGCCGTATGTGGCAACTGATCCGGATGAATTTCTTCTTGCTTTTCAACAACTTCCGGCATCTCTAGTGCTGTAATGGGGAAACCATTCCATTTTTGAACCCATAAGACCAGATTCGCGGACGCAAATACTGTAATCAGCAAACCATAGACAAACTGTTCGTTGGTTAGACGAACAACTGTCACCTTTCCCAATCCAATATCAAGCCATTCATTGAGCATCCTGAGGATATCTTTCCCGAGCTCACTCCATCTCTTTAGGAGATCCTTCCAATTCTTCATCTTCTTCTCTTCCTATCCATTTCTCTTGCTCTTGCCAAAGGCCCCTACGTCATCTGTCAAGCCTTTTTTCATTGTAACACAATTTTGATAAAAGAAAACAGACTGACCTAAACTTCCATGTATAGATAAATGGAGGGACTAAAAAGAGGGCTTACAGCCCCCCTCTCCATCATACTTTTAGTGCATCTGCTTGAGTAGATCCCCGTATCCCTCTACCTCCATCTCCTCTTTAGGAATAAAGCGCAGAGAGGCCGAATTGATACAGTAGCGAAGGCCACCTTGCTCTCTTGGCCCATCGGTAAAGACATGGCCGAGATGGGCATTGCCTGAGCGGGAACGAACTTCAATCCGCTCCATCCCGTGGCTATGATCCTGGTAATAATGAACGACATCTTTGGCAATAGGGCGAGAGAAACTCGGCCATCCACAGCCAGACGCAAACTTATCCTTGGCAAAGAAAAGAGGCTCTCCAGTCGTAACGTCCACATAGATTCCCTCTTCAAAGGTCTGGTCATAGGCATTGTGGAAAGGTCGCTCTGTCGCACTCTCTTGAGTGACTTGGTACTGCTCCTCTGTCAATCGTGCCTTTAATTCCTCTTGACTGGGCTTGGGATAGGTTGCCGGATCAATCAAGGGTTGGTCAGCATCCGTCACATCGATATGGCAATAGCCCCCAGGATTCTTCTTGAGGTAGTCTTGATGGTAGTCCTCCGCCAAAATATAGTGGCGCAAGGGTTCTAGTTCAACCGCTATTTTGCTACCAAGTTGCTTCTCTTCTTCCGCAAACACTTGGGCGATCACCTCACGGTCCGCATCGTCCAGGTAATAGACACCGGTCCGGTACTGGCGACCTCGATCATTTCCCTGCTTGTTCATGGACAAGGGATCGATCACCCGGAAATAGTAGAGCAGAATCGCTCGTAAGGAAATCTTATCTGGATCGTAGATGACTTGTACAGTCTCTGCATGATCCGTTTCCTTAATCAATTGGTAATTGGTCGTTTCTACCTGGCCATTGGCATAGCCCACCGTCGTCTTTTCTACACCGGGGATCCGAGAGAAATACTCCTCTAAGCCCCAAAAACAGCCACCTGCTAGATAAATCTCTGCCATCTTTTTTCCTCGCTTCCTGCATTCCCTAAGAGGAACGCTTAACATCTATTAGCTCCATCATAATCCAAGAGCCTCAGATTTTCAAGGATTCTGCATCAAAAATCCCTTCTACTATACTAGTAAAAGGGATAAAGGCACTCCCACTTATTTTTCAAATAAGAAAAAGAGCGAATAACCAAGATTTCGTAGAGACACTAAAAACTGATGGAAAAAATCATGCATGAGAGACATGTCCCACACCTCCTTTGAATATCTGTGGATAAACACAAAGCTAGCATCAACTACAAAACCACCGTCGGTCCGTAGACCTGTAAGCGAGGCTTCACAACCTCGTAATGCCAGTGATCATAAGCTCGCCAAGCTTGAAAGGTTTCTTCATTTAAACGCAACCCGCCCAGACCAATCAATAGACTGGCGGTCTGATAAAACTTTTCCAACTCGATCAACAGGCGGTTGTCTACCTGCCTAGCCTTCAATAAAACTTTCAACATCTGATCTAGATTTTCTTTAAATCGAAGGGCATCTGGACTGGGGGTGCATCCTTTAGAAAAGGCTGTTTGAAGAAGGCTGACCATCGTTCTTGCCTCTTGAATCACATCCCTTTCTCCCATCGAAATCACCTTCCTTTTCACCTCCATTGTACACCTTTTTCTCTCTATAAAAATGGAAAATCTCTAAAACTAGGAACAGAATGTTGTCTCTGGATAAGAAACCATAAAAAACTTCCCCAAGTTTCCACTCGAGGAAGTTCTTTTCAAAAAATTAGTCAATGTAGTGCAGTTTCCCACGGAAATCTTCCAGGCTTTGGTAGCCTTTTTCTTCCATGATGGCTTTGAGTTCCGCAGTGATGCGTTCAAAAGCCCCCACTCCTTCTTTATGAAGCGTGGTTCCGATTTGTACCATACTCGCGCCACAAAGGATATGTTCAAAGGCATCACGACCAGTCAAGACGCCTCCTGTCCCCACAATCTGAATTTCTGGATTCAACCGTTGGTAAAAAGCATGGACATTAGCCAGAGCAGTTGGTTTGATGTATTCTCCACCAATCCCACCAAAGCCGTTCTTCGGACGGATCACAACGGATTCATCCTCGATGTAAAGGCCATTTCCGATTGAGTTGACGCAATTGACAAACTTGAGCGGGTATTTGTTAAAGATCGTTGCTGCTTGATCAAAATGAACGATATCAAAATAAGGTGGCAACTTGATCCCAAGAGGTTTGGTAAAGTAGGCAAAGACCTCTGACAAGATCCGATCCGTCGTCTCAAAATCATAAGCGATCTGAGGTTTTCCTGGGACATTGGGGCAGGAAAGGTTCAATTCAGTCAAACCTTTAAAATCACTGTCTTCTACCTTTTTCAAGATGGTATGGGTTTCCTCCGGGGACATTCCGACTAGAGACAAAAAGAAAGTCCGATTCGGATCAGAAGTTTGTAACTCAAGGAGGTAATCTAAATAATAATCCAAGCCTTGGTTAGGTAGCCCCATCGAATTGATTGAGCCCAGTGGGACATCTTGGTAGCGTGGCTCTGGATTTCCAGAACGGAACTCCAAGGTAGCTGTTTTGGTCACAAAGGTCCCAGCAGCCGAATTCTTCACTTCTTCTAATTCCTCAGTGGTCATACAGGCCACACCTGCCGCATTCATCAGGCAGTTGTCAAATTCAAAACCAGCAATTTGCGTCTTTGTCGATACCATCTTCTTCTCCTTGAAATGAATTCTTACAGCCATTATAGCACGAAAAGAAGGATTCATGGCTAGAAAACTAAAAAAGAACAAGGATCGTCCGGAAATAGAAAAAATTACCATAAATGTTATCCATTTATTTTCTATATAGAGGGGAAAAATCAGACATTTTTCCAATCCTATCGTCCTTTCGCATCCTTTTTTTCCCCACTTCATAGGTAGTTGTGAAAATTTTCAGAAAATTCAACTTTTTTCTTTACAAGTCAAAAAAAGTCTGCTATAATTATCGACGTAATAAAACATGACATTGCTTTCAGCAGTGCCTCCATTTACCAGTAAGTTCGCTAACCTGCTGGAATTCGTTTCAATGAAAAAAGGAGAAACATGATGACAACTGCAAAAGAATATATCCAAAGCACTTTCGAAACCGTAAAAGCTCGCAACGGCCATGAAGCGGAATTCCTTCAAGCTGTTGAAGAGTTCCTTAGCACTTTGGAACCTGTATTTGAAAAACATCCAGAATACATCGAAGAAAATATTTTGGCTCGCATTACTGAGCCTGAGCGCGTGATTAGCTTCCGTGTTCCTTGGGTTGACCGTGACGGAAAAGTTCAAGTTAACCGTGGTTACCGTGTTCAATTCAACTCAGCTGTTGGACCATATAAAGGCGGACTTCGTTTCCACCCAACAGTTAACCAAGGGATTTTGAAATTCCTCGGCTTCGAACAAATCTTCAAAAACGTCTTGACTGGCCTTCCTATCGGTGGTGGTAAAGGTGGATCTGACTTCGATCCTAAAGGAAAAACAGACGCTGAAGTGATGCGTTTCTGCCAAAGCTTCATGACTGAATTGCAAAAACACATCGGTCCTTCTCTTGATGTCCCAGCTGGTGATATCGGGGTTGGTGGACGTGAGATTGGTTACCTTTACGGTCAATACAAACGCCTTCGCCAATTTGATGCTGGTGTCTTGACTGGTAAACCTCTTGGTTTCGGTGGTAGCTTGATCCGTCCAGAAGCAACTGGTTATGGTTTGGTTTACTATACGGAAGAAATGCTCAAGGCCAACGGCGACAGCTTTGCTGGTAAGAAAGTCGTAATCTCAGGTTCTGGTAATGTTGCCCAATACGCTCTTCAAAAAGCAACTGAACTTGGTGCAACTGTTATCTCTGTATCTGACTCAAACGGTTACGTGATCGACGAAAACGGAATCGACTTCGATCTTCTTACAGATGTGAAAAACAACCGTCGTGCTCGTTTGACAGAATACGCTGCAGAAAAATCAACCGCTACCTACTACGAAGGTTCTGTATGGACTTATACCGGCAACTATGACATCGCCCTTCCATGTGCGACTCAAAACGAGATCAACGGTGAAGCAGCGAAACGCTTGGTTGCTCAAGGCGTAAAAGTTGTTTCTGAAGGAGCTAACATGCCAAGCGACCTTGATGCTATCAAAGTCTACAAAGAAAATGGCATTCTTTACGGACCTGCCAAAGCTGCCAATGCTGGTGGGGTTGCTGTATCTGCTCTTGAAATGAGCCAAAACAGCCTCCGTCTTTCATGGACACGAGAAGAAGTAGATGGTCGTTTGAAAGATATCATGACTAACATCTTCAACACTGCTAAAACAACTGCAGAAACCTACGGTCTTGGTAAAGATTACCTTGCTGGTGCCAATATCGCAGCCTTTGAAAATGTCGCAAATGCGATGATTGCCCAAGGACTTGTTTAATTTGATTCTTTTGCCACACCTCTGAACCCCCTGGTTTCGGAGGTGTTTTTCTTGATAAAAAAAGAAGATTGGAAAAACCAAATCTTCTTTTATTTTTATAAATCATCCAAGGCGTCTTTGACCTTATCAAAGAAACCTTTTTTCTTTGGGTTGACCTTCAAATCACTTGCTTCCGCAAATGCACGAAGGGCTTCTTTTTGCTTGTCATTTAGACCTGTAGGTGTCACCACATTAACAGATACATATTGATCTCCTACAGAGCCACCACGCAAGCTTGGTGCTCCCTTGCCACGGAGGCGGAATTTCTTACCAGTCTGGGTTCCTTCTGGGATGACCAAGTCAACATCCCCATGAACCGTTGGTACATGAACCGTATCTCCAAGAGCAGCCTGAACAACGTTCAAGTTCAATTTATAGTAAATGGTTGATCCATCACGCTCAAATTTGTCGCTCGGCTCAACGTTGACCACCACATAGAGATCTCCGTATGGCCCTCCATTAAAGCCAGCTTCTCCTTGACCAGAGAGGCGGATTTGTTGACCAGTTTCGACCCCAGCAGGGATTTTCACATTGACACTGTGGGCTTGCTTCTCGTGACCAGTCCCATGACAGGTTGTACAAGGATCTTTGATTTCTTTTCCTCGACCATGACAGACATCACAGGTTACCTGACGGCGCATCATTCCTAGAGGGGTTTGCGTATCCACATTGATCACCCCAGAACCATGACAACGTCCACAAGTTACGGGACTTGTTCCTGGTTTAGCACCAGTGCCTTCGCATGTCCGACAGCTAGCTTCCCGATGGTACTTCACTTCCTTCTCAGTTCCAAAGATGGCTTCTTCAAACTTGAGGTTTACACGGTACTGAAGATCATCTCCCTGACGTGGAGCATTGGGATTGCGACTTGCACCGCCACCTCCAAAGAAGCTTGAGAAAATGTCCTCAAAGCCACCAAAACCAGCGCCATCAAAACCACCGAAACCACCAGCTCCGCCACCGAAGCCACCAAAACCACCGTTGGCTCCTGCAGCACCGTATTGGTCATAAGCCGCCCGCTTTTGTTCGTCACTTAAAGTCTCATAGGCCTCTTGAACTTCCTTGTACTTGTCCTCAGCACCAGGTTCTTTGTTGATATCCGGGTGATATTTCTTAGATAATTTCCGATAGGCTTTCTTGATCTCATCTTGAGATGCATTCTTTGAAACGCCCAAACGTTCATAAAATTCAGTATTGTTCATTTAAGATACTAAGAGCGAACAGAAAGCGACTGAAATTTAGGAAACCGACAAGAAATCCTGATTTCTTAGGCGGTTTATCTAATTTCCAAGCTTTCCGCTCGAGTTCAATTCTCCGAACGCTCTTTGTTCCTTTCTATTATATTGAATTAGAAACTTTAGAACCCGTGTTCAGTTGCGAACACTCTTTGTTCCTTTCTATAATTTTTATGTAAAACTTTAGAGGGTATTTTCTATACTTTGCTTCACTTGATCAAACTCTTCATCTGATAGAGTAAATATCAAATCCTCTTCTGCATACTCGTTCTTTTCTTTAAAATAGTTGTCCGTATTCTCTGCCAACCCTAAACTTAGAATCACTTTTCTTGCAAACTCTTGATGTGCAAAACCGATAGCTGTAATGATTTGTTTATCTTGCACAACCAGTTTGGGTTGGAAATTTTCACGTGGCAGAAATTCAAAATAGTCAAAGAAGTTTTGCCAAATTCCACCTGTAAATTTCGTGTCCTTCAACAGACCTGCCTTCGCTAATAAAAGAGGCGCTGAAGAAATGGCTGCAATTAGGATATCTTGCTCACCAAGGTCCCTCAAAAACGAAATCAATTTCTCATCCTGTAGGGCAGGCCCTATATTGACCATTCCTGGCAAAATCACACAAGAATACTCTTCTATACAGATTTGATCTAGTGTTTTCGTTGGTTGACAAGGCAGGCCATCTTCAGATATCACTATCGAATCATCCGAAGATACATAATCAATCGTGATGTCAAAAGACAGAGCTAAAGTACTCGTTAAAGCAGTTATCTCATAAAGAGAAAAATTAGGATAAATCAAGCAAAGTACTTTTTTCATACGCAACATCCTCTATTTTACCGAAAAACAGAGGCTGGGTTGCAACCTCTGGATTTCTTACTATACTTATGACATCAGACCGAGGCTAAGACAAAGACCTATCCGCCTCATCTAATTTTAAAAACAACTTTTGACGCGGTAGCTGATTGGATTTTGGGTTCGTCTTTCAGACTCCCAAAAATCCTAATCATCCTCGCGGGGGTTCGACTACGAACTAAAAACTTTCAATTTTTAGTTCTGTCTTACCGCCTATTTCTCAGTAAACTCTCCGTCTACGACGTCATCGCCTGCGTTTCCTGTTGCTTGTGCGCCTTCTGCTCCTGCTTGGGCTTGTTGCGCTGCTGCTGCTTGTTCGTAGAGTTTAACCGCAAGTCCTTGAGCTTTTTCGTTCAATGCTTCAAGTTTTGCTTTCATTTCGTCCAAGTTGTTGTCTTCTTGAGCTTTCTTAAGATCATCAAGGGCAGCTTGTGCAGCATCACGTTCAGCATCGAAGCCTTTGCCTTCAGTTTCTTTGATTGTCTTTTCAGTCGCAAAGATAGCTTGGTCTACTTCGTTACGAAGGTCTACTTCTTCTTTACGTTTCTTATCTGCTTCAGCGTTTGCTTCTGCATCTTTCATCATGCGATCGATTTCTTCGTCTGTCAAACCTGAGTTTGATTGGATAACAATTGTTTGTTCTTTTTGAGTTCCAAGATCTTTAGCCTTAACAGATACGATACCGTTCTTGTCGATGTCGAATGTTACTTCGATTTGTGGGATACCACGAGGTGCAGCTGGGATATCAGTCAATTGGAAACGTCCAAGAGTCTTGTTATCCGCTGCCATTGGGCGTTCCCCTTGAAGAACGTGGATATCAACAGCTGGTTGGTTGTCTGCTGCAGTTGAGAAGACTTGTGATTTAGAAGTTGGAATTGTAGTGTTGCGGTCGATGAGTTTTGTAAAGACTCCACCCATTGTTTCGATACCAAGTGACAATGGCGTTACGTCAAGAAGGACAACATCTTTCACATCACCAGTGATCACACCACCTTGGATCGCAGCACCCATAGCCACTACTTCGTCAGGGTTCACTGATTTGTTTGGTTCTTTACCAGTTTCAGCTTTAACAGCTTCAACAACGGCAGGGATACGAGTTGAACCACCAACAAGGATGACTTCGTCGATTTCTGACAAGCTCAAACCTGCATCTGAAAGGGCTTGGCGAACTGGAGTTTTTGTACGTTCTACAAGGTCACGAGTCAAATCGTCGAATTTAGCACGAGTCAAAGTCGTTTCCAAATGAAGAGGTCCAGCCTCACCAGCAGTGATAAATGGCAAGCTGATTTGTGTTGAAGTTACACCAGAAAGGTCTTTCTTCGCTTTTTCAGCTGCGTCTTTCAAACGTTGAACAGCCATCTTGTCGTTTGACAAGTCGATACCATTTTCTTTCTTGAATTCTGCTACTAAGTAGTCGATGATTTTTTGGTCAAAGTCGTCACCACCGAGTTTGTTGTCCCCTGCAGTTGCCAATACATCAAAGACACCATCACCGAGTTCAAGGATAGATACGTCAAATGTACCACCACCAAGGTCGAATACTAAGATTTTTTCTTCTTTGTCAGTCTTATCCAAACCGTAAGCAAGAGCTGCTGCAGTTGGTTCGTTGACGATACGTTCTACTTCAAGGCCAGCGATTTTACCAGCATCTTTAGTTGCTTGACGTTGAGCATCGTTAAAGTAAGCTGGAACTGTGATAACAGCCTTGGTTACTTTTTCACCAAGGTATTCTTCAGCATAACCTTTCAAATATTGAAGAATCATCGCTGAGATTTCTTGTGGAGTGTATTCTTTCCCGTTAGCAGAAACTTTTTCAGAAGTACCCATCTTAGATTTGATAGAGATGACTGTATCTGGGTTTGTGACTGCTTGACGTTTTGCAGCGTCACCAACGATGATTTCACCGTTTTTGAAAGAAACTACAGATGGAGTTGTACGGTTCCCTTCTGGGTTTGCGATGATTTTTGATTCAGTTCCTTCAAGAACTGCTACTGCTGAGTTTGTTGTACCTAAGTCAATACCAATAATTTTAGACATGTGTTTTTCTCCTTAAATTTATCTTCTTTTTTTCTTTTTGATATTTTCCCTTAAGTGGTGGGGACGTGAGCAACTCCCTTTGGGATTTCATCACTTATTTTTGAGCCTACTGTCTCAAAAATCCCCTGCTTCAGTAGCACAAGCTACTGAAACTTTCACCACTGCGGGAAATATCTTCCTTGCAAGCCTCCGGCTTGCATCTTATCTTTCTTTCATAGTTTAGTGTCGTTTCGGACAAGGTATCTATTATGAATGTTACGACATGAGGAGTCGAAATCGTGCGCAGTAGCTGATTGGCAGTTCACTTCGCAAACGCTCGTGACCAGCCTAATCAGCCTTGCGGGGGTGCGTCAACGAAATCACAGATTTCTGACTTACCGCCTAATTGTAGACAACGACCATAGCCGGTCTTAGGATGCGGTCATGGAGTTTGTAGCCTTTTTGGAAGACTTGTGCGATGGTGTCTGCTGGATGCTCGTCATCCGCTGGGACTGTTTGAATAGCCATATGGTAGTTATGGTCAAATTCACCGTCCGCTGGAATTTCTTCAATTCCTTCTTCTTTCAGGGCATGAATCAAGCTTTCTTGGACCATTTCTAGTCCTTTTTTGACATCATCTGTCAACCCTTCAACGGCAAGGGCACGTTCTAAGTTATCCAACGAAGGCAAGATTGCTTTTGCCAAATCTTGGCTACGATAACGTTGTAAGAGTTGGCGTTCTTCATTGGCACGGCGCTGAATGTTTTGCATTTCTGCATGAGCGCGAAGGTATTTATTTTCAAATTCTTCGGCACGCGCTTGTGCTTCTTCTAATTCAGAAGGTTGCTTGGTCTCCTCTACAACTTCTTCAGTTGTCTCGGCAACTTCCTCTTCTTTTACGTCTTCTTTTTTGATTTCTTCTGTCAAGGCATACACCCCTTTCATTTGGTCTTAATTTACTTCATAATGGTTACTGTTGAGGTAACGGTAGTAGTCCGTTAACTTCATGACCACTACCCGTCCGATAACATTGACCAGGCTAATCACACGCCTGTAATCCATCTCTACGGGACCAATCACATGCATGAGGGCCATCCCACGATAAGGAACCAGGAATTTATGACTAATCACGGTCACATTTTTCAAAGCCTTCTCTTGGGATTCAGCAACCAGGATCTGGGTCATTTGGTCTTCTGGTATTCCTCCTCGTAACTCCAAGGCTACGTGTTGGGGGTTATCTAAGAACTGATAGGTCTGAAGATCGGCGTAGGTTAAGGATGAAACCTTTCCTTCTACAAAGACCAGTTCTTGAAACAGTTGCGAGAAGACGTAATCAAACAGATCCAATACATTGTCTGTCGTCTTAAAATAGCGCTGTACTATCTGTGGAATCTCTGTCCTCAAGCGGTAGTGGATATCCAAGACTGTATTTCCAATGAAACGTTCTTGAACCAACTGATGGAAGATTTCCAAGTCACTGGTTAAGAAATTCTTTGGAATCGCAAATTGTACGGTAACAGGCTTTGATTCATCCAAGGTCAATACCGCCAAAGCATCGTGGTTGGATAATGGAACAATCTCAAAACCAGTCAAGCGCTGTCGTGTCGGCTCAACATCCTGGATCACCGCGGTATAGCCCGTCATCTGGGCTAGTAACTTAGCCGTAGCATCCAAGATATCGTCTAACTTAAAGGCTTCGAAATCGAAGGCTTTCACCACCTGGTAAACATCTTGCTCATCAATCAACTCTAGATCCAGCGAGTTCTGAACAAAATATTGAAAACCAGCTCGGCTGGGCATTCGACCACTCGAAGTGTGGGCTTTTTCTAGTAAACCTTGCTTTTCGAGGGCAGCCATATCATTTCGGATAGTAGCACTACTAGATTGAATGACATCTTGCAGTGCTTTTGAACCGACTGGTTCGTGGGTCTTGGTAAAGATATCGACGACAAGATTTAGAATCTCATTTTGACGTTCTGTAACCATGACCTCACCTCTCTTTCGTATTTAGCACTCTGAACACTCAAGTGCTAAACCATGATTCTATTATACACCCTCTCAAAAGAAAGTCAAGAAAAAAATCCAAAAAATTAGCACTCTTTTTCCAAGAGTGCTAAAAATCATTCTTAAGACCGATAGTCGTCTAAAAAACTTATAATCCTGCTTCTTTCAGTTTTTGGATGTATTCTTCTAAAACTAGCTGATGTTTGGCCATATACTGAGCATTCTCAACACCGACATAGCGGAAATGCCAGTTTTCATAGTCCACACCCGTAATCGCATTTTTCCCTTCTGGATAACGGAGAACAAACCCATATTGTGGCGCCAAGGCAATAATCTGCTGGGCTACCTCTTCAGACTGTCCATTTGGAGCACTCATATCAATCGCAAGACCTGTCTGGTGCTCACTAGCTCCTGGAACCTGCACTTGTGTTTGCGCTTGACGTTCTGCCTCTTCATGAGGTAGGCCTGTAGCTTCTAATTGAGCCACCCGCTCATTGTAGATTTCCGTTTGCTCCTCTACACTTCGATAACCCGAAATCAAGGATTCTTCAGGCGCAATAGCTCTTGCGGCTGCTAGAAACTGTTTGGTTTGCTCTGCAATCCGACTATCCACCTTGATTTCTTCAACATCGACTAACTGAGGGTTCAGCTCGGCTAACTTGTTGTCCCGATTGATCAAGACCAAATTCCAATCCTTAGTGGAAACTTGTGGAAGGTCAGTCTTCGGTTTTTCTTCCTTTTTCTCAACCTTTTTTGGAATGCTTGTTTCTACTTTTTTATCTTCAACAGAGCCCATATGAAGCCATTGAGGTTTCAAATAGAAAATACCCACTCCTGCTCCAATTAGACAGAGGCCTAAACAGCAGAGTACGATCCAGCTAACTTTCTTTTCTCTTTTCTTGGCAAGTTTATATTTAGTCATGATCTCCCTCTAACCATTTTGCTCCAACCTGGCGGTATGACAGATCTCCAACTGCTTCTAGTTTAAATTGGCCATCTTCATACTCAATAACAGTCACACTACCATTGTCCAAGACCAATTCTTTAAAGGCTTTTGGATCAATCAGGTAAATCAAGGTACTGATGGTCATCCCATGACTGACCACGATGGCATTCCCGCCACCTTGAGACTCGACATCCTTGGCAATCGTCGTAAAGCCATCCAAGATGCGATCACGAAGAGTTTCCCAGGACTCTGCCCAGCCGGCTGTATCCACTTCGACAATCCCTTCGGCCAACTCCATCAAGCTCAAATGATGGAAGTCATCAACCCGAAAGACACGTGGCAAAACGCCCAAAAAGAGTTCCCCATCGTAGGCGCCATCAAAACTTCCAAAGCACCATTCGCGGATGCGCTTATCATAACGGTAAGGAATCTTACCCGTTAACCCTAATTCTTCTAGCACAATCCCCATGGTTTGAATGGTTCGACCGGAGTCGCTGGACACCGCTTGTTGGAACTGAATCCCGGCTTCACGTAGACCAATCCCCAATTCGTGAATCCCTCGTTCCCCAGCTTCCGTCAAGGGACTATCAGACCAACCTTGGGCGCGACCAATGGTATTAAACATGGTTTTTCCATGACGGGCAATATACAATTTTGTCTTTGCCATTTTTATCCTCCTGCAATTGTTTTCTTCTTATATAGGGTATCTTATTTTTTTACATCAAGTTCTTCTGAGTGGGCTGCTAACCAGTTAGCACCCAGCTTGCGGTATGACTCATCTCCGATGGTCTGGATTGAAAATTGTCCATTTTCGTATTCTACCAAGGTGACACTACCATTTTCAACCCTTGGATCCAGCTCAATCTCTGGATTCAAAATACACACAAAGGAACCAATGGTCATGCTGTGACTAACAACCAAGGCATTTCCACCACCCTTGGCTTCAACTTCCTTGGCAATCTCCTCAAAGCCATCTACAATCCGTTTTTTCAACACATCCCATGGTTCAGCCCAACCGGCTGTATCTACTTGGTAGATTCCATTCGCTAACTCTTCCAGGGTAAGTTTCTTATAGTCTTCAATATCTAGAACCCGAGGAACGACTCCACGGAAAAGTTCCCCTCCGTAGGCACCATCAAAACTTCCAAAACACCATTCCCGGATTTTTTTGTTGAAAGTATAAGGAATCTGATCTGTGAGCCCAAGCTCGTCTAAAACAATTCCCATGGTTTGAATAGCACGACCTGAATCGCTGGAAACAGCACGGACAAAGTCCAAACCAGATTCTCTCAAACCAACCCCCAATTCACGGATGCCTTCTTCTCCTTGAGCAGTTAAAGGTGTATCCGACCAACCTTGGGCACGACCTATCGTATTAAACATGGTTTTTCCATGCCGAATAATAAATAATCTTGTTTTCGCCATGTGATCTCCTTTTACGTCCTTCTATTATATCATTTTTTATAAGGAAACTGGCAGCGATGACCTCTCGATTCACTTTCACTTTCTCAGCCAACATTAAAAGCCCTGAGCAAAAATCCTGCTCCAGGGCCATTTTTTAATTTTTAAAACTATGAACTGGGGCCGGAATTTGACCACCACGGGCAATGAAATCAGCTGACGAAGCTTTGTTGACCTTCATTACTGGAGCAGACCCAAGAAGTCCACCGAGCTCTAACATATCGCCTTCCTTACCATAAGGAATGATCCGAACGGCTGTTGTCTTTTGGTTGATAACGCCGATAGCTGCTTCGTCGGCAATCATGGCCGCAATGGTTGTATCTGGAGTATCAGCTGGGATGGCAATCATATCCAAACCGACGGAACAGATAGCTGTCATAGCTTCCAATTTTTCCAAATTGATATGACCTGATTGAACCGCCGCAATCATCCCCTCATCCTCTGAGACCGGAATGAAGGCACCTGACAAACCACCGACTTGGTTACAAGCCATGATGCCACCTTTTTTCACTTGGTCATTGAGCAGTGCAAGGGCTGCTGTTGTCCCGTGGGTTCCTACTACTTCAAGCCCCATGGCTTCAAGGACACGGGCAACCGAATCCCCAACAGCTGGCGTTGGTGCGAGAGACAAGTCGACAATCCCAAACTCAACACCGAGACGTTCACTAGCCATTTGACCTACTAATTGCCCAACACGGGTGATTTTGAAAGCTGTCTTCTTGACCGTTTCAGCCAATACATCAAAGCTAGCGCCTGGTACTTTTTCGATGGCCCGTTGGACGACACCTGGTCCTGAAACCCCAACGTTGATGACCACATCCGCTTCACCGACACCGTGGAAGGCCCCCGCCATAAAGGGATTATCTTCTACCGCATTGGCAAAGACTACGAGCTTACCAGGCCCCATTGGATCTGCTTGGGATGCTTCTTTAATGATACGGCCCATGTCTCGGACAGCGGTCATATTGATCCCTGTCTTAGTCGATCCGATATTGACTGAAGAGCAGACAAAATCTGTCTCCGCAAGGGCACGAGGAATCGAATTAATGAGGATTTCATCCCCTTTTTGGTAGCCTTTTTGAACAAGGGCTGAGAAGCCACCGATAAAGTTAACCCCAACTTCCTTCGCTGCACGATCCAGCGCCTTAGCAAAGGGTACATAGTCTGTCGCATCTGTTGCGGCTCCGATAATAGAAATTGGAGTGACTGAAACCCGCTTATTCACAATCGGAATGCCAAGTTCTGCCGCAATCTCATCCCCCACAGCCACCAAATCTTTGGCCTTTGTCACAATCTTATTGTAAACTTTTTCAGCTGACTTTTCGATATCCGGATCAATACAATCGAGAAGCGAAATCCCCATGGTGATAGTCCGAACATCGAAGTTCTGCTCCTCAATCATGGCAATGGTTTCTGTTACCTGTTTAATGTCCATAAATTCTCAACCCCTATCTTACAAATTGTGCATGGCATCAAAAATCGCTGCGCTTTGGATATTGATTTTCACATGCAGAGACTGACCGAATTCTTCCAACTCTGAACGAAGCTGTGTGAAATCTTTTTTCTCATCTGACGATACAACCGCCATCATGGTAAAGTATTCATCCAATACGGTTTGAGAGATATCATCGATATTGAGTCCTAATTCTGCTACTTTCGTTGCAACACCCGCTACGATTCCTTTTTGGTCTTTTCCAACGACTGTAATAATTGCTTTCATTTCACTGCTCCATTCTATCTATTTGCTTCCATTGTAGCATAATCGCCTTAATTTCGCATAAATGTTTTAGAAAAGGTTCGGTTTTATAAATAAAAAACATCCAAGAAAATCTCTTGAATGTCTGTTAGTCTTTATAAATCAACGATGGCTAAAGCGATTTTTCTTAAGGTCGTGGCTGAGGATAGAAACCCCAAGGTAACTCGCAATCCCTGAAAGATGCAATAGCGTTGAAATCCATCCGGTGATTGCCGGTAAGAGCATGAGGCCAGATAAAAATACTAAGAAAAGATAAAGCCATTTTACGGTGCGTGAAAATTTTTTCCACATATTTGGTAGGAGCATGACTCCCCCTGTTACAAAGGCATAGCCGACGGCAGAGATCCCTGTTGCCTGAATGTCCTGCCCCTGTGTTAAGAGATGAAAAATGATGGAAGAGAAGACTGTAGCCGTCACAAAAACGATCAGGACTTGTATGGAGCCTCTTTTTCTTTCTAGCAGTCCACCGAAGGGAAGGATCATGAGTCCGTTTAAAATCAAATGGACCCATAAAAACCAGACAGGGGCTCCTTTACTGCCATGCATCAGGGTCCCACTGACATATTGCCAACCATACACCGGCTTCGAATGAAAAGCCAATAGGTCATACATAGCATCCCCATAAAAGGAAGTCAATAAACCGAGCAACAAACAGATTAGAGCTATCGTACTGATAACAGGATAGGTTTTTATCATCGTTTTCATTTTAAAACTTCTTTTCTGTAAATAAATCAATTGTCTCACCTTGAGTATACTTTCATTATACCACCCCTAAACGAAAATAAGATCACTTTTAAAAAGTGATCCTAGTTTCATTAAACAACTCCAACCTCTAACTCCCATTTCACGCCCAGCTACAGAAACAAGGTTATTTAACAAGAAAATGCCAGTAGATATAATTGAAGATGAAAATCCAGATCGGTTTCCAAAAAGTGAGAAAATTGCTAAAAGCATGCAAGAAGATGGGCAACCGGATATCTTTAGTTTTCTTATAGACAGCTGCGAAGAAGAGCCCTGAACAGAAATAAAGAGAAAAGGTTACAGGGTCCCGATATTGATGGATCAGATGAAAGACAGCAAAGAGTAAGCCCGAAAGCAAAACATCTAAATGAAACTTACTTTCTTTAAAGAAGACATCCATCAGATAGCCTCTAAAAATAAATTCTTCGATCATAGGAGATGTAACAGTTGCTAGGACAAAAAACAAAATACCCGAAATACCAGGGCCATTTAGATAAATGGAGGATGGCAATTTGGTTTGATGAACAACAGGAACCAGCAAATCCTGAAAAGTTTGCAACACCCATCTCTCAACAAAGAACCACAAAACCACCAGAGCAAAATACCCCAGATAGTGCCACTTCCATTTCTGTATATTAGAACGAAGGGCTATCTTCTGCCTTTTAAACCAAAATAGAATGCCGATGAGAAGCAAAGAGTAGAGAATCAAATAGATGAAATAAAGAAAACTTACATCACCATTGAAAACTCCAGTTAGGTAGATACCCAGACCTTCAATCCCAAAAACAAATAGATATAACAGGAGCAGTAAAGCGACTCCATGTTTGGCATATTTCATATCATCTATTCTCCAATATCATTCTTTCGTACAATTATGTACAAGTATAACACATGGAAAAACTTGTAGGCAAGGTAGCCCTCAATTGTCCATTTTTGAACAGAAAGTGGTATCTACTTTTGTTTTTTACTCCACTTTGCTAGAAAAAAACAGCCGTTTAGATTTTCTAGCCTGACGATTCTACGCTATATTATTCCTTAATCACCTGGACGATTTTATTTTGAAATAGCGGAAGATCTATGTTTCTTCAATTAAAAACAAGGCAAGGACCTATTCATCCATCATTAGTTGCGATCTCACCATGACTCCTTCCCACTTTCAAAATACCGTAGCAAATATTTGACTTCCCATTTCAGAAGGCATATACTTATATTAATCTGAGCTAAATAGTTTTTTTATTTTTAAATGAACTGTCTTGAATTCAGATTAATAAAACTATTTACTTAACGGAGGTGATACTATGTCATTAGAAGATAAATTAAACCAAGTTAAAGGTTCTGTTAAAGAAGGTCTCGGTAAAGTAACCGGCGATAAAAAAACAGAAGCTGAAGGCGTTGCTGAAAAAGTTGCATCAAAAGCAAAAGAAGTTGCTGAAGACGCAAAAGAAGCTGTCGAAGGAGCTATCAACGGCGTGAAAAACATCCTTCACAAAGACGAAAACTAATCGTTAACGTTCTAAAACCACCCTATTTTCTGCAGTCCTATTTGACTGAGGAAGAAGGGGTGGTTTTTGTTTATCTTTGATTTAGTTTGGGTATAGAAAAAGAACACTCCAAAAGGTGCTCTTTGTATGTATTGTAATTCTTTTGAATGAACGTTTAGAGTGCAGTGGTTGCCATCCAATCAAACATCGCTACGCTTGTTTTCTTGGGGCAACTGTGCATAGCATATCTCTACGCGACTAAAGTCGCTAGAGCTATCCTAATTGCGCACCGCCAGTTCTGATACAAAAAACACCTTGCAAGATGCAAAGTGTTTTCGTTTGTATTCTGTATTCCAGTAACGAATTAACGTTTAGAGA
>NZ_JBCOAT010000002.1:155044-297275 GCF_040226615.1 Streptococcus australis | reverse complement strand
AACAGATGATAAAGCAAATAATTTTAAAAATACAACAAAAAGACAAACGCCAAAAATGACGTTTGTCTACGTTCTGAACCTTTCCGTCTGGAAAGGTTTTTGTCTTATAGTCCGTAATTGTAATCGTCATCCTGCATGGCTTCTACTTCACCGAGAAGGTAACCATTTCCGACTTGAGAGAAGAAGTCGTGGTTAGATGTACCGGTTGAGATCCCGTTCATGACGATTGGGTTGACATCATCTGCTGAGTCAGGGAAGAGGGGATCTTGTCCCAAGTTCATGAGGGCTTTGTTAGCATTGTAGCGAAGGAAGGTCTTGACTTCCTCTGTCCAACCCACACCGTCATAGAGGCTCTCTGTATAGCCTTCTTCATTCTCATAGAGGGTGTAGAGCAGGTCATACATCCATTCTCTGAGTTTTTCTTGCTCGTCTTCTGGTAATTCGTTAAATCCAAGTTGGAACTTGTAGCCGATATAGGTTCCGTGAACAGATTCGTCACGAATGATCAACTTGATGATTTCTGCCACGTTGGCCAACTTGTTGTTTCCAAGATAGTAGAGCGGTGTGAAGAAACCAGAGTAGAAGAGGAAGGTTTCAAGGAAGACGCTGGCTACTTTCTTTTCAAGGGGAGTCCCATTGAGGTAGATCTCGTTGATGATTTCTGCCTTCTTTTGAAGGAAGGGATTGGTATTGGTCCATTCAAAAATCTCTTCGATTTCTGACTTGGTATTCAAGGTCGAAAAGATAGAAGAGTAAGACTTAGCATGGACAGATTCCATGAATTGGATGTTGTTAAAGACAGCTTCTTCATGAGGAGTACGAATATCCGCACGAAGGGCTTGCACACCCGTTTCAGACTGCATGGTATCGAGAAGGGTTAAACCTCCAAAAACTTTACCAACCAAGTCTTTTTCTTTGAGAGATAACTTTCTCCAGTCGTCCAAGTCGTTTGACAAAGGAATACGTGTATCCAACCAGAATTGTTCGGTTAGCTTTTCCCAAGTAGATTTATCGATGACATCCTCGATGGCATTCCAGTTAATGGCTTTGTAGTAAGTTTCCATTTGAAATCTCTTTCTTTTTCTAATTCATTCAATCATACAATCATTGTTATTCTAACACAATTGTTAGAATACTGCACAAAAAGTCGGCGGACCGACTTTTGGTAGCAATGGATCAGAGTGTCTTAGATGACACAGCTTTCACATTGGTTGGCGCCAACTTCTCCACCATCATCTGTAAAGGTACGGACGTAGTAGATAGACTTGATTCCCTTATTAAAGGCATAGTTGCGAAGGATAGACAAGTCACGAGTGGTTTGTTTGTTTTCAGTTTTCCATTCGTAAAGGCCTTTTGGAATGTCACTGCGCATGAAGAGAGTCAGTGAGAGCCCTTGGTCTACGTGCTCAGTTGCAGCAGCGTAGACATCAATGACTTTACGCATATCCATATCGTAAGCAGAAGTGTAGTAAGGAATGGTATCTGTTGATAATCCTGCAGCAGGATAGTAGATTTTCCCGATTTTCTTCTCTTGGCGCTCTTCAATCCGTTGTGTGATTGGGTGGATAGAAGCAGATACATCATTGATGTAGCTGATAGAACCATTTGGTGCCACAGCCAAGCGGTTTTGGTGGTATAGACCATCCGCCTTGACTTTATTACGCAGTTCAGCCCAATCTTCTGCACTAGGAATGAAGATATCTTTAAAGAGTTCTTTTACGCGTTCTGATGTTGGAACAAACTCTCCAGTCGTGTACTTATCAAAGTAGCTACCGTTGGCATAGTCTGATTTTTCAAAGTTGTGGAAGGTGATGCCCCGTTCACGCGCGATGTTATTTGATTCTACGAGGGTCCAGTAGTTCATGAGCATGAAGTAGATGCTCGTAAACTCAACAGACTCAGGAGATCCGTATTCGATTAATTGTTGCGCAAGATAGCTGTGAAGTCCCATGGCTCCAAGACCAAAGGTATGCGCTTGGCTGTTTCCGTGGTCGATAGTAGGAACAGCGACGATATGAGAACTATCTGTGACGAAGGTCAAGGCACGAACCATAGCTCGGATGGAACGACCAAAGTCAGATGAGGTCATCATGTTAACCACGTTGGTTGAACCAAGGTTACAGGAGACGTCAGTACCCATTTTAATGAATTCTTGGGCATCGTTGATCAAGCTTGGCTCTTGAACCTGGAGGATCTCTGAACACAAGTTACTCATGATGATTTTTCCATCGACAGGGTTTGCGCGGTTAGCAGTATCGATGTTGACTACATAAGGGTAACCAGATTCTTGTTGCAATTTAGAAATTTCAGTTTCCAAATCACGCGCCTTGATTTTTGTCTTGCGGATGTTTGGATTAGCGACCAACTCATCGTATTTTTCAGTGATGTCAATGTAGTTAAATGGCACTCCGTATTCACGTTCTACAGAGTATGGGCTGAAGAGGTACATTTCTTCATTCTTACGAGCTAACTCATAGAATTTGTCAGGCACGACGACACCAAGTGAGAGGGTTTTGACCCGGACTTTTTCGTCGGCGTTTTCTTTCTTAGTAGAAAGGAAGGCAATGATGTCTGGATGGAAGACGTTGAGGTAAACAACCCCAGCCCCTTGGCGTTGACCCAATTGGTTTGAGTAAGAGAAGCTATCTTCGAAGAGTTTCATAACAGGAACGACCCCAGAAGCAGCTCCTTCATAGCCCTTGATCGGTGCTCCAGCTTCACGAAGGTTGCTGAGGGAAATCCCAACCCCACCACCGATACGAGAAAGTTGAAGGGCAGAGTTGATAGAGCGTCCGATCGCATTCATGTCATCAGTTACTTGGATCAAGAAACAGGAGACCAATTCTCCACGGCGGGCACGTCCAGCATTTAAGAATGAAGGAGTAGCTGGTTGGTAGCGTTGGTGGATGATTTCGTTTGCGATGTCTTTTGCAATGTCTTCATTTCCATCCGCAAAATAGAGAGCATTGAAGAAGACGCGATCTTCCATGCTTTCGAGATAGTATTCTCCATCATTTGTTTTCAGAGCGTACTGGTTATAGAATTTATAGGCAGCCATGAAGGACTTGAATTGGAAGTTTTGATCTTTGATAAATTGGGCCAATTCTTCCAAAAATTCAGGACGGTACTTCTGAATGAAGGCTGTTTCGATATAGTTGTGTTCAATAAGGTAGTTGATTTTATCCGTTATTGAATCAAAGGCCATGGTATTTGGCACAACATTTTCTTTGAAGAAAGCATCCAAGGCTTCTTTATCTTTATGAAGCATGATTTGACCGTTAACTGGACGGTTGATTTCATTATTAAGACGGAAGTAGGTTACGTCTTCAAGTGATTTTAATCCCATAATGTTCCTTTTTCTAATTCAAAAACAAAGGGGAGGCAAGCTCCCCTGTACAAGTAAAAGGGCTAGGGGAACACTGTAGTCGAGAACTACAGTAATCCATTCCCTAGACCAATCAGATCCTGTTTGATAGTTTTAAGATAATTTCTTGAGCTTAGCTGGTTGGAAGCCAGAGAAGACTTCATCTGCCGTTTGGATAACTGGTGCAGCGTTGAAACCAAGGTTCTTCACATGGTCTACAAACTCAGGTTGCTCATCTAGATTAATTTCACGGTATTCAACGTGATTGGTATCTAAAAAACGTTTGGTCATTTTACATTGAACGCAATTATTTTTTGAATAAATTGTCACCATAATGTGATCTAACTCCTCTAAATTCATAAATCTGTATCTAGTATAAACAAAAGGTTTTTCCTTGTCAAGAGTTTTAACTAAATATTGTGCACGTAAATTAACTATATCGGAGTATACCACAATATGTAGTATTGTAAGAATTAGTGAAAATTGAGGAAAACGTGATAAAATATAGGTTTTTTAAGTCAAAGGAATTCGAACTATTTTCCTAAAATTCTATATACTGTGTCCCTGAAAGCAATTCTATTTATTTAATAGAAGAAAGTAAAAAAAGTAGTTTAAAAGAAGAGAAAAAATGAGTGCTTCCTGTAAGTATTTTCAGTAAGTGTGTGATAAAAATCTTGAAAAATAATGAAGAAGATGATATAATAGCAAATTGTAAGGGTTATCACAGATAACTCAAAAACTAATTTTAAAAGGAGAGTCAAACTATGGCTTCTAAAGATTTCCACATCGTGGCAGAAACAGGTATCCACGCACGTCCAGCAACTTTGTTGGTTCAAACTGCTAGCAAATTTGCTTCAGATATTACTCTTGAATACAAAGGTAAATCAGTTAACTTGAAATCAATCATGGGTGTTATGAGCCTTGGTGTTGGTCAAGGAGCTGACGTTGTAATCTCAGCTGAAGGTGCTGACGCTGATGATGCTCTTGCAGCAATCGCTGAAACAATGGAAAAAGAAGGATTGGCATAAACATGACAGAAATGCTTAAAGGAATTGCAGCATCTGATGGTGTTGCCGTTGCTAAGGCATATCTACTTGTTCAACCCGACTTGTCATTTGAAACAATCTCAGTTGAAGATACAAATGCAGAAGAAGCTCGTTTGGATGCAGCTCTTGAAGCTTCACAGAACGAGCTTTCTCTTATTCGGGAGAATGCAGTAGCGAGCCTTGGTGAGGAAGCGGCACAAGTATTTGATGCTCACATGATGGTCCTTTCTGACCCTGAAATGGTTGGTCAGATCAAGGAAACAATTCGCACGAAGAAGGTGAATGCTGAGGCTGGTTTAAAAGAAGTCACAGACATGTTTATCACCATCTTTGAAGGAATGGAAGATAACCCATACATGCAAGAACGTGCAGCAGATATTCGCGACGTGACCAAACGTGTTCTTGCAAACTTGCTTGGTAAGAAATTGCCAAACCCTGCAACCATCAATGAAGAAGCAATCGTGGTTGCGCATGACTTGACTCCATCCGATACCGCTCAATTGAACAAACAGTTTGTTAAAGCCTTTGTTACAAACATTGGTGGACGTACAAGTCACTCAGCTATCATGGCGCGTACACTTGAAATTGCAGCGGTTCTTGGTACAAACAACATTACAGATCTTGTAAAAGATGGTGATGTGTTGGCTGTATCTGGAATCACTGGTGAAGTGGTCATCAACCCAAGTGAAGAACAAATTGCAGCCTTTAAAGCAGCTGGTGAAGCTTACGCTAAACAAAAAGCTGAATGGGCTCTTTTGAAAGATGCCAAAACTGTTACTGCAGATGGCAAACACTTCGAGTTGGCTGCTAACATCGGTACACCTAAAGACGTTGAAGGTGTGAACGAAAATGGTGCAGAAGCTGTTGGTCTCTATCGTACTGAATTCTTGTACATGGATTCTCAAGATTTCCCAACTGAAGATGATCAATATGAAGCATACAAAGCGGTTCTTGAAGGAATGAACGGTAAACCTGTTGTCGTTCGTACAATGGATATCGGTGGGGATAAAGAACTTCCTTACTTCGATCTTCCTAAAGAAATGAACCCATTTTTGGGTTACCGTGCGTTGCGTATCTCTATCTCTGAAACAGGTAACCAAATGTTCCGTACACAATTGCGTGCTTTGCTTCGTGCATCTGTTCACGGTAAATTGCGGATCATGTTCCCAATGGTTGCTTTGTTGACAGAGTTCCGTACAGCTAAAGGTATTCTGGAAGAAGAAAAAGCGAAATTGGTTGCGGAAGGTGTTGCCGTTGCAGACGACATCGAAGTAGGGATCATGATTGAAATCCCAGCAGCAGCTATGCTAGCTGACCAATTTGCCAAAGAAGTTGACTTCTTCTCAATTGGTACAAATGACTTAATTCAATACACAATGGCTGCTGACCGTATGAACGAACAAGTTTCATACCTTTACCAACCATATAACCCATCTATCCTTCGCTTGATCAACAATGTGATCAAGGCGGCTCACGCAGAAGGTAAATGGGCTGGTATGTGTGGTGAAATGGCTGGTGACCAAACTGCTGTTCCACTCCTTGTCGGAATGGGCTTGGATGAGTTCTCCATGTCAGCTACATCTGTCCTACGTACACGTAGCTTGATGAAAAAATTGGATACAGCTAAGATGCAAGAATACGCTAACCGTGCTCTTACTGAATGTTCAACAATGGAAGAAGTGCTTGAACTTTCTAAAGAATACGTGAACGTAGATTAATTGATTTTAAGAATCTGATAACAAAGTTATCACCTTGGAAGAGGTGGTAGCTTTTTTATTTTGCTACTTTATTTGTCTTATAAAGGAAGTAGCTGAATAAAAATAAAGTAGATATCCCTATATCAAAACAAAAAATCTAAATTTTCTAAAAATTTTCGGAAATAGGTTTAATTGCAATGAATTTTATAGTATAATGTTGGAAAGATAGTTTAAAAGCTGAATAATTGTGAAACTATTTTAGTAAATTTCGGGTAGATAATGGAAATTTCAAATTATTTTCATAAATATTCATCGGATTATTCAAGAAAAAATCTTGAATATTTCAACTATTTATAGTAGAATAATACTAATGGGAAGCGCTTACATAAAAGCGAGAGAGGTGAGTGAATGGATACGAAACAAGCATTGTATACATTTGGAACCGGAGAGAACTTTCATCTTCAACATTATCTAGGGGCTCATAAAGAGCAAGTAGATGGTGTAGATGGGTATAGTTTCCGCGTATGGGCTCCAAATGCACAGGCAGTACACTTAGTAGGTGATTTTACCCAATGGGAAGAAAATGAAATCCCTATGGTGCGAAATGAAGCTGGTGTATGGGAAGTTTTTACAACTTCACCTCAAGTGGGAGATATTTATAAGTACCATGTTACAAGACAAAATGGTCACCGCTTAATGAAGGTGGATCCTTTAGCGGTTCGCATGGAAAAACGTCCAGGAACTGGAGCGGTGATTACAGATATTCCAGAGCGGAAATGGAAAGATGGACTATGGATGGCGAGAAGGAGAAAACTTGGCTTTAGATCTCGTCCAGTAAATATCTATGAGGTTCATGCTGGTTCTTGGAAACGCAATGAAGATGGAAGTCCTTATTCATTTGCCCAGTTGAAGGAAGACTTGATTCCTTACTTGGTAAAAATGAACTATACCCATGTGGAGTTCATGCCGGTGATGGCGCACCCACTTGGACTAAGTTGGGGTTATCAACTGATGGGGTACTTTGCCTTAGAGCATACCTATGGAACACCGGAAGAGTTTCAGGATTTCGTTGAGGCCTGTCACTTGAATAACATTGGGGTGATTGTGGACTGGGTACCAGGACACTTTACCATCAATGATGATGCCTTGGCCTATTATGATGGGACACCAACCTTTGAATATCAAGATCATCATCGGGCTCACAACTATGGTTGGGGAGCAATGAACTTTGACCTAGGAAAAAACCAGGTTCAATCCTTCCTCATTTCTAGTGTGAAGTTCTGGATTGAGTTTTATCATTTGGATGGAATTCGGGTCGATGCGGTCAGCAATATGCTTTACTTAGACTACGATAGTGGTCCATGGACACCAAATATCGATGGTGGAAATCTCAACTATGAGGGAATCCATTTCCTTAAGCGGATGAATGCTGTGATTAAATCAGAACATCCGGATGTCATCATGGCAGCGGAGGAAAGTTCATCTGGCACCAAAATCACTGGTCCAGAAGAGTATGGTGGTTTAGGATTTGACTACAAGTGGAATATGGGATGGATGAATGATATTCTTCGCTTCTACGAGGAAGATCCTATTTACCGGAAATTTGATTTCAACTTGGTGACCTTTAGCTTTATGTATGCCTTCTCTGAAAACTTCTTGTTACCATTCTCTCACGATGAAGTGGTCCACGGGAAGAAGAGTCTCATGCATAAGATGTGGGGAGATCGCTACAACCAGTTCGCTGGCTTGCGCAATCTCTTGACCTATCAGATTTGTCATCCAGGTAAGAAATTGCTCTTCATGGGTTCAGAGTTTGGTCAATTCTTAGAATGGAAGTCTGAAGAACAGCTAGAATGGTCTAATCTGGACGATAACATGAATCGCAAGATGCAAGAGTTTACTTCACAGCTCAATCAATTCTACAAAGACAACAAGATGCTCTGGGAAATTGATGATAGCTATGATGGTATTGAGATTATTGATGCAGACAACCGAGATCAAAGTGTCTTGACCTTTACTCGTAAGGATAAAAAAGGAAATCATCTGCTTTGTATCTTTAATATGGCACCAGTAGAGCGCAAGGACTTTACGGTCGGCGTCCCTGTTGCTGGGGTCTATGAAGAAATTTGGAATACAGAATTAGAGAAATGGGGAGGTGTCTGGAAAGAGCACAACCAGGAAGTGAAGACTCAAGAGGGATTATGGAAAAATTATCCACAAACCTTGACCTTCACCTTACCGGCTCTTGGAGCTAGTGTATGGAAAGTGAAACGAAAACTTCGTTCCAATGTGTCTAAAACAAAAAAATAGTTGTTGGTGATCTACTGATCGTAGTCTATGATCCCATTCCTAACTCTGTAGAAGAGGCCAAAGTGCCTCTCCTCAGAAGTGGGAAGAAGGTCTCGTCAATCCAAAAAGGAGTAATCAATGAAGAATGAAATGCTAGCTCTGATCCTTGCTGGTGGGCAAGGAACTCGCCTTGGAAAACTCACTCAAAGCATTGCCAAACCTGCAGTGCAATTTGGGGGACGTTATCGTATTATTGACTTTGCCTTATCCAACTGTGCCAACTCAGGTATCCACAATGTTGGCGTGATTACTCAGTATCAACCGCTTGCCTTAAACAATCATATCGGAAATGGTTCAAGTTGGGGTCTTGATGGCATTAATACTGGGGTTTCTATCCTTCAACCTTATTCTGCAAGTGAAGGAAATCGTTGGTTTGAAGGAACAAGTCATGCGATTTTCCAAAATATCGACTACATCGATAGCATCAATCCAGAGTACGTATTGATCCTTTCTGGAGACCATATCTACAAGATGGACTATGACGAAATGCTTCAGTCTCACAAAGATCACAATGCAAGCCTTACAGTAGCTGTATTGGATGTACCTTTAAAAGAAGCTAGCCGTTTCGGAATTATGAATACGGATGCCAACAATCGAATTGTCGAATTTGAAGAAAAACCTGCAGAGCCAAAATCAACAAAAGCTTCCATGGGTATCTACATTTTTGATTGGTCTCGCCTTCGCAATATGCTAGTTGCTGCAGAGAAGAGTGACATCGATATGTCTGACTTTGGTAAAAACGTTATTCCAACTTACCTTGAATCTGGAGAAAGCGTTTATGCTTATGAATTCAAGGGCTATTGGAAAGACGTGGGGACCATTGAATCTCTCTGGGAAGCGAATATGGAATACATTGATCCAAACAATGCTTTGGATAGCCGTGATCGTCACTGGAAGATTTATTCTCGTAACTTGATTTCACCACCAAACTTCTTTGGCGAACATGCCCATATTGAAGATTCCTTGGTGGTGGATGGATGCTTGGTAGACGGAACAGTAAAACATTCTATCTTGTCTACGGAAGCACAAGTTCGTAAAGGTGCAGTCGTTGAAGATTCTGTCATCATGAGTGGTGCCATTATCGGACAAGGTGCCGTGATTAAACGCGCTATAATCGGTGAAGGAGCGGTCGTTTCAGAAGGTGTTGTCATCGATGGAACGGAAGAAGTACAAGTCGTTGGATATAACGAAAAAGTGGGGGTAGCAACAGATGAAGATTGATAAGTATTCAGCCATTTTAGGAAACACAGTAGGCTTCCATGATATGTCATCATTGACAGATCATCGTCCTGTTGCCAGTCTACCATTTGATGGGAAATATCGTTTGATTGACTTCCCACTTTCAAGTTTAGCCAATGCGGGAATCCGTAGTGTATTTGGTATTTTCCAACAAGAAAATATTAGTTCTGTCTTTGACCATATCCGTTCTGGTCGTGAGTGGGGCTTGTCAACTCTTTTGAGCCACTACTATCTCGGTATCTACAACACTCCAGTAGAAAGTTCAAACGTTGGCAAGGAATATTATGAGCAACTATTGACCTATTTGAAACGCTCTGGTTCGAACCAGACAGTCGCTCTTAACTGTGATATCTTAGTAAACATTGATTTGAACCAAGTCTTCCACTTGCACAATACCGTTGACAGACCAATCACAGTGGTGTACAAAAAGATGCATCATCGTGACATTTCTGAAGTAAATGCGGTTTTAGAAATCGATGAGACAGACCATGTACGTGGACAAAAATTGTTTGATGGAACAGATCCAGATGCTCTCTATAATATGTCAACGGATATCTTTATCGTTGATACACCATGGTTGATTGAAAAATTAGAAGCAGAAATCCATAAAGAACATCCAGAAAAATTGCGTTATATCCTTCGTGATTTAGCAGTAGAACACGGGGCCTTCGCTTTTGAATACACTGGCTATATTGCCAATATTCATTCAGTTGAATCCTACTATCGTGCTAACTTGGATATGTTGGAAACCAATAAATTCATGTCTCTCTTCTCACCAAATCAAAAAGTTTATACCAAGGTGAAAAATGAAGAGCCAACTTACTATGCTCCTAGTTCGCAAATTAAGAATTCGCAATTTGCATCAGGAAGCATTGTCGAAGCTTTGGTGCATGATTCTATCATTTCTCGTCGTGTTCATCTACACCAGGGGGCAGAAATTCGTAGCAGTCTCCTGTTCCCAGGTGTCGTTGTCCATGAGGGAGCAGTCGTTGAGCATGCGATTCTTGACAAGGGCGTCGTAGTTGAAACTGGTGTAACTATTCGTGGAACCAAAGAAGCACCTCTTGTGATTAAAAAAGGTGCTGTGATTACAGAGGATATTGGATAATGAAATTATTGTTTGTTGCCGCTGAAGGAGCTCCTTTTTCAAAAACCGGGGGCTTGGGAGATGTCATTGGAGCACTCCCTAAATCCTTGGCTAAAAAAGGTCATGATGTTCGTGTCGTCCTCCCTTACTACGACATGGTAGAGGCGAAATTTGGCGACCAAGTTGAAGATGTTTTACACTTCGAGACCAGAGTGGGATGGAGAAGTGAATATGTTGGTGTGAAACGCATCTATCGTGATGACGTCACCTTCTATTTTATTGACAACCAGAAATATTTCTTTAGAGGACATGTCTACGGAGATTTTGATGATGGGGAGCGCTTTGCCTACTTCCAATTGGCAACGCTTGAGATGATGGAACGAGTGGACTTTATTCCTGATATCATCCACGCTCATGACTACCATACAGCTATGATTCCTTTCCTACTAAAAGAGAAATACCGTTGGATTCAAGCTTACAATGGAATCAAATCTGTCTTAACCATCCATAATCTGGAGTTCCAAGGTCAGTTTGACCCAGGAATGTTGTGGGATTTGTTTGGAGTTGGATTTGAGCGCTATGAGGATGGCACTCTTCGGTGGAAAGATTGCTTAAACTGGATGAAGGCAGGAATTCTCTACGCAGATCGTGTAACCACTGTTTCACCAAGTTATAGCTATGAAATCAGGACAGCTGAATATGGTTGTGGCCTTGATCAAATCTTGCGCATGGAATCTGGTAAATTAACAGGGATTGTGAACGGAATCGATACAGACCTCTACAATCCTGAGACAGATCCCCTCTTGACCTATCATTTCAGTAAAGATGATTTATCAGGAAAAGCAGCAAGCAAACGAGCTCTTCAGGAACGTGTTGGACTTCCGGTTCGTGATGATGTTCCCTTGTTCGGAATCGTTTCACGTTTGACTCGCCAAAAAGGCTTTGATGTGGTGGTTGAAGAACTCCATAACCTTCTACAAAAGGATATCCAAATCGTTCTCTTGGGAACAGGAGATCCTGGTTTCGAGCAGGCCTTTGCTTGGTTTGGTCAAGCTTATCCAGATAAACTCTCTGCTAACATCATGTTTGACGTGCAGTTGGCACAAGAAATCTACGCCGCTTCGGATGTTTTTTTGATGCCAAGCCGATTTGAACCGTGTGGCCTTTCTCAAATGATGGCTATGCGCTATGGTACCTTGCCACTGGTTCACGAGGTAGGTGGACTGCGAGATACAGTACAAGCCTATAATGTCATCGATGGCAGTGGGACTGGCTTTAGCTTTAACAACCTATCTGGTTATTGGTTAAACTGGGCTGTCGATCAAGCTTTGACAGTTTATACTCATGATAAGGAAGCTTGGCTTGGTCTCCAAAGAGAAGCCATGAGCCGTGACTTCTCATGGGATACAGCTAGTCAACATTATGCTGATCTGTATCAATCATTATAAGATGAATGAAAAACGCCTAATTTAGGCGTTTTTTTGTTTGTAGAAGAAAGAATTTACTACTAAAATATAGGGAATCAAAAAAAGGAAAAAATCTGAGTAAGATATGTTGCTAAAATTACTGAAAAAAGATAAGATAGGTAAAGGTAAAAAATCACGGGAAGCTATTTTAGAAAAAGAGCCTGTCCTCTCTAAAAAATAAACTAGACTTCTTATGATTTGCTAATATTACTATGTAGGAAGTTATAGGATGAAACAAACAAGAAAAGCTGTTGAAAAGATTACTAAGTATTCGATTCGAAAATTATCCGTAGGAGTAGGACCGGTTGCTATTGGAGCCTTTTTCTTTGCAACTAGCTTATTAGGAGCGCCATCAGTACAAGCAGATCAACTGACACGAGAAGCGACAGTTCATTTAGGCTATGTTACGGAAAACGAGTTAACACCCGAAGAACAAGCCCAGGTGATTCATGCTATTCCTGAAGAGTATCAAAATGAAGATACCTTTTATCTGGTGTATAGGAAGAAAACAGCTAGCCAGAGTATACTGCCACAAACAGGGACGACCGAATTGGCGATTGCGGGGCTTAGTTTAGCGACTGCATCCTTTGCAGTTCTTTTGCTGTCCAAGAAACATCGTAAAAAAGTAATGGGACTTTTATTAATTGGTTCCATGGGGCAAAGTCTGCTCTTGTCTATCGATGCTGTGGCCTTGCAAAATATTGAATTACGAAGCTACAATCAAACTCTTTCAATTGCAAGCAGTAAAGAATTAGCCAACGGTGTTATTCCGATTGAAGGTTATGACTATGTCGGCTATCTCCGATATTCAGCTAGTCCTAAATTGGATGGGCAAGCGCCTGTCGTGAAAGTTGAGGAAAAGCCGGCAATCTCTGATCTCTATCAACCTACAACGAAAGAGGAGACTCTATCTCAGATTACACCAAAAGAAGGACCTAGTTTCCCTGTAGTGGAAAAGCCAAAAGTTGAAGTATCAACAGAAAGTATTCCATTTGAAACTGTAGAACAACCAGATCCTACTTTGGCCAAAGGTCAAACGACGGTTCTAAGAGCTGGGCAAAATGGGGAACAAACTGTTTTAACGGAAGTGAGTACGGTAAATGGTCAAGAAGTTCGCAAAGTACTTGAAAAAACTGTAACAAAAGAAGCAGTTCCACAAATTATTGCTATTGGAACAAAGGAGGAGATTCAACCAAGTCCTCAACCTGCTCCAGTTGTAACTGCTAAAGGAACGCAGGAAGAAGGCCATTTTGGTGAAGCTCCTGTACAGCCAGAGAACCCAGCTTATACCGGTGTCGTTGAAGCCAAGGGAACGCAAGAGGAAGGTCATTTTGGTGAAGCTCCTGTACAGCCAGAGAATCCAGCCTATACCGGTGTCATCGAAGCCAAGGGAACACAGGAGGAAGGCCATGTTGGCGAAGCTCCTATACAGCCAGAGAACCCCGCCTATACCAGTGTCATCGAAGCCAAGGGAACGCAGGAAGAAGGCCATATCGGTGAAGCCCCAATTCAGCCAGAGAACCCAGCTTACCAAATAACGGAAGGAACAGTTACAGAAACAGAAACGGTGCTCCTTCCGTATGAAACTGAATATGTGCCAGATGCGGACCGCTATACTGATGAAGAAAGTATTCTTCAAAAAGGAGAGGCTGGTAGCCAGGAAATTCGTCGTGTCTATAAAACGGTCAATGGCGAGAAAGTTGGAGAGCCTCTCAGCACGACAACTGAAACGGTAAAAGCTTCTGTAACAGAAAAAATTAGTCGTGGGACCAAGGCGATTGAAGGCCAAACAGAGGAAGTTGCTTTTGAGGAAATTCCATTTAAGACGGTAACCGAACAAGATGCTACCTTGCTAAAAGGAAGAGAAACGGTTTCTCAAGCAGGAAGAAATGGGAAGAAGAAAATCACCAAGGTCTATAAGACCATTAAAGGTGTAAAAACTGCGGATGCTCCAACGGTTTCGGAGGAAGTAGTTGAACAAGCCCAAAATCGGATCATTCAAAAAGGGACCAAAGAACTAGACAAGCCAACCTTGACCTTGACCCAGGTCGACAAGGAAGAATTGAAGCGCAGTGCTAGGGCTTCCTATCATTTAGACAAACCCGAGGGTGTGACCATCAAGTCCATCCAGGCGGTGTTGAAGAAGGGCAATCAAGTGGTGAAAACTTTTGCCCTTTCAGAGTCTGATTTAGCAGCTGCCTTAGTGGATTTAGACTACTACAAGGATTATACGCTTACAACGACCATGATCTATGATCGTGGAAATGGGGATGAAGAAGAGGTTCTCAAAGAAGAACCACTAAGACTTGACCTTAAAAAAGTTGAAGTCAAAAACATCAAGGAAACCAGTCTGATTAGCGTGGATGACCAAGGCCTTGAGACCGATCGTAGCCTCTTGTCCGAAACACCTTCGGATGTGAAACCTTATTACTTAAAGGTTACCACCCATGATAATAAGGTCACAAAACTGGCCGTTGATAAAATCGAAGAAGTCGCAATTGATGGAAAAGCATTATACAAGGTGACTGCTAAAGCACCTGATCTCATCCAACGAGCAGCAGATAAGCAGTTCAGTGAGGACTATGTCCACTACATTGCAAAACCTAAAGCTCATGAAGGAGATGTCTACTACGATTTCAACGAACTTGTAAAAGCTATGCAAGCCAATCCGACTGGTACCTTTAAGCTTGGTAGCAATATGAATGCGGCCAATGTGCCAGCAGTAGGGAAATCCTATGTGACCAATGCTTTCAAGGGGATTTTAGAAAGTACAGATGGGAATAAATATGCCATCCATAACATTACGCGACCATTGTTTGGAAACATCGAAGGTGGTACTGTTAAGAATCTCTTGCTTGATAATGTTAACATTGACATGCCTGGATTTGATCGAGTAGCACCAATCGCAGGTGTCATCAAAAATAATGCGACTGTCGAAAATGTTAAAGTAACAGGAAGTGTTGTTGGAAACAACGATGTAGCTGGTATTATCAATAAAATTGATGGTAGTGGAAAAGTAAGTAATGTTGCCTTTATCGGGAAACTACACGCTGCTGGCAATAAAGGTGGTTATCTAGCAGGTGTTGTTGGCGAGAACTGGAAAGGTATCGTAGAAAAAGCTTACGTTGATGCTGAAATTACTGGGAATAAAGCAAAAGCTGCAGGTTTAGTTTATTCTTCTCAAAATGGTGGGAATAACAATACGTTAGGTAGAGAAGGAGTTCTCAGAAATTCAGTTGCTAAAGGTTCGATCGAACTGAAAGAAGCGGTTCAATCTGGTGGCTTACTGGGGACCAACTGGGCCTTGGGTGCCATTGAAGACAACATCACCATGATGAAAGTCAAAACAGGTGAGATGGTCTTCGGGCATTCAGATATCGATGCTGACGATTACTTCACTTATTCAAGAACCAAGCGCAATTACAGTGTGGAGGACGTGAGTGAAGGGAAGAAGACCTATAACAACTCCCGTAAAATCCCTAGCATTTCCCTTGCAGAAGCTGAACAGAAAATTGAAGCAATGGGGATTACTGCTGATAAATTTGAAAGTACGAAACCTGTTGAAGATAAACTCAATAACCTTGTTAACAAAGACGATCAATACAAGGCAATTGATGGCTACGACGCCGCTCGCGAACTTGCTTACCGCAATATTGCAAAGTTACAGCCTTTCTATAACAAAGAATGGATTGTCGACCAAGGAAACAAATTGGCTACGGGTAGTCCTCTCTTGACCAAGGAAGTCTTGTCTGTAACGGCCATGAAGGGCAATGATTTTGTAACAGAATTGGCTGATGCCGACCACATTCTGATCCATTACTCGGATAAGACAAAAGATATCTTTAGCATTTCACCGAAAGATTCAAAAGTCAAACAAGTGAAAGAGTACAGTGTAGCGGAGCTCGGTGAAGTTGTTTATACACCGAACATGGTTGACAAGGACCGTAGTGATCTCATTAGTGCCATTGTTGAAACATTAAATCCCGTCGAATTACAATCAGACCCTATCTACACACACCTAGGTAGAACAGGACCTAACAAAGTCAATGCTATTAAGAACCTTTATCTTGAAGAATCCTTCAAAGAGGTGAAGGATAATTTGACTCACTTTGTGAAACAGTTGGTTGAAAACCAAGACCATCAATTGAACACGGATGAGGCTGCCAAGCGGGCACTCATCAAGAAAATTGATGATAACAAGGCGGCAGTTCTTTTGGGTCTCTCCTATCTCAACCGTTATTACGGAGTGAAATTTGATGATGTCCATCTCAAGCAACTCATGTTGTTTAAACCAGATTTCTATGGTAAGAATGTTGATGTCTTAGACCGCTTGATTGAAATCGGTTCAAAAGAAGACTATATCAAAGGAACTCGTACACACGATGCTTTCCGAGAAGTAGTAGCTAAACATACTCTTTCCGGTAATCTAAATGACTTCCTGAAATACAACATGGAAGTCTTTACAAGCGATACAGACTTGAATGATTGGTTTATCAAAGCAACCAAAGACAATGTCTATATTGTGGAGCCAAAAACAACAACTCCTGAGTTTGCCGATAAGAAACACAGAGCTTACGAAGGCTTAAATAACGATGTGCATGGCAAGATGATTTTACCACTCTTGAACTTAAAAGATGCCCATATGTTCTTGATTTCAACCTACAATACCATGGCCTACAGTTCCTTCGAGAAATACGGTAAGAACACTGAAGCGGAACGAAATGCCTTCAAGGCGGAAATTGATAAGGTCGCTAAAGGGCAACAAAATTACCTAGATTTCTGGTCACGTCTAGCAACGGATAAGGTTCGCAATCAGCTCTTGAAGAGCAATAATATGGTGCCGACCCCTGTCCTTGATAACCAAAACTATAAGGGCATCAGTACCGATCGTTATGGACATACAGATAGTGGCAAAGATGTTGCTCCAATCCGTGAATTGTACGGGCCTACCGATCGTTACCATGCGACAGACTGGCGGATGGGGGCTGTAGCTCGAATTTACGGAAATCCTTATAAAGATGATTCCGTCTTCTTTATGGTAACGGATATGATCAGTGACTTTGGGGTTTCTGCCTTTACGCACGAAACGACGCACGTCAATGACCGTATGGTGTACTTAGGTGGTTGGAGACACCGCGAAGGAACAGATATTGAAGCCTTTGCCCAAGGAATGCTCCAAACACCATCTGTATCCAATCCAAATGGGGAATACAAAGCCCTAGGTATCAACATGGCCTACGAACGTCCTAACGATGGTAACCAATGGTACAATACCAATCCAAATGACCTCACCTCACGTGAGGAGATTGATCGGTACATGAAAGGTTATAACGATACGCTCATGCTTCTGGATTACCTTGAAGGGGAAGCTGTCCTCAATAAAGGCAGTCAAGACTTGAACAATGCTTGGTTCAAGAAGGTCGATAAACAATACCGAGGAGCGAATACCAAGAATCAATTCGATAAGGTACGTCCTTTGAGTGATGAGGAAAAGGCCATCGCCTTGCATACGGTAGATGACCTCATTAGCAACAACTTTATGACCAATCGTGGTCCTGGAAATGGAGTCTATAACCCATCAGACTTTGGTTCAGCCTATGTGACTGTGCCGATGATGTCAGGTATTTATGGTGGGAACACCAGTGAAGGGGCTCCTGGAGCTATGTCCTTCAAACACAACACCTTCAGAATTTGGGGTTACTATGGCTATGAAAAAGGCTTCCTAGGCTATGCTTCAAACAAGTATAAACAAGAATCCAAACAAGCAGGTCATGCGACTCTAGGGGATGATTTCGTTATTCAGAAGATTTCTGATGGAAGATTCAGTACCCTTGAAGATTGGAAAAAAGCTTACTTCAATGAAGTTGTGACAAGTGCCAAAAATGGACTTCAGGCTATTGACATCGATGGTAAAACGTACACTAGTTATGAAGACTTGAAACGTGCATTTGCTGAAGCGGTTGATAAAGATAAGGCTACCCTAAGTAACGGCTCTGTCAAATTTGACAATACTGTTTCACTGAAGGAAAAAATCTTTAAGAAATTGCTGCAACAAACAGACAGTTTCAAAACCTCTATTTTCAAATAGGAAGAAAATGCTCATCTGCTTAGCAGGTGAGTTTTTCTATTTTTTATAAAATTGGATCTCCAACTGATGAAATAGTATAAATTTGTATGGAGAACAAAAATAGACAATGTGTTTGAAAATGACCAAACTCTTTCGAATGCTAGTGGCAAGAAGTATTTTAAAAGTGGTGACAGAATCATAGTAAAACGTTTTCTTTCTAAGCAAACATTTGACTATTCTATCTTTTAGGAGTAAACTAAAGATGTAAAATTTATAAAAGGAGAATTCATCATGAATTTAACATTTTTAGGTCTTTGTTTAGCCTGTTTTGGTGTGTCACTTGCGGAAGGTTTGATGATGAGCAATCTGTTCAAATCTGCATCACGTCAACCAGAAATTATTGGTCAATTGCGTAGTCTCTTGATTCTTGGTGTTGCCTTTGTCGAAGGTACTTTCTTTGTAACTTTGGCCATGGCCTTCGTTATTAAATAGACAACTCTATTTAGAAAAGGAGGTGTCAAACCTTGGAAGAAAGTGTGAATCCAACCCTAAATATTGGACCAGTATCCTTTGATTTGACCCTACTTGCCATGTCTCTTGTAACTGTTTTGACGGTCTTTGCCTTTGTCTATTGGGCAAGTCGCAAAATGACCCTTCGTCCAAAGGGCAAGCAAAATGCTCTGGAGATGATTTATGATTTTGTTATCGGTTTTACCAAGGGAAACATTGGGGAACATTATATGAAGGATTACTCTTTATTCTTGTTTTCTCTCTTTCTCTTTATCTTGGTAGCCAATAATATTGGCTTGATGGCAAAAATTCAGACAACAAACGGTTATAACTTATGGACTTCCCCAACGGCTAACCTTGGATATGACCTATCTCTTTCATTTTTGATCACCCTGATTGCTCATGTGGAAGGAATTCGTCGCCGAGGCATTAAGGAATACTTGAAGGCTTTTGCAACACCAGGATTTATGACCCCGATGAACCTCCTAGAAGAGGTGACTAATTTTGCATCCTTAGCGATTCGGATCTACGGGAATATTTTTGCTGGTGAAGTCTTAGCATCCTTGTTACTAAGCTTGTCGCAACTGGCCTTTTATTGGTATCTAGCAGCCTTTGTTGGAAGCATGTTATGGACAGCCTTTTCGATTTTCATTTCATGTATCCAAGCTTATGTATTTACCATGTTGTCTTCGATGTACATTGGTAAAAAAATAAACGGTGAGGAAGAGTAAGTAGAGGAGGAGTAGAAGATGGATTTAACTATTGGTACCATTATTGGTGACTTTATTCTGATCGCTGGTTCCTTCCTATTACTAATCTTTTTAGTAAAGAAATATGCTTGGGGCAATATTACCAGTATTTTGGATGCGCGTGCTGAAAAAATTACCAATGATATTGATGAAGCAGAAGCAGCTCGTCAAAAAGCTGAGGAACTAGCAAGTAAACGTGAAGAAGAGTTGGCAGGTAGCCGCAAAGAAGCTGCGTCTATCGTCGAAAATGCAAAGGAAACTGCAGAAAAGAACAAATCTCAGATTCTTTCAGAAGCCACTCAAGAAGCAGTACGTTTGAAAGAAAAAGCGCAACAAGAAATTGCGCATAACAAAGAAGAAGCATTGAACAGTATCAAAGGCGATGTGGCAGATCTCACTGTCAATCTTGCCAGCAAATTGTTGAGCCAACAGCTGGATACTGAAGGTCAACGCCAACTGATCGATCGCTATCTTGATGAATTAGGAGAAGCCTAATGGACAAAAAGCAACTGATGGTGATTGAGAAATATACCCAGCCTTTTGTTCAATTGGTCTTTGAAAAAGGAGAACAAGATCTTGTCTTTGAAAAATTGACCCAAATCAAGGGCATTCTTGAGGAGACTGGACTTGCGAACTTCTTAGCTCATATCGGTGTAGAGGATGAAGAGAAAGCAAAAAGTCTACGGCTTTTTCAACCCTCTGATTCACAATTACTCGACCATTTGATTGAAGTGGTGATTCTCAATCATCGTGAAGCCTTATTTTATGACATTGTAACGGTTTGTTTGGAGCAGATTCAATTACTGAGCAACGCTTTTGTCGTCACAGTTACGACAGTTGCAGGTTTGGATCCCATTCAAGAGCAAAAGCTAGTACCCATTATCGAAAGAAAATTTGGGGTTCAAGTTCGCTCGATCCAACAAAAGATCGATCCAGATTTAATTGGTGGCTTTGTCGTGACAGCCAATCATAAAACGTTGGATACCAGTCTCAAACACCAATTGCAAGTTATAAAATCTAAATTGAAATAGAAAGTGGTGTGAATTTTGGCGATTAACGCACAAGAAATCAGCGCTTTAATTAAGCAACAAATTGAAAATTTCAAGCCAAACTTTGACGTCACTGAGACAGGTGTTGTAACCTACATTGGTGACGGGATTGCTCGCGCTCATGGGCTTGAAAATGCCATGAGTGGTGAGTTGTTGATCTTTGAAAATGGCTCATACGGGATGGCCCAAAACTTAGAAACAACGGATGTCGGGATTATCATCTTGGGTGATTTCACGGATATTCGTGAAGGAGACTCTGTCCGTCGTACAGGTAAAATCATGGAAGTCCCTGCAGGAGATGCCTTGATTGGTCGTGTTGTCAACCCACTTGGCCAACCAGTGGATGGTTTGGGTGAGATTGTGACAGATAAATTCCGTCCAGTTGAAACGCCAGCTCCTGGTGTTATGCAACGGAAATCTGTCTCAGAACCTCTACAAACTGGTTTGAAAGCCATTGATGCCCTTGTTCCAATTGGACGTGGTCAACGGGAATTGATTATCGGGGACCGTCAAACAGGGAAAACCTCGATTGCCATCGATACTATCTTGAACCAAAAGGGGCAAGATATGATCTGTATCTATGTGGCGATCGGTCAAAAAGAATCAACAGTTCGGACGCAAGTAGAAACTCTCCGTAAATACGGAGCTATGGATTATACGATTGTGGTAACTGCTTCGGCTTCTCAACCGTCTCCATTGCTTTATTTGGCACCTTATGCAGGGGTTGCAATGGCCGAAGAGTTCATGTACAATGGCAAACACGTTTTAATCGTCTATGATGATTTGTCTAAGCAAGCCGTTGCTTACCGTGAATTGTCCCTTCTTCTTCGTCGTCCGCCAGGACGGGAAGCCTTCCCAGGGGATGTTTTCTACCTTCACAGCCGTTTATTGGAACGTTCTGCGAAAGTATCGGATGAATTGGGTGGTGGTTCCATTACTGCGCTTCCAATCATTGAGACACAAGCAGGGGATATTTCTGCTTATATCGCGACTAACGTGATTTCGATCACAGATGGCCAAATCTTCTTGCAAGATAGCCTCTTTAACTCAGGAATTCGTCCAGCCATTGACGCAGGATCATCTGTGTCACGGGTTGGTGGATCAGCCCAAATCAAGGCTATGAAGAAGGTTGCGGGGACTCTCCGTATTGACCTTGCTTCCTACCGTGAATTGGAAGCCTTCACCAAGTTTGGTAGTGACTTGGATGCCGCTACTCAAGCTAAGTTGAACCGTGGTCGCCGGACAGTAGAAGTCTTGAAGCAACCAGTCCATGAACCATTAACTGTCGAAAAACAGGTAGTCATCTTGTATGCTTTGACACATGGATTCTTGGATAGTGTACCTGTTGATGATATCCTTCGCTTTGAAGAGGAATTGTTTGCCTTTGTAGAAGTGCATCATCCAGAAATCTTTGAAACCATTCGGACGACCAAAGATCTTCCAAGTGAAGAAACAATGGATGCAGTGATTACTGACTTTGTCAACCAATCAAGTTTCAAATAGAAATAGGAGTGGCAGATGGCAGTTTCTTTAAATGATATCAAAAATAAAATTGCATCGACAAAGAATACTAGTCAAATTACAAATGCTATGCAGATGGTATCTGCTGCCAAACTTGGGAAGTCTGAGCAAGCTGCCAAGGACTTCCAAATTTACGCATCTAAGGTTCGTAAGCTATTGACCGACCTCTTACATGGACATGAGGCTGAGAATTCTAAGTACCGTCCATTTTTAAAGAGTCGGCCTGTCAAAAAGTCTGCTTATATTGTCATCACTTCTGACCGTGGACTAGTGGGAGGATACAACGCCTCTATTCTCAAGTCTGTCATGGAATTGAAGGAAGAATACCATCCAACGGGTGAGGATTTCGAAGTCATCTGTATTGGAAGTATTGGGGCAGATTTCTTTAGAGCAAGAGGCATCCAGCCGGTTTATGAACTACGTGGCCTAGCTGATCAACCAAGCTTTGATGAAGTGCGGAAGATCATTAACAAGACAGTCCAAATGTATCAAAATGAATTGTTTGATGAATTGTATGTCTGTTATAACCACCACGTCAATAGTTTGACCAGTCAATTGCGGGTTGAGCAAATGCTTCCGATCATTGACTTGGACCCCAACGAAGCAGATGAAGATTATATCTTGAATCTGGAGTTGGAATCAGACCGAGATGCGATTTTGGATCAATTGCTTCCACAGTTTGCTGAGAGTATGATTTATGGAGCCATCGTTGATGCCAAAACAGCTGAAAATGCTGCCGGTATGATGGCCATGCAAACAGCAACAGACAATGCCAAGAAGGTAATTGATGAATTGACCATTCAATACAACCGAGCTCGTCAGGCGACCATTACGCAAGAAATTACGGAAATTGTTGCAGGAGCGAGTGCGCTTGAGTAGTTGATTCGATGCACATTTTAACAATACAAAAATAAGCTTGCTTATATGTATGACCAAGCTTAGAAACTTAATAGAATAGGAGAATGACATGAGTTTAGGCAAAATTTCTCAGGTTGTAGGTCCTGTCGTTGACGTAGCTTTTGCTGCGGGCGATAAACTCCCTGAGATTAATAATGCGCTTGTAGTCTATAAAAATGACCAACAAAAATCAAAAGTCGTTCTTGAAGTAGCTCTTGAACTTGGGGATGGTGTCGTTCGCACCATTGCCATGGAATCAACAGATGGCTTGACTCGTGGGATGGAAGTATTGGACACTGGTCGTCCAATCTCTGTGCCTGTCGGAAAAGAAACTCTTGGACGTGTTTTCAACGTCTTGGGAGATACCATTGACTTGGAAGAAGCATTTCCAGAAGATGCTCCTCGTGAATCCATTCATAAAAAAGCTCCATCCTTTGATGAGCTTTCTACTTCAGAAGAAATTCTTGAAACAGGGATCAAGGTCATTGACCTCTTGGCCCCTTACCTGAAAGGTGGGAAGGTCGGCCTCTTCGGTGGTGCCGGAGTTGGGAAGACCGTCTTAATTCAAGAATTGATCCACAACATTGCCCAAGAGCACGGTGGGATCTCCGTCTTTACCGGGGTTGGTGAACGGACCCGTGAGGGGAATGACTTGTACTGGGAAATGAAGGAATCTGGCGTTATCGAAAAAACAGCCATGGTCTTTGGACAAATGAACGAACCACCAGGAGCACGGATGCGTGTAGCCTTGACTGGTTTGACCATTGCGGAATACTTCCGTGATGTGGAAGGTCAAGACGTTCTCTTGTTTATCGATAATATCTTCCGTTTCACCCAAGCCGGATCAGAAGTATCAGCCCTTTTGGGACGGATGCCTTCTGCCGTTGGTTACCAACCGACCTTGGCAACTGAAATGGGTCAATTGCAAGAACGGATTACCTCAACCAAGAAAGGTTCTGTTACATCAATCCAGGCCATCTACGTGCCAGCCGATGACTATACAGACCCTGCTCCAGCAACAGCTTTCGCCCATTTGGACTCTACGACCAACTTGGAGCGTAAATTGGTTCAATTAGGGATTTACCCTGCCGTGGACCCATTGGCATCAAGCTCGCGTGCCCTTTCCCCAGATATCGTTGGAGAAGAGCACTATGCAGTGGCTTCTGAGGTCAAACGCGTCCTTCAACGTTACCACGAATTGCAAGATATCATTGCTATCTTGGGGATGGATGAATTGTCTGATGATGAAAAGACCTTGGTGGCTCGTGCCCGTCGTATTCAATTCTTCTTGTCTCAAAACTTTAACGTGGCGGAACAATTTACTGGTCAACCAGGTTCTTATGTACCAGTTGCAGAAACTGTTCGTGGCTTTAAGGAAATTTTGGATGGGAAATATGACCACTTGCCAGAGGATGCTTTCCGTGGTGTTGGATCGATCGAAGATGTGATCGCCAAAGCTGAAAAAATGGGATTCTAAGAAGAGGTGAAAGATGAGTCAAATGAACGTCCAAATCGTTACACCGGATGGACTGGTTTATGATCATCATGCCGCATTTGTATCTGTCAAGACAATTGATGGTGAATTAGGGATTTTACCTCATCATATCAATACCATTGCGGTTTTGGCTGTAGACCAAGTCAAGGTTCGTCGTGTCGACGATGACAAACATATTGATTGGATTGCAGTCAATGGTGGGATTATCGAAGTAGCGGATAATGTCATTACCATTGTAGCGGATTCAGCTGAACGCGCTCGAGACATTGATATTAGCCGGGCTGAGCGTGCAAAATTGCGTGCGGAAAAGGCCCTTGAAGAAGCCAAAGATCAACATTCTGTTGATATGGAGCGTCGTGCAAAAATTGCCCTTCAACGAGCTATTAACCGGATTAATGTCGGAAATCGATTATAAAAAGTTAAAGAGGCTGGGACAAAAGTCCTAGCCTCTCAATTGTCTTTGGATTGTCGCGCAAGACACAGTGGTTGAGTGGGCTCTACTACGCTGATTTCATCAGCTTTTACAGCCCTACTCAACTGTGCGGAGGTGGGATGACGAAATCGAATTCTAACGAATGACCGATTTCTGTCCCACTCTCTTTTTTGAATCTAAAGAATATAAAGGGAAACTTTTTCTTGTGGTATAATAGAGGTATGATTCAAATGATTTTTACTTTTTGCAGTCACCTATTATTTATTTCTTTTGCCTACCACCTTCTTTCAACGGTGGTTCAGTGGGAGCGTTTTTTAAAGGTAAGTGCTGATACAGCCTTGAAAATTCGTCTTCTTATTCTATTGATCAGCATTAGTTTAGGGTATTTGACGAGTAGCTTCTTTATCAGTATCTATGAATTCAGTCGGCAGTTGTTTAACGGGAACTTTTAGCTTCTTTTTTGATGAATTTATGGTATGATAGTAGTCGTGACTGAATGAAATGGAGTAATAACGAGTATGGATAAAATTATTGTAAACGGTGGTCAAAATCGCCTAGTTGGAACTGTGAAGATTGAAGGAGCAAAGAATGCCGTCCTTCCCCTTTTAGCAGCAACTGTTTTGGCCAGTGAAGGAACAACGACTTTGACCAATGTTCCTGTTTTATCTGATGTCTTTACCATGAATAATGTCGTTCGTGGCTTGAACACTCAAGTGACGTTTGATGAAGAGACCAATACAGTAGTCGTTGATGCAACTCAACCATTAACAGAAGAAGCGCCTTACAAATATGTCAGCAAGATGCGGGCTTCGATTGTCGTATTAGGTCCTGTCTTGGCTCGGAATGGTCATGCCAAAGTTTCCATGCCGGGTGGATGTACCATTGGTAGTCGTCCAATCGATTTGCACTTGAAGGGATTGGAAGCTATGGGGGCGAAGATCACTCAAACTGCGGGCTATATTGAAGCAAAAGCAGATCGTCTTCATGGAGCGCATATCTATATGGATTTCCCATCCGTAGGTGCGACGCAAAACATCATGATGGCAGCAACTTTGGCAGATGGAACTACGGTTATCGAAAATGCAGCCCGCGAACCTGAGATTGTGGACTTAGCCTCTCTTTTGAATAAGATGGGTGCTAAGGTGCGTGGAGCAGGCACAGAAACCTTGACGATTGTTGGGGTGGATCGCTTGCATGGCGCGGTTCACAATGTTGTTCAAGACCGGATTGAGGCAGGTACCTTTATGGTTGGTGCAGCCATGACAGGTGGAGACGTTTTAATCGAGGATGCTATCTGGGAACACAACCGCCCTCTTCTTTCTAAGATGCAAGAAATGGGTGTTGAAGTAACGGAAGAAGAAAATGGTATTCGCATTCGCTCAGATGTCTCTAAATTGAAACCAGTGACGGTAAAAACCTTGCCTTATCCAGGTTTTCCTACAGATATGCAAGCTCAATTTACTGCTTTAATGGCCATGGCCTCTGGTGAATCGACTATGATTGAAACAGTATTTGAAAATCGTTTCCAACACTTGGAAGAGATGCGTCGGATGGGCTTACACTCAGATATTATGAGAGATACAGCCCGCATCCAAGGTGGAGCTAGCTTACAAGGGGCTGAAGTGATGTCGACAGACTTGCGTGCTAGTGCGACCTTGATTTTAATGGGGCTTGTAGCTGAGGGAGAAACCAAAGTTAGCAAGTTAACACACCTTGACCGTGGATATTTTAAATTCCATGAGAAATTGGTGGCTCTTGGAGCAGATGTACGTCGTGTGAAGGAAGATGATGATGAAAACTAAATTAAAAGCAATTGGAAAACAATTGGGAATCGTCCTATTGGTTCTTACTATTTTAGCGATTGTCTTCGCTCTTGGCTTGGTCATTGGATATGGTATCATTGGTAATGGGAAGGATCCTTGGTCTATTCTCTCGCCAGATACATGGAAGGAAATCCTTCAGAAATTTACAGGTAAGTAACTATTTATCAAAAGAGGAGCTTGAGATCGTGATCCCAGGCTCTTTCCAATTCAGTAGAAATAGAGGAAACCATTGTGGCAAACAATCAAAAGAAACCACTTAAAATGAAAAAATCGGGACAAACCTTACTAGGCTTGGTGGTGGCTGCAGCTCTCTCGATCGGCGGGTATTATTTTAGTCAACCCCAGCCAGTCGCTAGTCACTCTCAAGTTCAAACGGTTGTCACTTCGAGTCAACAAGCAACACCGAGTAAGGAACTAGCGGAGAGTGTTCTGACGGATGGTGTTCGTACGAAACTAGGAAAGAACATTCAATGGAACGAAGCGGGCGCTTTCATTATTAACCAGAACAAAACCAATCTGGATGCAGATGTTGCGAGTCTCCCTTATGCAGATACGAAGACAAAGACTGTAAAAGGACGAGAAATTCCCACAGTTGCCAACGCTTTGATGACCAAGGCGACTCGTCAATACCAAAAGAGAGAGCAGACAGATGTAGATTGGACGCCAGCTGGCTGGCACCAAGTAACCAATTTAGCTGGGGAATACGACCATGCGGTTGACCGGGGTCATCTCCTCGGATATGCCTTGATAGGCAAGCTTGATGGTTTTGATGCCTCAACGAGCAATCCAAAAAATATAGCGGTTCAAACAGCTTGGGCGAATCAAGCGCGTGATAGTTTTTCGACAGGACAAAATTATTATGAGACCCTTGTTCGGAAGGCCTTAGACAATAATAAGCGGGTTCGTTATCGGGTGACTCTCCACTATGCATCGGATGATGATTTGGTACCAGTCGGCAGTCAAATTGAAGCAAAATCTAGTGATGGTAGTCTAGAGTTTAATGTTTTTGTTCCAAATGTTCAGAGTGGGATTAGTTTGGATTATCGTACGGGAAAAGTAACAGTGCATCGTTAAGCTAAACGGAAAAGAAGAAGCAAGATAAGAAGGATTCGGTTGGCTTTGTAGTCAACTGAATCTTTTTCTATTCATGACTGCAATCTTTAGTTTATTTTAAGAAAACTAAGGTATACTATTCTCTTCTAGACCTAAACAGAGGTCTTCCCAAGGAAAGGAGGAGCTTGTGAGAACTATTATAGCCATGATTCGTTTTCTAATACGGGCCATTTGGAGTCTTATTTGGGGCTTGTTTTGGACCCTAGCTCTCAGTTTTGCCCTAGTAGTTGGTGTTCTGTTCTTTAGTGGCAAAACCGGTAGCGGGATAGACGGCGTCAGTCGTGCGGCCCAAACGGTTGTCACGCAGGTGGATGCTTACTTTCATCGAACTGGTCCTATGCTAAGTCAAGGGAGCCCATCTGCTCAAGAAGGCCTAGCAACTGATGGCCATACCTCTACAGGAGCAAGGTGGGATCAGGCAACTGCAAAAGTTTATCTAGATCCTGAAATGGATGAGACCTTTACCCGTGCCTATGAGGAAGCTCTTGAGTCTTGGAATCAGACAGGAGCCTTCACTTTCCAACTTGTCACCAGTGAAGAAGAGGCCGATATCCTCTTGACAGAGATGGATGATAGCACGGTTTCTGCAGCGGGTGAGGCCGAATCTCAGACCAATGTTTTAACCAATCGTTTCAAAAGGGTGACCGTTCGCTTGAATCGCCATTACCTACTTAATAAGCAGTACAACTATTCCCATCAGCGGATTGTAAACACAGCTGAGCATGAACTAGGCCATGCGATCGGTTTGGACCATACTGAGGAAGAGTCCGTCATGCAGGCAACTGGTTCCTTTTATAACATCCAAGAGAGGGATATTGAGGCTGTTCGTCAACTATACAAGGAGTAAGAATAATCAAACGCATACTGTATGTGATTCGAACCTTTCCAGAACAAGTGGTACTCTTTGTGTTTAACTCTGGAATCTTTCTATGGCTATCCCAAAAAGGGCAAGCAATTTCCCATGAATTAGGCATTCAACAGGCTTGGGAAAACTATGCTCCTGAGGGAGTCCGTCAATTTTTCGGAGACAATAAGGAAGCCGTCCAAGCTTTCTTCTCGCATTCGGCCATCACTTGGCTGATTGGCTCCATGATGATCCTACTTGTGATTCGCTTTGTAAAGGGAGTCATCAAATGGGGCTTGCTTTTGCTGGTGATTGGCATCGGGCTTTTCCTCGCCTATCAGTACAGCCAAATGGCCTCCAATATCTCAGCTATTTAAAAAGTTAGGACAGGTCAAGCGCATCTAGCGTTTGGCCTTTTCTTCAATTGTCAATTTGTCAAAAGTAAGGTACAATGAAACTATGATTATTTTACAAGCCAACAAAATTGAACGCTCTTTTGCAGGGGAGGTTCTTTTTGATAATATCAGCCTGCAAGTGGATGAACGGGACCGGATTGCCCTGGTCGGAAAGAACGGAGCCGGCAAGTCTACGCTCTTAAAAATCTTGGTGGGAGAAGAAGAACCAACTTCAGGAGAAATCAATAAAAAGCGGGATCTTTCTCTCTCCTATCTGGCCCAGGATAGTCGCTTTGAGTCGTCCAATACCATCTACGATGAGATGCTCCATGTCTTTGACGATCTCAGAAAGACCGAGAAAACCTTGCGTCAAATGGAGCTTGCGATGGGAGAAAAAACTGGGGCTGACTTAGAAAAGCTCATGCAGGACTATGACCGACTATCGGAAGAATTCCGTCAGGCAGGTGGTTTTACCTATGAGGCAGATATCCGTGCGATACTCAACGGCTTCAAGTTCGATGAGTCCATGTGGCAGATGAAGATTGAAGAGCTGTCTGGTGGGCAAAATACCCGTCTAGCTCTGGCCAAGATGCTTCTAGAAAAACCAAATCTTTTGGTATTGGACGAGCCGACCAACCACTTGGATATTGAGACCATCGCCTGGTTGGAAAACTATCTGGTCAATTATAGCGGAGCCCTTCTCATTGTCAGCCACGACCGGTATTTCCTAGATAAGGTCGCAACTATTACTCTGGACTTGACCAAGCATTCCTTGGATCGCTATGTCGGTAATTACTCCAGTTTTGTGGAGCAAAAAGAACAAAAATTGCTGACCGAAGCCAAGAACTATGAGAAACAGCAAAAAGAAATTGCTGCTCTGGAAGACTTTGTTAATCGCAATTTGGTGCGGGCGTCGACTACCAAGCGGGCCCAGTCTCGGCGCAAACAGTTGGAAAAAATGGAGCGCCTAGACAAACCTGAAGCTGGAAGCAAGTCCGCTCATATGACCTTCCATGCCGATAAGACATCGGGCAATGTCGTCCTGACAGTAGAAGAGGCAGCCGTCGGCTATGACGATCAAATCCTGTCAGAGCCCATTAATTTGGATATCCGCAAGATTAATGCAGTCGCTATTGTGGGACCAAATGGGATCGGAAAATCAACCTTAATCAAGTCCATCGTTGGGCAGATTCCTTTTATCAAGGGTGAAGCTCGTTTTGGGGCCAATGTCGAGGTGGGCTACTATGACCAGACCCAAAGTAAACTAACGCCTCACAACAGTGTCTTGGATGAGCTCTGGAATGACTTTAAACTGACACCAGAAGTGGAAATCCGCAATCGCCTGGGAGCCTTTCTTTTCTCTGGGGATGATGTCAAGAAAACCGTTGGCATGCTGTCAGGTGGAGAGCGGGCGCGCCTGCTCTTGGCCAAGCTGTCCATGGAGAATAACAACTTCTTGATTCTCGATGAGCCGACCAACCACTTGGACATCGATAGCAAGGAAGTACTTGAAAATGCCTTGATTGATTTTGATGGGACCCTGCTCTTTGTCAGCCACGACCGCTACTTTATCAATCGGGTAGCGACCCAAGTCTTAGAACTCTCAGAAGAGGGCTCGACCCTTTATCTGGGAGACTATGATTATTATTTGGAGAAGAAAGCAGAGTTAGAAGCCCTTGCTGCAGCGCAAGCAGAATCTGATCCTGTTTCTTCGACCGAAGAAGTCACCAGCGATGATTATCACTTGCAAAAGCAAAACCAAAAGGAACTCCGCAAAATCATCCGCCGCATTGAACAATTGGAAGCAGAGATGGAAGATCTGGATCAGAAAATCCAAGCCATCACTGAAACTATGCATAGCACCAATGGTGCAGAAGACTTGGTCCAACTGCAAAGCGAGCTGGACCAACTGACTGTTCAGCAGGAAGCAGTGATGGAAGAGTGGGCAGAACTGTCAGAGCAGGTGGAATAAATGGAAGATCTTGGAAAAGTTTTTCGTGAATTTCGAATCAGTAAAAATTATTCGTTGAAAGAAGCAGCAGGAGAAGCTTGCTCGACCTCCCAGTTATCCCGTTTTGAATTGGGGGAGTCGGATCTGGCTGCTTCGCGCTTCTTTGACATTTTGGACAATATCCATGTGACGATTGAGAATTTTATGGATAAGGCTAGGAATTTTCAACACCATGAGCATGTGGCCTTGATGGCTCAGATTATTCCGCTTTACTATGCAAATGATATTGCTGGTTTTCAAAGGCTTCAAAGAGAACAACTGGAAAAGGCTAAACGTTCAACCAATCCCCTTTATTTTGAATTGAACTGGATTTTGTTACAAGGGCTGATTTGCCAGAGAGATGCCAGCTACACGATGAAGCAAAGTGATCTGGAAAAGGTGGCGGATTATCTCTTTCAGACAGAAGAATGGACCATGTATGAGTTGATCCTCTTTGGCAATCTCTATAGCTTTTATGATGTGGATTATGTCACTCGGCTTGGTAGAGAAGTGATGGAGCGGGAAGATTTCTACAAGGAAATTGGTCGCCATCGAAAACTAGTCTTGATTCTAGCTCTGAATTGTTACCAGCATTGTTTAGAACACCGTTCTTTCGAAAATGCCAGCTATTTTGAAGCCTATGTGGAAAAGATTATCGGGAAGAGCATCAAACTCTACGAGCGCAATGTCTTTCATTACCTCAAGGGATTTGCCCTCTATCAGAAGGGGCAAACAGAAGAAGGGAGTCAGCAAATGCAAGAGGCTATGCATATTTTTGATGTGCTAGGTCTTCCAGAGCAGGTAGCTTACTATCAAGAACACTTTGATAAATTTGTAATAGATGAATGTTCCTAAATAGGAGAGAGATAAAGGAGATTTTATGAACCGACATGCGGTCCAATTAATTGGTCGTGGAGCGATTACCAAAATTGGAAATATGCTCTATGATTATGGGAATAGTGTCTGGCTGGCCTCAATGGGGACTATAGGAAAGACGGTATTAGGAATCTATCAGATTTCTGAGTTAGTGACAGGGATCCTCGTGAATCCTTTTGGAGGGGTGATTTCAGACCGTTTTTCTCGTCGCAAGATTTTGATGACGACCGACTTGGTTTGTGGCCTCCTTTGTATGGCGATTTCTTTTATCAGAAATGATCGTTGGATGATTGCGGCCCTGGTTGTTGCCAATATTGTTCAGGCCATTGCCTTTGGTTTTTCTCGACCTGCCAATAAAGCTATTATCACAGAGGTTGTTGAGAAAGATGAGATTGTGACCTATAATGCTCACCTGGAGTTGGTCTTACAGGTTGTTAGTGTCAGTTCACCTGTTTTTTCTTTCCTAATTCTACAATTTGCCAGTCTTCATGCGACCCTCTTACTAGATGCCCTGACCTTTTTCATTGCCTTTGTCCTAGTGGCTTTCCTTCCGAAAGAAGAAGCTAAGGTTCAAGAGAGGAAACAGTTTACCGGGAAAGATATTTTTTCGGATATGAAAGATGGACTAAACTATATCTGGCATCAGAAAGACATTTTCTTTCTCTTATTGGTGGCTTCTAGCGTCAATTTCTTTTTTGCAGCTTTTGAATTTTTACTCCCATTTTCCAATCGACTATACGGCTTCAAAGGAGCTTATGCAACCATCTTAACATTGGGAGCTATTGGATCTATTCTAGGAGCACTTGTTGCCAATAAAATGACATCAAGTATGAAAATTCTCCTGTTTTTACTGATCATGGCAGGGGTCGGAGTGTTCATAATGGGCTTGCCCCTTCCGCCTTATCTTTCATTTTCAGGAAATATGATCTGTGAATTTTTTGTGACCATTTTCGACATCCACGTTTTTACACAAGTACAAACCAAGGTGGAAGATGATTATCTGGGGAGAGTCTTGAGCACGATTTATACTTTGGCTGTTCTATTTATGCCCATCGCCAAGGGTTTGATGACTTGGTTGCCAAGCGTCCGCATGGAATCATTTCTTCTGATTGGAGCTGGAGTTATTCTCTTTTCACTCTTGGCTCAGCTAGTAGCTATGCAGCTTCAATCAAAAGAACAGTAGATATCCTTTTATAAAGTTGTAATTTATTATTTTTCCCAAATAAGGGACAAAATGAAAACCTCTTTCATGAACTGATACAATAGTTTCAGAAAATGAAGGAGGTTTTTTTATGAATCGACATGCAGTCCAATTAATTGCTCGTGGGGCGATCAATAGAATGGGAAATATGCTCTATGATTATGGGAACAGTGTCTGGCTGGCCTCGATGGGGACGGTGGGAAAGACGGTATTGGGGATTTATCAAATTTCTGAACTTGTCACCTCCATTCTAGTCAATCCATTTGGTGGCGTGATCTCAGACCGTTTTTCCCGTCGCAAGATTTTGATGACGACCGACTTGGTGTGTGGTCTCCTTTGTTTGGCGATTTCTTTTATCAGGAACGATCGTTGGATGATTGCAGGCCTGATTGTTGCTAATATTGTTCAGGCCATTGCCTTTGCATTTTCTCGTACGGCCAACAAAGCCATTATCACTGAGGTCGTAGAGAAGGACGAGATTGTGACCTATAATGCCCGCCTGGAGTTGGTCTTACAGGTTGTCGGTGTTAGCTCACCTGTGTTCTCTTTCCTTGTTTTACAATTTGCCAGTCTCCATGCGACCCTCTTACTGGATGCACTGACCTTTTTTATCGCCTTTGTCCTAGTGGCATTCCTTCCGAAAGAAGAAGCCAAAGTTCAAGAAAAGAAACGGTTCACGGGAAAAGATATTTTTTCGGATATCAGGGATGGATTGCACTATATCTGGCATCAGAAAGAAATTTTCTTTCTCTTGTTAGTGGCTTCCAGCGTCAATTTCTTTTTTGCAGCTTTTGAGTTTTTACTTCCCTTTTCGAACCGACTCTACGGGGTCAAGGGCGCTTATGCGACTATCTTAACCTTGGGCGCTATCGGTTCCATCATTGGAGCCTTGATTGCTAATAAATTTAAATCAAGTATGGAGATGCTTCTCTTTTTATTGATCTTAACAGGAGTAGGAGTATTCATGATGGGCTTGCCTCTTCCTCCTCTTCTTTCCTTTTCTGGAAATTTAGTCTGCGAACTCTTTATGACGATTTTTAATATCCACTTTTTTACCCAAGTGCAAACCAAGGTAGAAGGAGACTACCTGGGCAGGGTCTTAAGCACCATTTTTACCCTAGCCATTTTCTTTATGCCTGTGGCTAAAGGCTTGATGACCTGGTTACCAAGTGTCCGAGTTGAATCCTTTCTCCTGATTGGAGCTGGCGTCATCCTCTTTTCACTCCTAGCACAAGTAGTCGCCAAGAAATTGCAAGCAAAAGAGGGTAAATCAGCATGAAAAAAGCACCGATCGGTGCTTTTTTAGTTGTTATCTTTTTCTTCTGCTTTAACTTCTTTCTTTGCTTCTTCCAGTTGCTTTTGAGTGCTCTTGAGTTCTTTTTTTAGGGAGAAGCCCTTTGAAAAATTAATCAAGTTCATGACGAATGCACCTAAGAGGACACAGAGCAAGATCAGAATGATCAAGGGTAATTTAAATTGGACCAAGAGGAAATTTACGGTGACCGTTTGCATGTTTGCAAGGGAAATACCAGCAATCAATAAAATTAAAAGTAATAAAGCAATGTAGTGTAGATTATTTTTGTTCATCATTATCTCCTTATTGTTCAGCAGGGGCCTTGCTTTTCACATCAGCGTACTCTTCCGGCTGCTCTAGGCTTAGAATCTCCTCATAAGCCGGTAGGGAAAGGTCCTTGCCATATTTATTTTTTAAAGCAGTGCTCACTAGGCGATAGGCCAAATTGGCATTTCGGGACAAGATAGGACCGTGGAAGTAGCTGCCAAAGACGTTCTTGTAATGAACCCCTTCGCACCCATCTTCTTTGTTGTTCCCATTTCCATAGACGACCTTGCCCAGTGGTTTTTCATCCTCTGCTAAGAAGGTTCGACCTTGGTGGTTTTCAAAACCATAATAGGTTTCGTTAAATTCTTCATTATGGATTTTGATATCACCGATATAGCGGTTGTTGACTTGGTTGAGCGTATAGTGGCCCATAATGCCAAGTCCTTCAATGCGTTTGCCAGAAGCTTCAATGTAGTATTGGCCTAGAAGCTGAAAGCCACCACAGATAGCAAGGACCACGCCATCGTCCTGAATGAAGCGTTCGAGGTCTTCTTTTTTATCTGGTAGGTCTTCAGATACAATGGTCTGCTCGTAGTCTTGCCCGCCGCCGAAAAAGGCAATATCGTAGGCATCAGGATCAAACCGGTCTTTGAGAGAGACGATATCAACAGTGACATGGGCTCCAAGCTTTTCCGCAACGTACTTGAGCATGAGGATATTCCCATTGTCCCCATAAGTATTCATTAAGTTTCCATAGAGATGGGCAATGCGCAGGCTGTAGGGATACTGTGCCTGATCAGAAGATTCCAGGGAAGTATAAGTCATTAGTGCATCTCCTTTTCAATCAGGTGTTCTTGGGCCAAGAGTTCACGGAATTCTAGCATGGCTGTATAGGTAGCTAAAATGTAAGCGTGAGGGGTTTCCTGTTGCTTGATGCGTTGGAAGACCTCTTTTAAATCAGCCATTTCTGTGATCTTTTCAGCAGGATAGCCAGTGACCCGAAGTCGTCGAGCAATCTCAGAGTGCCGCACCCCACCAGCATTGATTTCTGGAATGTCCATCTGGGTGATTTGCTCAAAGTCGGCATCCCAAATCCAGCTCGTATCGATTCCATCTGCATAGTTGGCGTTGAGAAGAACAGACAAGCTGAAGGGATATGGCGCTAGTTTGATCATTTCAATAGCCTGAGTAGCTCCAACTGGATTCTTAATCAGGACCAAGGTACATTCCTTATCCCCAATCTTAAAGGTTTCCTGGCGACCAAAGACAGCCTTACTCTTGTCGAAACCACGCTTAATGACGTCTGGGCTTACTTCAAAATAATGGGCAACAGCAACTGCAGCGAGGGCATTATAAATATTATAGAGGCCCCCGATATTGATGTGGTAGTTTGTGCTGTTGATCTTAAAGTGAGAAGAAGTATTGGTCAGCTCAGTCAATTCATTAACTGCCACAGTCAATGGAGGACGATGGAAGCCACAGCTTTCACAAATGTAATCTCCCAGATTGGCATAGGTGTTTAATTGGTAAGTTAAAATACCGTGACACTCTGGACAAACGATTCCTTCCGTATTGTAATGAGCTAGCTGCGGAGCAGTTTTTTCCGTGTCAAAGCCAAAATATTGAACGGGATTTGGTAGGGGAAGGGTATGGAAAAGAGGGCTATCTCCATTCATCAAAACAGTCGCTTGAGGCGCTTTTTTAATCCCGTCTAAAATCATCCGATAAGTCGTGTAGATTTCCCCATAGCGGTCCATTTGATCCCGGAAAATATTGGTGATTACAAACAAGGTCGGAGTGATATAGTCACAAATTCGAGCCAGGCTGGCTTCATCGATTTCAAGAACAGCGATAGGACGACCGGAAGAACCTTTTGCGTTCAAGAAAGTGGTCGTAATCCCTGAAATCATATTGGCCCCACTAGGATTGGTCACGATAGGTCCGAAAGCCTCCTGAAGAATGCCAACAGTGAGAGCCGTTGTTAGTGTTTTCCCATTCGTACCAGTGATAACCACAATTTCGTAGTTCTGGGCCAGGTATTGTAAAATGTCTTTATCAATTTGGAGGGCAATTTTTCCAGGAAGGGTAGAGCCACGACCAAGCAAACGCAAGAGGTGACTACTCGTTTTTCCGGCAATAAGCCCTATACTAGTCTTAATCTTCATAATTCATATTTTATCACAAAAACCAACAGAAGGTTACAGAAAAATCTGTTGAAACATGATATAATGATGTTGAGTAGTTTGAACGCGCTATCCATTTGCTAGAAGCCTTGCTATTTCCAGTAATCATCCACAGTTGTTAGCTGCGTGAAAAGCCTAGAAGAGAAGTGGTAGGTATGAGATTGTGAACATCCAACAATTGTCAAATCCCCAGTATTGGGCCAGTTTATTTCCCACTCCATGGAGTGTGGTTGTCAACCTGATTGACATTGCCCTAGTAGCCTGGTTATTGTATTATTTTATAAAAGCCATTGTCGGTACTAAAATTATGATTTTAGTCCGTGGTGTCTTGACCTTTTTCTTATTTGAGTTAGTTGCCAATATGATTGGTCTGACGACCATTTCTTGGTTGATCAACCAAATCATCACATACGGGGTCATTGCTGCGGTAGTGATTTTCTCTCCGGAAATTCGGACGGGATTAGAACGATTAGGTCGAGCAACTGAATTTTTCTCAACCAACCAGATTAGTACAGAAGAAAAATTGGTTCAATCCTATGTAAAAGCCGTTGCTTATATGAGTCCTCGAAAGATTGGTGCCTTGGTTGCTATTCAAGGGAGTAGAACCCTTCAAGAATATATTTCTACGGGTATTCCCCTCGATGCAGATGTTTCGGGTGAACTTCTGATTAATATTTTTATCCCCAACACCCCGCTTCACGATGGGGCAGTGATTGTCACCAATGATAAAATTGCTGTATCTTGTGCTTATCTCCCCTTAACAGAAAGCACGGGAATTTCAAAAGAGTTCGGTACGCGACACCGGGCTGCAATCGGCTTGTCTGAGGTAAGTGATGCCTTTACCTTTGTTGTTTCGGAAGAAACGGGTGGTATCTCCATTGCGAGAAATGGGAGCTTTAGACACGACCTCAGTATCGAAGAATTCGAACAAGAATTGCGTTCCTTCATTATTCCAGAAGATCAAGGAAAAAAAGATTTGAAATCAAGAATTTTTGGAGGACGTATCAAATGATTCCAAAAAGAAAAATTGTCTATATTGTGACATCAGTCTTTTTCTCAAGTCTCTTATTCATCATTGCTACCTCTGTTAATTTTCAGAATAACAGTAGTGCGCGTCAAGTGAGCTCTGAAACTTACACGAACACCTTAACCAATATTCCGATTGATGTAAAATATAACGATAGTAAATATTTTGTTAGCGGGATTAGTTCAGAAGTAACAGTTTTTCTGAAGGGATCTAACCGTGTCGCCTTAGCATCAGAAATGCAGGCTAGTACTCGTAAATTTAAAGTGGTAGCTGATCTTAGCAATCTGAAAGAGGGCCAGCATGAAATCACCTTAAAGGTCGAAGGCCTGCCTTCAGGATTGACTGCAACCATCGAACCTCAGAAAGTTACTGCAAAAATTGGTAAGAAAAAGACGAAAAAGTTTGATGTTTCCGTCACGGTACCAGACAAACAAATTGCCCCAGGGTGGAGTCTCTCACATGTTACTTTTTCTGACGATAAGGTCTCTGTAACCAGCGACCAGGACACTTTAGCCAAAGTTGATCATGTAGAAGCCATCTTCCCTGAAGGAGATCTTTTAAACAATACCTATACGGCAACCGTCTCCTTAAAGGCGGTAGATAGCGAGGGGAATGATTTACCTGTCATTATCTCTCCATCAGAGCTATACATGAAGATTGAGTTGAAACAGACAAGTTCTAGCTCTTCTTCATCCAGTTCTTCATCAAATAATAGCAATTAATAAAGAATCATCGAAAGGATTATCATAATGGGTAAATATTTTGGAACGGACGGAGTCCGTGGAGAAGCAAACGTCGAATTGACACCAGAGTTGGCCTTTAAGCTCGGTCGATACGGAGGGTATGTCCTCAGTCAACATGAGCAAGAAACTCCACTTGTTTTCGTAGGACGAGATACCCGTATTTCTGGTGAAATGTTAGAAAGTGCTCTCGTAGCAGGTCTCCTATCTGTAGGGATTAGAGTTTATAAATTGGGTGTAATTGCAACACCAGGTGTAGCTTATTTAGTTCGTTCTGAAGGTGCAAGTGCTGGGGTCATGATTTCTGCCAGTCATAATCCAGCTCTAGACAATGGGATTAAATTCTTTGGGAATGACGGCTATAAATTAGACGATGACCGTGAACTAGAGATTGAAGCATTATTGGATTCGGAGACTGATACTCTTCCTCGTCCTAGTGCAGAAGGTCTTGGAACAGTGATGGACTATCCTGAAGGACTTCGTAAGTATCAAGAATACTTAGTTTCAACTGGAACCCAGCTTGAAGGAATGCACGTGGCTTTGGATGCTGCGAATGGTTCAGCATCTACAAGTGCCCGCCAAGTATTTGCTGACTTAGGAGCACGCTTGACAGTTATTGGAGAAAGCCCAAATGGTCTCAATATCAATGACCAAGTAGGCTCTACCCATCCTGAGGCTTTGCAAGAGGCTGTCCGAGAATCTGGTGCGGCTATTGGTTTGGCTTTTGATGGAGATAGTGACCGTTTGATTGCAGTTGACGAAAATGGAGACCTAGTTGATGGTGATAAAATCATGTACATCATTGGGACCTACCTTTCTGAGAAAGGTCTCTTAAAAGATAACACTATCGTAACGACGGTTATGTCCAATCTAGGCTTCCATAAGGCTTTGGATGCCAAGGGCATTAACAAGGTTGTGACTGCTGTCGGAGACCGCTATGTGGTCGAAGAGATGCGGAAGTCTGGTTACAATCTAGGTGGTGAACAGTCTGGTCATGTGATTGTCATGGACTACAATACCACTGGAGATGGTCAGATGAGTGCCGTTCAATTGACCAAGATTATGCAAGAAACTGGTCGTACTTTATCAGATCTTGCATCAGAAGTTACCATCTATCCTCAAAAATTGGTCAATATCCGTGTTGAAAACAGCATGAAAGATAAGGCTATGGAAGTTCCTGCCATTCGCGCGATTATTGAAAAAATGGAAGCTGAAATGGCTGGGAATGGTCGTATCTTAGTGCGTCCAAGTGGTACCGAACCTCTTCTTCGTGTCATGGCAGAAGCTCCGACTGATGAAGAAGTGGATTACTATGTAGATACAATTGCCGCTGTAGTCAAAGATGAAATTGGTCTTAAAGATTAAATAAAGAAGTGAACTCTCCAAGCGAGAGTTGAGGAGGTCAATATGAATTATTTACGTCGAATCATGTGGTCCCTAGCCCTTGTTGCTACAGTCCTCTTTTCGAATGCTTTTGTTCAAACTATTCAAGCGTCTGAAGTCCTGTCTTATACGCAAACAGCTAGTCTGACCAAGGAAAACCAAGTAGTAACCAGTGGAACTACAGTCTTTTCAAACGAAAAATTGTCCGCTACCATCAATGTAGCCTTTCCAGATACACAAGCCATTCAAGCAGGAGATACCCTGACCTTGTCTTTGCCGAAAGAATTAACCTTCTATACAGCTCTCGAATTTGATGTGGTGGAAGAAGGTCAAACAAATGGTCAGACAGTTGGGAAAGCTGTTGTCAATACAGTAAACAAGACCGTAACCGTTACTTTTAACGATTACTTTGCTTCCCACCCACTCAATAAACGCGTAGCTTTGCGTTTTGATGTGAAAGTGGATCCAGAGGTTGTTACAAAAACATCCCCATTGACTTTTAAAATTGGCAATACAGATTTTACATTAAACTACGAAAAAACAGATGGTCAAGCTGGTGACTATGAAATGAAATATGGCTACCAAGACCAAAAGGATCCAACGATTGTAAAATGGCGGATTATCTTAAATGCTCGTCAAGATATTCTTCGTGGCATGGTCATTAAAGATCAATTTGGAGATGGCTTGACACTGGTAGAAGGTAGTTTCCGTGCGGTTCGCTTTAGTCCAGTAGAAGGTGGCATTAGAAATGAAGCCCATATTTTAAGTCTGCCAGTTTTAGACAATTTCAGTAAAAAAGCTGTCTTCGACAAGAATGCAGCTGGACAGATTACAGGATTTACAATTGACTTTGGAGATAATTACCATTGGCCAATGTACATCGAATACTCTACTAAAGTAGCTCCTGGTACAAAAGTTGGTGATCTCGTTCATAACACCTTGACATGGAAAGCAACCAATTTCCCAGAGCCACGTAGCTTAACACGAGAAGTGAGATTGGAAACAGGTTCTGGAGAAGGATTGGGTGAGAAAGAACAAACGCCACCGACACCAGATCCGGAGCCATCTAAACCGCAACCGGATCCAAAACCAAGTCCAGATCCAGAGCCATCTAAACCGCAACCGGATCCAAAACCAAGTCCAGATCCAGAGCCATCCAAATCACAACCAGATCCAAAATCATCAAACTCATCATCAACTTCTGTTAAAGAGGAAGAAGCACCAAAACCTGGTAAGAAAAAAGTTCTTCCAAGTACAGGTGAAAAGATGACTCCGGTTATCATCCTGGTTGGTATTTTGGGCTGTGCGGTTGGCTTTACTGTGTTACGGTCTAAGAAGTTAACAAAATAATACTGGTTTTTAAAAGGCTGGAATTATCCAGTCTTTTTTGTTGCCTATATAAAAACGGAGTTAAACAAGTGTCGATGTTGAAAAATTTATTTCATCCAATAGCTCCCTTTCTGCTAGGGGGTGGATGTTTGAAAAATGCCCTTATTCGTGGTAAAATAGGGCTAATGAATTTATTGTAATTGAGGTAAAAAACGTGGCTTTTGGAGACAATGGAAAACGCAAAAAAACTTTCTTTGAAAAATTGACCATGCTGGTCATTGTAATTATGTTGATTGTAACGGTTGGAGCAATCTTTGCTGCAGCTTTTGGTGCACTATCCTATTAAGGGACTACCAAGTGATTCTTGGTTATAAAAGGAAAACGATAAACTATGAGTATGTTTTTAGATACAGCCAAGATTAAGGTCAAGGCTGGAAATGGCGGCGATGGCATGGTGGCCTTTCGCCGTGAAAAGTATGTTCCCAATGGCGGTCCTTGGGGAGGCGATGGTGGACGCGGAGGCAATGTTATCTTCGTTGTAGACGAAGGCTTGCGCACCCTGATGGACTTCCGCTATAACCGGCATTTCAAAGCTCAAAATGGAGAGAAGGGAATGACCAAAGGGATGCACGGACGGGGAGCAGAAGACCTCTATGTGCGAGTACCGCAAGGGACAACAGTACGAGATGCTGAGACTGGTAAGGTCATTACCGACTTGGTTGAAAATGGACAAGAATACATTGTCGCACACGGTGGTCGTGGAGGACGCGGAAATATCCGTTTTGCAACTCCTAAAAATCCAGCTCCTGAGATTTCAGAAAATGGGGAACCAGGCCAGGAACGCGAACTCGAATTAGAACTCAAGGTCCTAGCAGACGTTGGTTTGGTTGGCTTCCCATCAGTAGGGAAATCAACTCTTCTCAGTGTGATTACTTCTGCTAAGCCAAAAATTGGGGCTTATCATTTTACAACGATCGTTCCAAATTTGGGCATGGTTCGTACACCGTCAGGTGAATCCTTTGCAGTCGCTGACCTTCCTGGATTGATCGAAGGGGCTAGCCAAGGAGTGGGACTAGGAACCCAGTTCCTCCGCCACATCGAGCGCACCCGTGTCATCTTGCATGTCATCGATATGTCAGCCAGTGAAGGACGCGATCCTTATGAAGATTATGTTCAAATCAATAAAGAGCTCGAAACTTATAATCTTCGTTTGATGGAACGTCCTCAGATTATCGTGGCGAATAAGATGGATATGCCGGAGAGTCAGGAAAATTTGAAAGAGTTCAAGAAAAAATTGGCAGCCAACTACGACGAGTTTGATGAACTGCCACAAATCTTCCCAATCTCTAGTTTAGCGCATCAAGGTTTGGACAACTTGTTAGAAGCAACAGCAGACTTGTTAGACAAAACACCAGAATTCTTGCTCTATACAGAAGAAGATATGGCGCAAGAAGAAGTCTACTACGGCTTTGATGAGGAACAACCAGCCTTCGAGATCAATCGTGATGATGATGCTTCTTGGATCTTGTCCGGTGATAAGTTAGAGAAGCTCTTCAATATGACCAATTTTGATCGCGACGAGTCTGTCATGAAATTTGCGCGTCAATTGCGCGGAATGGGTGTCGATGAAGCCCTTCGTGCGCGTGGTGCCAAAGATGGAGATATCGTACGTATCGGTAAATTCGAATTTGAATTTGTTGACTAGTTAGAGCTAAAGAGGAGAAGAAGATGGGAGATAAACCTATATCCTTTCGTGATAAAGACGGAAATTTTGTCTCTGCTGCAGACGTTTGGAATGCAGAAAAATTGGAAGAACTCTTTAATAAGCTGAATCCCAAACGTAAGTTACGCTTAGAACGGGAAAAATTAGCAGCATCCAGTGAAAATTAGGAATCAGGAGAAGAAAATGGCAAAAATAATTCACACAGACAAAGCACCGGCAGCAATTGGACCTTATGTTCAAGGAAAAATTGTAGGCAATCTTTTATTTGCAAGTGGGCAAGTACCTCTTTCACCAGAAACTGGTGAAATTGTTGGAGAAACCATCCAAGAACAAACCCAACAAGTGTTGAAGAATATTGCTGCTATCCTTGAGGAAGCTGGAACGGACTTTGATCACGTAGTGAAAACAACTTGTTTCTTAAGTGATATGAATGATTTTGTACCTTTTAACGAGGTTTACAAGACAGCATTTTCAAGTGAATTTCCAGCACGTTCTGCAGTAGAAGTGGCTCGCTTACCACGCGATGTCAAAATCGAAATTGAAGTCATTGCAGAAGTTTAGTCTCAAAAGAAGGATTACATTCGGGTAAAAAGAATGTTGGAGTGAGAGCCATCGACTGACCAACTGGAAAGATGATGCCCTCCTCCTTTTTTGTAAGGAAAAGGTGATTAGGATGACAGATACAGAAAAGACCATTCAACTGGTCATTGTAACAGGAATGAGTGGTGCAGGAAAGACCGTAGCCATTCAATCCTTTGAAGATATGGGCTATTTCACCATCGACAATATGCCACCAGCTCTCTTGCCGAAGTTCATTGAGCTGATTCAACTTTCGATGGACAATAACAAGTTGGCTCTCGTCGTGGATATGCGTAGTCGGTCTTTCTTTGCAGAAATTCGCTCCATTTTAGACGAATTAGAGAACCACGAAGGGATTGATTTTAAAATTCTCTTTTTGGATGCGACCGATAGTGAATTGGTTGCTCGCTACAAAGAGACTCGTCGTAGCCATCCACTGGCTGCTGATGGGCGTGTCTTGGATGGGATTACGTTGGAACGGGAACTTTTGGCTCCACTTAAAAACATGAGTCAAAATGTCATTGATACGACGGAACTAACGCCTCGTAATCTTCGTAAAGTGATTGCTGAACAATTCTCCAGACAAGATAGTCAGCCTGAGTTTCGGATTGAAGTCATGTCCTTTGGCTTTAAGTATGGTTTACCTTTAGATGCAGACTTGGTCTTTGATGTTCGTTTCCTACCGAATCCTTATTACCAACCAGAGCTACGGAATCAAACGGGGCTAGATGATGATGTCTATAACTATGTCATGAATCACAAAGAATCAGAGGAGTTTTATCGTCATCTTTACGATTTGATTGCTCCCATCTTGCCTGCATACAAACGAGAAGGAAAATCCGTTTTGACAATTGCAGTTGGCTGTACAGGGGGTCAACACCGTTCAGTAGCCTTTGCTGCTCGTCTTGGACGGGATCTAGCGAAAGATTGGACGGTTAATATGAGTCATCGCGACAAAGACCGACGGAAAGAAACGGTGAATCGTTCATGAGAAAACCAAAAATGACCGTCATCGGAGGCGGTACAGGGATTTCCGTCATCTTGGATAGCCTTCGGAAAAAGGATGTTGAAATTACGGCTATTGTGACAGTGGCGGATGATGGGGGTAGTTCTGGGGAACTTCGAAAAAATATTCATCAATTGACACCACCAGGTGACTTGCGAAATGTGCTAGTAGCCATGTCTGACATGCCTCGCTTTTATGAAAAAGTCTTTCAATACCGTTTTGCAGAAGACGATGGACCACTAGCTGGTCATCCTCTTGGGAATTTGATCATTGCCGGGATTTCTGAAATGCAGGGCTCGACCTATAATGCCATGCAATTGCTGACTAAATTTTTCCATACGACAGGAAAAATTTATCCTTCCAGCGATGTACCGTTGACCCTTCATGCCGTCTTTACGGATGGGACAGAAGTCGCTGGCGAGAGTGAAATCGCCCATCATGAGGGCATGATTGATTATGTTTATGTTACCAATACCTATAACGATGAGACGCCGAAAGCAAGTCGAAAAGTAGTAGATGCGATTTTAGAAAGTGATCTGGTGATTTTAGGACCTGGTTCCCTCTTTACATCGATCCTTCCCAATCTAGTGATCGAAGAAATTGGTCAGGCCTTGCTTGAGACAAAAGCAGAGGTCGCTTATGTCTGCAATATCATGACCCAACGTGGGGAGACAGAACACTTTACCGATAGTGACCATGTTTCCGTCCTTCATAAACACTTGAAGAAGCCGTTTATTGATACTGTTTTGGTCAATATTGAAAAAGTCCCTCAAGAATATATGGACACGAATCGCTTTGATGAATACCTGGTTCAGGTAGAACACGATTTTGCAGGTCTAAAATCGCAGGTTCCCCGAGTTATTTCAAGCAATTTCCTTCGCTTGGAAAACGGTGGCGCCTTCCATGATGGAGGAGCTGTGGTAGATGAACTGATGCAAATTGTACAGGTGATTAAATGAGTTTTACCATTAAAGTAAAAGAGGAGCTTTTGACCCTACATCGCTTCGAAAAAAGTGAGTTGTCTGCTCTGATTAAGATGTCAGGTAGTTTGGGTCTGAGTATGGGGGGCTTAAGCTTGTCCTTGACCACGGAGAATGCTAAGATTGCCCGCCATATCTACGAATTGATTGTAGAATTTTATCAGGTCAAATCGGACATTCGTCACCACCAAAAAACCAATTTGAAAAAGAATCGCGTTTATACCGTTTCTATTGATGAAAAGGTCGAAGAGATTCTTGCAGACCTGCACTTAGCAGATTCTTTCTTTGGTATTGAGACGGGGATTGACCCAAGAATTTTAGAAGAAGATGAAGCGAGTCGAGCTTATCTGAGAGGCGCTTTCCTAGCAAGTGGGACCATCAAGGATCCAGAGTCTGGTCGCTATCAATTAGAAATTAGCTCTGTTTATTCTGACCATGCCCAGGACTTGGCCAACCTCATGCAACACTTTTTGTTAGATGCCAAGACCATCGAACGCAAAAAAGGAGTCGTTACCTATTTGCAACGGGCAGAGGATATTATTGATTTCCTTATCTTGGTAGAAGCCAAGCAGGCTTTGGAAGAATTTGAGTCTGTCAAGGTCATGCGAGAAGCGCGCAATGATCTCAATCGAGCCAATAATGCTGAAATGGCCAATATTGCGCGGACGGTCACAGCTAGTATGAAGACCATTAACAATATCGTCAAAATCATGGATACCATTGGATTAGGTGGTCTTCCGGTCGAGCTTCAGGAAGTTGCCTATGTTCGAATCCAGAATCCCGACTATTCCATCCAGCAAATTGCGGATGCCCTGAAAACTCCCTTAACCAAAAGTGGGGTCAATCATCGCTTGCGGAAAATCAATAAGATAGCAGACGAGCTAGATGAACTATAAGAAAAAACCTTTGAATCAATGATTCAAAGGTTTTTTCTTACAAACTAGTCGAATGGACTGGTTGAACTTTCTTATCTGGATAAATGTAGTTTATCGCATTATTTACCGCAGTCGGAGCCTCGCCTAATCCAGTAGCAATCAAATCGATCTTTCCTTCGTAGAAGCAACAATCGCCGCAAGCGTAAATGCCTTCTCGGCTGGTCTCTTGTTTGCGGTTCACGAGGATTTTATGGCGTTGGAGGTCCAAGCCCCATTCTTTCAATTTCCCAACGGATGATTTAAAGCCATAATTGACAAAGAGTTCATCGATGGGGAGTAATTGGGTTTCATCTGATTTTACCTTGGTAATTTCCAGGTGGCTGGCACGGCCATTTTCTCCGATTAAACGGCTAGGAACATAAGGAGTTTGAATAGAGACGGACGAAGCCTTTAATTCTTCAACGCTGTGTTCGAGTGCGCGGAAATTATCACGACGATGGACCAGAGTTGTCGGTGCGATTTTTTCAAAGGCTAGGGCCCAATCGACAGCTGAATCTCCTCCTCCTAGAATAGCAACTTGTTTGCCGGCATATTGTTGGATATTTGAAACATGGTAGTGAACATTTTCGAATTTCTCAGCCCCATCCACTTCTAAAGGACGAGGTTTAAAGGCACCACCACCCATCGCAATAATGACAGCACGACTGAAATGCTGGTCTTTATTAGTTTCAATGAGGAAGTGATCCTCGTTTTTAAGAATATCCAAAACAGTTTCGTTCAAACAAATGTCGGTCTCGAAAGTTTCTAATTGATCGATCAACCGTTGGGACAATTCTTCTCCGGTTAAGTTCGTAAAACCAGGGACATCCAGGATTCGTTTTTCAGGATAGAGAATAGCAGGTTGACCACCTAATTGAGGAAGGGAATCAATCAATTTCACTTTTACTTGACGCATATGGCCATAGAAGGCAGCAAAAAGCCCAACAGGGCCACCACCAATAATGGTAATGTCATAGATTTCAGACATGAGATCTCCTTTGTGATGTGTAACTAGTCCTATTGTATCATAATTCGGGGATAAATAGAAAGTGTAGAAAGTACAAGGATAGAAAAGGATGAATCAGGGGATTGAGATATATTTTTTAAAAATAATGTTCGGTTTATTTACAAGTCCTCAATAATCTGTTAGAATAAATTATTATTATTTTTATTTATAAGGAGATTATTCAAAAATGCAATTTGATTTTTGGGTTAAAGTTGCGACCGAATTTATTGCAACAGCTTTCTTGATTATTTTAGGAAATGGTGCTGTTGCAAACGTTGAATTGAAGGGTACCAAGGGGCATCAAAGTGGATGGCTTGTGATTGCAATTGGGTACGGAATGGGTGTTATGATTCCAGCCTTGATGTTTGGTAACGTTTCTGGTAACCACATTAACCCTGCTTTCACGATTGGTCTTGCAGTTAGCGGACTCTTCCCATGGGAAAATGTTATATACTACGTCGTTGCTCAAATTCTTGGAGCCATGTTTGGACAATTGGTTGTCGTTGCGACTCACCGTCCTTACTACCTTCAAACGGAGAATCCAAACAATATCTTGGGAACATTCTCAACGATTTCTAGCTTGGATAAAGGAACTCCAGAATCACGTAAAGCAGCGACTATCAACGGTTTCATCAACGAGTTTGCTGGATCATTCGTCCTTTTCTTCGGTGCACTTGGTTTAACAAAACACTTCTTCGGTGCAGAGATTGTTGGCTTAGCTCAAAGAGCTGCTACTGAGCAAGGTGGAATTTTTGATGCGAATTCAACAGCAGCAAAATTGGCCTTGGCTCAAGCAAATGCTCCTGGTTTAGGAGTGGCTCACTTGGCGCTCGGATTCCTCGTTATGGCTTTGGTGACTTCACTTGGTGGTCCTACAGGACCTGGTTTGAACCCTGCTCGTGACCTTGGTCCACGTTTGCTTCACGCCTTCCTTCCAAAATCTGTCTTAGGTGAACACAAGGGAGATTCAAAATGGTGGTACGCATGGGTACCAGTTGTAGCACCAATCTTGGCTGCAATCGTTGCCATTGCCCTCTTTAGCTTCCTTTATATGTAAGACCAGAACACTTTTCGTAGATATTACGGAAAGTGTTTTTATCTTTTGTTGAGTAAACAGTTTTTATAAAAGGAGTAGGGATGAAAGAAAAGAATTTAATAGAAGCTAATAGAAGAGCTGATCATTTTAGTTTTCTATATTATTTGCATGAAAAGAAAGTGTTTCATTCGGAGTCACTGGCTGCTCTTTGTCAGTATCTAGTAGGATTGGAATCAGTTAGTATCGAGCAATTAAGGGATTTGCGCTGGATAGAAACTCAAATTTTGCGTCATCTGGTCTATCATTTTGATGAGAATGATCTAAGTGAAATAAGCAATCTCCCAACGAATTATTGGGAGGAAGTAGAAGCATTCGAACAAGTAGTATCAAACCTTTATGATTCTTATGAATGAAAGGAATTCTGGAAAGAATGAATCCTTGAACAGTTCTGATAAACGTTTAGCTAGTGACAAGAGGTGAATTCCTTTAACTTTTTCTTGACAATCTGTAGAATTCCGTGTAGAATAGAATAGATCTTGAACTTGAAGGGAGTGAAAAACATGTCAAAAACAGTAGTACGTAAGAATGAATCTCTTGACGATGCTCTTCGTCGTTTCAAACGCGCGGTTACTAAAGCTGGTACTCTTCAAGAAACACGCAAACGTGAATTCTATGAAAAACCTTCTGTAAAACGTAAACGTAAATCAGAAGCAGCTCGTAAACGTAAAAAATTCTAATTGAATACAAGAACAGACTTCGGTCTGTTTTTTGTTTCTCTAGAAAAATCGAAGACAAAAAAAGCCGACCTTCTTCTAGAAGATCGGGTCTTTTTATCTGATTATTTGTTTGCAAGCAAGTCGCGGATTTCAGTGAGCAACTCTTCTTGAGTAGGAGCAGCAGCTTCTTCTTCAACAGCTTCTTCCTTTTTACCAAGGTTTTGAGCTTTTTCAGCAGCTTTCACTACGAAGAAAAGAACAGTACCGATAACAAGGAAGTTGATAACAGCGCTCAAGAAGCTACCGTATGCAACACCGTTCCAAGTCAATTCAGCGATCTTTTCAACACCAGCGGCTTTCAAAGCTGGGTTCAAAATAAGCGGAGTAATAACGTCGTTTACAAATGATGTAACGATAGCTCCAAATGCAGCCCCGATAATCACAGCAACAGCAAGGTCAACAACGTTTCCACGAAGGAGGAAAGCTTTCAATTCTTTTAACATATCCTAATATGTCCTTTCATAATAATTTTTTACAGAGCATAGTATAACTGAAAATTTTTTTGAATTCAATCATTATGCTCAAATTTTTTAAAAAAGTTGATTTAAGGAAAATGAAGGCTTTCAAATCTAGGGAAAAATGTGGAAAAATCAGGTGAAAATCAATGCGGATGATTTACAATTGACAAAAATTAGTTTAAAATAGTTAATGATATTCTATGGTAAAATGGAGGCACTGTTTATGGTTGACAAACAACTGATTTCAGAAATTAAAAACAGTGTGAATATTGTAGATGTAATCGGAGAAGTCGTTCAATTGACAAAGGCAGGACGAAACTTTTTAGGTCTCTGCCCTTTTCATGGTGAAAAGACGCCTTCTTTCAATGTGGTCGAGGATAAACAATTCTATCATTGTTTTGGTTGTGGCCGCTCAGGTGATGTCTTTAAATTTATCGAAGACTATCGTGGTGTCTCCTTCATGGAGGCTGTTCAAATTATCGGAGAGCAAGCAGGCATTCCTGTCCAAGCTCTTCCTTTAGCTCAGGCCAGGCCCCAACAAGCAGATGGGAAACAGCCTTTTTACGAGATTCATCAGGAGGCTGCCAAGTTCTATCATGCCGTCCTGATGACAACAAAGATGGGTGAAGAGGCTCGGCAATACTTGTATGATCGAGGACTTGACGATGAGGTTCTTCGGCATTTTCAAATCGGGCTAGCACCAGCAGAAGGGAATTATCTGTATCAGAGTGTTTCTGGAAAGTTTTCAGAAAATATTTTGGCCGACTCAGGTTTATTTCATATTAGTGATATGGGGACCATGTATGATGCGTTTCAAGATCGCATCATGTTTCCCTTGTCGGATGATACTGGCCGAGTCATTGCTTTTTCTGGTCGGCTTTGGCGTGACCCAGCTGAGGGAGCAAAGCCTCAGGGGAAATACAAGAACAGTCGCAGTACAGTCCTTTTTAACAAGAGTTATGAGCTCTATCATTTGGACAAGGCCAAGCAGGTCGCTAAGAAGAAGCATGAGCTTTATCTGATGGAAGGCTTCATGGATGTCATCGCAGCCTACCGAGCTGGGATTGAGAATGCCGTCGCTTCCATGGGAACAGCCCTCACGCAGGAACACGTGGCCCATCTGAGCAAATTTACCAAAAAGGTTATCTTGGCCTATGATGGGGATAAGGCGGGAAGACTAGCGACAGCAAAGGCTTTGGAGGTCCTGGAAAAACAGGAGGTAGAGGTCGTCCAGATTCCTGATCAGATGGACCCAGACGAGTATCTTAATAAGAATTCTCCTCAAGCTTTGGCGGACTTATTGGAAAAAACACGTCTCAGTCGAGTAGAGTTTCTCATGGATTATTGGAAGCCAGACAATATTGAAAATTTGCAGGCGCAGATTGAATTTGTCGAAAAAATGGCTCCTTTAATAGCTCAGACGCCATCTGTAACGGCACAAAACACCTACATTTATAAATTAGCTGATCTTTTGGTCGACTTTGATTATTTGCAGGTAGAACAGACGGTTAATACTAGTCGACTTCAGATGCGTAGCCAGCGTCAGGAGCAAGGGAAAATTCAGACACAGGCTCCACTTGCTAGTCCAACCGTCGTGCAAAAACAACTGCCTCGCCTGGTTCGGGCTGAGAATCATCTCCTTCATCGGATGAAGGATTATCCTTATGTTTTGAATGAATATCGTCTTCGAACAGATTTTTCATTTGATACCCCTGCCTTGCAAACCTTGTACCAACTTCTTTGTCAAAATGGAGAAGTGACATCGCAAGATTTGTCAGAGCAGACAGAGGAAGTTCAACGGGCCTGGTATCTGATGCTAGAAGAAAATTTACCGGATGAAATAGCGGAGAATGAGTTGGAAGAAGTGGAAGAAACGAGAAATCGGGAGCTTCTTCGCAAAGAAAGTCAACAAATAGGAAAGAAAGTCCGAGAAGCCTCTCACAGTGGAGATGCGGATCAGGCTTTGTTGGAACTAGAGCGCTTAATCGCTCAAAAAAGAAGAATGGAGTAGGAATGGCGAAAGAACAAAAAGATATCACAACTTTAGATGTCCAAATTGCAGAGTTTATTCGTAGTCATAAAAAAAGTGGTACTGCAACAGATGATGAAATCAATGATCAATTGGTCATTCCTTTTACCTTGGATGCTGATGGGATTGATGATTTGTTGCAACGGATTCAAGATGCTGGAATTTCCATCACAGATAAGGAAGGAAATCCAAGCGCGCGTGTCTTGAACAACGAAGAGGAAGAACCAGAGTTGACGGATGAGGAATTGCTTGGAAGCAACTCTGCTAAAGTCAATGACCCAGTACGGATGTACTTGAAAGAAATTGGGGTCGTTCCTCTTTTGACCAATGAGGAAGAACAAGAATTGGCCATCTTGGTGGAACAAGGTGATTTGGAAGCCAAGCAACGTCTGGCAGAAGCCAACCTTCGTTTGGTTGTTTCTATTGCGAAGCGCTATGTTGGTCGTGGGATGCAATTCTTGGATTTGATCCAAGAAGGAAATATGGGCTTGATGAAGGCCGTTGATAAGTTTGACTATACCAAAGGGTTCAAGTTCTCTACTTATGCGACTTGGTGGATTCGTCAGGCTATCACGCGTGCCATTGCAGACCAAGCCCGTACCATTCGGATCCCTGTCCACATGGTGGAAACTATTAACAAGTTGGTTCGTGAGCAACGCAATCTCTTGCAAGAATTGGGACAAGATCCAACACCAGAACAAATCGCTGAACGCATGGATATGACGCCAGATAAGGTGCGTGAAATCTTGAAAATTGCCCAAGAGCCTGTTTCTTTGGAAACGCCAATCGGGGAAGAAGACGATAGCCATTTGGGAGATTTCATCGAAGACGAAGTGATTGAAAATCCAGTAGACTACACCACTCGTGTGGTTCTACGTGAACAATTGGATGAAGTCCTCGATACTCTGACAGATCGGGAAGAAAACGTGCTTCGTCTCCGCTTCGGTTTGGATGATGGAAAAATGCGGACCTTGGAAGATGTGGGGAAAGTCTTCAACGTGACCCGTGAACGGATCCGTCAGATCGAAGCCAAAGCCCTCCGCAAACTCCGCCACCCAAGCAGAAGCAAACCATTACGTGACTTTATAGAGGATTAAAAAGATCCTGCGGATCTTTTTAACCCGAGCCCAGAAATTCGAAAGCGAGGAATGTCCAGTGGACATTTTTAACGGTCGCCTAGAAATATAAAAGCGACCCAAGTCCGGGGGACCTTTTTAACCCGAGCTAAGAAATTAAATAGCGAGGCTGGTCCGGGGGACCTTTTTAACCCAAGCCAAGAAATTCAAAAGCGAGGAATGTCCAGTGGACATTTTTAACGGTTGCCTAGAAATGGAAAAGCAACCTAGGTTCGGGTGCCCTTTTCTAGCGCCCTTTGAATCTAGGGCTTGCTGTAAATAAAAATATTCTTCATGGGGATGAACCGTGTGAAGAAGGAGTAAAGAATGAGTTATACGACAGAAGAAATCGAACAAATTAAAAACCGTATTCTTGAAAATCTAGAGCAGGTCATCGATCCTGAATTAGGTATTGATATTGTCAACCTTGGTTTGGTCTACGAAATTCGGTTTGATGGTGAAACCGGTGAAACAGAAATCGATATGACCCTAACCACCATGGGTTGTCCATTAGCAGACTTGCTGACGGATCAGATTTATGATGCCTTAACGGGAATGGAAGAAGTGACCAAGGTCGATGTGAAATTGGTCTGGTATCCAGCTTGGACGGTTGAGAAGATGAGCCGCTATGCGCGGATTGCATTGGGAATTAAATAAAATTGTTTTAAAGGAGGGGCAGATGTTCCTCTTTTTTAGTGAAGATGGTTTGGATGTCAAATAGTACGAACATTCTACCTTCTTTTACGATTATATCTTGCAATCACTTCTTAGTAAGGTTATAATAGAATCATTATTAAATTAAGGAGAAGATTATGAATCAGTACCCTTTGGTCTACTTAGACCATGTTCAAAAAGTGTATGGTAAACATATTGCCTTAGGTGATGTGAGTGTCAATATTCAACCGGGTCGTATCATTGGTTTGTTAGGACCAAACGGAAGTGGGAAAACTACCATTATTAAATTAGTGAATGGGCTCTTGCAACCAACTTCTGGTAATGTCTACATCCATGGCCAAGTACCTTCTGCAAAAACCAAACAAGTCGTTTCTTATTTGCCAGATACAACGTATTTGGATGAGAATATGAAAATTTCAGAAACCCTTCGTTTCTTCCAAGACTTCTATAAGGATTTCAATGCTCAACGTGCTTATCAACTGTTGAATGATTTACACTTGCACCCAGAGCAAAAATTGAAACAACTCTCTAAAGGGAATAAGGAAAAAGTTCAATTAATTTTGGTCATGAGCCGTGAAGCGGATTTGTACATTCTTGATGAACCTATTGGTGGAGTGGATCCTGCTGCGCGTGATTACATTCTTAGAACCATCATTCAAAATCGTCGTCCAAACTCATCAGTATTGATTTCAACCCACTTGATTGCGGACGTTGAACAAGTCTTGGATGAAGCGCTCTTTATCAATCAAGGACGTATTCTGTTGCATGAAAACACAACTGTTCTTCGCAACCAATACGGTAAATCGATTGATGAGATCTTCCGTGAACAATTTAGAATGTATTAGGAGGTTCTTATGTTTGGGAAATTAATGAAATATGAATTAAAAGCAACCTATAAGTGGTATCTCATTATTTCGGGTGTGCTTGCTATTCTCTCCATTTTTGCTGGTTTATTAGCTTCTAGTGTTATAACTGGGGCAGCGACTTATACAGCAGATACAACTTATACAATTGTGGGAATTATTGTCCTGGTTATTTTTGCAGGTTACATTGGCTTGACCTTGACCAACTATATTATTATTATTCGTCGTTTTTATAACAATATTTTTGGTCGTGAAGGTTATTTGACCTGGACATTGCCAACTGGATCTCATACTGTTTTACTTGTAAAAGTAACATCTGCTTTGATCTGGAGTATTTTCTGTTTTATTAGCTTGATTCTTTCTTTGCTTATTTTCTTAGGAGTGATCGGTCTTGCTCAACAACAGAATATCTTTGATGTGCTTGGTCCAGTGTTCGAACATATTGGGTCATCTCTTATTTGGCAAAGCTTGCTATTTCAAGTGTTAGCGACTATTTCAGGTATTTTAATGCTCTACTGTGCCATCTCACTGGGTCAGCTCTTCATTAACAATCGTATCGTGATGGCCTTCGTCTTTGGATTTATCCTTTGGGTTGTACTCAGTATCATTGGAAGATTGTTCCCTTCTATATCTATTTCAGAACTTTCAAGAACTGCAACTATGTCTTCTGATACCCTTAGTGATATCTTGGTTGTTAACTTTATTCCAGCCTATATCTATGAGCTAGTAAAAATTGTAGCTATGTACTTTACCGTTCATTATGTAACAAAATTCAAATTGAACTTGCAATAAGAATGAAAGAGGAAGGAATTCCTCTTTTTCTTTTGCCATTTTACCCAAAAAATGATACACTGGAGTATATCATTTTGGGGTCGTTACGGATTCGACAGGCATTATGAGGCATATTTTGCAACTCGTGTGGCGACGTAAACGCTCAGTTAAATATAACTGCAAAAAATAACACTTCTTACGCTCTAGCTGCCTAAAAACCAGCAGGCGTGACCCGATTCGGATTGCTCGTGTCTGATGACAGGTCTTAATTATAGCGAGATACGATCAAACTTTGTCTAGCAGTTTGATAAGAGATTAATAGACTCGCAGTTCCTAGGCTTGAGTTATGTGTCGAGGAGCTGTTAAAGCAATACATAACCTATGGTTGTAGACAAATATGTTGGCAGATGTTTGGACGTGGGTTCGACTCCCACCGGCTCCATTTTTATATATGCAAACGACAAATCCTTGTCGTTTTTTATTTCTTTAAAATCTATCAAGCAATGATATCTTGTGAGCGATTCCTAAATTTTTTGTTGACAGGAGGAGCGCTTTTCCGTATAATGGATACTAGTTTGGAAGATTACTCAAGAGGCTTAAGAGGCCGTGTTGGAAACGCGGTAGGCGTGTAACAGCGTGCGTGGGTTCGAATCCCATGTCTTCCGTTAGAGAAAGGAAAGCAGATCAGTTGATCTGTTTTTTTTTGTTAGGCAGGATTGGCAATGGGTAAGAGTGTCTTCTTTGGCGGATTTCCTGTATAATAGAAGGAAAGAACGGACGAAAAGGAGTGCAAGGTGATTACACAACTGGACACAAAATCGGTTTATACCTTTATGGACAGTTTAGTCTCTATTCGAGACTATATTCAGCGTGCCAAAGAAATGGGTTACCAACAAATTGGTCTCATGGATATAGATAATTTATATGGGGCCTACGAGTTTTTAGAAGAGTGCCAAAAAGCTGGTATCGGTGCTGTCCTAGGTCTTGATTTGGAAGTCGTGTTACCAGCGGGTCCTTTGTCTATCCGTTTGGTTGCATTAGGTAGCGTAGGTTATAAACATTTAATCAAGATTTCCAGCATGAAAATGATGGGGACAACTGACTGGTCGGCGTTTCAACACTTGTTGGATGATCTAGCCATCATCGTTCCCTATTTTGAAGGGATTGAGTATTTAGACTTGGGCCAAGACTTTGCGATTGGTGTCTTTCCAGATACTCCAGCGAAACAGTTTTCTCGTCCTGTTTTCCCCCTCCATACAGTCCGCTATTTTTCTACGAGTGATTTGGAGAGTCTTCAGATGCTCCATGCCATTCGTAATAATTGCAGTCTGAAAGAAGTGGGAGCTATTGACACTTCTATGATGTTACTGCCACCAGAAGAGTTGGAGCGGGCCTTTGCTCATAATTATCCAGAGAGTATTTCTTATCTAGAGAAGACCCTTGCGACTGTTCATTATGAGATTGATACGCAATTGAAGCTTCCTCGCTTCAATCCAGAGAAATCTGCAGTCGAGGAATTGCGTGAGTTGGCTGAGGAGGGCTTGAGAAGCAAGGGGCTGGACCAGACGGTTTACCAAGAGCGTTTGCGTCATGAATTAGCTGTCATCCATCAGATGGGATTTGATGACTACTTCTTGATTGTCTGGGATTTGTTACGGTTTGGTCGTAGACAAGGTTACTATATGGGGATGGGCCGTGGATCAGCAGTTGGTAGTCTAGTAGCCTATACCTTAGATATCACAGGGATTGATCCAGTCAAGAACAATCTCCTCTTTGAGCGTTTTTTGAACTTAGAGCGCTATACCATGCCAGATATTGATATTGATATTCCAGATGTTTATCGTCCCAAATTTATCCAGTATGTTAAAAATCGCTACCGCAGTCCTCATGTGGCTCAAATTGTGACCTTCTCAACTTTCGGTGCTAAACAAGCCATTCGAGATGTTTTTAAGAGATTTGGAACCCCAGAGTATGAGTTAACCAACCTCACCAAGCGGATTGGCTTACGGGATACCTTGGCTTCTGCTTATGAAAAGAATGTAGCTTTTCGCCAAGCCATCCAAAGTCGCCCAGAATACCGGAAGGGCTTTGAAATTGCGAAGAGGATTGAAGGGCAACCACGCCAGACCTCGATTCATGCGGCAGGCGTCGTCATGAGTGGAGAAGACCTCACCAATCAAATCCCAATCAAGATGGGTGAGGAGATGAATCTGACCCAATATGATGCCCATGGTGTTGAGGCAAATGGTCTGCTCAAGATGGACTTCTTAGGACTCCGAAATTTGACCTTTGCTCAACGGATGCAGGAAGCAGTGAAGGAAAAATATCAAAAGGATATTAAAATCGAGGATATTCCTCTAGAAGATCCGGAAACGATTGCTTTGTTTGCTGCGGGAAATACCAAGGGAATCTTCCAGTTTGAGCAAGCGGGAGCTATCCGATTACTTAGACGGGTTCAACCCAACTGTTTTGAGGAGATTGTTGCGACTACTTCCTTGAACCGACCTGGGGCTAGTGACTATATTGATAATTTCGTCAAACGCAAGCATGGCAAAGAGAAGGTCGATATGATTGATCCTAGTTTAGAAGGGATTCTAGCACCAACATATGGCATCATGCTCTATCAGGAGCAAGTCATGCAGGTGGCCCAGACCTTTGCTGGGTTTAGTCTAGGAAAAGCGGATATCCTCAGACGGGCCATGGGGAAAAAGAACGTGGCAGAAATGCATCGAATGGAAGATGACTTTATCAAGGGGGCTGTCGCGCTTGGCCACCGTGCAGAAAAAGCCAAGCAAGTCTTTGCCATTATGGAAAAATTTGCTGGCTATGGCTTCAACCGTTCCCATGCCTATGCCTACTCAGCCTTGGCCTTCCAATTGGCTTATTTTAAAGCCCATTATTCAGATGTCTTCTTTGACATTATGCTCAACTACTCTAGCAGTGATTACTTGACCGATGCGCTCCAATTTGACTTCCAAGTAGCTCCTTTGACCATTAATACCATTCCTTATAAGGATAAGTTCCAAGATCAGAAGATTTATCTAGGAATGAAAAATATCAAAGGTCTTCCAAAAGATCTAGCCTATTGGATTATTGACCAACGCCCCTTTGAGAGCATTGAAGATTTTATCTTGCGCTTGCCAAGCCACTACCACAAACTTCCTCTCTTAACGCCACTAGTAGAATTGGGCTTGTTTGACTGTTTTGAAAAGAATCGCAGAAAAGTTCTTCAGAACCTTCCCAACCTATTTGTCTTTGCGGATGAATTGGGTAGCTTATTTGGCCAAGCTAATTATTCCTGGATGGATGCTGAGGATTATAGCAAGGCCGAGAAGTATGAAATGGAGCAGAGGGTCATTGGGGTCGGTCTGAGCCCTCATCCTTTGGTGGAAATTGTAGCTGCAAGTAGCAAACCGACTCGATCAATCGCCTCTTTAAGCGAAGGAGAACAGGCTACTATCCTGGTCGAAGTTCAATCGATCCGGACCATCCGAACCAAAAATGGAGAAAATATGGCCTTTTTACAAGTTTCCGATCTCCAAAAGAAGATGGATGTCACTCTTTTTCCTGATACTTATCGCCACTATAGCTCAAAAATAAGAGAGAAGGGCTATTACTATCTCAAAGGAAAAGTGCAATCTAGAGATGGTCGTCTTCAGATGGTTTTAATGGAAGCAGAAGAAGCCACCAATCAGCGTTTTTGGATTCAATTGTTTGATCACCAGGAGGACCGGGCAGTCTTAGATATTTTAAAAGCTTATCCAGGTCCTTATCCTGTCGTTATTCGCTATGAAGAGGAGAAAAAGACCATTCAATTAAAAGGAGTTTCCGTCCAGAAAAACGAGAAGTTAGAAAATGAGCTGGCAAGTATTGCTATGAAAACGATTTATCGATAAAATCTACGGAAAATAGGAGAAATTTGAGCCTCTTTGTGTTATAATCATTTAGAATGTAAAAGAAAAAAAAGGAGCAAATATCGAAATGAAACGTATTGCTGTTTTAACCAGTGGAGGAGATGCCCCTGGAATGAATGCTGCTATCCGTGCAGTTGTTCGCCAAGCAATTTCTGAAGGAATGGAAGTATTTGGTATCTATAATGGATACGCTGGTATGGTTGCTGGTGATATCCATCAATTGGATGCTTCATCAGTTGGAGATATTATTTCTCGTGGTGGAACAATGCTTCATTCAGCTCGCTATCCTGAATTTGCTGAACGCGAAGGTCAATTAAAAGGGATCGAGCAGTTGAAGAAACATGGAATCGAAGGTGTTGTCGTTATCGGTGGTGATGGATCATACCACGGAGCGATGCGTTTGACTGAACATGGTTTCCCAGCTGTAGGACTTCCTGGAACAATTGATAATGATATCGTTGGTACAGATTTTACAATCGGGTTTGATACAGCAGTTACAACTGTTATGGACGCGATTGATAAGATCCGCGATACCTCATCTAGTCACCACCGTACTTTCGTTATTGAGGTAATGGGACGTAATGCCGGGGATATTGCCCTTTGGTCTGGTATTGCTTCTGGTGCGGATGAAATTATCATTCCAGAAGAAGGCTTTGCTATCGAAGATGTCGTTGAGAGCATCAAGAAGGGCTACGAAAAAGGTCGTACACACAACATCATCGTTCTTGCTGAAGGTGTGATGTCAGCTGCTGAATTTGGTAAAGCCTTGAAAGATGCTGGAGATACAAGCGATCTTCGTGTAACAGAACTTGGACATATCCAACGTGGTGGTTCACCTACTGCGCGTGACCGTGTTCTTGCTTCACGTTTGGGTGCACATGCTGTTAAGTTGCTGAAAGCTGGTATCGGTGGCGTAGCTGTTGGTATCCGCAATGAACAAATGGTTGAAAACCCAATTCTTGGTAGTGCAGAAGAAGGTGCCCTCTTTAGCTTAACTGAAGATGGTAAGATTAAAGTGAACAACCCTCACAAGGCTGACTTGAACCTTGCAGAGTTGAACCGTAGCTTATCTTCTATTTAATATTTATTTGTTAAAATTTGTCTAAAAAGACAGTGTATTTTAAAAGGAGTCATAGAAATCATGAACAAACGTGTAAAAATCGTTGCAACCTTAGGTCCTGCGGTAGAAATCCGTGGTGGTAAAAAATTTGGTGATGATGGATATTGGGGTGAAAAACTTGACGTTGAAGCTTCAGCACAAAACATTGCTAAATTGATCGAAGCTGGTGCCAACACTTTCCGTTTCAACTTCTCACACGGTGACCACCAAGAACAAGGTGATCGTATGGCAACAGTTAAACGTGCAGAAGAAATCGCTGGTAAAAAAGTTGGTTTCCTTCTTGATACAAAAGGTCCAGAAATCCGTACAGAATTGTTCGAAGACGATGCAAAAGAGTACTCATACAAGACTGGTGAAAAAATCCGTGTTGCGACTAAACAAGGTATCAAATCAACTCGTGAAGTGATTGCCTTGAACGTTGCTGGTGCACTTGACATCTACGATGACGTTGAAGTTGGTCGCCAAGTATTGATCGACGATGGTAAATTGGGTCTTCGTGTTGTAGAAAAAGACGATGCTACTCGTGAATTCATCGTTGAAGTTGAAAACGACGGTGTGATCGCTAAACAAAAGGGTGTCAACATCCCTAACACGAAAATTCCTTTCCCAGCTCTTGCTGAACGCGATAACGACGATATCCGCTTCGGTTTGGAACAAGGTATCAACTTCATCGCGATCTCATTCGTACGTACTGCAAAAGACGTGAACGAAGTTCGTGCTATCTGTGAAGAAACTGGTAACGGTCACGTTCAATTGTTCGCGAAAATCGAAAACCAACAAGGTATCGATAACTTGGATGAAATCATTGAAGCTGCTGACGGTATCATGATCGCTCGTGGTGACATGGGTATCGAAGTACCATTCGAAATGGTTCCAGTTTACCAAAAAATGATCATCACAAAAGTGAACGCTGCTGGTAAAGTTGTTATCACTGCAACAAACATGCTTGAAACAATGACTGAAAAACCACGTGCAACTCGTTCAGAAGTATCAGACGTATTTAACGCTGTTATCGACGGAACTGATGCTACAATGCTTTCAGGTGAGTCTGCAAATGGTAAATACCCACTTGAGTCTGTTCGCACAATGGCTACTATCGATAAGAACGCTCAAACTCTTCTAAACGAATACGGACGTTTGAACTCAGATTCATTTGAACGTAACTCTAAGACAGAAGTTATGGCTTCAGCTGTTAAAGACGCTACAAACTCAATGAACATCAAATTGGTTGTAACTTTGACTAAGACTGGTCACACTGCACGTTTGATTTCTAAATACCGTCCAAATGCTGATATCTTGGCATTGACATTTGACGAATTGACAGAGCGTGGATTGATGTTGAACTGGGGTGTCATCCCAATGTTGACAGATGCTCCATCATCAACTGACGATATGTTCGAAATCGCAGAACGTAAAGCAGTAGAAGCAGGTCTTGTACAATCTGGTGACGATATCGTAATCGTTGCAGGTGTGCCACTTGGTGAAGCTGTTCGTACAAATACAATGCGTATCCGTACAGTACGTTAATCTAACCAATAAACAAACCTTGTTCTCTAAGCGTAAAAGCTTGGAGGCAAGGTTTTTCTTTTTAGACCAATTTCTGACAATTTGGGAATGTGGGCCTTTTTTATTGTCTAATAAAATGGTATAATGGAATGAACTGAAAGGGGGGATAGGAATGTCGAAAAGGGATTTGATTCGGAATATTATCATCATTGGAATATTGGGCTTGGTACTCATTACTTTGCGCCTATTTGTTTTTCAACCATTGTGGGTATCTGATCAAATGGCCAATGCCTCCGTTAAGAAAGATGATTTAGTATTAGCGACTAAAAAGGGGAAAATTGATCGAACAGACTTGGTCCTCTATCATGTAAAAGAGAAACAATATCTTGGACGTGTCATTGCGATAGAGAGCGATGAGGTCAGCTATGTGGACGATGTCTTTTATCTGAATGGTGTAGCTACAGCAGAGCCATATTTGGACAAGATGAAGACCAAACATTTGGCAGCCCCAAGTGGCGATTATTTTACAAATGATTTTTTCTCTAGAGAACTTAAGGGAACCAAGGCTGGTAAAGTACCAAGTCATAGTTACTTAGTCCTAAATGATGATCGCAACAATACCAAAGACAGTCGTGAATTTGGTTATATTCAAGCAGATCAGATTGAGGGTGTTGTCGATTTCAGATTGTACCCCCTAAATAAATTTGGTTTTATTAAAGAAGAAGAATAGTCCGGAAGGGCTATTTTTTCTTACAAAAAAACTACTGCAGAAAGGAATTGCAGTAGCTTTTATTCTGGTTAGATTGAGGTAAAGAGTGCTATTTTTCTTGTTTACTGGTAATTTGGTGAAAGACCTTTTGCCAGTGTTCATGACGCCGCCAGAGACTGGTATGGATCTGGTTATTTAACTCATAGCGAATCAACTTAGTCTTTTGACTGATGGATTCGATCTCGAAATTCTTAAAAGGAATTTGATGTTCTTCCTGCAAACGGACCAGGTCCTCCTTGTGACTTTCTTGGCCGAATTCATTAATGAGGGTGAAGTTGTCTGCAAGAAGGGTTTGGTATTCTTGCTGAGCCTGCAAGCGTTCTTCATAGGTCTTTAACTTGAGAAGGACATTGTCCAAAATCTCATCTTCAGGGATAGAACTTGGCTCCACATGGACATCGATATCAAAGACGCCAAATTTTTCCTTGAGAAGGCGCTCGACCTCTTCGGTAATCGCATGACTCTCATAAACAGAGAGGTCTGGATTCATTTCAATGACAACATCTAGGTAGATATTGCTTCCGTAGGTCCGTCCCCGTTGGGATTTGACCCGGCTAACCTTTGGTAATTCCAGAATCGCCGCCTTGTATTTATCCAGGAGACTTTCATCAAACCCATCAGAGAGGCTGAAGGAGGATTCAATGAAAATGTCGTAGGCGGTTTTTAGGATAAAGAAGGTGATGACAATGGCCACCAATTGGTCCACAATGGGGTAGTTGAGAGCGCTAGCTCCAATCGCAACAGAAGTTCCCAAGGAAGTAACTACGTCAGAGAGGTTATCTTTGGCAGCTGCCTTGAGGGCCTTGGATTGGGCTTTCTTAGCTAAGGTCCGGTTATAAAGGTAGACCGCAAACATAACCAGGGCCGAGCCGACTCCGACAATGGCTCCTAAAGGATCGATGACAGTGGTTTCTCTACTGATGATTTTCTGAACGGTATCTCGTAGGACATCGAAACCCACATAAAACATGATGATGGACGTCACCAGGCTAGCTAGATCTTCGATCTTCCAATGACCGAACCGGTGGTCACGGTCAGCTGGCTGGCGGGCTAAGCGAATGCCAATGAGAAGGGCGACGTTGCTGATAATATCGGATAAGTTATTAAAACCATCCGCGACCAAACTGGAGGAGTGAAGGAGATGTCCTGTTGCTAATTTAGCAGCGGAAAGAATCAGGTAGGCGACAATACTAATCAGGGCTCCACGTTCGGCTAGTTTTAAATTACTTTGTGATTGATTCACTGATAACTCCTCCAGACTTCTGTAGATTTCCTCCTAAGGGACAAACTTGGATCGTTGTTGATGAGGAAATATTCGTTCTTCCTAAGGCTTTATTATAGCTTTTTTGAGTGCAAAATTCAAATGATGCCAACTGTTTCCAAAAGGAGAAAGGGCGAAAATGTGGTATAATAGAACGATTGAATGAATGAGGAGTATGAGATGAATCCTTTATTGAATGGTATGAATGATCGCCAGGCAGAGGCGGTCCAAACGACAGAAGGTCCCCTCTTGATCATGGCGGGGGCTGGGTCCGGTAAGACACGTGTCTTGACCCACCGGATCGCTTACTTGATCGATGAAAAAATGGTCAATCCTTGGAATATTTTGGCCATTACCTTTACCAATAAAGCCGCTCGGGAGATGAAGGAGAGGGCCTATCAGTTGAACCCAGCGACTCAAGATTGCTTGATTGCCACCTTCCACTCCATGTGTGTGCGTATTCTCCGTCGAGATGCGGATCACATTGGCTACAATCGCAACTTTACCATTGTCGACCCAGGTGAGCAACGGACCTTGATGAAGCGGATTTTGAAGTCCTTGAACTTAGATCCTAAAAAATGGAATGAACGGACCATCTTGGGGACCATTTCCAATGCCAAAAATGACCTGATCGATGAAGTGGCCTATGCTGCCCAGGCTGGAGATATGTATACTCAGATCGTCGCCAAGTGCTATGAGGCTTACCAAAAGGAACTCCGGCAGTCAGAAGCAGTGGACTTTGATGACTTGATTATGCTTACCCTGCGTCTTTTTGATCAGCATCCAGATGTGCTGACCTATTACCAGCAGAAGTTCCAATACATCCACGTAGACGAGTATCAAGATACCAACCATGCACAATACCAGTTGGTCAAACTCTTGGCTTCACGCTTTAAAAATATCTGTGTCGTTGGGGATGCGGACCAGTCTATTTATGGCTGGCGGGGAGCAGATATGCAGAATATCCTGGACTTTGAGAAGGATTATCCTGATGCCAAGGTCGTTTTGTTGGAGGAAAATTATCGTTCCACTAAAACCATCCTGCAAGCAGCCAACGACGTCATCAAAAACAATCGCCACCGCCGTCCGAAGAATCTCTGGACACAAAATGAAGACGGGGAAGAGATTGTCTATTATCGGGCCAATGACGAGCAGGATGAAGCGGTCTTTGTTGCTAAAACCATTGAAGAGCTTAGTCGTGAAGCTGGCTACAAACACCGTGATTTTGCCGTTCTCTACCGGACCAATGCTCAGTCACGGACCATTGAAGAAGCGCTACTCAAGTCCAACATTCCCTACACCATGGTAGGGGGCACCAAGTTCTACAGCCGGAAGGAAATTCGGGATGTCATTGCTTATCTGAACTTGATTGCCAACCCCAGTGACAATATCAGTTTTGAGCGTATTATCAATGAACCCAAGCGGGGAATCGGGCCAGGTACAGTGGATAAAATTCGCGATTTTGCTCAAATGCAAGAGTCTTCACTCCTGGATGCTTCAGCCAATATCATGCTCTCTGGCATCAAAGGAAAGGCAGCTCAATCCATCTGGGACTTTGCCAATCTCATTCTTGATTTGAGAGAAAGATTGGACCAGCTGACCATTACAGAGTTGGTCGAAGAAGTCCTTGACAAGACAGGTTATATGACAGCCCTAACCAATCAGGGAAATTTGGAAAGTCAGGCCCGCATCGAGAATATCCAAGAGTTCCTATCTGTTACCAAGAATTTTGATGAAAATGGAGAGACAGTCGAATACGAATCAGGTGTGGAAACCTTGAGTCGCTTCTTGAATGATTTGGCTTTGATTGCCGATACAGATGATGGGGCCCAAGAAACTTCAGAAGTCACCTTGATGACCCTTCACGCGGCTAAGGGATTGGAGTTTCCAGTCGTCTTCTTGATTGGGATGGAAGAAAATGTCTTTCCTCTTAGTCGTGCGGCTGAGGATCCAGATGAGTTGGAAGAAGAGCGTCGCTTGGCTTATGTGGGGATCACGCGGGCAGAGAAGGTTCTCTTCTTGACCAATGCTAACTCTCGTTTGCTCTTTGGACGGACCAGCTACAATCGTCCGACGCGTTTTATCAATGAAATCAGCTCGGATTTATTGACCTATCAAGGATTAGCGCGTCCAGTTAATACCAGCTTTAAGGCTTCTTATAGCAATGGAGGCGGAACGACCTTTGGAAAAGGAATGAGCCTGTCACAAGCCCTTCAAGAGCGCAAGAGACAAGCAGCTCCAAGTGCCCTAACGTCATCAAGCCTCCCCTTTGGTAATGGCAACCGTTCTAGCGCCAAAGAGAGCGTCGCTTGGTCCATTGGCGACATTGCCATTCACAAGAAGTGGGGTGAAGGAACCGTGCTTGAAGTATCTGGTAGTGGTAGTACCCAAGAACTCAAGATCAACTTCCCAGAAGTGGGGCTAAAGAAACTCTTAGCCAGTGTCGCGCCAATTGAGAAGAAATAAACTGAAACCAGTAAGCTTAGCTTGCTGGTTTTGTCCTTTTATCAACTTCACTTAGGTGAGGACGGACGGTAGCGACTCCCTTTGGGATTCCATACCTTAGATTTGAGCCTTCCGTCTCAAATCTACCGAGCAGGAGAAACAAATCTGTTTCTCCTTCTTTTCTCACGGCGGGAAGTTTTGATGATCATCGTTCGGCTTTCTCAAATTCTCTCATTTACTCTATTCACTGTCAAAAATTAGGGAAATAGTAGGAGCAAGCCTCGTTTGCTGGTTTTGATTTTACAGGTAGCATGATATAATATAGTAAGAATAGAGAAAGAGGCATGCTATGAACGAAATCAAGTGCCCCAACTGTGGGGAAGTTTTTACGGTCAATGAAAGTCAATACAGCGAACTCTTGTCACAGGTACGGACAGCAGAGTTTGACAAGGAAATTCATGAGCGGATTCGACAAGAGTTGGCATTAGCAGAGCAAAAGGCCCTTAATGAGCAACAAGAGAAGTTAGCCAAGAAGGATCAAGAAATTGCCCAGTTACAAAACCAGATTCAACAGTTTGATACTGAAAAAGAATTGGCCAAAAAAGAGGTGGAGCAAACCGCTAGCCAAAGTCTGCTAGAGAAAGAAAAAGAAGTGCAGGCGCTGGAAAATCAGTTGGCCACCTTGCGCTTGGAGCATGAAAATCAGCTGCAAAAAACACTGTCTGATCTAGAGAAAGAAAGAGATCAGGTCAAAAATCAGCTCCTATTACAAGAAAAAGAAAACGAGCTTTCTCTGACTTCTGTTAAGCAAAACTATGAAGCCCAACTTAAGGCAGCCAATGAACAGGTCGAGTTCTACAAGAATTTTAAGGCCCAGCAGTCGACTAAGGCTATCGGGGAAAGTCTGGAACAGTATGCGGAAAGTGAATTCAACAAGGTTCGCAGTTTTGCCTTCCCAAATGCCTATTTTGAAAAGGACAACAAGGTCTCTGCGCGTGGGTCTAAAGGCGACTTTATTTTCCGCGAGTGCGATGAAAATGGGGTGGAGATTATCTCCATTATGTTCGAGATGAAAAATGAAGCTGACGGGACAGAGAAGAAGCATAAGAATGCGGATTTCTACAAGGAGTTGGACAAGGATCGTCGAGAAAAGAACTGTGAATATGCCGTTTTGGTGACCATGCTTGAAGCAGATAACGACTACTTCAACACAGGGATTGTCGATGTCAGCCACGAGTATGAGAAGATGTATGTGGTCCGTCCTCAGTTCTTTATCCAGATTATTGGGCTCCTGCGCAATGCGGCCCTCAATTCCCTTAAATACAAGCAGGAATTGGCGCTTGTTCGTGAACAAAATATCGACATCACCCACTTTGAAGAAGACCTGGATGCTTTCAAAGTTGCTTTTGCAAAGAACTATAACTCCGCTTCAACCAACTTTGGTAAAGCAATCGATGAAATCGATAAAGCCATTAAGCGTATGGAAGAGGTTAAGAAATTCCTAACCACATCCGAAAACCAACTCCGCCTCGCTAATAACAAATTGGATGATGTTTCCGTTAAAAAATTGACCCGGAAGAATCCAACCATGAAGGCTAAGTTTGATGCCTTGAAGGAAGACTAGGAGGCTCCTATGCAGATACGAAAAGCAACCATAAAAGATACTGAAGCACTACTGTCTCTATACGAAGACTTGGGCTATCCAACGACCGCTTCTAAGCTGGCTCGACGTTTAGAAATGATTCTTTCTCAGCCACATTATGGCTGTCTTCTAGCTGAAAGAAACGGAGAAATTTTAGGTTTCTTAGGTTATGCAAAACTCTTCTTTTTTGAAACAGATGGATCTTACTATCGTATTTTAGCTTTGTCAGTCGCAAAAGAAACAAGACGACAAGGAATTGCTAGTAGGCTAATCGATGAATTGAAAAAACAAGCGGTAAAAGAAGGAGTTGAGGCACTGGCTCTAAATAGTGGATTAACCGCTGAACGAAATGCTGCACATCAGTTTTATCAGGCAGTTGGATTTGAAAAAGTGACTGCCGGCTTTGCCTTGCATTTAAAAACTCAACCTAAATAAATCATGAAAAAATAGTAGAGGGAACGAAGTAATGTCTTCAACAAAAGGGAAAACCTTATATTTGAACAAAAAGAGCATGGACTATGTAACATTTGGAAAAGGTAAGCAGCCATTAGTGATCATACCAGGCTTGGGGGATGGGCTTCAGACCGTTAAAGGAAAGGCACAGCTCTTTTCTCTCTCGTATCGTCTACTTGCTAAACGTTATAAAATCTATGTTTTTTCTCGAATCAATGAGCTGAGACAGGGCTATACGACGTGGGATATGGCAGCAGATGTAGCAGAAGCAATGGAGACACTAAACCTAGATACCGCTTATGTTATGGGGATTTCACAAGGTGGAATGATTGCCCAATGGCTAGCTGCAGATTTTCCAGAAAAGGTTCAAAAGCTCATTTTAGCCGTGACCACTGCAAAACCTAGTCAACTTGCTAGAGAACGAATTGAGCATTGGCAAAAACTTAGTCAATCTGGAAATTTTAAGCATCTCATGCTGGATATTGCAAAGCATTCCTACACGCAAAAGAGCTATCAAAAGTGGCGGTTGCTTTATAATATCATGGGTCGCTTGGGGCGAATCAAAGATGAAAATAGAATAGCCATTCAGTCTCAGTCTTGCCTGGAACATAATAGCCTTGAGGTCTTAAAAGAAATTCATTGTCCGACCCTGATCCTTGGTGCCCTTGAAGATGATGTGGTCGGTGTGGACGGATCTAAGGAACTAGCAAAAGCGATTTCGGGTTGCCAGCTCCTTATTCTAAAACATTCTGGGCATGCTCTTTATGAAGAAAATAAAGTATTTCAAGAGGCTGTCTGTGAATTCTTAAACTAAAAAAGCTGGAATATTTTCCAGCTTTTTTATGTTAGTTAAATCGCAAAGAGATCATTTAGGTTTTCTGCCATGGTTGGGTGAGTAAAGATTTGTTTTGCGATGTAAGTATAAGGGATCTTGTTGTCCATGGCCATGGTAATCTGGTTGATGATTTCGCCTGCAGCTTCTCCAAAGAGCGTCACTCCAAGAATTTCTTTTGTTTCTGGGTTGACCACGGCTTTGAAGGCACCTCGAAGGTCTGCATTGACGTGTCCGCGTGGCATAGCAGCAACTGGCAATTCTTTAACAGCAACTGGAAGTCCTTTGTCACGTGCTTCTTGCTCAGTCAAGCCGACTTGGGCCAATGGAGGAGCAATAAAGAGTGTTGTCGCATAATTTCTACGAGTTTCAAGATTGTAGCTACCATCGCCTGTAAGGTAGTTGAAGACAATGCGGAAGTCATCGAGTGACATGTAGGTGAATTGAGGACCACCATTGACATCGCCAACTGCAAAGACACCAGGGACGCTGGTTTCTAAATGACGGTTGACTTGGATAGCTCCACGATCAGTGACTTGAATATCTGTGTTTTCAAGACCAAGTCCAGCTGTGTTTGGCTTACGACCTGTTGCGTAGAGAAGGATATCAAACTCGAAGTCTCCCTTATCTGTGACAACCGTTAAGCTGTTTTGGCCATCTTTGATTTCTTGGGTATGAACGCCTTGCAAGAATTGAATACCGTCTTCTTCAAGGTAGCTTTTTGCAAGAGCTGCAATACTTGGCTCGATCCGTGGCAAGAATGTTTCAGAAGCATCCAATACCGTTACTTGGCTGCCCAAGGTATTATAGAGATGAGCAAATTCCAATCCGATAGGTCCACCACCAAGGACACCCAGGCGTTTAGGTAGGTTTTCCAAACGTTGAATACCGGTTGAATCCACGGCAAATTTACTTTCAGCTAAACCTGGGATTGGAAGGACATTTGGCACAGCACCAGTATTAATAATAATGGTTTCAGCTGTCAATTCTTCCTTTTCATCTCCAGCTTGAATTTCGATGACTTTGTTAGAAACGAAACGAGCCGTCGCGTCGATAATGTCTACACCAGTTCCAGCAATGGTTGCGTAGTTCTTGCCATTGAGACGAGTAGTGACTGCATTTTTCTCATTCATGGCTTGCTCAAAATCCAAGCCTTTTTCTGCTGCAACAATCAAGGTCTTGGTTGGAATACAAGCGATATTGATACAAGTACCACCGTACATAGACTTGCTCTTTTCAATCAGAGCAACTTTTTTTCCTTGGCTTGATAATTTCGCTGCAAGTGTTTTACCAGCTTTACCAAATCCAATCACAATAACATCATACATTAACATATGTTACACCTTCTTTCGCTTTCTATTGTATCAAACCCAAATTAAAAAGTCTGAAATCTGCTACGGGATTTTTAAAAGGCTCGTCAGAACGAGGAAACAGGGACAAGAAGTCTCATTTCATGGTATAATAAAGGGTCGGTGACCGTCATGGTCACACATGAGATAGAAAGAGCAATTCAAATAGACGGAATTATCAATCTAAAAAAAGAAGCAGGGATGACTTCACATGATGTGGTCTTTAAACTGCGGAAAATCTTAGGCACCAAGAAGATTGGCCATGGAGAGACTCTGGAGCCGGATGTGGTGAAGGTGCTTCCGATTGCCGTAGGAAAAGCGACCCGGATGGTCGAATTTATGCAAGATGAGGGTAAAATCTACGAGGGAGAAATCACTTTGGGATTTTCTACCACGACGGAAGATGCCAGCGGGGTTTAAAAGGAGACTTTCAATCTGCCATGGAAAATATGTTCAAATATAATTTGAAAAAAATTTGGGGCAGATTAAGAGACTATACATCTTTAATATTAAGCTTTGAGCTATTAAAATTTTCCATTCATCTTTAAGATGCGAAAGATATTGCTTTCTTTGAGGAACAGTTGTCAAAGGCGCCAGATTCGAAAGATGGTAAGGCAAAACTCTTTGCCCAAGCCATAAAAGATATCGTGTTTAATCAAGAAGTGAACGACTACTTCGACACTTCCGAATCAGAAAGTAATCTAGCTCGAATCATGTTCTCTTATTACGGAGCTCTCAACGCTCAATTAAAAGGAGATGAAGTTCGTGCTCGTAGTTTGTTTGAAAGCATCGCCCATGAAAATCCAGAACTATTTTATGTTCAGGAAGCGAAGAAATATTCAGAAGGAGAAAACTGATGTCGGAACGTAGAGCTTTACCGATTGGGAGTGTTGTTCGGGTGAGAGAAGGTGTGGAGCCTGTCATGATTGTTAATCATTGTCCAGATACTAAAAAGCAGAGGCAAAAATGAAACTAGGACCATTTGGATTGGGCTTATTAATAGGGGGGTAAAACATGGAAATACAATTAAAATTACGTGGAAACTCAGAAGGATTTATCCTTGAGTCAAAATTACCTGATGATGAACATTGGACTGAAAGAATTGAAATCGTTCAAGAAGAGGCAGGTTATCGTCTATATGCAACAGATGTAGAAATTCTTGTCTTGAAAGAATCAGAATATATTTCTAAAAGAAAAAGAATAGTCGCAAGAGGGTTAAATAAGGATTTGATTTATTATGAGGAAAAAAGATTTGAACATTTATGGGAACAAGCATACTGGCATGGAGTTTTTCAATTCAATTTAAATAACTATGAAATGAGGTGTGTAGGTTCAGGTAGTAAAGGAGATATTTTACCTGTTACAAAAGATGGCATTCCGATTGCCGTTTATGCTGCAAGTAACATTGCAATTGCTGGAAAGAGAAACTTTTCTCTCTATACTGAAAATATTGACGAAATTGACAATTTACTGATATTTTACGTAATTGATTATATTAGGGGGTATGACTTTTTAGATATTGATTCTTTATCTGCAAGATATCGTTTCTTTTATCGATTCGATAAACGCTCAGCTATAACGAAGGAACATTTAGATATGCTTCCAGAGGAGAGAAGACCTTCTAAGTTAGAGGCGTTTATCATTTATTTTTTATCAGCCTTCCTTGTTGTGGGTGTAAGCTTGGTATCATTACGCCCTTTATTCGCATTTTTAGTAGCAATACTGATACATTCTATTTATACTATCATAAAGAATTGGAGAGATAGAGGTGAATAGTAGATTATTTACCTATTGATTTATTATTGATGCTGGATTAAAAAGGAATCTTTAAAAAGGTGTCACTTACCTAATTAAAGGCATGAGGGGATGGTTTAAATGATACTGGAACGAATGAAAAAAACTTTATTAATCACATGATGAGAAAGGAAATCAGAAAGCAACACATGAACGGTATTATCAACTTAAAAAAAGAAGCAGGCATGACCTCGCATGATGCGGTTTTTAAACTACGTAAGATTTTAGGAACCAAGAAAATCGGTCACGGTGGTACCTTAGATCCGGATGTGGTGGGTGTTTTGCCTATTGCGGTTGGCAAGGCGACTCGCATGGTAGAGTTCATGCAGGATGAGGGCAAGGTCTATGAGGGGGAAATCACTCTGGGATTTTCTACCACAACGGAGGATGCCAGCGGGGATGTCCTAGAGCGAACCCCAGTGGAAGCACCTTTAGATGCAACAGAGGTGGACCGTATGATTGCCCAGATGGTGGGAGAGATGGAGCAGGTGCCGCCTATGTATTCAGCGGTCAAGGTCAATGGGCGTAAGCTCTATGAATATGCGCGGGCAGGAGAAGAAGTGGAACGTCCTGTCCGACAGGTGACGATTTATGAATTCACGCGCACCAGTGAGATTAGCTATGAAGAAAGTCTAGCCCGTTTTCGTTTCCGAGTTAAATGCAGCAAGGGAACCTATATCCGGACCTTGTCGGTTGACTTGGGAGAGAAGCTTGGTTACGCCGCCCACATGTCTCATCTGACACGGACCAGTGCTGCCGGTTTGTCACTGGATGATGCCTTGACCCTGGAAGAGCTTGCTGAAAAGGTAACTCAAGGAGATTTGAGCTTCCTTCATCCACTTGAGATTGGCACCGGGGATCTGGAAAAAGTAGAGCTGACAGCCCAAGAGGTCGGTGAAGTCCAAGTAGGACGCTTTATTCCGGTTGAGAGCGAAGCCAGAGAGTTGGCTGCTTTTTACCAAGGGAAATTGGTAGCCATTTTGGAAAAAAGGGAAGAACTTTACAAACCTCGCAAGGTTTTTCTGACAGAAAGTGTGTTACAATAAATTTATGAACATTTGTTATGTAACTAGTGAAAAAGAAATAAAAGCTCAAGCAGATACCGTTCTTGTCTTGGGCTATTTTGACGGTCTCCATCGAGGGCATCAGGAGCTCTTTCGGACAGCTCGCACCATTGCCGATGAGCAAGGACTTCGAGTAGCTGTTTTGACCTTTCCAGAATCTCCAAAGCTGGCTTTTGCCCGTTACCAACCAGAACTACTCCTCCACCTCCAAAACCCAGAGGAGCGCTTTAAACGAATGGAAGAACTGGGAGTCGATGATCTATATCTTATCGATTTTACCAGTGATTTTGCGGCTCATACGGCCCAAGAATTCGTTGCGGCCTACCTAACTGCACTTCGGGCGCGTGTCTTAGTGGCAGGCTTTGATTATAGCTTTGGTAGCGATAAGAAAGTTGCTAGTGATCTAGAAACCTATTTTAAGGGTCAAGTCATCGTCGTTCCACCTGTCCTAGACCAGGACGAAAAAATCAGCTCAACCCGTATTCGGCAGGCCATTGCATCAGGCCAGGTCAAAGAAGCAGCTGATCTTTTAGGCCATCCCTTATCCAGTCGTGGCATTGTAGTCCATGGGGATGCACGGGGTCGCACCATTGGTTTTCCAACAGCTAATCTGGCACCGATCGATCGCACCCATCTCCCCCAAGATGGTGTTTATGTCGTCGAAGTAGAAGTGCTAGGTCAACGTCACCGGGGGATGGCCTCTGTAGGGAAAAACTCGACCTTTGATGGGACGGAACTTCGCTTTGAAGCCAATATCTTTGATTTTTCAAAAGATATTTATGGACATACGATTCGGATTTTTTGGTTAGACAAGATTCGAGAAATGGTCAAATTTGACAGTGTAGAAGCCCTCGTCAAGCAACTGCATCAGGACGAGATCCTGGCTCGTCAATGGACCAGATAATTTTTGTTAGAAATTCTCCCTTAAGGGGAGAATTTTCTTTGTCTAAATTAAAAAATCACTATGCAAGCACGGAATAATTTTGTATAATAGAGTCAGCTAAGTGTGTCCAAAAAAAGAAGAGAAGAACATGATTACATTATTTTTGTCTCCGAGTTGTACATCCTGTCGAAAGGCCCGGGCTTGGTTAGAAAAACATGAGGTTCCTTTTAAGGAACACAATATTATGACGAGTCCTTTAACAACTGAGGAGTTGCGTAATATTTTAGCTCTAACTGAGAACGGTACAGACGATATTATTTCAACTCGTTCTAAAATTTTTCAGAAGTTAAATGTTGATGTAGAGGATTTATCGATTTCTGCTTTGATCAAGTTGATTGAGGAAAATCCTAGTCTTTTGCGTCGCCCAATTATTCTAGACAAGAAACGGATGCAAATTGGTTTTAATGAGGATGAAATCCGTGCATTTCTCCCTCGAGGATATCGTAAGGAAGAGTTAAGATCTGCTACATTAAGAGCGGAGATCCATTAATATGAATAAGAATTATAGTTACCCACTCGATTTATCGTGGAGCACTGAAGAGCTTGCTTCGGTGCTTTCTTTTTTTAATCAGGTTGAACAAGCCTATGAACAAAAGGCAGATGCCCGCATCTACCTAGAAGCCTATAAGGCCTTTAAGAAAGTTGTCCCAAGTATTGGCGAAGAAAAGCGTCTGGGCAAAGAATTTGAAGAGGTCAGTGGCTACTCACTTTATCGCGCAACCAAAGTTGCGAAAGAAAAAGGGGAAGGATGGTTTTCGATTGATCAATAAATTAGAATTTGCTAAGACCATTGTCAAAGAAGCAGGAAGCTATCTTAGAGAGCACCTGCATGACCAGCTAGCAATTACAGTCAAAACAAATCCGACGGATTTGGTGACTCAAATGGACCAAGAAGTGCAAGCAACCCTGGTTGGCAAGATTTTAGAAGCCTATCCAGAAGACCACATTTTTGCGGAAGAGGATGATCTTCGTGCACCTATTCGTTCCGGTAAGGTCTGGGTGATTGATCCCATTGATGGGACCAATAATTTTGTGACCCAAAAAGAAGACTTTGCTGTTATGGTCGCCTATTTTGAAGAAGGGATTGGCCAGTTTGGCTTGATTTATGATGTCATGCGGGATCATCTCTTTTTTGGTGGAAAGGATTTTGGAGTCTTTTGCAATGAGCAAGAACTGCAACCCTTTCAAAATCGTCCCCTTAGTGATTTATTAGTGGCTTCCAATGTTGGCATGCTTAAATCCAACGCTTGGGGCATGGCGGATCTGGGGGCAGAATGCTTAGGAATTCGGGTTTATGGGAGTGCTGGTATCAGCTTTACCAAGATTTTATCCGGTGGTATTTTAGGCTACTTCAGCTATATCTGGCCATGGGACTATGCAGCAGCAGCCATCATGGGCGAGTGCCTAGGTTACTCTGTTTTGACTCTAGAAGGAAAAGAACCCAACTATGAGACCTTGGAGCCCATCATGATGGTGCCAACTTGTAAATTAGATGAGATTCAACCCTTTTTGAAGAAAGGAACACACGCATGACCTTTCCTCAAGGATTTAAAGAAAAATATGATCAACTACTAGGAGAGGAGGCTGAGGCCTTCTTTCAAACCTTTGACGAGTCGGCCGTATCTGCCTATCGAACTAATCCGTTAAAGGCGGAGCAAATCAGTGGCGATGACCCTATTCCAGGCATGCCTTGGAGTTACTATGGCAAGGTGTCGGGAAAATCGATTCCCCATGTCACTGGACTGGTCTATTCGCAAGAACCGGCTGCCCAAATGGTAGCCCAAGTAGCCCATCCAAAACCAGGTATGAAGGTCTTGGATCTTGCGGCAGCACCGGGTGGCAAGACAACCCACTTGCTCTCTTATTTAGACAATCAAGGACTCCTTGTTTCCAATGAAATCCACAAGGGCCGCTCCAAGATTCTGGTCGAGAATGTCGAACGCTTTGGAGCCCGTAATGTCGTGGTGACCAATGAATCAGCCAATCGCTTGGCTAAGGTTTTCCCAGCCTATTTTGATTTGATTGTTTTGGACGCACCATGCTCTGGTGAAGGAATGTTTCGAAAGCAACCAGATGCTATGGACTATTGGCATCCTGATTATCCAGCTCAATGTGCTGGTCTCCAGAGAGAAATCTTAACAGATGCCCTCAAGATGCTGGCACCAGGGGGGCAGCTGGTTTATTCGACTTGTACCTGGGCACCAGAAGAAAACGAAGAAATTGTCTCTTGGCTCTTAGACGAATATGAGCTGGAATTGCTACCGATTGAAAAAATCAATGGCATGGTAGAAGGGATCGGACATCCTGAAACAGCTCGGATGTACCCTCATCGTTTCAAAGGGGAAGGGCAATTTGTAGCTAAATTCCTTTATCAGGGAGAGCCTGAAGTCAAGAAGATCAAGGAAGGCCGTTCCAATCTAACGGCTGAGCAGAAAAAGTTGTGGCAAGCTTTTGCCAAGGATTGCCTGGCCATTGACCTAGAAGGCCTCTACCAATGTTTTGGAGATCAGCTTTATCTCTTGCCGGTTGGACTTCCTGATTTGAAAAAGGTCAAGATTGCTCGCAATGGCTTGCACCTTGGAACTTTCAAGAAAAATCGCTTTGAACCTAGCTTTGCTTTGGGCCTAGCTCTGAAGCCAGATCAAGTGAAGAAAGCGGTCAGCTTATCAGATCAAGACTTCATCAAGTACGTAGCTGGGGAGACCATTCAACTGGATCAGGCCTCTACCAATGGATGGTATCAAGTCTTAGCTGGAGGCAATGGTTTAGGCTTTGCTAAAGTAACGGGACGGACCTTGAAAAATTTCTTTCCAAAAGGCTTGAGATTTAGATAAATTATTAGGAAATGCGGTCTTTCTATGTTATAGTGGAAATAGAGTGATTCTTGCTAGAATACTAGAAGATGACCAAGTGTTTAGAGATAAGATTTAAACGATATTTGATTATGATTCAAGGAGACTTACATTGAATAAATGCAAAAAGCTAGTTCTTGGGCTAGCAACAGTAGCACTTGCAGCTTCTCTATCTGCCTGTGCATCTTGGATTGACCGTGGAGAAGCGATTACAGCTGTTGGTTCGACAGCTCTACAACCGTTAGTTGAAGGGGTAGTGGATCGTTATATAGAAGAACATCCCGGTAAGATTGTCAATGTCCAAGGGGGGGGATCTGGTACAGGTCTGTCTCAGGTCCAATCAGGAGCTGTCGACATTGGAAATAGTGACCTCTTTGCAGAGGAAAAAGATGGCATCGATGCTTCTAGCTTGGTAGACCATCAAGTGGCAGTAGCGGGAACAGCTATTATTGCCAATAAGAATATTTCTGTAGACGATTTGACAACCGAACAATTGCGTAAGATTTTTACTGGTGAATATACTAACTGGAAGCAATTGGGTGGTGAAGACCTGGAAATTACCATTGTGAACCGGGCTGTAGGATCTGGTAGCCGTGCTGTGTTTGATGCCATCATCATGGACGGCAAAGATCCTAAACAGGCTCAGGAACAGGATTCCAATGGAATGGTGAAAAACATTGTTTCCCAGACTCCAGGTGCCATTTCTTATTTGGCCTTTACCTACGTGGATGATAGTGTTAAAACCATGAAGTTAAATGGCTATGAACCAACTAAGGAAAACGTAGTGAATAATAACTGGCCAATTTGGTCCTATGAACACATGTATACCAAGGGTGAGCCAAGTAAACTGGCAAAGAAATTCTTGGATTATATGATGACAGATGAGGTCCAGCAGGAAATCGTTGGTAAGATGGGCTATATCCCAATCAATGATATGAAAGTCAGCCGTGATCTAGACGGTAACATTACGAAGAAATAAGAAGAATTAGGTAAAACATGAACGAAGTAGCAAAAAAAATGCTCGCAAAGTCCAATAATTCTCGTTTGGAAAAATTTGGTAAAACCATTACTTTCTGCTGTATGAGTTTGATTGTCTTTGTTGTAGCTTTGATTTTGATTTTTGTAGCCCAAAAGGGATTATCGACCTTCTTTGTCAACAAGGTTAATGTCTTTAGTTTCCTTTTTGGATCCACTTGGAATCCGTCAGGGAAAGAATTTGGGGCTTTGCCAATGATCTTGGGTTCCTTCATTGTAACCCTTTTGTCTGCCTTGGTGGCGACGCCTTTTGCCATCGGTGCGGCAGTCTTTATGACAGAGGTTTCTCCAAAGGGAGCTCGTCTCTTACAACCAGCCATTGAGTTGTTGGTAGGGATCCCTTCTGTTGTTTACGGATTTATTGGTTTGCAAGTGGTGGTTCCATTTGTTCGTTCCATCTTTGGTGGGACAGGGTTTGGAATCTTGTCAGGGGTCTTTGTCCTCTTTGTCATGATACTTCCAACTGTGACCTTTATGACAACAGACAGCTTACGGGCAGTACCTCGTCACTATCGGGAAGCAAGTATGGCTATGGGAGCGACTCGTTGGCAAACCATCTGGCATGTCACCTTAAAGGCCGCTCGCTCCGGTATTTTTACGGCAGTTGTCTTTGGAATGGCGCGTGCCTTCGGTGAAGCCTTGGCTATTCAGATGGTAGTCGGAAACTCAGCGGTTGTTCCAACATCTTTAACGACTCCAGCTTCCACCTTAACCTCTATTTTGACTATGGGTATCGGAAATACGGTTATGGGAACAGTTAACAACAACGTTCTCTGGTCACTTGCCTTGGTGCTCTTGCTGATGAGTTTGGCATTCAACAGCGTTATCAAATTGATCACGAAAGAAAGAGGTAAGAAGAACTATGCACGCTAAAAAAATAGATAAGATAGCGACAGGAATTCTCTATGCTATTGCTGGAATTATTGTTACGATTCTTGCCTCTTTGATTCTCTATATCCTGGTTAGAGGGTTACCGCATGTGTCTTGGACCTTCTTGACCAGCAAATCCTCCTCTTACCAAGCAGGTGGAGGGATTGGGATTCAGCTCTATAATTCCTTCTTCCTCTTAGTCATTACCTTGATTATTTCCTTCCCACTTTCTTTGGGGGCAGGGATCTACTTGTCAGAGTATGCCAAGAAGGGCCCATTGACCAACTTGGTTCGGACCTGTATTGAGATCTTGTCTTCTCTCCCATCGGTCGTAGTCGGTCTCTTTGGCTACTTGGTCTTTGTAGTGCAGTTCCAATATGGCTTCTCGATTATTTCTGGAGCCTTGGCCTTGACGGTCTTTAACCTGCCACAGATGACGCGGAACATTGAAGATAGTTTGCAAAACGTCCACCATACACAAAGAGAGGCAGGACTTGCGCTTGGGATTTCTCGTTGGGAAACCGTGATTCACGTGGTGGTACCGGAAGCTTTACCAAGTATCATTACGGGTGTTGTACTAGCTTCTGGACGGATTTTTGGGGAAGCAGCGGCCTTGATTTATACAGCTGGTCAGTCTGCCCCAGCCTTGGATTGGAGTAACTGGAACCTCTTCAGTGTGACCAGTCCGATCTCTATTTTCCGTCAGGCAGAAACACTAGCAGTCCACATTTGGAAGGTCAATAGTGAAGGAACCATTCCAGATGCTATTGAAGTATCCGCTGGATCTGCAGCAGTTTTGTTGATCTTCATTTTGATTTTCAACTTTGGAGCGCGTAAGCTCGGGACTTACCTCCATAAGAAATTAACCTCAGCATAAAAGGAGAAGAAATGTCAAAGTACAATTGGGATGAGAAACATATCATTACTTTTCCTGAAGAAAAAGTGGTCCTTTCGACCAAAGACTTGCATGTCTACTATGGTTCAAATGAATCCATCAAGGGCGTGGATATGCAGTTTGAGAAGAATAAAATCACAGCTTTGATTGGTCCTTCTGGATCTGGAAAGTCCACCTATCTTAGAAGTTTGAACCGGATGAACGATACCATTGATATTGCGCGTGTGACTGGTGAGATCTGGTATGAAGGGATCGACGTCAACCGTCCTGATATCAATGTCTATGAAATGAGAAAACATATCGGGATGGTCTTCCAACGACCAAATCCCTTTGCCAAGTCCATCTACCGCAATATTACCTTCCCTCACGAACGTGCAGGAGTCAAAGACAAGAAGGTCTTGGACGAAATCGTAGAAAAATCCTTGAAGCAAGCAGCCCTCTGGGATCAGGTTAAGGATGACTTGCACAAGTCTGCTTTGACGCTCTCAGGAGGTCAACAGCAACGCCTTTGTATTGCCCGTGCCATCTCCGTCAAACCAGAGATTTTGCTCATGGATGAGCCGGCTTCAGCCTTAGATCCTATCGCAACAGCCCAGTTGGAAGAAACCATGCTGGAGTTGAAGAAGGACTATACGATTATCATAGTGACCCACAGTATGCAACAGGCTGCTCGTGCTAGTGATTATACAGGATTCTTTTATCTAGGCGATTTGATTGAGTATGATAAAACAGCCAACATTTTTCAAAATGCAAAACTACAATCAACCAACGATTATGTATCTGGTCACTTTGGATAGGATTTGGTAACATAGAAACAACATAAGGATGAAAACATGACAGAACCAATTTTGCAAGTCAAGGACTTGTCGGTTTATTACAATAAGAAAAAGGCACTGAATAGTGTGTCACTGGATTTCACCCCTAAAGAAATCACGGCTTTAATCGGACCGTCTGGATCAGGGAAGTCTACCTTGCTCAAAGCCATCAACCGGATGGGCGATTTGAACCATGAGGTGACGACGACAGGAACCGTCATCTATAATGGTCACAATATCTATAGTCCACGGACGGATACGGTAGAGCTCCGTAAGGAAATCGGGATGGTTTTCCAACAACCCAACCCTTTCCCCATGTCTATCTATGACAATGTCACCTATGGACTCATGATTAATGGAATCAAGGACAAGCAAGTCTTGGATGAAGCGGTCGAAACCTCTTTGAAAAACGCTTCTATTTGGGATGAGGTCAAGGATCGCCTTCATGATTCAGCAATTGGGCTTTCAGGGGGGCAACAACAACGGGTTTGTGTGGCGCGTGTCCTAGCAACTAGTCCAAAGATTATCCTCTTGGATGAGCCAACTTCAGCCTTGGACCCGATTTCTGCTGGAAAGATTGAAGAAACGCTTTATGGGTTGAAGGATCGTTACACCATGCTCTTGGTGACCCGGTCTATGCAACAAGCCAGTCGGATTTCGGATAAGACAGCCTTTTTCTTGGATGGGGACCTCATCGAGTATGATGACACCTCAAAAATCTTCTTGAACCCTGCTCGTAAGGAAACAGAAGATTATGTATCAGGGAAGTTTGGATAAGAAAGGGAAAGTAAATGTTACGTGTACAATTTGAAGAAGATTTAGAAAAACTTCATAATCAGTTTTATGCCATGGGAAATGAAGTCTTGACCCAGATCAACCGCACGGTTCGAGCTTTTGTCACTCATGACCGGGATCTGGCACGCCAGGTTATCGAAGATGATGCAGAGATTAATGAATATGAAGTGAAGTTGGAGCGCAAATCCTTTGAAATGATTGCCCTTCAACAACCTGTTTCTCAAGACCTTCGGATGGTCATGACAGTCTTAAAAGCTGTATCTGACGTAGAGCGGATGGGAGACCACGCTGTGTCCATTGCCCGTGCAACCATTCGTATGAAGGGAGAACTTCGTAGTAAGGTTGTAGAGGAAGAAATCAGCAAAATGGGTCGAGAAGTCAAAGACTTTGTCGAAGCAACCTTGGAACTCTACTTAAAAGGGGATGTAGAAACAGCCTATGAAGTAGCAACTCGCGATGAAAAAATTAATGAGTACTATGATCGTATTCAAGAGTTGGCAACGGAAGAAATCAAGCATAATCCTGACTTGATTATCACTGGTCGGGATTATTTCCAAGTGATCAATTACTTGGAGCGTATTGGTGATTATGCTAAAAATATCTGTGAGTGGGTTGTCTACTTCGAAACAGGAAAAATTGTGGAATTATAAGAAAATAAAGTCTGAGGTCATCATCTCAGACTTTATTTTTTATAGATCTGGTTTTGCGCCCTCTTACCTTACAGTTAGTAGGATTTATGTTAGAATAGAAGATGATAAAAAATGAAGAAGGAGTTACTCATGCAAGCAGTTGCACATTTTATTGATACATTTGTACCTGAGCACTATGATCTATTCTTAGATTTAAACCGCTCAGACAAAACTTTCTCGGGGAAAGTGACCATAACTGGAGAGGCAAAGGAGACTCGCATCTCTCTTCACCAAAAGGATTTGACCATCGAATCGGCTCAAGTAGATGGGCAAGATTGTGCCTTTACAGTCAATGATGAGGAAGAAGCGGTCTTTGTCGAACTTCCTACTACAGGAAAAGTAAACCTTACCCTCACTTATACAGGGAAAATTACCGATAATATGACAGGGATTTATCCGTCTTATTACACAGTAGATAGTGTTAAAAAGGAAGTGATCTCTACTCAATTTGAAAGTCACTTTGCTCGTGAAGCCTTCCCAAGTGTAGATGAACCAGAAGCCAAAGCGACCTTTGATTTGGCTGTGAAATTTGACCAAGAAGAGGGAGAAATCGTTCTTTCTAACATGCCTGAAATCGATGTCGAAAGTCGAAAAGAAACAGGTATTTGGAAGTTTGATACGACTCCTCGTATGTCATCTTATCTCTTGGCCTTTGCGGCTGGAGATTTGCAGGGTGTGACAGCTAAGACCAAGAATGGAACCCTAGTCGGTGTCTACTCTACCAAAGCTCATCCATTAGAAAACTTGGATTTCTCATTAGATATTGCCGTTCGTGCCATTGAATTCTACGAAGACTATTATGGAGTGGCTTACCCAATCCCTCAATCCCTTCATATCGCCCTTCCAGATTTCTCTTCAGGAGCTATGGAAAACTGGGGCTTGGTAACCTACCGCGAAGTCTACCTTCTTGTTGATGAGAACTCGACAGCCCAAAGCCGGCAAACAGTAGCCTTGGTGGTGGCTCACGAGTTGGCTCACCAATGGTTTGGTAACCTCGTGACCATGAAGTGGTGGGATGACCTCTGGTTGAATGAAAGCTTCGCCAATATGATGGAATATGTCTGCTTGGATGCCATCGAACCAAGCTGGAATATCTTTGAAGACTTCCAAACAACAGGTGTACCTGCTGCCTTGAAACGCGATGCTACAGATGGCGTTCAATCCGTCCATGTAGAAGTGAGACACCCAGACGAGATTAACACCCTCTTTGACCCCGCAATCGTTTACGCCAAGGGTAGCCGGCTCATGCACATGCTTCGCCGTTGGTTAGGCGATGATGCCTTCCGTAAAGGTTTGAAGATCTACTTTGAAAAACACCAATACGGCAATACCATCGGTCGTGACCTTTGGGATGCTCTTGGTCAAGCTTCAGGTCGTGATGTCGCAGCCTTTATGGATTCTTGGTTGGAGCAACCAGGATACCCTGTTGTCTCAGCTTCTGTAGAGAACGACACCTTGATCATCCGTCAAGAGCAGTTCTTCATCGGAGAAAAAGAAGAAAAAGGTCGCAAGTGGGTTGTTCCTTTGAACAGCAACTGGACAGGTATTCCAGATACTTTGGAAACAGAAGTCTTAGAAATTCCAAACTATAGTGCCTTGAAACAAGCTAATACCGGAGCTCTTCGCTTCAATACAGAAAATACGGCTCATTATATCAGTGATTACCGTGGGGAATTGTTGGAAGACATCCTTGCTGAACTTGCTAGCTTGGATAGCACTTCGAAACTACAAGTGGTTCAAGAACGCCGTCTCTTAGCGGAAAGCGGTCAAATTTCTTATGCAAGCCTCTTGCCAGTGATTGAACACTTGACAGAAGAAAGTTCCTACTTGGTTGTTTCAGCTGTTTCGAGCGTCTTAGCCGGAATCAGTCTCTTTGTGGATGAGAGAACTGAAACAGAAGTGGCCTTCCATGAGTTGTTGAAACGTTTGAACCGTTACAACTTTGAACGCTTGGGTCTGGAGGCTAAGCCTGGTGAAACAGAAGAAGACGAAAAAGTTCGTCAGCTAATGATTGCTAACATGATTAAGGCCAATGATGAAGCAGCACAAGCTCAAGCGAGCGCTATCTTTGAAGCGCATGCAGATGACTTGGAAAAACTTCCAGCTGCCATTCGCTTGCAAATCTTGGTCAACCAAATCAAGCACCAGGAAAGCAAGGAGCTTAGCCAACAATACCTAGATACCTATGTGAAGACAGTGGATGGAAACTTTAAACGCCAATTGGCGGCTGCACTTTCTTATACCAAGGATGAGGAAACTTTGGAAGCTCTATTGAAAGAGTGGAAGAACAAGGATGTGGTGAAACCTCAGGATTTGGCTATGAGCTGGTACTACAACTTCTTGCATGATGACTTTACCCAAGGTAGAACTTGGACTTGGGCGCGTGAAAACTGGGATTGGATCAAGAAAGCCCTCGGTGGTGATATGAGCTTTGATAAGTTTGTCATCTACCCAGCTAACTGTTTCAAGACCCGTGAACGCTTGAATGAATACAAGGCCTTCTTCGAGCCTCAATTGGATGATATGGCGATCAGCCGCAATATCAAGATGGGAATCAAAGAAATCGCCGCTCGTATCGATCTTATTGAGCGGGAGAAAGCAGCGGTCGAAGCAGCCCTTCTAGCAACGAAATAAAGAAAAAGCTCCTAGAGAGTGCTCTGCAGATCTGCAAGTCTCTCTAAGAGTTTTTTATTTTTCTTTTTTGAAATAAGGGAGATGTTTGAGATTGCGATAGAGAATGACCGCGAAAATCGTTGTCAACGTCATCTTAATCAAATCTGGCACCACAAAAGGTAAGACAACAAATTTTACTGCGAAATCTAAAGATTTATGGGCAATGAGCATAAACCCTAAGGCACCGCCGATAAAGAGGACGACTTCCCCCAAGGCGTTAGCCAGGAAAATACGAATGGGCTGTCCCTTTTGGCCAGCAAAGATTGAAGTCACCAAAGCTCGAAGGGGAAAGAAGAAAAGGAATCCAGCAGTGGGACCGTAGAAGGAGCTGATGCCTCCGTGACCACCTGCAAAGACGGGGAGGCCAATGGCACCTAAGAGGAGGTAAATGAGAACGGAAAGGGTGGCTTCTTTTGGACGGTAGATGCTGGCGATCAATCCAATGGCTAAAGTCTGAAGCGTGATAGGAATGGGTCCAAATGGGATTGTAAAAGGGGATAGGGCAGCAATCAAAGCTGCTCCAAGAGCAATTAATGTCATTGATTCTATTTTTTTCAAAACAGTAAACCTCTCTTTATTTTTATGGTAACTATTCTACAAAAATGAAGGCAAACCTGTCAAGTCCTCTTTTCAGCTGTGACAAATGTCTCCTTAATCATTTTAGGAAAGTTTAAGAAAAAATTTAGTCACGATTAAGGAAGAATCGGTAAACTATCCCTATCTAAACAAAGGCCTTGTTTAAATAAATAATTTAAGGAATTGAAAGAATGCACGCTTCGAATGAACAAAAGCAAGAAAGAACTGAAAAAATGATTGTCGTTAAGAAAAGTCCTAAATGGTGGGCAACTGCCGCAGCAACAGGAGGACTCATCGTTGGGATGACTGGTGGATTTGGATTGGGAATGTTGGCGACAGCCAATACGAGTCCCCAGCGTCAGCAATCTACGGTCGCTACACAAAATAGCAATCAACCTGCCCAAAATTCTCAAGGACAAAATAGCCAGGGCAAGGATCAAAATGGCCCTTCAAATGCTCAAGGTTTCAATGGACAAAATGGTGGTCCAGGGCAAGGAGAAATGAACGGTCAACCACCTCAAGGAGGGGGCTCGCAAGGTGGTCAAGGACAAGATGGATTTGGTGGAGGACCAGGCGGTATGCCACCGCAAAATGGTCAAAACGGTGGGCCAGGCCAGGGGAATAGGAATGGTCAACCGCCACAAGATGGGGAGCCTCAAAGTCAACCAGACAGCCAACAAAATGGGAACTCCAATAAAAAGTCCTCCAAGAAGTCCACATCGAAAAAATCGTCAAGTAATACAAGTAATTCATCAAAGGATTAGACAGGGACAGCAAGCTAAGAAAAAAGTTGAAATCGCTATCTGAACGCTACTGAATAAGGCCTTGTCATGTTATAATAGAGTAGAAAATACTCATCATCCTTGTGTGGAAGAATGAGAAGGAGAAGTACACATGATTAAGATTTTATTAGTCGAAGACGACCTCGGTTTGTCTAATTCAGTATTTGATTTTTTAGATGACTTTGCAGATGTCATGCAGGTCTTTGATGGAGACGAAGGCCTTTATGAGGCTGAAAGTGGCATCTATGACCTCATTTTGCTAGATCTCATGCTCCCTGAAAAAGATGGTTTCCAAGTTCTCAAAGAATTGAGAGATAAGGGTGTCTCCACTCCAGTATTGATTATGACAGCTAAAGAGAGCTTAGACGATAAGGGCCATGGTTTTGAGCTAGGTGCAGATGATTATCTGACCAAGCCATTCTACTTAGAAGAACTCAAGATGCGAATCCAAGCATTGTTGAAGCGCTCTGGTAAGGTCAATGAAAATACCCTTTCGTATGGGAATGTGACCGTTAATCTCTCGACTAACTCTACGCTTGTTGAAGGAAAAGAAGTAGAACTATTAGGAAAAGAATTTGATCTCTTGGTCTATTTCCTTCAAAATCAAAATGTTATCCTGCCAAAAACACAAATCTTTGATCGACTTTGGGGATTCGATAGTGATACAACCATTTCGGTTGTCGAAGTGTATGTTTCTAAGATTCGTAAGAAATTAAAAGGTACAGACTTTGCAAAAAATCTCCAAACTTTGCGTAGCGTGGGGTACATTCTGAAAGATGCTCAATAAAATAAAAAAAACTGTTAATGCGGATGACTTTTCTTATTTCATCCGTTATTTCGGACTCTTTACCTTGATTTTCTCAACCATGACTTTGATTATTATTCAAGTGATGCGGTCAAGTCTGTATACAACGGTTGATGAAAATTTAAAGATGCTGAGTAAGGATCGTTATTCCATCATTAGCTTGGCCAATCGTACTGGAAATGGGATGGGAAAAGACGAACCAGATGATGACCGACTAGAAGATGATGAACCTGGTCCCGAGGATGGCCCTAGACCATCGGTCACTTCCAATAGTACAGCCATCCTCTTGAATGATAATTTTGAAAATGTGACGACGGATAATGGTTTCCTAGATCTAAAAACAGTAACCTTTAGTCGCAGTTATTTAAACAAGATCAAGCAGATTCAAATTACCAACCATTATAAGCAGAAGGAAAGCTATCGTGCTTATTTGGTGGATATTGACCCTGATGATTATATCGATGGGGTGAAATATGCTGTGATCATGACCAATATCAGCCAGTTGGAGCAAACCAGTGAAAAACACGAGAGCCAAATCGCCTTGGTCATGATTTGCTTCTGGGGCATTTCCCTCTTTGCAAGTATCTTCCTGGCTAAAATGAGTGTGAAACCTCTCTTAGAGAGCATGAACCGGCAAAAGGCTTTTGTCGAAAATGCCTCTCATGAATTGCGGACACCTTTAGCCGTTTTGCAAAATCGTTTGGAGACCCTGTTCCGAAAACCAGAGGCAACGATCATGGAATCCAGTGAGAACATCGCCTCCTCTTTGGATGAGGTTCGCAATATGCGCTTACTGACGACCAATCTCTTAAACTTAGCCCGTCGAGATGATGGGATTAAACCTGAGTTTTGTGAAATCCCTCCCTCTTTTTTCGACCAAACCTTTGCCAATTATGAAATCATTGCCGAGGAAAATGATAAAATCTTCGAGTATGAGAATCAGGTCGAAAGAAGTCTGGTGTCTGACAAGGTCCTACTGAAGCAGCTGATGACCATCTTGTATGACAATGCTCTCAAATATACGGAGGAAGAAGGAAGAATACGGTTTGTCGCCCAATTTAAGGATCGTTATCTCTATCTTAGGGTAGAGGATAATGGACCAGGGATTGCAGACGAAGATAAAAAACGGATTTTTGATCGTTTCTATCGAGTGGATAAGGCGCGAACCCGTCAAAAAGGTGGTTTTGGCTTAGGCCTTTCTTTAGCCAAGCAAATCGTAGAAGCCTTTAATGGTACCATTACTGTTCGAGATAACAAGCCTAAAGGTGCTATTTTTGAGGTAAAGCTAGCAACTAAATCAGATAGTAAAAAGAAATCCAGTTCTAAATCAACGAAGAACAAGTAAGAGAGTGGGACAGAAGTCCCAGTCTCTCAATTGTCTTTGGATTGTCGAGCAAGACGCAGTGGTTGAGTGGGCTCTACTACGCTTATTTCATCAGCTTTTACAGTCCTACTCAACTGTGCGGAGGTGGGACGACGAAGTCGAATTCTAACGAATTACCGATTTCTGTCCCAGCCTCTTTTTTCATCCATTTCAAATAATCGCTATTTTTGTCTGACTAGTGTATAATAGTAAAAAAGAAAGAGGTGTCTTATGGCTTCAAAAATGTTACACACTTGTTTACGAGTGGAGAATTTAGAAAAATCAATTACTTTTTATGCAGATGCGTTTGGATTTAAGGAATTGCGTCGCAAGGATTTTCCTGAATACAAATTTACGATCGTCTATCTTGGCTTAGAAGGAGATGACTATGAGTTAGAATTAACTTACAACTATGATCATGGTCCTTATGTCATTGGTGATGGTTTTGCCCATGTTGCCTTAAGTACCCCAGATCTTGAAGCCCTTCATGCGGAGCATAAGGAAAAAGGTTACCAAGTAACTGATCCAAAAGGATTGCCAGGAACGCTTCCAAACTATTACTTTATTGTGGATCCAGATGGCTACAAAGTAGAAGTGATTCGTGAAAAGTCCTTATAATCAGCATCATATAACATGTGATAAAGAGCAGGCGAGAATTGACCTGTTCTTTTTTTGTGCATGAAGATGGCCTCTAGGGAGTGACAGGAGATAGGACAGGATTGATTCTATTTTCCTACTATTTTTTAGGTTTTATTTTCTAGATTCTAGAGTTTTCTCCTGTTTTTTTAGTGATAAAATTGCTATAATAAGAGTATGAAGAAATCCTACTTGAAAATACTTATCCTCATCATTCTGAATCTCCTTTTTATCGGAGGAATTTACCTAGCTTATCAGAAGATTGAGGAAGCACGCGCCATCAAAAATTATAATCAACAGTTTTCCAAAGCAATTCGGGAAGAAGAAGCAATTGAAAAAGACAAGGATACCATCCTTCAAAAAGGAATGGTTGGTCAAACATATATCGCGGCTTACTACCCGAAAAATAATGAAGAACCCATCGCAGTGGTTAAAGAGAGAATTTTGGCTGACGTTGGCTCTCTTCCCCAAGAAGAGAAGAATAACCAGCAAGCAAAAGAGCTTTTGTTCTACCATACCGAACGTTCAGAAGACCCATTTGTAGGGGTTCATCCTTATCAGGTGAAGAAGACCCAGTACAAGTGGAAAAATGGCAAATTCATTAAAGATGGGATTGACAAACTACCTCTCCTCTATCTAACGGATGAAGGAGCTGTCTTCCAATTTTCCCAATTGTTTACGAATGCAGATTTAGCCAAAGAAATCCTTTTGACAGAATTGCGTTCTCAGCTGGTCTTCCTACAGTTAGGGGAAGATCGAATTGAAGAGCTAATGCAAGCTGTCTCAGCAAGTGATATGGCAGGCTGGCAGTTCACCTACAATCAAGGGGTTCTTTCTATTACCCTTCCAGTTACTATTGAGGGCATGGAAACCTTCGATGTACCCCTTTCGAAGCTCTATGATGTGATTGATTCTGCTCGTCTGAATCCAGGAGATCTTCAAGCTTATGAGGCCTACCAAACTCAACGTCATGCTAAGATGGTTGCCTTAACATTTGATGATGGTCCAGATCCAACGACGACCCCTCAAGCCCTGGATATCCTCAACAAGTACCATGTTAAGGCGACTTTCTTTATGCTTGGGAAGAATGTCTCGGCCTATCCTGAAGTGGCTAAACGGGTACGTCAGGAAGGACATGAAATCGGAATCCATACCTGGAATCATCCTGTCTTAACCAAGTTGCCTTTGGAGGCTGCCCAAAAAGAAATCATGGATACGAAGGAAGTGATTCAAAAGGTCACAGGAGTGCAAACGAAGATTACTCGTCCGCCTTATGGTTCGATTAATAGTGCCATTCAGTATGCCGTTGATCAGGCCTTTATCATGTGGGATGTGGATACTCTGGATTGGAAGACCCACAATACACAAGCCATCTTGGCAGAAGTGAAAAAACAAGTCAAACCAGGATCGATCATCCTGATGCACGATATTCACCAAACATCTATTAATGCCCTTCCAGCCGTGATTGAATACCTTCAATCGCAAGGCTATACCATCGTCACGGTTGATGAACTCTTAAACCACCAAGTGGAAAGTCATCGTCTCTATTACAATCGTAATTAAAAAAATCGTTCGTAGCAATACGAACGATTTTCTTATTCTTCCCCTATATAAAGTTGAGCTCCTTTGAGAATCAAGGGACGAACGGGAGTTAATTTTTTCAAACTTTTCAATTCTTCTGGATGGCTGACCAAGGTGATGACATAGCCTTCTTTACCCATGCGTCCGGTACGTCCAGATCGGTGGATGTAGGTTTCGGTATCTCGAGGGACTTCATAGTTGACGACACATTCTAGAGAGTCAATATCAATTCCTCGTGCCACCAAATCTGTTGCAAGAAGGAGTGTCAGCTGGTGGTCCTTAAAGCGTTCCAGAATGACTTTTCGGAACTTGACATTAACGTCACTCGCAAGTGAGACGGCGCTAACTTCCCGGTATTGGAGTTTTTCTTCGGCGCTTCCTAGGTCTGACAAGCTGTTGAAGAAAACGAGGCCACGAAAGTCTTCGACATTGGAGAGTTTTCTGAGGAGTTCAACCTTTTCTCGCTTATCCACTTCCATATAGAAGTGCTGGATATTGTCCAAGTTTTGTCCTTCCACTTGAATGGTTAGAGTATTGGGTTCGATTTGTTCTGGATCAAACTTGGTCGTTGCACTCATATAGATAAATTGATGATCTCGGGGCGCGTAGTGGCAAATCTTATCGACAAAGTGATACTGAGAGTCGCTAAACAGTTGATCAAATTCATCCAGGATGATGGTATCGACATTCATCATCTTGATTTTCTTTAACTTGATCAATTCAAAAATACGGCCTGGAGTTCCAATGAGAATTTCGGGTCCCTTTTTGAGGCGTTCGATTTGCCGTTTTTGACTAGAGCCTGAAAGGAAGAGTTGGGCACTGAGTCCAAGAGGTTCCGCCCATTGCTTGGAAACATCAAAGATTTGTCCGGCCAATTCTGTATTGGGTGATAGGATCAACAATTGTTGAGCTTTTTTAGGTTTTAGCTTGAGAAGACTAGGGAAGAGATAGGCCAGGGTCTTTCCGGTTCCTGTCGGGCTGACTCCAAGCACGTTCTCCCCTTGGGTGATCGGCTCGAAGAGGCGTTCTTGGATTTCAGTCAGTTGCTCAAAGCCGAGGGTCTTGAGTTGCTCTTGCCAGAGCGGTGGAAATGCTAGTGTCATATTAATGTTCGTCCTTAAAGTGTATTCCAGCATCTTGGCGCATAGCGTAGAGGGTTTGGTGAACCATCTGTCCTGTTTGAAGCCAAGTCTGGTAAAGTGTCTGGTTGCCTTCTGTCATTATACTTGCAAAGGCCTGAGCTTCTTCCAGCATGTTATGAGAAGCAGGAGTAATCGGAAGTTGGTAACTAGTTCCAGAATGATCTTGAAAGAGAACCTGGCTAACGGCTTCGATTCCACTTAAGAAAAGGGTGCCGTCTGTCGTGTAAATTTCCGCAGGAAGATTGCTGGTCACATCTTTTCCGGCTTGAATGCCAATGACAAAGTCAGAATAAACCAAGCTACCATGTCCGTTCAAATCGATTGAATTAGGCAATTGCCGCGCTTGATAAGTTACTGATTCAGGTTGACCAAAGAGGCCGATTGCAAAGTAGAGAGGATAGACTCCCAAATCCATGAGGGCTCCACCCGCAAACAAGTCGGAGAAAATATTGGGAGTATTTCCTTTCAAGAGCTCGGGCATTTTAGAAGAGTATTTGGCATAAGTCATGTGGCCACCCAAGATGGTCTTGTCTTTGAGAAAGTCTTGGATGATCGCAAAGGCTTTTTCATGATAGTTGCGAGCGGCTTCAAAGAGATAGACCTGGTGCTCCTGGGCTAATTTAACCAACTCTTTCCATTCCTTGGGAGTGGTGACAGCTGGTTTTTCAAGGATGACATGTTTCTTAGCCAAGAGGGCTAACTTTGCCTGAGGATAGTGGAGTGAATTGGGACTAGCAATGTAGATGACATCTAGGTCACTATCTAAAAAGGCAATCAGGTCATCATAGAGGGCCACTTGTTCATAAGGTTGGGTGAAACTACGAGCTTTCTCCAAGGTCCGTGAATAGACCGCTCTTAACTCATACTGGTCTGTTTCTTTAGCTGCAGCAAGGAAGGAATGGGAAATGGCACTGGTGCCAATGATACCGAGTTTCAGCATGGCAGCTCCTTTCAATCAGGTATTTACTGGTTTCATTATATCATGTTTCATCCTAAAAAGATGGAATGGGCCTTTCTAATTGGGATGGAGGATAGGAGAGAAGTTCTTCTTGGAAGGTTGATGAAAATCCTTAGAAAAAAGGTTTAAGTCGTGGTCAAGAGACCGCTTTTGTGATAGAATAAATAAGATTATAGAAAATGGAGAAGAAGATGCGAAACAGACCAATTATTATCGGTGTAACAGGTGGTTCTGGTGGGGGGAAAACCAGTGTTTCTCGTGCAATTTTGTCCCACTTTCCAGATGAAAAGATTGCTATGATTGAGCACGATTCTTATTACAAGGATCAAAGTCATCTAACCTTTGAAGAGCGGATTCAGACCAACTATGACCATCCTTTTGCCTTTGATACAGACCTCATGATTGAGCAAATCAATGAGTTGTTGGCTGGCCGTCCGGTTGATATTCCTACTTATGACTACGCAGAGCACACGCGTAGTTCTAAGACCTATCGTCAAGAGCCTCAGGATGTCTTTATCGTTGAGGGGATTTTGGTCTTGGAGGACAAGCGTCTTCGTGACTTGATGGATATCAAGATTTTCGTTGATACCGACGATGATGTGCGGATCATTCGCCGGATCAAGCGAGATATGGAAGAGCGCGGTCGGAGTTTGGACAGCGTCATCGAGCAGTACTTGGGAGTGGTGAAGCCGATGTACCATCAGTTTATCGAGCCAACCAAGCGTTATGCGGATGTTATCATTCCAGAAGGCGTGACCAATACTGTAGCCATTGATTTGATTACGACCAAGATTGAGAAGATTTTGAGCGAATCACGTGAAGGATAAGATAACAAGTGAGAGAGGTTAGGAAGTAGTGTCCCAGCCTCTTTTCCATGACAAATAGGGGGAAATATGAAAAAGTTAAGAAGGGAGTTTCACTCCAGAAGTAAGGCCTTTGCATGCCTACTGACCATGTGTGCAGGTTTTTCAGATGCCTACACCTTTATCGAAAGAGGAGGGACCTTGGCCGCGGGCCAAACGGGAAACGTGGTCTTTCTATCTGTTGGTTTAATTGGCCATGAAATCGCGGATGTGGAGGTCAAACTAGCCACCATGTTGGCCTTTATGATCGGGATTTTCTTGATGACCGTCTTTCAACGCTTCTTTAGCCATTCCGTTTGGCGACTCAGTACCTTGGTTCCCTTTGTTTTGACGACCTTGGTGGCAGGATTTCTTCCCAAAGAAGTGCCCAATGTTCTAATTGTACCTTTCTTTGGGCTAAGCTTGGGGATTGTAGCCATTTCCTTTGGAGAAGTAGATGGTTACGCCTACAACCATTCTTTTATGACAGGGAATCTCAAGAAGACCATGGTTGCCTATGGAAGTTTTGTACGGGAGAGGAAGATGGAGTTTTTCTGGGAGTCTCTCTTTATGACTTCTTTGATTGGGAGCTTTGTGGGAGGGGCTATTCTTTCCACCTTCCTCATCCAATATTACGGCCTTCGGGCCATCTGGTTTGTTTCCCTTGTTCTGACCCTCTTTCTCTCTTATCGGGCGATTCAATATGTTCGAAGGGATATCTAGTCACATTCAAACAGTTTGATCAATCGAGGCTGGGACAAAAGTCCTAGCCTCTAAATTTTCTTTGGATTATAGAGCAAGACGCAGTGGTTGAGTGGGCTCTACTACGCTGATTTCATCAGCTTTTACAGCCCTACTCAACTGTGCAGAGGTGGGACGACGAAATCGAATTCTAACGAATTACCGATTTTTGTCCCACTCTCTTTTAATTGGGAATATTTGCTGGATACTTCTGATGGCAAGCTGGGTTGTTATCAAAGGTTGCTCCGTTGTAAATACTTAATTTTCTAACTAAAGTTTGGTATAATAAAGGTTATGAATATACAGGAAAAAGAATCACGTTACCAACTCTTACTAGCCCAGTTAGAAGCTCTTTTAGAGGGTGAAAGCAATGCCTTGGCCAATTTATCCAATGCCAGTGCTTTGCTCAATCAAGCCCTCCCTCATTCGGTCTTTGCAGGTTTTTATCTTTATGATCAAAAAGAGCTGATTTTAGGCCCCTTTCAAGGTCAGGTTTCCTGTGTCCACATTGCCTTAGGAAAAGGCGTCTGTGGAGAAGCAGCAGAGAAAAGAGAGACGCTGGTGATTGAGGATGTGACCCAGCATGCCAATTATATCTCTTGTGACAGTCGCGCCATGAGTGAGATTGTGGTTCCCATGGTTTTGAAGGACCAGTTGCTGGGAGTGTTGGATCTAGATTCGGATCGGGTGGGAGATTATGACGATCTAGATCGCCTTTATTTGGAACGTTTTGTAGCCATCTTGCTTGAAAAAACAAATTGGAATTTTAGGATGTTTGGAGTAGTAGACTAATGTATCAAGCCCTCTATCGTAAATACCGTAGCCAGACCTTTGGCCAACTTGTAGGGCAGGAGGTTATTGCGACGACCCTTCGACAAGCTGTCGAACAGGAGAAAATTAGCCATGCCTATCTCTTTTCTGGACCTCGTGGGACGGGGAAGACCAGTGTGGCAAAAATCTTTGCCAAGGCCATGAACTGCCCCAACCAAAAAGGTGGAGAGCCTTGTAATGATTGCTATATCTGTGAAGCCATTACCAATGGCAGTTTAGAGGATGTTATCGAGATTGACGCAGCCTCAAATAATGGGGTAGATGAGATCCGAGATATCCGCGATAAATCTACCTATGCGCCTAGTTTGGCTCCTCATAAGGTCTATATTATCGATGAGGTCCATATGCTCTCGACGGGAGCCTTTAATGCTCTTCTCAAGACCTTGGAAGAACCAACAGAAAATGTAGTCTTTATACTAGCAACAACGGAATTGCACAAGATTCCAGCAACCATCCTTTCACGGGTTCAACGCTTTGAGTTCAAATCCATTAAGACGCCAGCCATTCAAGACCACCTAAAATCTGTTTTGGATAAAGAAGGGATTGATTACGAAGAAGAAGCTGTAGGCATTATTGCCCGTCGGGCAGAAGGTGGGATGCGGGATGCTTTGTCCATTTTGGACCAGGCCCTCAGCCTGACAGCTGGTGCCCAATTGACCACTGCGACGGCTGAAGAAATCACAGGTTCCATCAGTCAAGAAGCTTTAGATCTCTATGTTGTAGCCTTGTCAACACAAGATGCAACAGCTGCCTTGGACCAGTTGAACCTGATCTTTGATAATGGGAAAAACATGGCCCGCTTTGTGACGGACCTCTTGCAGTATTTACGGGATCTCTTGATCGTTCAGACAGGTGGGGAAAATCTCCATGTCAGTGAGCGATTTAATCAGAATCTAGCCATTCCACAAGCCACCCTCTTTGCTTGGATTGATCTTGCGACAAGGAGTTTAGCGGATATCAAAAACAGCCTGCAGCCGAAAATCTATACGGAGATGATGACCATTCGTTTGGCAGAATACAAGGGTGAGGGCCCTTCGGCTAGCCAAGTGGCTCTTCCAGCAGATTTTTTGGCACAAGTAGACCAGCTCAAAAGAGAAGTCGAGTCTCTGAAGAATCAGTTAGCTCAAGTAGCGAGTGGGGCTCCTGCAGCTAAAACAAGCCCTGCTCGTCCTCAGAAGTCTAGCAAGGGCTATCGAGTGGACCGTAATAAGCTTCAAGCTATCTTACAAGAAGCAGTTGAAAATCCAGATTTAGCCCGTAACAATCTCATTCGCCTACAGAATGCTTGGGGGGAAATTATTGAAAGCCTAGCAGGGGCAGATAGGGCTTTACTGGTTGGTTCACAGCCGGTTGCGGCCAATGAACGCCATGCGATTTTAGCTTTTGAGTCTGCCTTTAATGCCGAACAGACCATGAAGCGAGATAACCTCAATACCATGTTTGGCAATATTTTAAGCAATGCGGCAGGTTTCTCTCCGGAGATTCTGGCTATTTCAATGGAGGAATGGACCCAGGTTCGGGCGGAATTCTCTAAGAAAGCTCGTGGTCACAAGGAAGAGGCAGAAGTGGCAGAAGAGTCCGTCATTCCGGAGGGCTTCGATTTCCTCTCTGATAAAATTATAGTTCAGGAAGACTAGGATGTGCTTTTTCCAGAAAATCATGGTAGAATAACAATATGAATAAACGTCAATTTTGGACTATGGCTATCTTTACAGCCTTAGAAACCTATTTTTTTAATGATGCTGTGATGAGGGAAAGCTACCTGGCAGCTATCTTTTGGGCTCTCTTGATATTGAGAAATTTACAAGTCAGCTATATCTTAGGAAAGTTGGTCGAAAGTATCGATCAACAGCTTAATCAGAAAAAACGAGATAAGTATAAAAAATAAGCACCAAGTGGTGCTTATTTTTTATGAGCTGTTGGCTCTGTTTTATAGATCCCACTGCTTGAGGGAGATTTCGCCACTGTTGAGCCAGCGTTCTTTGCCGTCCGTCAGTTGGACTAGTAGTTGTCCACTGTCCGAAATATCCTTGGCCAGGCCTTGGTAGCTAGTCTGATTTTGTTCGAAGCGGACTTCCTTACCTAGAACTAGTGAGCGTTGCTTGTAGAGGTAGATCAGCTCCTCCTCTGGACTATTGAAAAATTCCTTCCAAATCTCAGCAATCAGTTCATTGCGAGTAATGGGAGGCTGGGAGTCAAAGAGGGAACCAGCCTTGTCCTTCAGTTCCGTAGGGAAATTAGTGATGGCAAAATTAAGGCCGATACCAATGATAACATCTGTGATGAGGCCTGTTTCGATGGAGCTGATGGCTTCAGTCAGAATGCCTCCAACTTTTTTTCCCTTGTAGTAGATATCATTGACCCACTTAATATCGACATCCAATAAGGCTAGATTTTTCAGAGCCTTGTAGATAGCAGCCGCGACCATGAGGGTATAGGCGGGAGCTTGATCAAAGGGGAGATTGGGCTTGATGTGGAGCGACATGTAGATTCCCCCTTGAGAAGGGCAGAAGTAGTCGCGCCCAAAACGTCCTTTAGCAGCTGTTTGATAGGGAGCCAGATAGAGGGTAGAGGAGTCTCCTTCAGCTTCCATAGCATTCTTAGCGTCCAGTTGAGTGGATTGGGAATGAGGATTGTAGGAGACTGTTAGAGGACAATGCTCCTCGATAACTTGAGGAATTAGGAGATCTCCGGAAAGAATCTTGTAGCCTCGTTTTTTAACGGACTCAATCTCAATGCCTTCCTTTTCTAGACGCTGAATGGCCTTCCAGATAGAGGTGCGAGATAGTCCCATTTCTTGGGCTAGTTGTTCGCCGTTGACATAGTCTTGAGCTTGGGCCAAGGTTTGGTATAAAATTTCGTGTGTTTTCATAGTTCTTATTTTCTAAAAGAATGGAAGATCATCCATTCTTGGTACTTTCTCTTAAGGTGAGTTTGGTTCCTAGCATGGTGAGGGTTGGTATTTCTCTTGGAGCTAGGACTTGTTTATTAAGGACGTCCATAGCAGTACGTCCCATTTCTTCTGTAAAAACAGTGATGGTCGAGAGGGGAGGAAAAACTTGCTTGGCTAAACTGGTATCGTTAAAGGAAATGAGTTGGATATCATCTGGGACCTTAATGCCGGCTTCTTGAAAGGCGCGGAGAGCCCCAATGGCCAAGCTATCACTAGCAGCAAAATAGGCATCTGGTAAGGGTGAGCCAGACTGAAGATGAGAGGAAATGAGGTCATAGCCTGATTGAGCTGTAAAACTACCTGTGAGTATGAGTTCAGGGTGATAAATGTTTCTTTCAATACAATAGTTTCGATAGGCTCTTCGCCGAGGATCGGGAATACTTTCCAATAGGTCAGTCGTTTTTTCCTCTCCGGTTAGGAGACCAATTGTTTGACACCCTTGCTTTCGTAAATAGTGAAGGGCAGTCTGTACAGCATTTTCAAATTCAGTCGTGACACAAGGATGTCCTTGGTTGAGAGTGTTACTATCGACAAAAACCAGAGGCTTGGCTAGCTTTTCTAGCTCGACAATCTGAACTCTACTAAACTTTCCAATACAAAGGACACCAACAACTTCCTCTCCTAATCGAAAGGGAATATCATTGAAATAGCGGAGGATGCCATAATCGAGATCCTGTGCTCTTTTTTCAATGCCTAAACGGATGTTGTAGTAGTAAAGGTCGTCCAGCTCTCCCTCTTCACTTTTCCATTGGATGATGACAATTTGTTGTTTTTCTTTCTTAAAGTTCCCACTTTTCTGATGTCTGGTGTAGCCTAGTTCGTCAGCAACGGTCAAAATTCTGTGGCGGGTTTCCTCTGTTACAGAAAGACTAGTATCTTGATTCAGCACACGTGAGACAGTGGCGATGGATACGTTAGCGAGACTGGCAATATCCTTTAATGTAGCCATAAGTTTTCTCCTTCTGTCTTCTAGTATATCATAGCTTTGGCCTGGTTAGTGTAGTTTACTAAAATTTTAGTAAACTAATTGATTTGCTTTATGAAAAGGGTTACACTAAAGATAAATAACTATATAAGTGAGGTAATCGCAATGAATACTCAAGAACTTCGGAACGCTTTTCAAACAGTCTTTGGAGCAGAAGCGGATCATACCTTCTTCTCACCAGGTCGGATCAATCTAATCGGTGAGCACACAGACTATAACGGGGGTCATGTCTTCCCTGCAGCTATCACCCTTGGTACCTACGGAGCAGCTCGCAAACGCGAGGATAAGCTTCTTCGTTTCTTCTCTGCTAACTTTGAAGACAAGGGCATCATTGAAGTTCCTCTTGAAAACCTTCAGTTTGAAGAGGAGCACAACTGGACCAACTATCCAAAAGGCGTTCTTCATTTCTTGCAAGAAGCTGGTCACACCATTGATGTGGGGATGGATGTCTATGTCTACGGTAATATTCCAAATGGATCTGGTCTCTCTTCTTCAGCCTCACTAGAGATGCTGACGGGCGTCATTGCGGAAACCATCTATGGTCTTAAAGTGGATCGGGTAGATCTGGTTAAGATCGGGAAACAAACCGAAAATCACTTCATCGGGGTTAATTCTGGTATCATGGACCAATTTGCCATCGGTATGGGGGCTGATCAACGAGCTATTTATCTCGATACCAACACCCTAGAATATGATCTGGTACCGCTCGACCTTAAAGACAATGTCGTGGTCATCATGAATACCAACAAACGCCGGGAATTAGCGGATTCCAAATACAATGAACGTCGCGCGGAATGTGAAACAGCTGTTTCAGAATTGCAAGCTAAACTAGACATCCAAACCTTGGGTGAATTGGATGTCTGGGATTTTGATACCTATAGCTACTTGATCAAGGATGAAAATCGCATCAAACGAGCTCGCCATGCGGTACTTGAAAACCAACGGACCCTCCAAGCTCGCAAGGCTCTGGAAGAAGGAGACTTGGAAGCCTTTGGACGATTCATGAATGCTTCCCACGTATCCTTAGAACACGATTATGAGGTAACTGGACTTGAATTGGATACCTTGGTGCATACAGCCTGGGAACAAGAAGGAGTGCTTGGTGCTCGTATGACGGGAGCAGGCTTTGGTGGTTGCGCCATCGCCCTTGTTAACAAAGATAAGGTTGAGGCTTTTGAAGAAGCTGTCGGCAAACGCTATGAGGAAATCGTTGGCTATGCGCCAAGTTTCTACATTGCAGAGGTTGCGGCAGGGACACGGGTGCTTGATTAAAAAGGAGATAGGATGACAGAACTGGTATTAGATGCATTTGTCACAGCCGTCATTGTGGCAAGTGACTATGAAGAGATGGATCGGATTTATCTAAAAAACCGCGTTATGAGTCGCATTGGAGAAGAAGGGCTAGACGTCCCAGCTCATCGGGCCGACTTGATCTCACTCAAAGATCAGCTGCTGGAAATCGCTGTTGCGAATGGTAAGATCCAAGATAGCATGGCCGCAAAGGACAGCTTGGGAGCGGAGTTGATGGATTGGATCACCCCTAGTCCTAGTCAGGTCAATCATCGTTTCCAGGAGACCTATCGTCAGTCCAAGGAAGACGCGATTGCGGATTTCTATGCCCTCTCCAAGCGCAATGATTACATTAAGGTCAAGGCGATTGCGCAAAATATCGCTTTTGAGGCAGAAACTCCCTATGGCGCCCTTGAAATCACCATCAATCTGTCAAAACCTGAAAAAGATCCTAAAGACATCGCAGCGGCGAAGCTGGCTAAAGCTAGTCATTATCCAGCCTGCCAACTGTGTTTTGAAAATGAAGGCTATCAAGGTCGCCTAGACCATCCTGCCCGTGCCAATCATCGGATCATCCGCTTTGACATGGACGGTCATGACTGGGGCTTTCAATATTCCCCTTATGCCTACTTCAATGAACACTGCATTTTCCTCGATAGCCAGCATGTTCCTATGGCCATTAGCCGCAAGACCTTTGAGCGACTCTTGACCATAGTAGAGACTTTTCCAGGCTATTTTGCAGGCTCCAATGCAGATCTACCCATTGTAGGAGGATCCATCCTAACTCATGACCATTATCAAGGCGGACGCCACACCTTCCCTATGGAGCTGGCAGAACTTGACCAAACCTTTACCATTCCTGGCTTCGAAGGGGTTCAAGTGGGCATCGTTCGTTGGCCAATGTCAGTCTTGCGTCTGCAGTCAGATAACAAGAAAGAGCTGATTAACTTGGCAGATCATATTTTAGCAAGCTGGCGAGGTTACTCGGATCCAGCTGTGCAAGTCTTAGCGGCATCCGACGGTCAGCCCCACCATACCATTACCCCCATTGCACGGATCCGTGATGGGCATTATGAACTGGACTTGGTGCTCCGTGACAACCAAACCTCACCAGAGCATCAAGATGGCATTTACCACCCGCATGCGGATGTGCAACACATCAAAAAAGAAAACATCGGCCTGATCGAAGTCATGGGCTTGGCGATTTTACCTCCTCGTCTCAAAGAAGAGCTCAAGCAGGTTCAAGACTATCTACTTGGACGTGAAAGCAGTGTGGCTAGTTACCACCAGGACTGGGCTGCTGACTTGAAAGTCACTCACCCATCCATCACAGAAGAAGCAGAAGCAAAAGCTATTGTTCGTGAATCAGTTGGTCAAATCTTTGCGCGCGTGCTCGAAGATGCCGGTGTCTACAAGCGAACAGCAGAAGGCCAAGCAGCCTTTAGACGCTTTGTCGCGACACTTTAAGTGTGGAGAAGAGGCCGAAATTTGGTACAATAAGAGAGAAGACAAAGAAGCGAAAGGAAAACAAATGGCAATACTCGTACTCGGAGGAGCTGGCTACATCGGTTCACATATGGTGGACCGTTTGGTCAATGAAGGACATGAAAAAGTCGTCGTGGTCGATAGTCTGGTCACAGGCCACCGTGCAGCGGTGCATCCAGAGGCCGTCTTTTACCAAGGAGACCTAGCGGATCAAGACTTCATGCGCATGGTTTTTAAGGAACATGCAGATATTGATGCGGTCATCCACTTTGCGGCCTACTCACTGGTCGCGGAATCTATGGCGGATCCATTGAAATATTTTGACAACAATACAGCAGGCATGGTCAAACTCTTGGAAGTCATGCATGAATGTGGGGTACACTACATCGTCTTTTCTTCAACCGCTGCCACCTACGGTATTCCAGAAGAGATTCCGATTCTTGAAACCACTCCACAAAAACCGATCAATCCTTATGGCGAAAGCAAGCTCATGATGGAAACCATCATGCGCTGGGCCGATCAAGCCTATGGCATCAAGTATGTGCCCCTTCGTTACTTTAATGTAGCGGGCGCTAAGCCAGATGGATCCATTGGAGAAGACCATGGACCAGAGACCCACCTCTTGCCAATCGTCTTACAAGTAGCCCAAGGTAAACGTGAGAAGATCGCAATTTTTGGAGATGACTACAATACACCAGATGGGACCAATGTTCGGGACTATGTCCATCCATTTGACCTGGCAGATGCCCACATGCTTGCGGTGGAGTATCTCAGAAAAGGGAATGAATCGACTGCCTTTAATCTGGGCTCATCGACTGGATTCTCCAATCTTAAGATTGTCGAAGCAGCCCGCAAGGTGACGGGACATCCGATCCCACTTGAGATTGCAGATCGCAGACCAGGAGATCCAGATACCTTGATCGCATCCTCTGATAAAGCGCGTGCTATCCTCGGATGGCAACCAAAATTTGATAATATCGAAACCATCATCCAAACAGCCTGGGCATGGCATTCCAGCCACCCAGAAGGCTACAATGATCGATAAGGTGGGACTGCGAACATCATTTTTGAGGGTTTTCTTATACATCTATATCTACAGTTGATCTTGTTAAATGACTGGTTTCAGACGTCAGTCGTTTTCTTAAACATCATAAAATAGTGAGGGATTCAAAATGAATAAAACTGTAAAAAATCTGACTATCCTGTTAACAGCTAGTCTCCTACTAGTTGGTTGCGGACCAAAAGAGGAACCAAAATCTACCGTTCAAACGTCCACTAAAGCTACGACAAAAGCGACAACTGAATCATCAACTAAAGCAAAGACCAAAGATTCATCAACTGATGAGGTTAAAAAAGAAGACTCAAGAGCAGGTGCCCAAAAAACTGTTCTTGAAGCGAGTGATGAAGCAGGTAAGTCAACCGTCACCTTGTATTACAAGGGAGATACTTTATTAGTACAAGAAAAGGTTGATGATTATAATATTTCAAAAATGGAGGGAGACAACCCTCTTGAAGAAATGAAAGAAGCCGTTGCCATAAGCCAAGAAAAATTCAAAGATCTGATGGGAAACGGATTTGAACTGACATCAGAATACAAAGACGGTATCTTCTATATCTACAATACAATTGATTACACGAAAATCGATTTGCAAAAGCTAAAAGAAATCGTACCAGGCTTTAATCCTCTAAATGACAGTACAGTTAGTTATTCTGTGACGAAAGAAAGTCTCATTAACAGTGGTATGGTCGAAAAATAATGTTTTGATATTCTAATCGGTCAGATTTTTCGCTTTGCTAAGGCTAGTGATGACCAAATCGTGAACAAGGATTATGTCTTCCAAGCAATAATGAAGTGGTCGCCTTGATCAAGTAGCATCTTGAAATCCAGGATAATCCAGGTTGGCGAGAGCAAAAGAACCCAAATTAAATCAAATAAAATAAGAAGGTTTTACACAAATCATCAGGTGTAGCCTTCTTTTTTGGTATAATATAAAGAGAAAAGTATAAATATCAAGGATGACACAGAAGGAGAAGCTTATGAAACGAAAAGAGAAGTTAGGAGCCTTTATTCTCTTACTAGCAGGACTTATTACGGTTGGTTGTAGCAAACGAACTCCTCGACATTCTAGTCAGTTGAATAACAGCTCGGAAACAACGACGGTATCATCCTCTAGTAAAAAAGTTACTAAAAAAGAGGTGAAAAAGGATTACAAGAAGTTGTACCAGCCTGTATTTGAGGATTATCAAAAGATTTTGACATCGCCAAAAGATACAGCAAGTATCGCAAGTCTCTATCAAAGTTTACAAGCAACTGAGCGTCCAATCAATAGTTGGGCAATTGAAAATGCGGTCAACCAAGTAGATGAAATGCGTTATGCCTTTGCAGATTTAAATAACGATGGGATAGAGGAACTTCTGATTGCGGACCTAAATTTGAGTGGCAAATATTTCTTAACCGGCCTATATTATTTGAAAGCCGAGAAACCAGTCCTTTTAGCTGAAGGATTTACTGCTGGTCATGGTGGAGCAAGAAATGCAGTCCTTGTCTATAAAGGAGGAGAGGTACTGGAGCTTAGCTGGTCCTCAGGTACGGGTCAAGGTTATGGAACTCTTTATCAGCTTAATGCTAAGCAAGAGCAAGCGACTATACTCCAAGAAAAAGAGATTCAAATACAAGCAAATGATATTGCTGCTGATTTTGGAAAAAATGCATCGGATCAAATTGACTTAAGAGGCCTCGATTGGCAGGAATTTGAAGTTCCAAGTCGTTCATCTAAGTCAACAACTGAGCAAAAAGCACCATGGAATCCCAACAAATCTGCCAAGCTAGAAGCTTTTATAAAGGACTGGGGGGAAAAAATAGGACAGCCCAATTACCAAAAGGGAATCGCAGGAGGAGACGTTGGGGCCGATCATCTCTATATTCTTGGGGATGGACCAAGTGAGAAAATGAATGCCGAGTATACGGATACAGGTCTAGGAAATGCCCAGTACCGAATTGTAGAGCGTTATAGCAATTGGGACAAATACCCGGATGTTCATAGTTACTTTTTCGCTATCACCAATACGGGAGAGCCTATCGTCTTTCATTCAGATACAACTAATGGAGGACAAATGTATCTTAAACCGACAGAAAATGCTGAACTCCAGGCAGAGTTCAAACGCTTAGTGGAAGAAGAGTAAACAATAAAACGTAAGTGAGTTTGGGCTATCCCAAACTCTTTTTCTTATATATAATTTCAAATCAAAATCATTGACAGATGTAATATCTAGCATTACAATATTATAATAATGATTACACTCTTATAAAAAGTGAGATAAGGATCTTAGCTTTTAAGGAGATGGTGAGGAAGAATATGATTGAATACAAAAATGTAGTCCTACGCTACACGGAAAAGGACATTTTAAAAGATGTGAATCTCCGTATTGAAGATGGAGAATTTATGGTCTTGGTAGGACCTTCAGGATCTGGAAAAACCACCATGCTCAAGATGATCAATCGTCTTTTGGAGCCAACTGATGGCAATATCTATATGGATGGAAAACGCATCAAGGACTATGATGAACGAGAGTTACGTCTTTCTACTGGTTATGTTTTGCAGGCCATTGCTCTCTTTCCAAATCTAACTGTCGCTGAGAATATTGCTTTAATTCCAGAGATGAAAGGGTGGACTAAAAGCCAAATAGCCTCTAAAACAGAAGAACTCTTGGACAAGGTAGGTCTGCCCGCTACAGATTATGCTCATCGTTTACCAAGCGAGTTATCGGGTGGGGAGCAACAACGGATTGGCATTGTGCGGGCCATTATTGCAGAGCCAAAGATTCTATTGATGGACGAGCCCTTTTCAGCCTTGGATGCCATTTCTCGCAAACAGCTACAGGCTCTCACCAAAGACTTGCACAAAGAATTTGGTATGACGACTATCTTCGTTACTCATGATACGGACGAGGCCCTGAAATTAGGCGATCGGATTGCGGTGCTACAAGAAGGAGAGATTGTGCAGGTGGCAGATTCTGATACCATTCTAGCCCAACCAGTCAACGACTTTGTTGCGGATTTATTTGGAGGTGCTCACCATGTCTAAACTATTTGCAACCTTTCAAGAACGCTTTGGAGACTGGCTCACTGCACTGGGGCAACATTTGCAACTGTCATTACTGACCTTGCTCCTTGCGATTTTTCTAGCTGTTCCACTGGCTATTTATTTAAGTAGTCGCAAGAGAGCCAGTAACTGGGTTTTACAGGTAGCTGGGATCTTCCAGACTATTCCTTCCATGGCCCTTTTGGGGCTCTTCATTCCCATCATGGGAATCGGGACGCTTCCGGCCTTGACAGCTCTCGTCATCTATGCCATTTTTCCCATCCTTCAAAATACCATCACCGGTTTACAAGGGATTGATCCAAGCCTTGAAGAAGCGGGAACCGCCTTTGGGATGACCAAGTGGGAGCGCTTGAAGAAGTTCGAGATTCCCTTGGCCATGCCCGTTATCATGTCTGGGATTCGGACAGCAGCTGTGATGATTATCGGGACGGCTACCCTAGCTGCCTTGATTGGAGCAGGGGGACTCGGTTCCTTTATCCTTCTGGGGATTGACCGCAATAATGCCAGTTTGATTTTGATCGGTGCCCTGTCTTCTGCCTTCTTAGCCATCGCCTTTAACCTTCTTCTCAAATGGATGGAAAAGGCCAAATTGCGGACCATCTTTGCGGCCTTTGCGGTCATGATCCTGGGATTGGGAGCTAGCTATACACCAAGTATTCTTCCCAAACCGGAAAAAGAAAACCTGGTCATCGCTGGGAAGTTAGGGCCTGAACCGGAAATTCTAGCCAATATGTACAAGATCTTGATCGAAGAAAACACGGACATGACAGTGACTGTTAAACCAAATTTTGGCAAGACCACCTTCCTCTATGAGGCTCTGAAAAAAGGGGATATTGCTATCTATCCAGAGTTTACAGGGACCGTGACCGAAAGTCTCCTCAAGCCGGCGCCGCAAGTCGACCATGATCCAGAAGCAGTCTATCAAGCGGCTCGAGATGGGATCAAGAAACAAGACAACCTGGCCTTGCTCAAACCCATGGCTTATCAAAATACCTATGCTGTCGCAGTGCCCAAGAAAATTGCCCAAGAGTATGGCCTCAAGACCATTTCAGATTTGAGAAAGGTGGAAGGACAACTTAAGGCTGGATTTACCTTGGAGTTTAATGACCGAGAGGATGGGAACAAGGGCTTGCAGAAGGTTTACGGACTCCATCTACAAGTCTCCACCATGGAGCCAGCCCTTCGTTACCAGGCTATCCAGTCCGGTGATATCCAGATCACAGATGCCTACTCAACGGATGCCGAGCTTGCTCGCTATGACCTCGTGGTCCTCCAAGATGACAAGCAACTTTTCCCGCCATATCAAGGGGCTCCCCTCATGAAAGAATCTCTTCTTAAGAAACATCCAGAATTGGAAGGGATTCTCAATCAGTTAGCTGGTAAAATCACAGCAGAGCAAATGAGCCAGATGAACTACCAAGTCGGAGTAGAAGGCAAGTCAGCTAATCAAGTGGCGCGTGACTTTTTGGTGAAAGAAGGGGTTATCAAAAAATAGAATTCTTAATAGAAAAAGTAATTTTGTTTAAGCTTCTCACCAAGGATTTCTCTTTGAACCGGATCTACTTAGTTGTTGAAGATGACTAAGAAGGGGTAGAACGGATGATTAATCGATTACTAGAGGTTGGGCATTTTGCCCCACCTCTTTTTGTGATATACTAGAGTAGTTTTTGAGACTTGAAAATAATGGGTTTTCAAGTTCAAATTTAAAAAAAGTAAAAGGAGAGAACATGGATATCTTTCTTAAGAGCATATCGGGGATCCTGGTCATTCTGGGGATGATATTAGTGGGCTTTGTCATAGGTGAAAAAGGCTGGTTTGATGACAAGTCACGTGGCTTGATCGCAAAATTAGTTACTCAAATCGCTCTGCCCTGCTATATGCTTTATACCATTACACAGCGCTTCACGTCGGGAGATCTGCTTAAAATGTTTCCGGCATTGCGGTTTCCGGCCCTGTCTATGGTTATTTTGCTTGGCATTGCAACAGCAGTAGCTAAGATCTTTGCAGTGAGACAGGACCGTCGTGGCCTCTTTATTTCCATGTTCTTTAACTCCAATACGATTTTTGTGGGGCTCCCCATTAACCAAGCCCTCTTCGGGGATGCCAGTATTCCCTACGTTCTGATCTATTACATGTGTAATACGACCTTTTTCTGGACTTTGGGGACCTACTTGATCCAGCGGGATGGCGAAGGAGAAGCTCAGTTTGATCTCAAAACGAGTGTGAAAAAAGTCTTTTCACCTCCTCTGATGTGCTTCATCTTGGGACTAGTCATGGTGATGCTGCAGATAAAGCTCCCTGCATTTCTAGCCAGTGATTTGCAGTATCTGGGCAATTTAACAACCCCCTTATCCATGATTTTCATCGGTTTGTCGGTATCTCATGTAGGCGTGAAGCAGTTGGTGCTTGGAAAAGATCAGCTCCTCATTCTACTAGGACGCTTCGTGGTTGCTCCACTCCTAATGGCGACCATTGTTTACTGGGCGCCTCTACCAAGTTTGATGAAGCAGGTCTTTATCATCCAGTCCGCTATGCCAGTGATGACCAATGCCCCGGTCGTTGCCAGACTCTACGGAGCTGATAGTGATTACGCAGCGGTCATGGTGACAGAGACGACCCTTGCTACCATGGTGGTCATTCCGATACTCATGGTGTTGATGGCTTGATCGTTTTAAAAAAGTGAAGCAAAAGTCTTGCTTTTCTTTTTATTTGTGTTATACTTGTTCTTGTATCGGATACAAGTTATCTAAAGGAGTTTATATGGATACGAAATTTTCAGTAGCCTTGCACATCCTAACCATGATTAGCGAGAGTAAGGAGCCCCTAAGTTCACAAGCTCTGGCTGAGAGTGTTGGGACCAACGCTAGTTATATTCGTAAGGTGATTGCCTTATTGAAAAATGCAGGCCTGATTACTTCCCATCAAGGAAAAACAGGCTATCAAATCAGTAAGTCTCCAAAGGACATCACCTTACTTAACATTTATTTTGCGACACAAGAAGTCAGCCACATCAGCCTATTTCCAGTTCATCAAAATAGCAATCCGGATTGCCCAGTAGGGAAACATATCCAAGGAGCAGTTTCACCACTATTTGCTAGCGCTGAAGCTCAACTTGAGAAGGAACTAGCCCAGCAAACCTTAGAAGATGTCATTAACAATCTTTATAAAGATGCCAAACAAAAACGAAACTGATTTGCATGCAGATCAGTTTTAAAAAGACTAGACTTGTATCTTTACCAGATACAACTAAAAATAGAAAAGAGAAAACAATGAAAGCTGCACAACATACATCATACAACAAAAAGAATATCACACTGAACATCACAGAAGTCGCTAAACCAAGTATCACAGACAAAGAAGTTTTGGTCAAAGTCACCGCTGCTGGGGTTAATCCTTTGGATAACATGATTTCCCGAGGAGAAGTCAAGATGATCGTCCCTTACAAACTCCCACAAACTGCAGGTAATGAAGTGGTCGGTATCATTGAAGAGACCGGTAGACAAGTCAAAAATCTCAAAGTCGGAGACCGAGTTTTTGGACGTTTACCACTTGATCATATTGGCGCCTTTGCAGAATACGTAGCTGTCGATAGTCAGGCTTTAGCCAAGGTTCCAGACTATCTGTCAAACGAGGAAGCCGCTGCTGTGCCTTTGACTGCCTTAACCATTATGCAAGCCTTAGAACTCATGGGTGCTCAAGCTGGCAAAACGATCTTTATCTCTGGTGGTACAGGTGGTGTCGGCGGTATGGCTATTCCGATTGCTAAGGCTAAAGGTTTGAAGGTCATTACCAATGGTGCTGGAGATAGCGCTGAGCGTGTATTGAACCTAGGAGCAGACCGCTTTATTGATTACAAAACAGAGGATTATACAAAAACTGTTAGCCAGGTTGATTATGTCCTCGATACCCTTGGGGGCGCCGAGACTGAAAAACAAATGTCTATCATGAAAAAAGGTGGTCAACTTGTTTCCCTCCGTGCTATGCCAAATGGTGACTTTGCTAAACGCATGAACCTGCCAAAATGGAAACAGATCCTACTTGGACTAGCCGGTCGCAAATTTGATAAGATGGCTGACAAATACGGCGTTCACTATCATTTTATCTTTGTAGAAAGCAATGGCGCTCAATTACAAGAGGTAGCTGACCTCTTTAGCAAATTGGAAATCAAGCCATCTATCGATACAGTCTATCCATTTGAAGAAGTGAATAGTGCCTTAGACAAGGTCGCTAATGGTCGCTCACGTGGAAAAACAGTCCTCAGCTTTAAGAAATAAAAAGGAAAAGACAATGTCATATCTTACAACTAAAAATCAATACATCACTGTCCAAGGAAATCAAATTGCCTATCGCGAACTCAGCAAAGGCAAATCAAAACTACCTCTTCTGATGCTGGTCCATTTGGCAGCAACCCTCGACAACTGGGATCCAAAACTCTTGGACTTGATTGCTGAAAAACACCATGTGATTGTGGTCGACCTTCCTGGTATCGGAGCCAGTCAAGGCAAAGTGGCGCCAACCATTCCTGGAATGGCTGAGCAGACAATTGACTTTGTAAAAGCGCTTGGTTACGATAAAATCAATCTCCTTGGTCTTTCTATGGGAGGTATGATTGCCCAAGAAATCATCCGAATCAAGCCTGATTTGGTCAACCGTCTCATTTTAGCAGGAACAGGACCTCGAGGAGGAAAAGAGGTCGATAAAGTTACAGGGAAAACCTTTAACTATATGTTTAAAGCGGGACTTGAGCGCATCGATCCTAAACGCTATATCTTCTATAACCATGATGAGCAAGGAAAAATCGAAGCCTTGAAAGTTCTCGGACGAATGGGGATGCGAACCAAGGAATTTGCGGATAAAGACATGAGTGTGGCTGGTTTCTTGACGCAACTCAAAGCGATTAAAGGTTGGGGGAAAGATTCTCAAGACGACATAACATTTATCACTCAACCAACCTTAATCGTCAACGGGGATAAGGATATGCAGGTTCCAACAGAAAATTCTTATGATATGCATGAAAAAATAAAAGATAGTAAGCTCATCATCTATCCAAATGCTGGGCACGGTTCGATCTTCCAATATGCAGAAGAGTTTTCAAAAGAACTCATTGCTTTCTTGGAGGACTAATATGGTCAAAACTATTCTAATAACCGGTGCTACGGAGGGCATTGGTAAACATTTGGCAAAGAAACTGGCCAGTGAAGGCCATCAGGTCATCCTTCATGGTCGCAATCCTCAAAAACTGGAATTAGCGCTTCAAGAGGTTCGGTCCGTTTCCCTGAGAGGTAGAGTTTCGAGCTACTTGGCTGATTTTTCAAAATTAGATGATGTTTATCGATTTGCGGAGGAAATCAAGCGAGACTTTCAAAGTATCGATGTGTTGTTTAACAATGCAGGACTGTATGCAGGAAAAGAACGAAAAGCAAGTGCTGAAAATGTCGAGTTGACTTTTATGTTATCCGTTCTCGTTCCCTATATGTTAACAACTGAGCTAAGTCCCTTGTTAGAAAAATCAGCTGACGGCCGTGTCATTAATACCTCTTCCTATATGCATCATTTTGCCAAGGTCAAGGATTTGGACTTTGGATTTGAGAAAGAATACAATCCAGGATTGGCCTATAATAATTCCAAACTCTATACCATTTGGATGACACGCTATCTAGCAAGAGACTTCTTTTTAAAAGGTTCAAACATCACCATCAATGCCTATCATCCTGGTCTTATCTCGACCAACTTAGGGAATCATTCTAGTGATGCAAAGACGAAAAGGTCTCTCTTCGGACGCCTGATGAAATCTCTCTCGAAAGATCTAGATCAGGGAATCGAAACAGGCTATTATCTCACCTTATCAGAGGAAGTCAGGGGCTTGACAGGCTACTATTTTGATGAAAAGAAAGTCAAGTCGGTATCTGAAAAAGGCTACTCATTTGAAAAAGCACAGAAATTAATGGATTACTGCCAAGAAAAGGTCAAAATGTTTAAAGAAAAGCAAGATTTTTAATTCCTTATTGATTTCGTAACTACTAAAAAACTCAAGTTTTCATTGATAAAACTTGAGTTTTTCTTATATGAGGGCTAACAAAATGGTAAGAATCAGAGCGATTCCCAATCGAATAACGTGGTGGGCTAGATGGAAGTTTTCTTTGTGCTTGCCATTCCAATAGGCTCCGTAGCAAATCAAGCTAACTCCGATCAGCCAAATGAATAAAGCAACAATCGGCAAAAGGAAGTAGAGGATGAGAGAGAAGGTCGCAAGGCTACTTCCTAGAAAAAGTAGGTAAATTCCAAGGGTCTTCTTGCCCTTTTTTAATTCGGAAAGGCTGACCAATAAATGAAGAAGAGCAAAAGCAAGGGCAAATAAGGCTGTAAAAAAGCCGAGAAGGATGGGGAGGAGCATAGTTTTCCTTTCTATGATACATGATGTAAAGTCACACCTTAGTTAGAAGAGATGTTTAAAATCTCCAAATAAAACTGGATGACTTCTTGTTCGGTGTAAGTCTTGCCTTTTTTCAACCACCAAGTCAGGGTTTCAATGAAGTTGGTTACGACCAGGTGTTTGAGATAGGAGTGGGGGATGTTGGGGTGCGATTGAATCAGTTTTTCAACTACCATGGGGTAGACGTCGTGCTCCAGTTCTTTTTTCAGTTGCCGGATAAAATAATCATTTTTGGAAAGCAAGAGACTGGTCACATGATCTTGGTTTTCCTTGAAATGCTGAAAGATATGGGCTAGGTAGTCTTGGGGAGAGAGCTGATCATCTCGCTCAAAGAGGTGGTGAAAGAGTTTTTGGCAGAGTTCATCCAGCAAGAGTTCCTTACTCTCGTAATGGCTGTAAAAAGTTGAACGCCCCACATCAGCACGGTCAATAATTTCCTGAACGGTAATAATGTCGTAGTCTTTTTGGTTGAGTAAGTGTAAAAAAGCATGATAGATAGCTTTTCTAGTTTTGGTAATACGACGATCCTGTGTTGTCATATGGACACTTTGAACAAATTGTTCAGTAACGTACATCCTAAACAGTTTGCCCCTATCCTTTCTTTTTAGAGTTAGAGATAATATTAGTGAAAAGATAATTCTATTACTATTATACCAAAGGAAGGTAGAAAAATGAGTTCAAAACGTGCTGTTTGGCTGGCTTTTTTCTTGAATCTGAGCTTTGCCATTGTTGAGTTTATTGCGGGTGGGGTTTTTGGTTCCAGTGCTGTTCTCGCTGATTCGGTCCATGACTTGGGGGATGCTCTAGCCATTGGCCTCTCGGCCTTTCTAGAAACGATCTCTAATCGTCAAGAAGATAGTCGCTATACCCTAGGCTACAAGCGTTTTAGCTTATTAGGGGCTTTAGTAACGGCAGTCATTCTGATGACAGGGTCTGGTATGGTGATTTTAGAAAATGTAAGCAAGCTTTTCCACCCTCAGCCCGTCAATGACGAAGGGCTTCTTTGGTTGGGAATGATTGCTATCAGTGTCAATGTGCTGGCGAGTCTGGTCATTCGCAAGGGGCAAACCAAGAATGAATCCATTCTCAGCCTGCATTTTTTGGAAGATACCTTAGGTTGGTTGGCAGTCATTCTGATGGCCCTTGTCCTCCGATTTACAGACTGGTATATCCTAGATCCCCTCTTGTCTCTTGCTATTTCCTTCTTTATTCTGTCCAAAGCCATTCCACGTTTTTGGAGCACGCTCAAGATTTTCCTGGATGCTGTGCCAGAAGGGGTAGATATCAATCAAGTTAAGAGTGATTTAGAGCAGTTGGACCATGTCGCAAGTATCAATCAGCTTAATCTTTGGACCATGGATGGACTAGAGAAAAATGCTATTGTTCATGTTTGTCTCAATCAGATGGAGCAGATGGAAGTCTGTAAAGAGTCTATCCGAGACTTGCTCAAAGAGAGGGGTTTTCAAAATGTCACCATCGAAGTGGATGAAGACCTAGCAACTCACCGCTCCCACAAGCGAAATATCGAAGAGCTGGAAGCCAGTCAAAGTCATGGACATGATCACCACCACCATCATTAAGGTTTGTTTTTCAACTCTTAAAGTCTACCTTTAAGAGTTATTTTGATACTAAGTTCCCTAAGGTAAGCCTTTTCATGGTAAAATAGTGGAAAGTATATAGTAAGGAGTAGTTATGAGTAAAAGAGCTGTGTTGATGATGACTTTTGGTTCACCAGAAGAGATTACCTATGAAGGAGTAGCGGAATTTTTCACAAATATACGCCGTGGGGTTCGTCCTGAACCACATGAAATTCAGACTTTATATGACAATTACGTCCGAATCGGTGGAACCCCACTCCAAAGGATAACTAGAGAAGAAGTGGACATGGTTGCTACTGCTCTCGGAAATCAAGCGTCGGTTTACTTTGCCAACAAATTTTCCCGCCCTTTCATCACAGATGTGATCAAAGAAATGGAGTTAGATGGAATTAAAGAGTGTTTGTGTTTGATTCTGGAGCCCCATTATTCCTACTATTCTGTCATGGGATATGAGAAATTTTTAGAAAGTGAGCAGATTAGGTTCCAAATTATCAAGGATTGGTACCGTGAACATGACCTACTTCACTATTGGTCTGATGAGATCCAAAAGATTTTAGATAAGATTGGAGATGACAGCTTTAGGGTGATTTTTTCAGCCCACAGTGTCCCAGTTTTGGCAATAGATTTCGGTGACCCCTATATCGACCAGATTTATGACAATAGTCGCTTGATTGCGGAGATTTTAGGGCTAAAGGAAGAGCAGTACACTAATACATGGCAGAGTGAGAGTGATATAGGTATTCCTTGGATTAAACCAGATGTCTTAGAATACCTGCGAGATGAGAGTGAACACCCGAACCACTATATTTTTGTTCCGATTGCCTTTATTAGTGAGCATATTGAGGTTCTTTTTGATAATGATGTGGAGTGTAAGGAGCTATGCCAAGAGCTCGGAGTGGCTTATCACCGACCTCCTATGCCAAATAGCGATTCACGACTGATTAAAGCCCTTCTGTCAACCATTCAGTCTCATATAGATGGTGACTATAGTGACTATCAACCTCAGCTAGAGACTTTTGATGAGTTGGAAGCTCCTTCAAGTACAGGTCAGATTTTGGAAGCAGAAAAAGATATTCAGATGCCTGATTTCGTCAAAAAATTGATTGCTAAAAAAGGTCGAGAAAATGTCAAGATGCCCTATCTGATTAAGAAAATGCTAGAAAAGAAGTATGGGAAAAATATGATTAAATGATGGAGTTTTAAACCAGGAAGTGGGCTAGAGCTCGATAAAAAGTGTATACTATAGGTAAGTAAGCAATAGAAAGTAGGTCGTCCCTATGAAGAAAACAGTTTATACAAAAGCTGGGCAAGTGGGCCTCGTAGAAGTGGAGCGTCCACATATCGAAGCACCAGATGATGTCATTCTCCGCATCGTTCGCACCTGTGTCTGTGGCTCTGATCTCTGGAGCTACCGCAATCCAGATATTGAAGAGGGGCACCAAAATAGTGGTCACGAAGCTATTGGGATCGTTGAAGAAATCGGAGAAGCTATTACAACGGTGAAACCGGGAGACTTTGTCATCGCCCCTTTCACTCATGGTTGTGGGGAGTGTGATGCATGTCGTGCTGGCTATGATGGGACCTGTGACCACCATATCGGCACCAACTGGTCTGATGGGGTTCAAGCGGAGTACATGCGCTTCGAATACGCCAACTGGGCCCTTGTCAAAATCCCTGGGCAACCATCAGATTATACCGAAGCTATGCTCAAATCCTTCTTGACGCTAGCAGATGTCATGCCGACAGGCTACCATGCAGCGCGTGTGGCTCATGTAAAACGAGGCGATAAAGTGGTTGTCATCGGGGACGGAGCCGTGGGGCAATGCGCTGTGATTGCTGCCAATATGCGAGGAGCATCGCAAATTGTCCTCATGAGTCGGCATGAAGACCGTCAGCAAATGGCTTTGGAATTTGGTGCAACAGCTGTTGTAGCAGAGCGTGGGGAAGAAGGCATTGCCAAGGTTCGTGAAATCCTTGGTGGAGGAGCAGATGTTGCCCTTGAATGTGTCGGTACTGCAGCAGCCGTCGATCAAGCCCTTGGGGTTCTTCACAATGGAGGGCGCTTAGGATTTGTCGGTGTCCCTCACTACAATAACCGTGCTCTTGGTTCGACCTTTGCGCAAAACATTTCTGTTGCAGGAGGGGCAGCTTCCGTAACAACTTATGACAAACAGTTCTTGCTCAAGGCTGTTCTTGATGGCGACATCAATCCAGGACGCGTCTTCACCCATAGCTATAGCTTGGACGAGATTGATCAAGCCTATAAAGACATGGATGAACGCAAGACTATTAAGGCCATGATTGTGATTAACTAACGAAAAAATCTAGTAGAAATTATCTACTAGATTTTTTTGTAGTGAAATCAATTCTTATTTCAAATTCGACATCACTTGTTTCTTGGTGAAGGTTCGCTCTTGTTTGTTGGCTAAGGCCTTGATGCGAGCATCTAGGAGAATGGCACGACCTTCCGTACTTCGAGTATAGACCAGGTCATACTTACCTAGGCTCTTTCGGATTTGCTCGACAAAGGCTTGGGCCTCTTCTTTACGTTTGTCAAAGAGGCTTGGCACGGCGAAATATTCTGTCTGGTCGGATACTTTTTCCTGGGCTTTTAGGATGTAACGCTGGTTTTCAATCGGTGCGAAAAATTCGATCATGGTTTGCGAGAAGAGTTCTTTCTCTCGCATGGTTCCGCCCTTCATATAGATCAGCGTGTTGATGGCATCCTTCCTATCTCGGACCACTTGGATGCGGGTCTCCTGGGTTTGAATCTGTCCAGAAGCTAATAAGGCTTGACGGACAGCTTCTCCAAATACTTCCATGCGTTTATAAGGACTCTTATAGAGGTAGTAGCGTAGCCAAGCAAGGAGTGCGAGAACAGCTAAGACGAATAGAAGAATAAGAGAAACAGTGTTCCTTCCACCTCTATGTGAGTAGTAAATAAGGTTGGCGAAAGAATCGGTCAAAGTAGCAGCCGTCAGCCAGCGAGCTAGCTTTCTGGCATCAAAAAATAGGGCCAGAGGCAGGAAGTGTTTATCCACTTGTACCTCGTTTGCTATCTCCATATTCTCAAGAATCGGAAGAGCTTTTTGCCAGCCATCCCGAAGTTCTTGACGATGAGTGGAGCGCTCTAAGGTCTCTTCGTTGAGTTTCTGTAACTGTTTTTTAGTATAGCGGATATTGTCAAAGGCCAGACGCTCGATACCGGATTCGATAAAGGGTTCCTTGTAGTGGAGGCCTAAAAATTGCTTCATCCGTCTCTCTAAGAGCTCCAGATCAGGACTATATTGTTTCAGCTGATCAGTGATGGCTTCGATCTCTTCTTTTTCAAGATCGGACTTTTCATACCATTTCTTTAGGGAAAGATTGATGGAGACCAGATGCCAGATGTTACTGGTCTTGTCTGGATCTTGGGGCCACACTCGGATGGCACGGCCTCGCATTTGGTTGCTGAGCATAAAGCTACCGACAAAACTCGCTAGGATCAGGGAGTTGACACAAGGAGCATCCCAGCCTTCTCCTAGAAGAGATTTGGTTCCAATCACGACTTGGATGAGCCCCTCTTGAAAGAGCTGGGTCACAGCTGTCACCAAATCATGTTGAGAACCTACCAAGCGAACCTTGAGAAAGTCATCAGGAGATAATTGGCCAACACTTTGGTAAGTCAGTCGATCCGCTCCTAGAAGCTCTTCTAGTTTTGGCTTCGCAACTGTTGGGATGATGACGATACTACCTGTTAAGACAGCGATGGCAGGAGGGGTCGTTAGCTCTATGCTTTCCCTGCGAATGGATTCAAAATATGAGAGAACTCCCAACTGAGTGAATTGGGCGTCCTTGTCCCCTAGATGAACTTCAAAGTCTTGGCGAATATAGTCTGTTAAAACCAGTTGGCGCAGTTGGCTTCCAAGTGCCTGGTATTCCGCCTTGAAAATCTCTCGAACCGCATTGAGTTTTCCAAGGGATTGATTGAGCAGGAGATCTTGTTTTTTATTGCGGACCAGTTTGACTTGTTTTCGATCGATTAAGCTAGCTGCTTTTAATTCATGGAGGAGTTGCTTTTCGTATTCTTCTGGTAGATTGTACCAGTGGGGAACCTGAAAGAGCAGGCCTTGCAGAAGAGTTTCAAGCCAGTCCATGGTGAAGGCAGGTAGTTTTTTAGCTCCTAAAAGGTCCTGGAAACGGTTGGGAAAGGCGATTCCCTTGCTCCGAAGAAAGATCAGGGTAGCAGAGAGATACATGGGCTCATTGAGCAATTCATCATCGCTGATCTGACCAGATAAGGCCTGACAGGATTGCAGGTATTGACAAAAGAGGGGATCGGAAGTCAGTTGTTGCAAGAAAGCATTCTTTTGTTGGCTAAAGGCGTCCAACTGAGCCTGCTCTTCCTTGGTTGGAAAGGCAAAGTAGACATAGTCCTGATGAGGACAAAGGGTCTCTTCCTTGACCAATTCGGGAACCGTGATTTCCTCATCAATCTCACCACACATGCGGATATAGCGTTCCCAAAGGGCAGGATCCCCTTCATAGGGAGGGGTAGCTGTGAGGGAGATCATCTTTAAGTCAGGGAAGGCTTGGCGAAAGGCTTCCAAACTCTTCCACCATTCATTGCGCAGGTGGTGGCACTCATCTAAACAAAGGGTTCCCAGTGAGATGTCTTTGAAAGTAGTAAAGATATCAAAGCCTTTGAAATCAAATGTTTCAATCTCTGCCTGGTCATCGCTATCCTCAGCTTGCGATTGACCGACGACTTGATTCATGGCACTGTGGAGGGCCTGATAGGTAGACACTGTAATCAGCTTAGGATGTTTGAGATCCTGAGATATCAATTGCTCCGCTTGGCTTTCATCTTTCAAGAATGCCTGGACAATCCGGTCGACCCATTGCTGACGAATGGTGACCGTAGGTGCCAAGATCAGGGTTGGCTGACCAAAGCGCCGGATAAATTCGATACCCAGGGTTGTTTTCCCAGAGCCAGGAGCTGCTACCAAATGCAGGTGGCCATCCGCCATAAAAGCCTCACTCTTATCGAGGACGCGTTTTTGGTAGTGTCTCCATTGGCCTGTAAAAGCTAGTTCTTGTAACATTGGTTTCCTCCCTTGTACTGTCCCCATTATATCATAGTTGAAGGTATTCATTAGAAGGGGAGTTGCCATGGAAGGGAAATAGTCCTTTTTGCTATCTCTTCTTGACACCGGCTAGATGGACTTATATAATGTTACAAACAAAGTTTGGAGGTAGCTGATGATCCATAAACATGAAATTCCTATTTTAGAGTTTGACGACAACCCACAGGCAGTCATTATGCCGACCCATGAGGGGTTAGACTTGCGTTTGCCTGATAAATGCGTTTATGCTTTCTTAGAGGATGAGATTGACCGCTTTGCCAAAGCTGCTGGAGCCAAACAAGTAGCTAGCTTTGTCTCAGCTACCAAGACCTATCCGGTTTATGTCATGGAGCACCAAGGAGAGGAAATCTGCTTAGCCCAAGCGCCAGTTGGATCTGCACCAGCAGCTCAATTCATGGATTGGTTAATTGGCTATGGGGTGAAGAAGATGATTTCGGCAGGTAGCTGTGGCGTCTTGGTAGACATGGAAGAAAATGCCTTTTTAATCCCAACAAAAGCCTTGCGAGATGAGGGAGCTAGTTACCATTATGTAGCACCCTCCCGTTATATCGAAGTGGACAGTCGTGCATTGACCGCCATTGAAAGGGTCCTAAAACAAGAGTCCATTCCCTATCAAGAGGTCATGACCTGGTCGACGGATGGCTTTTATAGAGAAACGCCTGACAAGGTGGCCTATCGCATTGAAGAAGGGTGTAGTGTGGTGGAGATGGAGTGCGCCTCACTGGCAGCAGTAGCCCAGCTTCGTGATGCGGTTTGGGGCTTGCTCCTATTTACCGCAGATTCTCTTGCAGACCTGGAAAATTATGACCAGCGTGACTGGGGATCTGAAGCATTCGATAAAGCCTTAGAATTGTGCCTAGAAATGGTTCTTCACTTGTAGGTCTATTCTCTTTTTATGGTACAATGAAGCTATGTTAGTCAAATTATTAATTAAACAATGGCAGTCCAAGATGAAAAGTCTGTCTCCAGCAAGGAGGATCTTTTTCAGCTTTTTCTTGGTTATCTTAATTGGCTCCCTCTTATTGAGTCTGCCTTTTGTCCAGCAAGCAAGCTCAAAAGCAGGTTATGTCGACCACCTTTTTACAGCAGTCTCCATGGTCTGTGTGACGGGCCTCTTTACCCAGTCAGTAGCCTCGACCTACAATGCTTGGGGGCAGTTGATCTGTATGCTCTTGATTCAGATCGGTGGCCTGGGGATCTTGACCTTTATCGGTCTCTTCTTTATGGAAAGTCGTCAAAAACTCAGCTACAAGGACCGACAGACCATTCGGGACAGCTTTAGCTTTAGCAATAACCAGAGCTTGGCCCGTTTTGTCCGTTCTATTTTCATTACCACCTTTACCATCGAAGGACTGGGGGCCTTGCTCCTCATGATTCGCTTCATTCCTCGCTTTGGTTGGGGCCATGGAATCTTTAACTCTATCTTTGTCGCGGTTTCCGCTTTCTGTAATGCGGGCTTTGATAATTTTGGGGGCGATAGTATGATGAGTTTCCAGACCGATTGGCTGGTGAACCTGACCTTGTCTGCCCTTATTATTACTGGTGGATTGGGCTTTATGGTCTGGTTTGACCTCGCTACCAAGGCCCGTAATCAATCAGGACGGCGGACTCTTCGCTTCCATACCAAGGTGGTTCTCTGGTTAACAGCTGCGATCCTTCTCTTTGGGACAGTAACCAGTCTCTTGACCGAGTTTGATAATCCGGCAACCATTGGGGCCCTCCCCTTGGGAGAGAAAATTTTGGTCAGCTTTTTCCAAACCGTCAGCATGCGGACAGCTGGTTTTGCTTCCTTAGATTATACAGCAGTCCGACCAGTGACGCTCTTCATCTATCTCTTGCAGATGTTTTTAGGTGGAGCACCAGGTGGGACAGCAGGGGGCATGAAAATCACCACCTTCCTAGTCCTCTTGCTCCTGGCTCGGAAGGAACTATTGGGGCTACCACATACCAATTTAGGAAAACGTACGATTTCACCAGACATTGTTCAACGTTCCTTTGGGACGGCGGTGATTTTCCAGTTGACCTTCTTAGTGGGGCTATTAGGAATCTGTTTGGTGACGCCGGATGGCCAACGCTTTATTTATTTGGTCTTTGAGGTGGTATCCGCTCTAGCGACAGTGGGAGTGACCGCCAATGTAACCTCAACCTTAAATGGAGCGGGACTAGGCATTATCATGGTCCTCATGTTTATCGGACGGATTGGTCCTTTGACCCTCATGGTTAGCTTGAACAATTACCAAGCCAAGAAAGCAGATACCTTGCAGTATGCCAAGGCAGACATCATTATTGGATAGGAGAAACTTATGGAGAATCGAACCATTGGAATTTTAGGATTAGGAATTTTTGGACAGAGTGTCCTGAAAACTCTGCAGGATCAGGATGTGGATATTATTGCAATTGACGATCACGCAGATGTGATCAACCAATATGAATCCATGATTACAACAGGAATTGTCGGGGATATTACGGAGTTGGACCTCTTGGATGCGGCTGATATCGGTACCTGTGACACAGTCGTGATCGCGACGGGTGAAAACCTGGAGTCCAGTGTGCTGGCTGTTATGCACTGTAAGTCACTTGGCGTCGAGCATGTCATTGCCAAGGTCAAGAATGAAGTGACCAAGGAAGTCCTTGAGAAAATTGGGGCTGATTTGGTCATCCTACCAGAGGTGGAAGCGGGAATGTCCCTAGCTAAGATGATTCTCTTCCAACATGGGATTGAAGTTTTCCAGTTGGATGAAGAAGTGGTGGTGGTCGAGTTTACGGTTCCAGCTAGCTGGGTAGGAAAAAGCATCCGAGACTTGGAAATCAGAGACCAATATCAACTCAATATTATTGGCTATCGAGATGCGGAAGACCAGCCTTTGCGAAGTCAGATTGGTCCCGACTTTATCTGGCCAGAAGGGGTGCGCGTGATGGCGGTGACAGACAACCAGTATCTGGATAGAATCCAAGACCTCTTAGAGGAAACAAACTGAGAGAGAGTGGGACAGAAATCGGTCATTCATTAGAATTCGATATCGTCGTCCCACCTCCGCACAATTGAGTAGGGCTGTAAAAGCTGATAAAATCAGCGCAGTAAAGCCCACTCAACCACTGCGTCTTGCTCGACAATCCAAAGACAATTGAGAGGCTAGGACTTTTGTCACAGCCTCTTTACTAATAGTATTTTATTACTAACTAAGAATTAAAGTTTCTTTAAGCATATTCTTTTATAGTAGAACTATCAAAAACACTTCCATTATGGGAATAGAAGGATGAATGATGAACATTCTTAAATTTATACGACCTGAAAAGCCATTAAAAGAGCTCAAATGGTATGATATCGCTATTGTGACTGCGATCATGTTTGGGCAGTTTATTGTCTGGTCTACAGAACTCTTCCTTGCCAGTCTTCAACCAGTTGCGCAAACCGTTAGCACAGCCACGGAGACAGCTACCAATACAGCAACGGATGGGGCAGCCTACTCCAGTAACTTTACTTTACAGATTATCTTATTAGCCCTTGCCTTGGCTTACTTGCTGCTCAGGAATTTCGATTTTAAACAGCTTCCAATTCGATTTAAATGGTCCGTCCTCTTTTGGGTACCTTTGATCTTTGCCATTGTTGGTCTGTTTGGGGATATCGTGACAACGGTGAGTGGAGAGTACGATTACTTCAATATCAATCTCCTTCCTTATATCGATCCCATGCAGATTATTCACAAGTTCTTAGCGCTTAGTCCCATGGCGATTGCTTATGCCTTGCTGAATGGTTTCTACGAAGAGTTCTTCTTCTTAGGAGTCATGACATCTGTTAATGACAAGTACAAGTGGTGGGCACTGGCTTATTCAATCTTGATTCGGATCTCCTTCCATACCTACCAAGGTTTGCTTTGGGCAGTGGTCATCGGAGTTATCTATGGACTCTTCTACTATTTCCTCTACAAGAAGGTGATCAAAAATCTTTTGCCATTCTTCCTCATGCATGCTTTGGCCGATATGTTTGGCTCTAGCATACTCTATCTTTTAATTAACTGGGGAAGTTAATTAAATGCTTGAAAAACTGGACGTTTTGTCCAGTTTTTTTATCTGCTTTGAATCTCCTGAATGATGGGAAAATCCCTGTAGAAAAGGCGCAAAGATGGTATAATAGAACTATCATTTTACAGGAATCCTAACATTATGAAATTAGTCTATACAGATATTCGAACCCCTTTAACCCAGGTCTTGGTGGATGAGGCCAATCGATTGGTTGAAGAAGGGAAGCGGGTCTTTTATATCGCGCCCAACTCTCTATCTTTTGAGAAGGAGCACAAAGTCTTGCAACTCATAGACCAGAAGGCTTCTTTTGCCATCACCATTACGCGCTTTGCTCAGATGGCACGCTATTTTACACTCAATGAAAGTCACCAGCAGCAGTCGCTCGATGATATCGGTCTTGGCATGCTCTTTTTTAAGGTGCTTTCTCAGATGCCGGATGAAGAGCTCAAGGTTTATGCCCGTCTTAAGAAGGATCCCCAGTTTATCCAACAATTGATCCAGCTCTTTCATGAGTTGCAGACAGCCCAGATGACAGCATCCGACTTGGATGCCTTGCCAGATCAGGAGAAGAGAGAAGACTTGATCCATATCTTGAAGGCTGTTCAAGACCAGTTAGTTGCAGGTTCTTTTGAGTCTGAGTCTAAGTTGGCTAGTTTTGCCTCTCATCTTATCAAGGGAGATTTGGATGAGGAGTTGAAAGACTTGGCCCTAGTAATTGACGGTTTTACGCGTTTCTCAGCCGAGGAGGACTACCTGGTTCATTTACTGCACGACAAGGGCGTCGAGATCATTATTGGGGCATACGCCAGTGAGAAAGCCTATCGCTCGACCTTTCGTGAAGGAAACCTCTACCAGGCAAGTGTCGACTTCCTGCTAGACTTGGCTAGGACCTACCAGGTCACGCCAAGCTATGTCGGTCAAGGAAAAGAGGATGCCTTTAGTCGTATGACGCGGATCTTGGAAGCTCGTTATGACTTTACAGAGGTAGAGGGTGAGCTGTTTGATCAAGATCGAGAAGCAGTAGAGATTTGGACCTGTAACCATCAAAAGGAAGAATTAGAGGCTGTAGCCCGCTCCATTCGCCAGCGTCTGTATGAGGGAGCTCGTTACAAAGATATTCGAGTCCTCTTGGGGGATGTGGATGCTTATCAGCTCCAGCTCAAAACCATCTTTGACCAGTACCAGATTCCCTTTTATCTTGGAAAGAGTGAGTCCATGTCCCAGCATCCCCTGGTCCAATGGGTGGAATCCTTGGACCGTCTTCGTCGCTATCGGTTTTTGACCGAGGATGTGGTCAATCTCTTGAAGACGGGGCTCTATGGGGCGCTAACGCGAGAGGACATCGACCATTTTGAACAATATGTTCGCTTTGCAGAAATCAAGGGTTTAGCTGCCTTTTCTCGTGACTTTACAGCCAATCACCATGACAAATTTGACCTAGAGCGTCTCAACCAGATTCGCCAGCAGGTCATCGGTCCCCTTCAGGATTTTTACAAGACCAAGAGCCAGACCAGCCAGGGGCTACTGAAAAAGTTTGCCCAGTTTTGTCAAGATGCCCAGTTGGCGCAAAACATGCAACAGTTAGCCAGTCGTGGCTCTGAACAGGAAATGGAACGCTATGACCAGGTATGGAAGTCCTTTAGCCATGTGCTAGAACAATTTGCCCAGGTCTTTGATCAAATCAAGGTGACCTTAGATGATTTTCTTAGCCTTCTCTTGTCAGGGATCTTGTTGGCAAGTTATCGAACGGTCCCAGCGACAGTGGATGTGGTGACAGTCCAGTCCTATGATTTGATTGAGCCCTTATCAGCTCCTTATGTCTATGCCATTGGCTTGACCCAGGAGCGTTTCCCTAAGATTGCCAAGGACCAATCCTTGCTGACGGATGAGGAGCGTCAGGTCCTGAACCAAGCTTCAGACCAACAGGCTAATCTCCAAATTGCCAGTCAGGACAACTTACGGAAGAATCGCTTCGTCGCCCTATCTCTCTTCAATGCGGCCACCAAACAGCTGGTCTTATCCAGCCCTATTCTTGTCAATGAGGTGGACGATAAGATGTCCCCTTACTTGTTCGAGCTGACCAAGGCACCGCTTGCTCTACCCGTCATTGAGAAGAAGGCAAGGGCCTCTAGTGAAGATATGGGGTCTTACCAGGCCCTCTTAGCTCGACTGATTGAATTGCACCAGGGAGAAATTGACCAGGAGTTGAGCAAGGAAGAAGCGACCTTCTGGGCAGTTGCCATTCGCATTCTTCGGAAGAAATTAGCTTCAGAAGGCTTGCATATCCCGCAAATCAGCCACAGCTTGACGACCAAGGTCTTAGAGGATGAGACGCTGGAAGTCCTTTATCCAAAAGGGCAGGCTCTGTCTTTATCTGCCTCAGCTCTCAACACCTACTACCAAAACCAATATAGCTATTATCTTCACTATGTCCTAGGTTTGCAGGAGGAGTGGCACTTGCGCCCAGACGCGAGAAGCCATGGGAATTTCTTGCACCGTATTTTTGAACGGGTGCTGAAAGATCCTTCAGAAGGAGATTTTGATGAGCGCTTGCACAAGGCCATTCGCGAAACCAGCCAGGAGACAGAGTTTGCCCTCCTTTATCAGGAGAATGCTATGGCCGCTTTTTCAAAAGAATTGCTCCTGGATACAGCTCGGGCGACTGGTCGTGTCCTCGCCCACAATGACAGTATTGAAACCATTGGAGAGGAAGCTCTCTTCGGCCGAGAAGATCGCCCCTTCTTAACCTTAGAAGATGGTCGTCCGCTCTTGGTCAAGGGCAAGGTTGATAGGATTGATCGGCTGTCTGAGACAGGGGCCTTGGGAGTGGTGGACTATAAGTCCAGTGAGACTAAGTTTAACTTTGAGAAGTTCTATAATGGCCTCAACTCCCAGTTGCCAACTTATCTATCTGCTATCAAAGACTTTCAGGCGTTTGATCCTGACAAGGGGATTTTCGGTGCCATGTATTTGCAGATGACGGATCCTTTGGTGCCTCTCAAGGATACCAAGGCGGTCGAAGATGCTGTCCAAGCGGTTCTAAAATCCCAACAATACAAGGGGCTCTTCTTGGCAGACCAAGCCAGTCAATTAGGGGAGAGCTATGAGAAAAACAAGGCCATGTTGCTGAGTCAAGAGGAGCTAGATCTGCTCTTGCTCTACAATGCCCATCTCTATCAACAAGCAGCCGAAGGTATCTTGTCGGGTGACTTTGCTATCAACCCTTATACTGAAAATGGTCGAAGCATTGCTCCGTATGTAGAACAATATAAATCGATTACGGGATTTGAAGCCAATCGCCACCTAGGACAAGCCCGTTTCTTGAAGAAACTGGACCTAAGTCAGTATGACAAACGCCCAGTCGGTGACAAGCTCCGTCAGGCCTGGATAGAAAAAATGAAGGAGGAATTGAATCAATGAAACCAATTGAATTTTTAAGTCACAGTCAGATTCAAGACCTCCAAATCCAGGAGGCCCTGTCTGACAAGGAACAAAAACGGACCCCTGAGCAAATAGAAGCCATCTATTCGTCAGGAACCAATATCCTAGTATCAGCTTCGGCTGGTTCTGGGAAGACCTTTGTCATGGTCCAACGGATCCTGGATCAATTGCACCGAGGGGTTTCCATCCAGCAATTGTTTATCTCGACCTTTACGGTTAAGGCAGCAACTGAGCTCAAGGAACGCTTAGAAAAGGAGTTGGAGAAGAGCCTCAAGTCTACCAAGGATGAGGAGCTCATGCGCCACTTGGCTCAACAAATCGCAGAATTACCAACTAGTGATATCGGGACCATGGATGCCTTCACGCAGCGACTGGTCTCCAAATACGGCTATTTATTAGGCCTCTCGCCGACTTTCCGCATCCTTCAAAGTGCGAGCGAGCAGTCCTTACTCAAGAATGACTGTTTTGAACAAGTCTTTGAGCGCTTTTATGAGGAGCAAGGTCCTGACCGCCTCTTTAGTCGTCTAGTTAAGAACTTTACAGGAAAGGGCAAGTCGCTAGCTGGCTTTAAGGAGCAGGTTTATGCACTAGTAGACTTCCTCCAATCCACTGCGGATCCTCTCATCTGGTTGAAGGAGTCCTTCCTCAAAGGCTATCAGGATCTGGACTATGATGAAGCCTTGGACCAGTTAGCCCAAGTGGTAAAAGAGCAACTCTTTGAATTGGAATCGTTCTTTACTTTCCATCTGGCAAATGAAGGACAAGCATTTTCAGGAGCCAAGTACCAAGAAAATGTCACCGCTATTCAAGACTTGATTGCTAGTCTCAATGAGAAACCCAGCCAGGAAGCGATTTTTGAGGTCTTGGAGCGGGTGGTCTTGATCTCCCGTGCCAGCGGAGGACGAAGCCTGACCATCACGACACGAAAAGAAGACCTGAAAGAGCTAGCTACGGCATTCAATGATGAACGCAAAGAACGCATCGAAGCCTTGCGGGTAGCAGCTTCCCAGCACTACCAGCTAACCTATCAGATTCGCTTCAAGGATGAACCCTTGCCTTTGCTGGTCTTGCTCAGGGACTTTGTCCAAGCCTTTTCAACCGCTTATTTAGAGCGCAAGAAGCAGGAAAATGCCTTTGAATTTGGCGACATCAGCCATTTTGCCATCCAGATTCTTGAAGAATTCCCCCATATCCGTAGTCTCTATCAGGAGCGTTACCACGAGGTCATGGTCGATGAGTACCAGGATACCAACCACACCCAAGAGCGGATGTTGGAGCTCTTGTCTAACGGCCACAATCGCTTCATGGTGGGAGATATCAAGCAGTCTATCTACCGCTTCCGTCAGGCAGACCCACAGATTTTTAATGACAAGTTTAAGGCCTACCAAGAAGAAGGGGCAGATGGCAAGTTGATCCTGCTCAAGGAGAATTTCCGTAGCCATGTAGAGGTTTTAGAAGCGACCAACCATGTCTTTGAACGCCTCATGGATGAGGAAGTTGGAGAAATACTCTATGACCAGAGCCATCGCTTGATTGCAGGAAATCCGGATAAGAAAGAGCCGACACCGGCCTATGAGACAGAGTTTCTGCTCTATAATGGCAGTCAGGAAGTGGATGAAACAGGTGAAGACGAGGAGCAAGAAGGGGATAGTCTATCCTCAGGTGAAGTCCTTTTGGTCATCAAGGAGATCATCCGCCTCCACAATGAAGAGGGGGTACCTTTCAAGGATATGACGCTTTTAACAGCTTCTCGGACCCGGAACGACAAGGTTCTTTCAGCCTTTGAAGCCTATCAGATTCCTATCGTTGCGGACGGGGGAGAGGAAAACTACCTCCAGTCCGTTGAGGTCATGGTCCTCTTGGATACCCTCCGCACCATTAACAATCCCTTACAGGACTATCCTTTGGTGGCCCTCATGAAATCAGCCATGTTTGAATTTGACGAGGACCAGTTGGCCCGTTTAGCCTTACAGAGAGGTGAAGGCAAAAAAGCAGAAAATCTCTATGAGAAACTGCAACATGCCTTAGACCAGACTGGAAGTGCTCCTCAGTTGATCGATGCGAGCTTAAAAGAGAAACTCACTCGCTTTATGGAGACACTGGATGCCTGGCGTGACTATGCCCAGACGCACTCCCTTTACGATCTGCTTTGGAAGATTTACCAAGATCGCCACTATTATGATTATGTGGGTGCCTTACCAAATGGTGTCCAACGGCAGGCCAATCTCTATGCCTTGACCCTTCGGGCAAATGACTTTGAAAGCTCTAGCTTCAAGGGGTTGCCTCGTTTTATTTCCATGATTGATAAGATTTTGGAAAATCAGCACGACTTGGCCAATGTTGCCCAGGCAGTTCCTAAGGATGCTGTCCAGCTTATGACCATTCATAAGAGCAAGGGGCTTGAGTTTCCTTATGTCTTTATCCTCAATACTGACAAAAAGTTTGTCGGCAAGGAACTGTCTACCAATGCCGTCATCAGCCGGAAGAATGGAGTGGGCATCAAGTATATTGCGAATCTTCCTGTCGAGTCTGATCAAGAGGGACTTCCCGAGTCGGTACGCTTGGTCATTGAGACCCTGCCCTACCAGCGAAATGTCGAGGAAATTCGTCTGGCAGCCTTGTCGGAGCAGATGCGCCTCCTCTATGTCGCTATGACCCGGGCAGAGCGCAAGCTCTACTTGGTCGGTAAGGGGCGGCAGGATAAGTTGGAAGAGAGAAAATGGGGAGCCAGTGTCAATGGACGCTTGAGCCCAGCTCTTCGCAAGGAGATCAATTGTTTCCAAGACTGGCTCTACGCTATTCAGGCAGTTTTTGCCCAGCAACACTTGGCCTATCAGACCCACTTTGTGACCGACCAAGACTTGACGCCGGAGCAAATCGGTCACTTGGAGTTGAAGACATCTCTCCCAGTCGATGACCTCAAGGACAACCGCCAATCAGAAGAGATCCGCCGGGCCTTAGATGTCTTAGAATCTGTGGACCGACTCAATACCCAGTATCAAGCAGCTATCCAACTCCCTAGTGTACGGACACCGAGTCAAATTAAAAAATTCTATGAACCCATCCAAGATATGGAAGGAGTGGATCTCATGGAAAAAGCGGACGTCCCATTACCAAGCTTTGAGTTTCCAAACTTCGGCAAGGAAGAAGCTGTAACAGGAGCAGCAGTCGGTAGTGCCCTACACGAACTGATGCAACGGATTCCATTGACGATGATGCCAACGATGGAGAGCCTAGCAATGGTTCTCAAAGAGGTCAATGCCAGCCCAGCAGTCAAGGAGCGGATCGACCTCAAGAAGGTTTTGGCCTTCTTCCAGACTGACTTGGGCCAACTCATGCTCAAGGAGGCAGACGAGGTCCATCGTGAAGCCCCATTTTCCATGCTCAAGACGGATCCAACTAGTGGTCAGGATTTTGTGGTTCGGGGGATCTTAGACGGTTACCTCCTTCTGGAAGATCGGATCCTTCTCTTTGACTACAAGACAGACCGTTACCGCAACCCTCAGGACATGCTAGATCGCTACCAAGCCCAACTGGAACTCTACGCAGAAGCCCTCCGTCGCTCCTATGGTGTAGACTGCATCGAATCGTATTTGATCCTACTAGGAGGAGAGCAATTGCAAGTCGTTTCTCTAGCAGATAGAAAGGAACAATCATGACCCCTATCGAACGAATTCAAGAGATGGAAGGCCATCTCAACGCCTACCAAGGCTTAATCGAAGAGCTTGAAGCCTGTTTGCAACGAGTGGAAGCTGGCCAGTCTCGCTATATCGCCCTTCGCGATTACTACACTAGCCAGGTCTATATGGAGGATGTCGAACTGTCCAATCAACCAGACTTTCCTGAAGAGGTCTATTGTGGTGTCCTGTCGGAAGATGCCGTTTACGATTTGTTGGACGAGCACTACCAAAAGGCAGTGGAGATGCTAGACCTTGCGACTAAGATGTTAAAAGAACGATAAGAACACAAAAAAGCTCCGGTTTCCCGGAGCTTTTTGTTGGATTAGTGTGATACACGACGACGTGCTGCTTTTTTGCGGTTTTCTTCGATGAAAGCTGCTTTTTGTTCTTCAGGCTCGATTACTTTTTTCTTGAATGTGTAAACTGCACCTGCTACAGCCGCAACTGTACCAGCAACACCAGTAACAAAACCTTTACCAAATCCTTTAGCCATGAGAATTTCTCCTTTTCTGAACTTTAAATATTTATGTTATAATATATGGTAACGAAAAAATGCGATTTTTGCAAGGAAAAACGATGAAAAACAAGATAATTGTGATAGTGGGGCCGACCGCTGTTGGAAAAACAGCCCTCGCTATCGAGGTGGCTCAGCGCTTTCAGGGCGAGGTCATCAGTGGGGACAGTCAGCAAGTCTACCGCACACTAGATATTGGAACGGCCAAGGCTAGTTCAGAGGAGCAGGCAACAGCTCCCCATCATCTGATTGATGTGCGTGAGGTGACAGAGACCTACTCAGCCTATGATTTTGTCAAAGAGGCCAGCCAAGCCATCGAAGAGATTCAAGAACGGGGCCATCTTCCTATTATTGCTGGAGGGACAGGTCTCTATGTTCAGAGTCTCTTAGAAGGCTATCACCTAGGAGGGGATGTTGCCCATGAGGATATCCTAGCCTATCGGGAGTCATTGTCTCCTCTTACAAATGAAGAACTGTTTGACCAAGTAGCGAAAGAGGGAATGGAGATCCCGCAGATCAATCGTAGACGGGCCATGCGAGCTTTAGAGATCGCCCATTTCGGTCAGGACTTGGAAAATCAAGCTCCAGCTTATGAGCCCTATATCATCTGTCTAGACGATGATCGCCAAGCCTTGTATGACCGCATCAACCGACGGGTGGATCTTATGGTTGAGCAGGGCTTGCTTGAAGAAGCCCAGTGGCTCTATGACAACCATCCTGAGGTTCAGGCAGCCAAAGGGATTGGCTACAAGGAGCTCTTCCCTTATTTCAAGGGGGAGCAAAATTTAGAAGAGGCCCTGGAGCAACTCAAACAAAATACACGCCGTTTTGCCAAACGCCAGTTGACCTGGTTCCGCAATCGGATGATGGTCCATTTTTACCAGATTGGAGAAGAAGGCTTTAAGGAGCGGGTTCTCCAAGATATAGAAAGATTTTTAGATGATAGAAACTGAGAAAAAACAGGAGCGGGTCCTCATTGTCGGTGTCGAGCTCCAAGGGATGGAAAACTTTGACATGTCCATGGAGGAGTTGGCCAGTCTAGCCAAGACAGCCGGGGCAGAAGTCGTAGGTGTCTACACTCAGAAGAGAGAAAAATACGACAGCAAGACCTTTGTCGGTTCTGGAAAACTAGAAGAAATTGCCCAAATGGTGGATGCAGATGAGGTTTCGACAGTTATCGTTAACAACCGTTTGACTCCTCGGCAGAATGTGAATTTAGAAGAAATTTTGGGTGTTAAGGTCATTGACCGGATGCAGCTGATCTTGGATATCTTTGCCATGCGGGCACGGAGCCATGAAGGCAAGCTCCAAGTTCATCTAGCCCAACTCAAGTACCTCTTGCCCCGTCTCGTGGGTCAAGGAATCATGCTCAGCCGGCAGGCCGGGGGGATTGGTTCCCGTGGTCCAGGGGAAAGTCAGCTAGAGTTGAACCGCCGGAGTGTCCGCAATCAAATCACCGATATTGAGCGTCAACTCAAGGTGGTTGAGAAGAATCGAGAAGTGGTTCGAGAAAAACGTCTGGAATCCTCTGTTTTTAAAATTGGTTTGATTGGCTACACCAATGCAGGCAAGTCAACCATTATGAATGCCTTGACCAGTAAGACCCAGTATGAAGCAGATGAACTCTTTGCGACCTTGGATGCGACAACCAAGAGCATTCATCTAACAGGGAATTTACAAGTAACTCTGACAGATACGGTTGGCTTTATTCAGGACTTGCCGACAGAGTTGGTGACCAGCTTTAAGTCGACCCTAGAAGAGAGCAAGAATGTGGATCTCTTGGTCCATGTCATCGATGCCTCTGATCCCAACCATGAAGAGCATGAAAAGACGGTCCTTCAGATTATGAAAGATTTGGAGATGCTGGATATTCCACGCTTGACCCTCTACAACAAGGCAGACAAGGTCAAGGACTTTACCCCGACACAGACACCTTACCGCCTGGTTTCGGCCAAGGATCCCGATAGTCGGGCTAAACTTCAGGACATTCTACTTGAAAAGATGCAAGAGCTCTTCCAGCCATTTACGATTCAGGTTCCTTTTGAGCAAGCCTACCGCATCCATGAATTGGAGACCATGGCCATTCTGACCGAGCGTTCCTATGAGGAGCCTGGTGAGGTCATAACAGGCTTCATCGCCCCTAAAAATGCATGGAGACTAGAGGAGTTTTATCACCATGGATTATCTTAACATCGCCCTCAGCTACGGTGGCTATACCAGTCTAGACAAGGTCTATTTAGATCGGGTCTTGGCGGGATTGACAGAAGAGCAGAAGCTTCAGTTTATCACGCCACCACCTAGTGTCATCAACGCCTACTTCGCTGAGCTCTACCAAAAGAAAAGCCCGGAAGCAGCAACTGACTATTATGAACAAGTCACTGAGGCCTTTGACCTTTATCAGACGAGTCCCAGTTTTGAGGAGGAGAAACCCTTTGTCCGTCTCAATCTTTCTGGCAAGGCCTATGGTTTTTGCTACCGAGAGAAGAGATTGGCGCAAGTATTTGCCCAGCAAGCTGAAACCATTCGCATGGACCTCTTGTTTGAGATAGCGCAAATTTTTCCTCACTACCTCGTCTATGAAGAGGAAGGCTTGATTTTGATGCGTCTTGTTAGGGAACAAGAGGTAGTCGAGACCAAGGAATTGTCAGCTTTGTCGAATCTTGAAGAGCTGGCAGATGGTAGTATCCGTCTATCTGGTTACAACCAGGACGAATTGGTTCAATTAGCCACTGCCTACCCTGGAAAAATCGCTGTTCGATCCAAGAATCGGACCGCTATGATCTATATTAGTTAGAAAGTAAACAATGGAAATTCAATTTTTAGGAACGGGTGCGGGACAACCGTCCAAATCTCGTAATGTCTCTAGTCTAGCCCTCAAACTCCTGGATGAAATCAATGAAGTCTGGCTCTTTGACTGTGGGGAAGGGACGCAGAACCGAATCTTAGAAACCAGCATCCGTCCTCGAAAGGTCAGCAAGATTTTTATCACCCATCTACACGGGGACCATATCTTTGGTTTGCCAGGTTTCCTCTCTAGCCGGGCTTTTCAGGCCAATGAAGAGCAGACTGATCTAGAGATTTATGGACCGGTTGGGATCAAATCCTTTGTCTTAACCAGCCTGCGAGTTTCCGGTTCTCGCCTACCCTATCAGATCCATTTTCATGAGTTCGATGAAGGTTCGCTTGGGAAAATCATGGAGACAGATAAGTTTACGGTCTATGCTGAGGCCTTAGACCATACCATCTTCTGTGTGGGCTATCGCATCATGCAAAAAGACCTGGAAGGAACGTTGGATGCAGACAAGCTCAAGGCAGCAGGAGTGCCGTTTGGCCCGCTCTTTGGTCAGGTCAAAAAAGGCCAAGATGTCACCCTAGAAGATGGCACCAAGATCATTGCGGCGGACTATATCTCAGCCCCTCGACCTGGTAAGGTCATTACGATTCTGGGAGATACACGTAAGACCAATGCTAGCGTCAGACTTGCCGTCAATGCAGATGTCCTCGTGCATGAGTCCACTTATGGCAAGGGAGATGAAAAGATTGCTCGGAAGCACGGACACTCGACCAATATGCAGGCGGCAGAAGTGGCGCGGGAAGCAGGGGCCAAACGCCTTCTTCTCAACCATATCAGTGCCCGCTTCCTCTCCAAGGACGTCAGCCAATTGCGCAAGGATGCGTCCAGCATTTTTGAAAATGTCTATGTGGTCAAAGATTTGGAAGAAGTGGAGATCTAAGATGCGAACCATTCTAATCACAGGAGCAAGTGGAGGCTTGGCACAGGAAATGGTCAAGCTCCTCCCTGAAGACCGGCTGATTCTCTTAGGAAGAAATCAAGAAAAACTGGAAGACCTCTATGCCGGCCATCCTCAGGCCGAATGCATCGGGATCGATATCACAGATCCATCAGCTATCCAACAGCTAGTCGAAGAGCTCTATCAGCGCTATGGAAAGATCGATGTCTTGGTCAACAATGCTGGGTATGGGATCTTTGAAGAGTTTGATAGCATTTCTGACCAGCAGGTGCGAGAGATGTTTGAGGTCAACACCTTTGCATTGATGCAGTTTTCACGTTTGGTAGGGGCGCACATGAAGGCAGCTGGCAAGGGGCACATTATCAATATCGTCAGCATGGCGGGTCTCGTCGCAACTGCTAAATCTAGCCTCTATTCGGCGACCAAGTTTGCGGCCATTGGCTTTTCCAATGCCCTACGCTTGGAACTCATGCCTTTTGGTGTCTATGTGACGACGGTCAATCCAGGCCCCATTCGGACTAGTTTCTTTGATCAGGCAGATCCTGACGGAAGCTATGTCAAGGCTGTGGACCGCTACATTTTGGAACCAGACTTTGTGGCTAAGAGGATCGTTAAAAACTTTGGAAAACCAAAACGCGAGCTTAATCTTCCTTGGCTCTTGAACCTGACCCACAAGCTCTATACTCTTTTCCCTCGCATCTCAGACAAGCTGGCCAGCAAGATGTTTAACTACAAATAGGAGGAGCCAGATGGCCGCAAATATTCAAGCCTATTTAGAAAACATCCGAAAACCTTGGGGACAGCTCTATTATGATATCCTTTTTGACCAATTACAGGACATCAAGGAAAAGCGAGTCCTTGATTTTGGCAGTGGCTTTGGCCTGGTGGCTAACCACTTAGCGAAAGATAATGAAGTCCTTGCTGTGGAGCCTAATGAAGAAATGGTAGCCTTGCGGGCCCAAGAACATTCCTACCAGCAACTGGTAGGAAGTCTGGACCAGTTAGCAAGCCTTGAAGATGCCAGCTTTGATGTCATCCTTTGCCATAATGTCTTGGAGTATGTAGAGGATCGCAAGCTACTTCTTGAAGAATTTACCCGTCTCTTGAAACCAGATGGTCTCCTATCCATCGTCAAGCACAATGAGGTTGGACGCGTCCTGCAGACCGTCGTCTTTGAAAATGATACTCAGAAAGCGCTCGATCTCCTAGCAGGTCAGGATCTGGAAACCCACTCCATGGGCTTGGCCCAGGCCTATGATCTAGATAGAGCAGTAGAAGACCTAGCCCTCGAAGTTCAGGACTACCAAGGAATTCGTGTCTTTTACGCCTTGCAGGACAATCGCTTTAAAGGACAAGAAGGCTGGCGAGAGTCTATGCTCAAGATGGAGCTGGCCGTTTGCCAAGAGTCCCCTTACAGAGATATCGCCTTCTTCCAGCACTATACCCTAAAAAGGAGTTAAGATGTTAGAGTACAAACAAGAGATTCCAGCGATGACAGACCTACTCGCACTCTACAGCTCGGTCGGCTGGACCAATTATACCAATAACCCAACCATGCTAGAAGAAGCTGTCAAAGCCAGTCTATGGCAGTTGGCGGTCTATGATAAGGAAGAGTTAGTCGCCTACATTCGCTTAGTAGGAGATAGGCACTCAGTTCTGTTGGTGCAAGATCTCTTGGTGCGACCAGATTACCAGCGCCAAGGCATCGGAAAGAAACTCCTAGAAGAGGCTTTAGCGACCTTTCCTAATGTCTATCAACGGCTTCTTGTCACTGAACGGAGCGAGAAAAATCTTTCCTTTTACCAATCCCTTGGCTTTGTCGAATTGTCAGAGCAAGCCAGTACGGGGATGATTTATAATAATTGACGGAGAGAGAGGGGGGCAGAAATCGGTAATTCGTAGAATTCGATTTCGTCGTCCCACCTCCGCAAAGTTGAGTAGAGCTGTAAAAGCTGATGAAATCAGCCTAGTAGAGCCCACTCAACCACTGCGTCTTGCTCAACAATCCAAAGACAATTGAGAGGCTAGGACTTTTGTCCCGGCCTCTTTTCTTGTTTTTCCTGACATTCCTTGTAAATAATGGTAGAATAGAGCTAGGTAATTGAATACGTTGATGAGCATTTCAATTTGTGAGAACCCTTCATCATCTAGTTCTTGCTAGTCTTCTATCTAACTTTTAGAAGTTTTCTATTTTTGGAGGTAGATCTATGAAAAATAAAGGTTATTCCCTTTTACTCTTAGTTCCCATTCTATTCTTTACGATGGTTCTAAGCAGTTGTAAGATCATGACATCGAGTGACTACAAAAAGGCTAAGGAAGTTGTTACAGAAGTTTTTAAAGAAAATGATCTGCATGGCAAAGTTACGATCACTAAGTTATCCTGGACTGCCCTAGAATACCCACAGTATCATGTAAGCTACACCTACTCTGAGAAGACCTACGATGATCAAACGGTACAATTGGAAGATGAGGACGTAACTTTTAAAGATGACTGGTCAGATTCATATAGTAGTTATCTTCCATCATATAAGGAAGCGTTTTTGAAACAGAAATCTATTAAAAATATCGAGGAAAAACTAGAGACTGAAATAAAGAAACAATCTCTAGGTCTTCCTATTCAATTCTTTAGCTTTTTAGGTAACTTTTATACTGAAGAAAAAGAGTCAATGCTGGATAGCATCGCTAAGCAAAATCTTAAGGAAGGAAAGAAGGACTTTTCTGGCTACTATCAGATTCCTTTTCAGACCTTAATCGATCAAGAGTTAATCCGTATGACCATTTATGTAGATGATACCGTGTCCGTTAAGGAGCAAGACCTAAAAGCGGCAGCTAAAAAGCTAGATACGAGCAAACTACCAAATGGTTCCTATAGTTTCTACTATTCCAAAGATAGTTACGCCGATTCCATTAGTTACTCATTCAAGGTTAAAGATGGGGAAGTTGTTTTTTATGAAGATCAAAAGGATGGACTAGAAGATCCAAACTAAAAAAGAAGTTCCTCAAGTATTCTAAGGAGGTCAAACTAATCTATTGTTTATCTTGTTTAAATAGGCTGGATATTTTATCCAGCCTATTATTTATTTGACTGACAAAAGAGGGGATTGATGGTAAAATGATGGTGAGATGAGGAGGCCATGGAATGAAAGAGATTTTGAAATCATTTAAGTTTTATATATTGTTAGTTTTTCTCCTACTAATAGGAGGATTGCAGATACAGCATGAACTTCATAAACGTGAACTGACACAATTTATCAGTTGGAAACCTCGTCCTAAACTGGTTGAATCTAAATTTATTGGAGATGGGAAAGCAGTTGCGATCCGATGGGAAACTCAAAAAGAATTGGATGAGGCTCTAGAGGCACAAGATTACGATAGGGAAATTAGTGTACAGAGACCTATAGAGGGGAGCAATCGTGGATACTATATTGCACAAGTAAGCTACAAGTTAAAAACAGATGCTTGGACTTCTGGGCCTTATAGGAAGTATAAAACTCTCGGTGGTTCTCGTATTGATAGTATCAATAATAGGAGTCATAAACCGGAAAAAGGAGAATACTGGCTTATTGATATTTATGACACTGCAAATAATAGAATCAGTAAGCAAACCTTTGATATGTTCAAAATTGTAAGAGATCTCAATAAAGATTATCTTCCATTGGCTACAAATACGGGCTCTTTATATTATGATAAGGATGATCAAGAAACCTATCTTTCCATTGGCATTTTAGTAGGATCGAAAGTTAAATATGTGTTTGAGCCAGGCAACATTCATGTGAAAACGGAATTCAATACAAAAGTCGGCTTAATGAATGTTAAAACAGGAAAGATCTCACTTACAACATCATCAGGAAAAGAGTATGATCAACTTCGAGAGGATGATGAAAAAAACTATAAAGTAACCCATCCCTTTGAATCTAATCCGAATTATAATTTTGATTCAAAAATCTCTTTTTCTGATTCACGTTTAAGATATGAAATAAAAGATTATGAAAACGAGACGATTCCATTAAAGTCTACTTACCCGAAAGTCTATTCTATTTTAAGTAAGGGGCATAGTGAGAGAACAGATTTAAACTATGAAAAGGGTGAGGACGCCTACCTATACTTTCTTGGACCAGAAGATCTCAACTTTGATATATCTATTCTAGAGCTGTTCTATCCAATGGGAGGTTCGGATACTTCAAAATTATTTTACAATTATAGGATTCCAGCAGAATATTCAAAAGATGGTCAAGAGCATGTTGTGAAGAATCAGAAGGAGTTTTTCGAATATTTCAAAGAGAGTCCAAATCAGAACTAGAATGACATTGTGCATTTCGTAAATTTCATAAGGAGGTTAGGTTATGAAATCAAACTATTCCAAACTATTGCTGGGGCTTCTATTTTTTCTTTCCTGCATTTGTCTTTCTAGCTGTAAGATCATGACATCTAGTGACTACAAAAAAGCCAAGGAGGTTGTTACAGAAGTTTGTAAAGAAAATGATCTTCATGGCAAAGTTACCATCACTAAGTTATCTTGGACTGCCCTAGAATTCCCAACTTATCACGTAAGCTACGCTTACTCTGAGAAAACTTACGATGATCAAACGGTACGATTGGAACATGATACAACTTTTCATGATGACTGGTCAAGTTCATCTATTACTAATCTTCCGGACTATAAGAAAGCTTTTTTGGAGCAGAAATCGATTAAAAATATCGAGGAAAAACTAGAGAAGGAAATAAAGATGCAATCTCTCGGTCTTCCTATTCAATTCGTTATTATTTTAGGTAACTTTTATCCTGATGAAAAAGAGGAAATTCTGGATAGCATCGCTAAGCAAAATCTCAAAGAAGGAAAGAAGGACTTTGCCGGCTACTATCAAATCCCTTTTCAAACTTTGATAGATCAAGAGCTTGTACGTATGACTATTTTTGTCGATGATAGTGCATCTGTCACTACGGATCAAGACTTGAGGAAGGCTGTGAAAAAGCTAGATGCGAGCAATTTACCAGATGGTGCCTATAGTTTCTATTATTCCAATCGTAAAGATGATTCGGCTGACACGCTCAGATACTCCTTCAAAGTTAAAGATGGGGAAGTTGTTTTTTCTGAAGATCAAAAGGATGAACTAGAGGATTAAACTAAAAAGAGTCTTCTTGGGTATCCTAATAAGATTTAATAAATCTATTTTTGTAATGCTACTTAAATGAGAGTGGGACAGAAATCGGTAATTCGTTAGAATTCGATTTCATCGTCCCACCTCCGCACAGTTGAGTATGGCTGTAAAAGCTGATGAAATCAGCGTAGTAGAGCCCACTCAACCACTGCGTCTTGCTCGACAATCCAAAAACAATTGAGAGGCTAGGACTTTTGTCCCAGCCTCATTATTTATTTGACTGACAAAAGAGGGAATTGATGGTAAAATGAGGGGGAGATTAGGAGGAACTGTTTATGCCTAAGTTATTAAAGTCAAAGATGTTTTTATTTACTTTATTCGTCGTGGTAGTTGGCTCTGTGTACTCTATCAAAGAACAAATTCGTATAAGAGAATTGCGACAGTATGTTCAATGGAAACCGAGGCCAGTAATTAAGGACTATGAATTTATTCATAACGGGGACGCACTAGTCATCGAATGGGACGATGGTGATGAGAGAGAATTAATTAAAGAAGCTACTAAAGATGAACCACAATTTGCCTACCAACTTAATACACCTAATGGTGCAAGTGGAGAGCGCTATATCATGCAAGAAAGCTATAAGTTAAAAGCGAGTAGTGATAAGTTTTCACGCTATCGTACTGTACCAGGTTCGGCGCCTTATCTAAGCTACAATGAGCCTAAAGAAGGGGAGTATTGGTTGATTGATGTATACGACACGAACGATCGAAAACTAAAACCTAAAACCTATGATGTCTTTAAAATGGTTCGTGACTATAATAAGAAATATATCCCACTCGATATTTCAGAAGAAATATACGAAACAGAGGATAATGAAACCTACTTTCTTATTACTATGTTAGCACCCAAGGAATCAAAAGCAGTGATTGAAAATGGAGCTATGAAAGTTGTTACGGAGGGGTTTAACGAGACTTCACAGTATCCGGTTGAGCTGGGGCTGATTGATGCAAAAACAGGAAAAATATCTAAAAAGAGTTCCTCTGGTAAAAGTGTTGAAGAAGTTAAAACGGAGTCAAAACAGAGACTTGAGAATAGACATCCATTCGCTCTTATGCCAAAAACGAAATTATCTGGTTCCGGAGGAAATGACTATATTTCTAGAGGATTACAACTTAGGTTTAATCAAAGTTTTAGGGAAAGTGAAAGGTACAAAATATCTCTAGCAACAGCCTATCCAAAGGTCTATCAGATGTTGAAAAATCACTATCGCTCAGTTTTGTATTTCTTAGGCGAGGAAGATGTAGAGTTTCGTCTCTCCTTTTTAGAATTACTAACAAGTCCCTATAATTCATTTGTTAAAGATTTCATGCTTCCTGCTGATTTTTCAATAGATGGGCAAGAGCACCTTGTTCAGAATAAAGAAGAATTCCTTCAATACTTCAAATCTCAGCCTCAAAAAAACAGTTCTAATTTTGAGTTAGCTCTTATGAATATATTTTACGAAGTAACACCAGAAGGATACCTAAGGAGAGACCTTTTTAAAAATTTAACCATTCCCGCCGAGTTTTCAAAAGATGGGCAAGAACATGTGATTCAAGATGTGCTCCAATTTCAAAAGGTCCTAAATATTGAAAAGATAGAAAATGAAAAATTAAGAAAGAAAATAATAGAAGCTTTCCCATATATGAAATAGACTGGAATACAAGTGAAGATACGAAAGAGCCTAGTGAAGTTTTCACAGGCTCTTTTATATATTCTATCGTCATAGGTCCATAAAAAAGAGAGAGAATGTGCTTCTCTCTCTTGCTATTAGCGACTAGGAGGTGGAGCTAGTGCAAACTAATAGTGTTATTGTGACGGAATTAGTTATCAGTCATTTTACGTTTCAATACAACGGCACCAGCCAAGACCAATACTCCTGTAAGAACAAGACCTGTTGCGACAACTTCACCTGTACTTGGAAGAAGTTTCTTACGTCCGCCACCATTTCCTCCACCGTTCGGTCCAGTTGGATTTTCAGGTGTAGTGGTAGTAGAACCATTCTTTTTAGGTCCTTTAGGTGTTGTAGGTGGTGTAGTTGGTGTTCCAGGCGTAGTAGTTACTGTAGTCTTAGGCTCCTTTGTAGAAACAGTTGTAGCAGGAGTTTCAGGTGTAGTAGTTACTGTAGTCTTAGGCTCTTCTGTAGAAACAGTTGTAGCAGGAGTTTCAGGTGTAGTAGTTACTGTAGTCTTAGGCTCCTCTGATGAAACAGTTGTAGCAGGAGTCTCAGGTGTAGTAGTTACTGTAGTCTTAGGCTCCTCTGATGAAACAGTTGTAGCAGGAGTTTCAGGCGTAGTAGTTACTGTAGTCTTAGGCTCCTCTGATGAAACAGTTGTAGCAGGAGTCTCAGGTGTAGTAGTTACTGTAGTCT
>NZ_JBCOAT010000002.1:0-154947 GCF_040226615.1 Streptococcus australis | reverse complement strand
TCTTAGGCTCCTCTGATGAAACAGTTGTAGCAGGAGTTTCAGGCGTAGTAGTTGTCGTAGTAGTGGTTGTTGTAGTCGTTGTAGTTGGTTTGTTTGATGTGTTGACGACCTTAATCACGTTTGCATCATCAATTTTTTCAACTTTAGAAGTGTAACCTTCAGGTGTGTTTGTTTCCACTACTGAGTACTCAATCTTCTTACCGTCTTTGATACCTGGCAATTTCGTAAATGCTGCTTGCCAACCAGAAGCTTTTGTAAGAGTTTGTGTCATTCCTTCTAAAGCTTTGCCGTCAGCATACAATTGAACAGTGATATCTTTACGGTCAGCTTCTTCATCGCCAACCCATTCTTTCTGAACGGTCACAGTTGTGTCACCAGATACCCAGAATTTCAACTCTGTATTGTTCCAGAATGCTGGGTCTGTTTGAGGTGTTGTGATTTCGTCAGCTTTCAAGGTAGAGTTGTTGTCTACGCGAATGGTAGTCTTAGGAATTAATGTTTGGTATTCAATGATTAATTCTTCGTCTGTAGCAGTTTTGAAGACATCACTGACATCTGATAAGTTCACAGTAAATCCGTTACCGTCTGCATCGAATTTCACATGTTGCCAGAAGTCCCATCCTGAAGCAACCACTTGACCACCTTTTCTTAATGTGAAGGATGGTTTCAAGTAAGTTCCCACGAAGAATTCACTTGCTTCGTGCTTCGCAGCTGGAGCGAAAGTGATTTTTGAATAATCTACTGCTGGAGCTTGGATACGATCTGACACAACTGGGTTAGTGATGGCTTGTTTCTTACCATCTCCGTTGATACGGATAAACCATTTTGTAAGGTAGTAGTCATCTCCAACATTCATCCAGGCATAGTTTTCAGAAGCGTCTAATTTGAATGTTTTTGTTGTGTAGGAACCATCAAGGTTGTACTTGTTCAAAACAGATTCAAATACGCCAGGTCCATCAGGACGAGTGATGATGACAGATTCTGAACCGACTTTAGAAGTGGCGGTCTTGTTTCCAGGATTTCCTGGAGTGCTATCCCACACTGCTTGGTATGAGAAACCACCCTTAACGTTTTGGTTCATGGATTCGATTGCTTTTTTAAAGGTAAAAGTAATCTTCTTGTCTGTCATCGACAAGGTAGCTACTTCAGCACCGTTGGCTTGAAGTGACTCTGTTGCAAGTTTGGTGATATTGACACCTTCAGGAGCGTCGATAGTAAACGTATCACCTTCCTTAACAGAAATACCTGTTAAGTCCCAATCAAAAGAAAAATTAACCTTTTGACCAGATGTATCTGCTTTAAGGTTTGTAATGGTTGGTGTAACAGTTGCTGCAGAAACTGGCTTGATGATTGACAAGCCAAGAGCAACTACACTAATCATTGCTACAAACGCGAATAATTTTTTATAGAAAGTTTTCACTTGTTCCTCCATTCCTTTTTCCTGGTTTGGAAGTAGATCACTTTTTTCCACACATTTTAAGCGTGTCCAGTTCTATACCGACAAGGAGTCGGTTAGATGTTTATGACGGTTTTTCTGCTAGGACTGAATGGTAGAGACCATCGTTGTAGCTAGAGAAAAGCGGAAGTCGACTGTGACAGCTTAAAATAAAAAACTGATTGTCCTTTCCACACACAGAATTAATAACTCCAAGGGCCATAAAGTTCAGGATTTCAAAGCAATACAGCTGAAAAACCGATTGATTTGTTTCCCTATAATTTTAAGCCTCTTATATTATATTACAATCCTTTGCAGTGTCAAGTAATTTGTATCTAAAAAATAAAAAATAGTAGGATTTCTTATTGGTAGGTCTTTTCGTAGGTTAAAAAGATTGAAAAGATTGGAAGAAGACTTGTAACAGACGCAGTTTGGGAACTGAGCTAAGCTTGATTTTTAAGACCTGGGGTAGAAGATTTTACCCCTACTGATTCAAAGCTAGCTTTCATTTTCTGGATTCCTGGCTTTCATGTTATAATATGCTGATAAGAAAAAACAGGAGACAAGGACCGAGATGATCACGTCAAAATATGAATGGCAGTTTGCTGCGCCCTTTTCAGATGATACTTTTTTGGCGCAAGCAAAGAAAAGAGGATTGGAAGCATCCGCAGCTAAGTTACTGGGAGAACGAGGGATCCAGACGGAAGAGGCGCTGGATCGTTTTCTTGAACCGCGGCTAGAAGATCTGCATGATCCCTACCTGCTACACGATATGGACAAGGCTGTGGATCGGATCCGCCAAGCTATTGAAGATTATGAACAGATCCTAGTTTATGGAGATTATGATGCAGACGGTATGACGGCTGCTTCTATCATGAAGGAAACCCTGGAGCAGATGGGGGCGGAAGTAGCGGTCTATCTGCCTAATCGTTTTACAGATGGGTATGGTCCCAATGCCAGTGTCTACAAGTACTTTATCGAACAGCAGGGGATTTCCCTCATCATCACGGTGGATAATGGAGTAGCTGGACACGAAGCCATTGACTTGGCCCAAAGCATGGGGGTAGATGTCATTGTGACAGACCACCATGCCATGCCCGAAGTCTTGCCCGATGCCTATGCTGTCATTCATCCTGAGCATCCAGATGCCGATTACCCTTTCAAACACTTAGCGGGCTGTGGTGTTGCCTTTAAATTAGCGACTGCTCTCTTAGAAGAGGTGCCTCTAGATTTTCTTGATTTGGTAGCCATTGGGACCATTGCGGATATGGTCAGTCTGACAGACGAAAACCGCATCCTGGTCAAGTACGGCCTAGGTGTCCTTCGCCAAACCCAACGGATCGGCCTTCAGGAAATGCTCAAGCTGGCCTCCATCGCCCCTCAAGATGTAAATGAAGAAACGGTTGGTTTTCAGATTGCCCCTCGTCTCAATGCGCTGGGTCGCTTGGATGACCCAAATCCAGCGGTCGAACTCTTGACAGGCTTTGACGACGAAGAGGCGTTGGAGATTGCGCTGATGATTCAAGCCAAGAATGAAGAGCGCAAGGAAATCGTCCAAGCCATCTATGATGAGGCCAAAGCCATGGTGGACCCAAGTCTTCCCGTTCAAATTTTGGCCAAGGAAGGCTGGAATCCTGGTGTCTTAGGGATCGTAGCCGGTCGACTGCTAGAAGAGCTCCATCAGCCCATCATCGTCCTCACCGTAGACCAAGGCAAGGCCAAGGGAAGTGCGCGAAGTCCCGAAAGTGTCCATATTTTTGAAGCCCTAGATCCCCATCGGGATCTCTTTATCGCCTTTGGAGGTCATGCGGGTGCAGCTGGTATGACTCTGGAAGTGGACAAGCTCCCTCGTCTGACCGAGATTTTTTCCGATTATATTCGTGAAAAAGGGATTGACCTGACGGCCAAATCTACCCTCTTTGTTGATGAGGAATTGGACCTAGAAGAGCTGACCTTGGATACCTTGAAGAGTTTTGACCGTCTGGCTCCTTTTGGGATGGACCATAAGAAGCCAGTCTTTTACATTCGTGATTTCCAAGTGGAGTCTAGTCGGACCATGGGGGCTGGCAATAGCCATCTGAAGTTGAAGATTCAAAAAGGCGATACCCGCTTTGATGTCGTGGCTTTTGGCCAGGGCCATTTGGAATTGGAGTACTCCCAAGCGAAAAACTTGGAGTTGGTGGTATCCTTGTCCGTCAATCAGTGGAATGGACAGACCACCCTGCAACTGATGGTGGTGGATGCCCGTGTAGAAGGAGTACAGCTCTACAATATCCGAGGAAAGAATGCTCCTCTCCCACAAGCCGTCCCACTCTTTAGTCAGTTGGAAGAAGGGGAAGATTCCCCTGCCATTGTCATCGATCGCATACCCGATGACCTGGCTGACTTGAAAACTCTCTTCCAAGAACAGAGCTTCCAAGCGGTTTATTTTAAAAATCACCTAGACAAGGCCTATTATCTGACCGGCTACGGTAGCCGTGATCAGTATGCTAAACTCTACAAAACGCTTTATCAGTTCCCTGAATTTGATATCCGCCATAAGCTCAGCCAACTATCTGACTACCTCAAGATTCCACAGATCTTGTTAATCAAGATGATCCAAATCTTCCAAGAGTTAGGCTTTGTCCAGATTGAAAATGGCATCATGACGGTCAACAAGGAAGCGGAGAAGAAAGAGATTACCTCAAGTTCCATCTATCAGGACTTGGTGCAGACGGTCAAAGACCAGGAACTCATGGCTTTAGGATCTGTGCAAGAAATTTATGACTATTTAACGGAATCGATTTAATGAACAAAAAGAAAATATTTTTCTGGCTCAGCCCTTTCCTGCTTGTTGCACTTTATTGGTTGGGAATCTACTGGAGTTTGAGAAATCCCATGGAGGAGATCAACTACGCTGAAAATGGCGGCTGGATGCGCTATGTGATGTTTAGGCCCTTTACAGAAACGATCGGAAGGGATCGCATCTGGAAGGAAGATGAAGGATTTCAAATGTATCCCTATTCAGATGACATCGTTGGTGGTCAAGAAGAGCTATCCGTCATGATGTTTCGAGATAGTTCTGAATGGGTTTATTGGTATAAATACCAGCTAAACGAAAATGCATATGTTCGGATGTTCTTCGAGTACGATTCTACAAATAAGGTGTTCCTCCAAAGGGAAGTCTATCTTTATGAGGATGATCAAACAGTCGAGGGGAGTGATTTTTTACAGAAACTATCCACCTACGGCAAAGATCGCACTTGGCTTCGAAACCAAAGTAAGAAGGTCGCCGAACAATACATCCTTGGTACTTGGTTCAAAAGGGGAAGTTCTCGTTATTCCTTGAAGAACTTAGGCGATATGAAAATCCAGTACAATGAATTGCTAGAAGAATAGTAAGTTTTTTGGAATCCAATCCCACATCTTATTTCGGATGTGGGATTTTGCTTTTGTCACAGAGGGTTGGGAAAATGATTTAGTAAAAAATGATGCACGTTAGTAGAATTCATGGTATAATGGAATGTAAAAATTTTTTATGAAAGAAAGTTAACCATGAATTTAAAAGATTACATTGCAAGCATTGAAAATTATCCACAAGAAGGAATTACCTTCCGTGATATCAGCCCTTTGATGGCAGATGGCAATGCTTATAGTTACGCGATTCGTGAAATCGTTCAATACGCAACCGATAAGAAGATCGATATGATCGTCGGTCCTGAAGCGCGTGGTTTCATCGTTGGATGTCCGGTCGCTTTTGAATTGGGAATTGGTTTTGCACCTGTTCGGAAGCCTGGTAAGTTGCCACGTGAAGTCATCTCAGCGGACTACGAAAAAGAATACGGTGTGGATACCTTGACCATGCACGCCGATGCTATCAAACCAGGCCAACGCGTCCTCATCGTCGATGACCTCTTGGCAACAGGCGGTACCGTTAAAGCAACCATCGAAATGATTGAAAAACTCGGTGGAGTGGTTGCAGGTTGTGCCTTCTTGATCGAGCTCGATGATCTCAAAGGCCGCGAAGCTATTGGAGACTACGATTACAAGGTCTTGATGCATTACTAATATAGTTTAGAGCTATATCTAGATAGAGAAAAACCATAATTGAAAACTATATGCTCCTGTCTTATAATAAGAGGTAACAACTTGTAAGATGGGAGCTTTTTATGCCAATTACCTTAGATAAGAAATTACCAGCAGTTGATATTCTTCGCTCAGAAAATATTTTTGTTATGGATGATATTCGGGCAACTCACCAAGATATTCGTCCGATGAATGTTCTGATTTTGAATCTCATGCCGACTAAGGTAGCAACTGAGACTCAACTGTTACGCCTCCTGGCCAATACTCCCTTGCAGATCAATGTGGATTTCCTCTATATGACAAGCCATGAGTCCAAGACAACAGCAGCAGAGCATATGGAAGTCTTTTACAAATCCTTCGAGGATATTAAAGAGAATTATTATGATGGCCTGATCATTACGGGAGCTCCAGTAGAGAAATTGGCTTTTGAGGAAGTGGATTACTGGGAGGAGTTAACAAAGGTCTTTGCTTGGTCGAAGCGCCATGTTTTTTCAACCTTGCATCTTTGTTGGGGTGCGCAAGCTGGTCTCTATTACCGCTATGGGATTGAAAAAGTAGCTCTCTGTGACAAGCTATCAGGGATCTATGAGCAAACAGTCATGAATCCACAGAACCGATTGATGCGTGGTTTTGATGATGCTTTTCTGGCTCCTCACTCACGTTATACGGATGTTCCCCTCAAAGAAGTGCTAGACAAGAGCAACTTGCAAGTCTTAGCTCAAGGCGGTGAAGTAGGTCTATCTATTCTGGCCAGCCCAGACCTTCGAGAGGTCTATAGTTTTGGTCATCTGGAGTATGACCGTGATACCTTGGCCAAGGAATACCAGCGGGATGTGAAAGCGGGCTTGAATCCAGATCTTCCGAAAAATTATTACGATCAGGATGACAGCAGTCGGGACCCTCGGATGCGGTGGAACTTAGCGGCAGCCAACTTCTTTAGCAATTGGATCAATTATGCAGTTTACCAAGAAACTCCTTATCGTTTGGAGGAGTTAGAAAAAGATATTTCATTTTATGGTTACCTATAAAGGGGTAGTATGACATATTCACAAGCATTTAAGTCAGGCAATTTGGTCTTACCAAGTGCCTTACTTTTCCATTATCAACACTTATTTAAAGACGCAGAGGATTTTCTGGTTTGGCAGTTCTTTTATTTGCAGAATACGACCAACCAATCCAGCCTCACGCCGAATCAAATTGCAGATGCGATTGGCAAGTCGGTCACAGAAGTCAACCAGTCCATGTCTCGCCTGACCAATCAAGGTTTGCTACAGTATCGAACCATTGAGCTGGATGGGGAAATTGAAGTTCTTTTTGATGCGACCATTGCCCTCGAACGCTTGGATGACCTTCTTCAAAGTAAGACGGAAGTAGCACAGCGTGGGCAAAACAAGCAGGCAGAAAATGAGCTGGCTGATTTGGTCAAAACCTTTGAGCAGGAATTAGGCCGTTTATTGACTCCCTTTGAAATTGAAGACTTGACGCAGACAGTCAAACAGGACCAAACAGACCCTGATATTGTGAAGGCTGCCTTGAGAGAAGCAGTCTTTAACGGCAAGCCTCACTGGAAATACATACAGGCTATCCTGCGCAATTGGCGACGGGAGGGCATTACCAGTTTGACACAATTAAAAATCAAACAGCAAGAGCGGGAGGCCCTTCAGCCTGAAAATGTTACGGTTTCAGATGATTTCTTACAGGCCATGGATTTATGGAAAGATTAAAAAACTAGCACTCATAAAGTGCTAGTTTTTTTCGTTTATAAATAGTCTACGTAGGCTTCTTCTAGTTTGGTCAGGAGTTTTTGTTTTTCCTCGTCGCTAGCAAAGGAAGCTTGGATGGCATTGACATTGTGCTGGTAAAAATCAGCTGGCGTCGTTTGGAAGTGGTGGTGGTAGAGCTCGTATTCCTTGGTTAAATCCGTATCAGATACGGTCCGGTTATCGGTGTTGATACTGATATGGGCCTGAGCTTCTTTCATCTTTAGGTAAGGGAAGTCTGCCACAGTGGTAGCAGCCTTGGTTTGAAGGTTACTGGTCAAACAGAGCTCACCAGTAACCCCATTTTTCACAAACTCTTTTAGAAGTTCTGGTTCGTAAGATAATAAGGTCACATGGCCATTTCGTTTGATACCATAGGCCATGGATTGAGTGACATTGGCTGGACAGTGGCATTCTCCTGCATGCAGGGTCATGGGACGGTTGTAACTGTTGACCTGTTGGATGAGGGCCTCAATGGCTTGTGGAGGGTAGTGGTGCTCATCTCCAGCGAAGTCAAAGCCGACAAAATCCTGATCAGTGACTTGGTTGGCTTCTGCCAGGATGCTAGAGGTGAGCTCTTGATCGGACTGGCGCATGCCACAAACGAGGGCTTTGGCCGTAATGCCAAATTCATCCTGGGCTTGGCGCAATCCTTCACAGACAGCATCGATAGTTTCTGGGACGGTAAGTCCTTGATTCATGGACAATTCTGGGGCAAAACGAACCTCGATGTAGAGGACATTCTCCAGAGCCGCTTGCTTAGCGACATCGTAAGCAGCAAGTGTCAAGGCTTCCTTGGTCTGAAGGAGAGGGCGAATGTAGTCAAAGGCCTCCAAATAGTCCAAAAGATTCTCACAGTGGGCAGGGGCAGTGACATGGTGCTTGAGCTCTTCATCGCTAGCAGGAAGGTCAATATTGGCCATTGCTGCCAATTGGCGAATAGTCGGAAGAGACAAGGAACCGTCTAAGTGGCAGTGGAGTTCTGTCTTTGCCAAACTATGAAAGTCAATTGTGGACATATTTTTCTCCTTAAAATGTATTTTTTCTATACTATCATTTTGCCAAGAAAAGTCAAGTAAAGCTAGCGTAGTAGATTTTTGAAACTAGAGGCAGGATTTGATATGCTAGTAGTAACATAGACAAAGGAGAACAGAGATGTCAGATTATCAATTACCAGAAGTATGGGAAGCGCCAAGTCAAATGGGTGGAGCCTGGGGTAGCTTGAACCAACCAACAGCAGGTGCCCGCTTTGAACAAAGCCTTCCAAAAGGCGACCAGCCTTTCCAACTCTATACTCTTCCAACCCCAAATGGAATCAAGGTGACTATTATGCTGGAAGAACTAAAAGAGTTGGGTGTGGATGCGGGCTATGACGCTTATCGCATCAAGATTGGTGATGGGGATCAATTCGGCAGTGACTTTGTAGCCATCAATCCAAACTCGAAAATTCCAGCCATGTTGGATCAATCAGGTGACCAAGCTATTCGGGTCTTTGAATCAGCCAATATTCTCTTGTATCTAGCAGAGAAATTTGGACAATTGATTCCGACAGATCCTGCTAAACGGACCGAAGTGCTTAACTGGCTCTTCTGGCAGACAGGGGCTGCACCTTTCTTAGGGGGAGGCTTTGGCCATTTCTTCCACTACGCTCCTGAAAAAATCGAGTATGCCATCAACCGCTTTGCCATGGAAGCCAAACGCCAATTGGACCTACTGGACAAAGAATTGGCGACCAAACCTTATATCGCAGGGGAGGACTATACCATTGCGGATATTGCCATCTGGTCCTGGTATGGCCGTCTAGCCCAAGACAAGGTCTGGGATCGTGCTGGAATTTTCCTAGATGTGAAGGAATACAAGCATTTGCAAGCTTGGACAGAGAAAATTGCTAATCGCCCAGCTGTTCAACGTGGCTTGGAAGTAGAATATAAAGAAATTGATGCATAAGGAAAAGGCGCCGTCGCGCCTTTTTTTAATGGTGCAAACATGGTATACTTAAGGATGGAATAAAAGTTTAGAAAGTAGCACATGGAATTTACAAAATTATCAAATCGCTTGGACTTGGTGGCTAGCTTCGTCCCAGAAGGAGCGCGTCTGTTAGATGTGGGAAGTGATCACGCTTATCTCCCAATCGCTCTTTTACAGGAAGGCAAGATTGAGGCTGCTATTGCAGGGGAAGTGGTTGAGGGACCTTATCAGTCTGCCCTCCAAAATGTTGCCGATAATGGTTTAGAGGACAAGATTGAAGTCCGCCTAGCTAATGGCTTGGCTGCATTTGAACCAACAGATAGTATTTCCTGCATCACTATTGCAGGAATGGGCGGGCGCTTGATTGCAGATATCTTAGCAGCTGGACTTGAGAAATTAGCCGGTGTCTCCCGCTTGGTCCTACAGCCCAATAATCGGGAGGATGAACTGCGGGCTTGGTTAGTAGACCATGATTTCCGCCTTGTTGATGAAGCTATCTTAGAAGAAAATGAGAAGTTTTATGAGATCCTCGTGGTCGAACAGGGTTCTCAAGAGTTGACAGCTAAGGAATTGCGCTTTGGTCCGTATTTGATGATAGAACAAGCTCCAGCCTTTGTTCAAAAATGGTCCAAGGAAGTGGAGAAATTAGCCTTTGCCTTGGAGCAGGTCCCAGTTGAGAATCAGTCCGCCAGAGCATCGTTAGAAGAGCGCATCGCCCAAATCAAGGAGGTCCTAAATGCTAGCAAGTGAAGTTATCAAACGATATGAAGCCTACTGTCCCCAGGAACTTTCCATGGAGGGAGATGTCCGTGGGCTACAGGTCGGGACGCTGCAAAAAGACATCAAGAAGGTCATGGTAGCCTTGGATATCCGGGAGCAGACGGTGGCAGAAGCCATTGATCATGGAGTGGACTTGATCATTGTCAAACATGCGCCCATTTTTCGTCCTATTAAGGATCTGGTTGCCGATCGGGCTCAAAATCAGATCTACATTGACTTGATCAAGCATGATATTGCGGTCTATGTCAGCCATACCAATATTGATATTGTTCCAGATGGATTGAACGATTGGTTCTGCCGGCTCTTAGAAATTGAAAATACAAAGCCCCTCAGCATGACAGGAGAAGGTCTAGGAATCGGCCGGATCGGTCAAGTGCGCACCCAAACCTTTGGCCAGTTGGCTCATAAGGTAAAAGAAACCTTTGGCTTAGATGCCTTACGCTTGGTTGGTTATGACCAGGCGGACCTGGATCGGATGATTGAGCGCGTCGCTATCTGTGGCGGAAGTGGCCAATCCTTTTACAAGGATGCTCTTGCTAAGGGGGCAGAGGTCTATATCACAGGAGATATCTACTACCACACGGCTCAAGACATGCTGAGCGATGGTCTCCTTGCCTTGGATCCAGGTCACCATATCGAAGTTCTCTTTGTGTCGAAACTAGTCGAAAAACTCAATCAGTGGAAGTCTGAAGAAGCGTGGGAAATCGAAGTGATTGGCAGTCAAGCCAGCACCAATCCTTTTTATCATATCTAAGGGGTTATCATGAAAGTTGCCATTATCGGTGCAGGGATTGTTGGATCCACTGCAGCCTATTATTTATCCAAGGAAGCACAGATAGATGTCACTGTCTATGATCACGGAGTTGGCCAAGCAACCAAGGCAGCGGCTGGCATTATTAGCCCTTGGTTTTCTAAGCGGCGAAACAAGGCTTGGTATCGTCTAGCTCGGCTAGGAGCTGATTTCTACCAAGAATTGGTAGAGGACCTAGCCAAAGACGGAATCAAAACAGACTTTTACCAGCAGACAGGGGTCTATCTTCTTAAGAAAAAGGAAGAGAAATTAGATGAACTCTATCAGTTGGCGCTGAGTCGACGGGAAGAATCTCCCTTGATTGGGGAATTGGCGGTTTTAACCAAAGAAGAAGTAGGTCAACAATTCCCAGGTCTGCAAGGCTTTGAACAGCTCCTTTATGCCACGGGTGGGGCCCATGTAGAGGGAGCCCTTCTAACGGAAACTCTCCTTAAAGCAAGTGGCGCAAGAGTGATCAAGGAAGAGGTTACTCTCTCCGTCACGGGTGATGGTTTTCAGATAGCAGGAGAGAGCTATGACCAAGTCATCCTAGCGACTGGAGCCTGGTTGGGTCAAATTCTTGTGCCACTTGGCTACCAAGTGGATGTCCGTCCGCAAAAAGGACAGTTGAGGGATTATCAGCTAGACCTAGATACGGATAATTATCCTGTGGTTATGCCAGAAGGAGAGCTAGATATCATTCCCTTCCAGCAAGGTAAGATCAGTATGGGAGCCACTCATGAGAATGAGCTGGGCTTTGACCTGACGGTGGATCAAGCTTTACTAAATCAAATGGAAGAAGAAGCCTTGACCTACTATCCAGAACTAGCTCAAGCGACAGTTGTCGGTGAGCGCGTGGGAACCCGGGCTTACACCAGTGACTTCTCGCCCTTTTGGGGAGCTCTTCCCGATCAAGCTGGTATTTATGTCGCCAGTGGCCTAGGTTCGTCTGGCCTCACAACTGGTCCCCTTATTGGGTGGCACCTGGCCCAACTAGTGGCAGGAGGAAAGGTGCGCCTAGATCCAGCAGATTATCCAGTTGAACAATATGTGAAGAAGAGAGTGGGACAGAAATCGGAAATTCGTTAGAATTCGATTTCGTTGTCCCACCTCCGCACAGTTGAGTAGGGCTGTAAAAGCTGACGAAATCAGCGTAGTAGAGCCCACTCAACCACTGCGTCTTGCTCGACAATCCAAAGATAATTGAGAGGCTAGGACTTTTATCCCAGCCTCTTTTTTTCGAAAGACCTTCCTTAATTCGGATAGAAATAGTAGAATAGAACAAGTGAATCAACAAGAAAATGGGAGTTGTTATGAATTGGTTTTAATCACAATCCGTGGTCTTACAGGCCTTTCTCGCAGGATTGTTTACATGGGGCTGTACCATCGTAGGATCAGCCATCGTCTTTTTCTTCAAGCATATTAGTCGCAAATTACTGGACATTATGATGGGCTTCGCGGCGGGCGTTATGATTGCGGCTTCTTTTTGGTCCCTCTTGCAACCGTCTATTGAGTATGCGGAAAACTCCTATGGAAGTTTGGCTTGGTTGCCAGCGGTGATTGGTTTTCTAACTGGAGGATTCTTCCTTCGCTTGATCGACGCCATCGTCCCTCACCTTCATATGACGAAGGAGATTGAAGAGGCAGAGAGTATCCATACGTCGAGGGAGAAGAAGTTGTCTAAAACGACCCTCCTCTTTCTCGCTATTACCATCCACAATTTCCCAGAAGGCTTAGCAGTCGGAGTGGCCTTCGGAGCTCTGGCTAGTAATCCAAGTCCAGAAGCCTTTATCGGGGCGGTTGGTTTGGCCATTGGGATTGGCTTGCAAAATATCCCAGAAGGAGCTGCCCTCTCGATCCCAATCCGGACGGATGGCAAATCCCGTCTCAATGCCTTTTATTGGGGATCCATGTCAGCCATCGTAGAGCCAGTAGGAGCCCTGCTAGGAGCAGTTGCCGTCTTATCTATTACAGCCATCCTACCATATGCCCTCTCTTTTGCGGCAGGCGCTATAATCTTTGTAGTTGTCGAAGAGTTGATCCCAGACTCGCAGACTAATGGCAACACAGATGTTGCGACCCTCGGTCTCATGGTTGGCTTTGTCATTATGATGATCCTAGACGTCGCTTTGGGATAAGAAACAGAAAAGGAGATCAATAGTGAACTCTCTTTTTGATTGCTGTTATTGTCTTTGAGAAAAAAGATAGTCAGAAACAGCTCGAAGGTAGCTCAGAAAGGGATCTCCATTAGTAAGGAGTATCGTCTTATGGTAAAAATCAAGTTTATAAAGAAAAGCAAAAGGATTATGAGTGTCATCGCTTTTGCTCTCCTTATGGTAGTTGGGATTTCTTTGTTTTATGTGAATAAAAATTTAGAGGAAAAGCGACGGAACCGAGAGTATGAAGTCAGCCTTGTAAAGACCTTGAAGAATTCTTACGAAGGAATTGATGAGATTGAGATTAAAAACCCATCCTATAGCTCCATTCCTTCAGACGCATGGGGGGCTGATGTCAAAATTACATTTGTTGATGGGACTTCAAAGCAACACGAAATGGCCTATGATAAAGATGCTCATAAAATGAAGATAGAAATCTATGAAAACCAAGATGAGGGATTTCAAAGGTTTATGGATTCTAGGAAAGGCACGACCAAATCGAGAGTAAAGGTAAGGTTTTCAGACGGCTCAGTCAAGGAGCAGTAATCTATTTGAATCATGAGTAAGACCAATGCTAACAATTCTACAACTCTCATCTCCTGTCATCACCTTGCAACACAAATGCAAGGTGACTTTTTTATATAAACATGATAAAATAAGGGTAATGACTACGTAGAAAGGCCTAACATTATGAAAGGTATTATTTTAGCTGGTGGTTCGGGGACTCGTTTGTATCCTTTGACCCGTGCCGCTTCCAAACAGTTGATGCCCATTTATGACAAACCAATGATCTACTATCCACTGTCAACCCTTATGTTGGCAGGGATCAAAGAAATCTTAATCATCTCAACTCCGCAGGATCTTCCTCGTTTTGAAGAACTTCTTGGGGATGGTTCTGAACTAGGAATTTCCCTCTCTTATGCAGAGCAACCAAGTCCAGATGGCTTGGCGCAAGCCTTCATCATTGGAGAGGACTTTATTGGTGATGATCATGTTGCCCTCGTTCTTGGAGATAATATCTTCCACGGAAATGGCTTAACCAAGATGTTGCAACGGGCGGAAGCGAAAGAAAAAGGCGCGACTGTCTTTGGTTACCAAGTCAAAGATCCAGAACGTTTTGGTGTGGTAGAGTTTGATGCGGACATGAATGCCGTCTCAATCGAAGAAAAACCAGAACATCCAAAATCGAATTTTGCGGTGACTGGGCTTTACTTCTATGACAATGATGTGGTAGAGATTGCCAAAAACATCAAACCAAGTCCTCGTGGAGAGCTCGAAATCACCGATGTCAACAAGGCCTATTTGGAGCGTGGAGATCTCTCTGTCGAGCTCATGGGCCGTGGCTTTGCTTGGTTGGATACAGGAACTCATGAAAGTCTCTTGCAGGCTTCTCAGTATATCGAGACTGTTCAACGTTTGCAAAATGTCCAAGTAGCCAACCTTGAGGAAATCGCCTATCGTATGGGCTATATTACTAAAGAGCAAGTCTATGAATTGGCACAACCTCTGAAGAAAAACGAATACGGACAATATTTGCTCCGTTTGATTGGAGAAGCTTAATGACAGAACAATTTTTCGGAAAAGAATTAGCAGCCCGTAAGATTGAAGCTATCCCAGGTTTGATGGAATTTGATATTCCAGTTCATGGAGATAACCGTGGTTGGTTCAAAGAAAACTTTCAAAAAGAGAAGATGCTTCCCCTTGGATTTCCTGAGAGCTTCTTTGCGGAAGGCAAGTTGCAAAACAATGTGTCTTTCTCTCGCAAGCATGTCTTGCGTGGTTTGCATGCAGAACCTTGGGATAAGTACATCTCTGTAGCAGATGAAGGCAAGGTTCTCGGAACTTGGGTGGACCTTCGTGAAGGTGAGACCTTTGGGAACACTTACCAAACTGTGATCGATGCTTCTAAAGGAATCTTCGTCCCACGTGGCGTTGCCAATGGTTTCCAAGTCTTGTCTGACAAAGTAGCCTACAGCTATTTGGTCAATGATTACTGGGCATTGGAACTCAAGCCAAAATATGCATTTGTTAATTATGCAGACCCAAGTCTAGACATCCAGTGGGAAAATTTGGAAGAAGCAGAAGTCTCAGAAGCTGACAAGAATCACCCATTGCTCAAAGACGTCAAACCCCTAAAAGCAGAAGATTTGTAAAAATGAACCCTGCATAGCAGTATCGCGACTGCAAGGAGCGTTATAAGATTGTTCCTGCCCTAGTGAAAACAAGATTCCCTGAGGGAATCTTGTAGGGAAATCCGGAGACTTCGGCTTCGGATTTAGCCATGAAACCGAAGGGTTGCTGGCGTCCCTCACTAGCTAAAGGAACAATGCAAAGAAAAAACTATTTGGAGAAAAAATGACTGAATACAAAAACATCATCGTAACCGGTGGCGCTGGTTTCATCGGTTCAAACTTCGTACACTATGTCTACAACAACCATCCAGATGTACATGTGACTGTCCTTGACAAACTCACTTACGCTGGTAACCGTGCCAACATCGAAGAAATCCTTGGGGATCGTGTTGAATTGGTTGTGGGTGACATTGCTGATGCAGCCTTGGTGGACCAATTAGCTGCTAAGGCTGATGCGATTGTTCACTATGCGGCTGAAAGCCACAATGATAATTCATTGAATGACCCATCACCATTTATCCACACCAACTTCATTGGTACATACACACTTTTGGAAGCAGCTCGCAAGTATGATATTCGTTTCCACCACGTGTCAACAGACGAAGTATATGGAGACCTTCCATTGCGTGAAGATCTTCCTGGACATGGGGAAGGTCCTGGTGAAAAATTCACTGCTGAAACCAAATACAACCCATCATCCCCTTATTCATCAACCAAGGCTGCTTCAGACTTGATCGTGAAGGCTTGGGTTCGTTCCTTCGGTGTTAAGGCAACCATTTCAAACTGTTCAAACAACTATGGACCATACCAACACATCGAGAAGTTCATCCCACGTCAAATCACCAATATTTTGTCTGGTATCAAACCAAAACTTTATGGTGAAGGCAAGAACGTCCGTGACTGGATTCACACTAATGACCACTCAACTGGTGTTTGGGCCATCCTTACCAAGGGCCGTATCGGTGAAACTTACTTGATCGGTGCTGACGGTGAAAAGAACAACAAGGAAGTGCTTGAACTCATCCTTGAAAAAATGGGTCAACCAAAAGATGCCTACGATCGTGTAACAGACCGTGCTGGTCACGATTTGCGTTACGCCATCGATTCAACAAAATTGCGTGAAGAATTGGGTTGGGAACCACAATTCACAAACTTTGAATCAGGTTTGGAAGAAACCATCAAGTGGTATACAGACCACCAAGACTGGTGGAAGGCTGAAAAAGAAGCTGTCGAAGCCAACTACGCTAAGACACAAGAAGTCATCAAATAAAAATAAGCCTCTCTTGATCAGGATTTCTGGTCGACGGAGGCTTTTCTATTTTAGAAACAAAAAAAGACCAAATGGTCTTTTTGTTAATTAGCAGATGATTCGGTATCAGTAGCAGATGGTGTTGTGTCTGCAGGAGCTTCACTGGCACTGGTTTCTACCTGAGATGAATCTGTTTGTTCAGAGCTTGCTTCGGATGCTTGGCTACTGCTAGCACTGGTATCTGTTCCCGTAGCACTTGAATCAGTAGCAGATCCATCCTTTTCATGGACAACAACAACGCTAGTGGAGCCATCTTTTTTCTCCTCTGTCTTAGTCGTTGGTTTCATGATACTGTAAATAGTAAAGGAAGTAACGATAATCCCGAGAAGACTAGCAATCGTTGCGACAATCATCTGGAATAAAGAAAGGCTCTGTTTCACTTTTTCGCTTCTTGATGGTCTGTTGCTGTCTTGGTGTTTTTCTTTTCGTGAGTATTGTGACATAATCTGTTCCCTCTTCATTTCATATTTGGTTCTTTTATGTGAACACTTTAGTCATTATACGTTATTTTTATGAAAATGTCTAAGAAGAAATGGAAGAGGTTTTTAAAATTTCAAATTGCTTTCAAACTGGACACTTTGTGTTTCGCTTGCTTCAGAGGATGTTGCAAAGTTTGCCTGTCCTTTTTCAGAGACTGAAATCGGCTGGCTTGTTTGACTAGGTTGGCTGATGATTTCATGGTTACTAAAACTAGAGGAGTCATTAGGAGAGATAAACTGGCCATTCGCCTGAATCTCTATCTTGTTGGGATCCGGGATAGAGTAGTCAATCTTACCCTTGAATTCCTTGGTTTTTGAAATAACTTTTACATCTTTCACGCGGATGATACGACGGAACCAGCCGTTGTATTCGACCAAGCATTTGAATTCGATGTGACTATCGGATTCGCCAGGGATTGGTTGGATAAGACTCATTTCACGGAGGCTCCCTTCATCTTCCCTAAAGTAAGGTGGCTTCTCCAAGGGCTGTTGCAAGTCACACTGTCCTTTACCGTGACAGGCTAGTTGAGCAGAGGGGAGGGTAAATGGAAGTGGTGGTAGGACAGAGAGCAGTCCTCCAAGAGCAAGACTCCCAGCTAGGGCAATGGAAAGATAGATTGGTCGTTTCATGTTTGTCTCCTTTTATCATCTTTCGAGACCAGTTCAGTGGTTGAAAAAATGTTGTAAAAGCCAATACTTAATTTTGTAAGCGCTTGACAAAACTCTCCATCTTCATCATAAGCTATTTTGAGAAATTTACAAGTTTTCTGTCTGAAACTAGGAACAAAATGAAGCCAGCCAAATCCTTGTTCCTCCAACCTAGAAATGTTACAATAAGATGATTGAAAATTGACTAGGAGAGAGTGGAAGATGATTTACTTTGATAATTCAGCAACAACCAAACCTTATCCAGAGGCCTTGGCTACCTACACGGAAGTCGCAAGCAAAATTTGGGGCAATCCATCTAGCTTGCACAACCTAGGAAGTCAAGCGACTCGGATTTTGGAGGCATCTCGTAAGCAGATAGCTTCCCTCCTAGGAAAGAAAGCAGAAGAAATCTATTTCACCTCAGGTGGGACTGAAGGGGACAACTGGGCGATCAAAGGAGTTGCTTTTGAAAAAGCTCCTTACGGGAAGCATATTATTGTCTCAGCTATTGAGCATCCGGCTGTGAAGGAATCAGCCCTTTGGCTACAAGGTCAAGGATTTGAGGTGGATATTGCGCCAGTTGATGCGCGTGGCTTTGTCCAAGTAGAAGAGTTGGAAAAACTCTTGCGTCCCGATACAACCCTTGTGTCGATCATGGCAGTGAATAACGAAGTAGGTTCTATCCAGCCTATTCAAGCCATTGCAGAGCTGTTAGCAGATCGTCCGACCATCACCTTCCATGTCGATGGGGTTCAGGCGCTGGCTAAGGTTTCAACTGCTCTCTACCTACCAGAACGGGTGGATTTAGCGACCTTCTCCAGTCACAAGTTTCATGGACTTCGTGGGGTTGGCTTTCTCTACCTCAAAGAAGGTAAAAAAATCAGTCCCCTCTTAACCGGTGGCGGACAAGAAAAGGACCTACGTTCGACGACGGAGAACTTAGCTGGAATTGCTGCGACTGCCAAGGCCTTGCGCTTGGCGATGGAGCGTCAGGAGGTCTTTGAGCACAAGTGCCATCAGTTAAAAGAAGTCATTCGTGAGGAATTAGCTCACTATCCAGATGTGATGGTCTTCTCTGGAGATGAGGGCTTTGCGCCTCATATCTTGACCTTCGGTATCAAGGGAGTGCGTGGAGAAGTCATCGTTCACGCTTTTGAAGAGTATGAGATTTACATATCGACAACCTCTGCCTGCTCTTCCAAGGCTGGTAAACCTGCTGGAACCTTGATCGCCATGGGAGTAGACAAGGCTCTGGCGCAAACAGCTGTCCGCCTCAGCCTAGATCTCGAAAATGATATGAGTCAAGTCGAGCAATTTTTGACCAAGTTCAAACTGATCTATGAAAAGACGCGAAAGGTGCGTTAAGGAAAAGAAAAGGAAGTAACTATGCCATTAACTTATTCAGAAATTATGATCCGCTACGGGGAGCTTTCTACTAAAGGAAAGAACCGGATGCGCTTCATCAATAAATTGCGCAATAATATCTCAGATGTTTTGTCCATTTACCCAGCTGTCAAAGTGACAGCCGATCGGGACCGGGCTCATGCTTATCTAAATGGAACGGATTACGAACCAGTGGCTGAATCTCTTAAACAGGTCTTCGGGATTCAAAACTTTTCACCAGTCTACAAGATTGAAAAATCTGTCCCAGCCTTGATTTCAGCCGTTCAAGAAATCATGCAGGAAATCTACCAGGAAGGGATGACCTTCAAGATTTCCAGCAGACGGAGTGACCACTCTTTTGAACTCGATAGCCGCGAACTCAATCAAACCTTGGGTGGAGCTGTCTTTGAAGCGATCCCAAGTATCCAGGCACAGATGAAAAAGCCAGATATCAATCTACAAGTCGAAATCCGGGAAGAAGCAGCCTATATCTCTTACGAAACCATTAAGGGAGCAGGTGGTCTGCCAGTTGGGACATCTGGTAAAGGCATGCTCATGCTATCTGGAGGGATTGACTCTCCAGTAGCTGGTTACCTAGCTTTGAAGCGGGGTGTGGATATCGAAGCGGTTCACTTTGCTAGCCCGCCTTATACTAGCCCAGGAGCTCTTAAAAAAGCTCACGATTTAACTCGTAAATTAACCAAGTTTGGAGGCAATATCCAGTTTATCGAAGTGCCTTTTACAGAGATCCAAGAGGAGATCAAGGCTAAGGCGCCGGAAGCATATCTCATGACCTTGACCCGCCGCTTTATGATGCGCATAACCGATCGGATTCGTCAAATCCGTGGAGGCCTAGTCATTATCAATGGGGAAAGCCTCGGTCAGGTAGCTAGCCAAACGCTGGAGAGTATGCAGGCCATCAATGCAGTGACCAATACGCCCGTCATCCGTCCAGTGGTGACCATGGACAAGTTGGAGATTATCGATATCGCCCAAGCCATCGATACCTTTGAAATCTCCATCCAACCTTTCGAAGATTGCTGTACCATCTTTGCGCCGGATCGTCCAAAGACCAACCCAAAACTCAAAAATGCAGAGAAATATGAGGAACGTATGGATGTGGAAGCTTTGGTCGAGCGTGCTGTGGCAGGTATTATTGTGACGGAGATCACCCCTCAAGCTGAAGCGGATGAAGTCGATGAACTGATTGAGGATTTGTTATAAAAGATGACGGTAATCGGTTCTCACTAAGAGCCCTGACTACTGGCATGAGTTTGATAAAGAATAATAGCACCCTTGAAGCTAGTGCATAGCATCTAGCTTCAAGGGTGCTTTTCTAATACATGGTGGACTTAATTTCGTACTTCTTGGAGTGCTGCTTGAGCGACAGCTAGTCTAGCAGCAGGAACCCGGTAAGGAGAGCAGGAAACGTAGGTTACTTGAATGTCTTGGAAGAAGGAAATTGAAGAAGGATCTCCGCCAACTTCTCCACAGATCCCGATAGCGAGGTTTGGTTTTACCTGACGAGCCTTGCTGATAGCAATTCTCATTAATTCACCGACGCCATCCTTATCAATTTTTTGGAAAGGGTCGAAAGAAAGAATATCCTTATCCTTGTACTGGCCAATGAATTTTCCAATATCATCCCGAGAGAAGCCATAGGTCATCTGAGTTAAGTCATTGGTGCCAAAGCTGAAGAAATCAGCCTCTTGAGCCAGTTTATCTGCGGTTAGGCAGGCGCGGGGCAGTTCAATCATGGTACCAATTTCATAAGGGAATGGCTTTTGACCATGCTGCTCGAAAAGATGTTCAATATGCTGAACGAGATACTCTTTGATGCGTTCTAATTCTTTTTGATCAGCAATTAAAGGAACCATGATTTCCGGCTTAATCTTTTGTCCTTCTTGATGCAATTTGATAGCACTTCTAAATATAGCTTCCGTTTGCATCTTGTAGATTTCAGGTTTGGTTATACCGAGACGGCAACCCCGGTGTCCCAACATTGGATTACTTTCCTGTAGACTTTCAATGCGCTCGGCAACTTTTTCAGGAGATTTTTTTAGTTTGCTTGCTAATAATGCAATTTCTTGGGAATCCTTCGGTAGGAATTCATGCATGGGTGGATCGAGCAGGCGGACAATCATTGGTTTATCTTGGACGGTTTGGAACATTTGGTAGAAATCTTTTTCTTGGAAGTCTAGGAGCCTATTGAGGGCTTCTTTTGTTTCCTCTTCGGTATCCGCTAAGATGAGGCGACGCATTTCAAGAATTCGTTCCTGTCCAAAGAACATGTGTTCCGTACGGGCTAGGCGACGCCTTTGGCCCCAAAATTCATAGCGGTTGTCAAATCTTTGACGGTTTCTGCATTGGCTCGGACTTGAAGAATAGCGACTTCATCTGCCCAAGCAAGCAAGCGCTGGAGGTCTTGGTTGTTTTCTACTAGGACAGTTGGAAGTTCGCCGCGATAAATGCGGCCAGAATAGCCGTCGACGGAAATCAAATCTCCCTCCCATAAGACTAAACTGCCACAGGAAAGGCTTTTATTTTCTTCACTGATGGTCAATTCTCCACAACCAGCGACACAGCAAGTTCCCATGCCACGCGCTACAACAGCAGCGTGAGAAGTCATTCCCCCTTGGCTGGTGACAATGGCTTGGCTGACAATCATCCCTTCAATATCTTCAGGAGAAGTTTCTTGTCGAACAAGGATGACTTTTTTCCCTTCTTGATGGATTTCTTTAGCTCGGTCGGCAGTAAAGACGATTTGGCCAGTAGCAGCACCTGGGCTAGCTGGTAGACCTTGAGCTAAGAATGGTGCTTGCTCTAAGGCTACTTCCTCAAAGACAGGATGGATTAGTTGACTGATGGAAGCAGGAGCTACTCTGAGGAGAGCTTCTTCCTTACTAATCAGACCTTGGTCTACCATATCTAGAGCAATCTTTAAAGAAGCTTTGGCTGTTCGTTTTCCATTTCGAGTTTGGAGGATGTAGAGCTTGCCTTTCTCAATGGTAAATTCAATATCCTGCATATCCTTATAATGGTTTTCAAGGATCTTGGCATAGTCTCTGAAAGCTTGATAGGTTTCGGGTTGGATCTCTTTTAAGGTTGCAATCGGCTCGGGCGTACGGATGCCAGCGACGACATCTTCCCCTTGAGCATTTAGCAAAAATTCACCAAAAAGTTCCTCCTCCCCAGTTGCAGGGTTTCTAGTGAAGCAAACCCCTGTTCCACTGGCTTGGTCACTATTTCCAAAGACCATGGCCTGGACATTGACAGCTGTTCCTAAATCATGAGGGATCTGATGAAGCTCTCGGTAAATTCTAGCCCTCTTGTTATTCCAGGATTTAAAGACTGCTTGGATGGCAGCATAAAGTTGCTCATTCGGGTTCTCAGGAAATTGCTTCTTGTGCGTGGAGTAGAGAGCTATATAGTGTTGGATCAATTCTTGTTGCTGGGCCAGGTCAAAATCATGTACCTTTTTATTCTGTTTTTGTTCAAATGCTGCTAGTTGGTCATCAAAAAGTCCCTTATCGATACCATAGACCACATCAGCAAACATCTGGAGTAGACGGCGATAGCAGTTGTAGGCGAAATCAAGATTGGTTTCTTTGGCCAGTAATTGAGTCCGTTGATCATTGAGACCAAGGTTGAGGATGGTGTCCATCATTCCTGGCATGGAAAACTTGGCCCCGCTACGCACAGAGACTAAGAGCAAGTGAGGATCCTCTCCACTAAAATATTTATCCGTCTTTATCTCCAATAGAGCAAGCGCTTTCAAAACTTCCTCTTTTAAAGTGAAATCAAAGAAATCAGGGTTATCGAGATATTTGATACAACTTTGAGTCGTGATGGTGAAGCCAGGAGGGACAGGTAAGCCCAAATTGCTCATCTCTGCCAGATTGGCCCCTTTTCCACCTAGGAGATCTTTGTCATTTGCGCTTCCTTCTTCGAAGGAATAAATCCATTTTGTCATATAAGCCTCCAAAAAACTAAATATGTGTCATAATTAAGACAAAATCATTGTAATATACATCACATATGTTTGTCAAATAAAACATGCATCTTTTTTTGTTGACTATTTAGATCATTCTGCTATAATATTCAGTAAAAATGATGATTATTTAAAAGTAGGGATTGGATATATTACCATTATTTCATTGGGTATGTCTTATATAACCATCGTAGAGATAGAAATAGAAAGGCTAGGAAATTTTGAAATTAAGTGAACGTCAAAAGAAAATAGTTGAAATTGTAAAATTGCATCAGCCCTTAAGCGGAGAGAAGATTTCTGAGTTATTGGATATTTCAAGAGCGACCCTTCGCCCGGATTTGTCCTTTCTGACCTTGGTTGGCATTTTGAAAGCTACACCAAAAATTGGTTATACTTACTCTGGATTAGATCTCGAAACGCTTTTCTTTTTTGATACTTTTCAAAAAGAAGTGGCAGAGATTATGACCTCTCCAGTTTTAGTCACCCATGATTCCTATATTCAGGATGCTATTATCACCCTATTTATGTATGATGCTGATGTCCTCTATGTTATCGATGAAGGCAAGCTCTTACTGGGAATTATGTCCCGTAAAGATTTATTGAGGGCATCTCTTAATTCGAGTATCCAGGCGACCCCTGTAGCAGTTTGTATGACTCGAATGCCACATATCATTACCTGTACTAAAGATATGAACATCTTAGAAGCGGCTGCCCTACTGCAAGATCATGCCATCGATTCCTTACCGGTAGTCGATGAGGAGAATGACCGAAAAATTGTGGGAACGGTGACCAAATCAGCCTTGCTCGATTACATTATCCTACAAGCAAGAAATGCTGAACTGAAGAGTGAAGAGGAATAAATATGAAAAAAGAGATCATTGTATATAGTATTTCAGATTCTTTGGGTGGGACTTCCCAAAAATTATTGTCAGCAGTTACCGCACAATATCCAGATATCATTTTTAATAATAGTTATCGTTTTCCTTTTATCAATCAAGAAGAGGAACTCTTGGATATCTTATATGATGCCTTGAAGGATAATGCACTTGTCATCAGCACCTTGGTCAATAGTCAGTTAGCATCAGTAGCTAGAGAATTTAGCCAAAAAAATGGTTTGGCTTATTTGGATCTCATGCATCCATTTTTTGAAATTATCGAAGAAAAGACTGGTACCAGACCAATAGAAGTTCCAGGAACCTTGCACCGCTTGGACAGTGATTATTTTAAGAAAATATCAGCAATTGAATTCGCTGTGAAATATGATGACGGTAAGGCACCCCAGGGGTTTTTAGAAGCCGATTTGGTCCTGCTTGGTGTTTCCCGTACCTCAAAAACTCCCCTGAGTATTTACCTGGCCAATAAGGGCTACAAGGTTGCAAATCTACCTTTGATCCCAGAAGTTCCTTTACCTCAGCTCCTAGATAAGGTTGATTCTCATCGCTTGATTGGGCTGATCTGTGAACCTGAAAAATTAATGAAAGTTCGAAGCCATCGCTTAGATTCTTTAGGATTAACGCAAGAAACAAGTTATACAGATTTAGAAAAAATCTATCAAGAATTGGATTATTCCAAGAAGGTCTTTAAACAATTTGGTGCACAAGTCATCAATATGACGGATAAATCGATTGAAGAGACAGCTTTCTTAATTGAGGAGCAAGTAAAGAAGATGAACTGATATTTGAATCAGCGTAGATGAGGTTGTAAATAGAGAATTCTTGGAGAGTTGATATGGAGCAATATAAGCGTATTTTACTAGAGAAATTTGATTCTCGTCAAAAAGTCATTACTGAATTGACTAATCTTGAAGCTATTTTAAACCTACCAAAAGGGACAGAGCTCTATATTAGTGATATTCATGGAGAATTTGCAGCTTTTGATTATATTTTGAGGAGTTGTGCTGGAATTTTAAATGAGAAAATCAATGACTGTTTTGCAGCCTCATTGACACAAGAGGAAAAGAATACACTGTCAGCTCTAGTATCTTATCCAGAACGGGTTTTGGAACAAGTGAATAAGGAGAAAGAGTGGTACAAATCAACGATTTCTCAGCTCTTAACTCTATTGAGTTTTGTAGCAGCTAAATACAGCCGTTCCAAACTTAGGAAGGCCTTGCCCCAGGAATATGCCTATATCATAGAAGAATTGATCTATAGTGATCTTACGCTAGCTGATAAACATTCCTATTTCCATACTATCTTAAGTTATGTTATTGAACTAAGAGAAGCGGATCCCTTTATCTTGGGAATTGCCAGCAGTATCCGTCGCTTATTGATTGATCACCTGCATGTGGTAGGAGATATTTTTGATAGGGGGGCTGCTAGTGCCAAGGTAATGGATGAGCTCCTTCATTTTCATTCTTTAGATATTCAATGGGGCAATCACGATATCATTTGGATGGGAGCTTTCTTTGGATCCAAGGCGTGTTTATTGAATGTATTGCGCATTGCAGCACGTTATGGTTACTTGTGGGATATTGAAAAAGCTTATGGCTTAAACATTCGATCCTTAACCTTATTTGCGGATAAAACCTATAAAGCCAATCCTAAGTTTAGACCCATCCTGGGGACAAGAGCGGAGGAATTTACTGCCGAAGAAATATTACAGCTGGAAAAGGTCCATCAAGCGCTAGCCATTCTCCAATTTAAGATAGAAACTCAATTGATCAAGAGACGCCCAGAATTTCAGATGGACAATCAAATCCTGCTGGATAACATTGATTATTGGAAGAATACAATTACTATTGACGGGAAGAGCTATTCCTTGCAAAATACCTGCTTCCAAACCATAGATCGGGCAAATCCTTTTGAATTAAGTATAGTGGAAGAACAAATAGTGGACAGCATGCTGGCTTCCTTCCAAGGATCTCCCAAAATGGCTAAACATATGGAACTGTTAATGAAAAAAGGATCCATGTATAAGGTTTACAACCACCACCTGCTTTTTCATGGCTGTATTCCCTTGAAACCTTCTGGGGACTTTCAACCTCTAGTTCTTCATCAAGCTCAGTATGCTGGGAAAGAATTACTAGACTTTTTCGAATATCATATTAGACTTGCAGCAAAAAACAAAGAAGTTGGGGACGACCTTTCAACGGATTTAGTGTGGTATTGCTGGCGAGGGCCATTATCTCCCCTCTTTGGGAAGAATAAGATGACGACCTTTGAACGGTATTTTATTGAGGAGCCAGAAACGCATCAGGAAGTAGAAAATGAGTATTTTAGCTATCGCAATTCAAAAAAGATTTGCCAATTCATTTTAGAGGAGTTTGGTCTTGAAACCAATCTATCTCGTATTGTGAATGGGCATACACCTGTTAAAACAGGAAAAGGGGAATCTCCCATTCGAGGGGAAGGACTGCTCTTTGTCATTGATGGGGGGCTTTGTGAAGCATATCAAAAGAAGACAGGTACAGCAGGCTACTCACTCCTTAACAATTCCTATGGTTTTCAACTAGTAACCCATCAGCCCTTCCAAGATATTCAAAAGGTTGTAGATTCTCCATTTGAGCAAACTTCTTTGAAGAAGGTGATTGAAGACCTGGAGGATAGTACCCTTATCCAATCAACCACCATCGGTCAGAACTTACTAGAACAACAGCAGTTACTAATCCAATTGCTCCATGAATTTTATGATGGTTGACATCATTCACCAAAGGAACAAACAAAAGGACAGAAAAGAATCCTAAATAGCTTTTTTATAAAGATAGCCAAGAGCATTAAGTAGCCATTTAATTTTTTTAAACACTTAAAAGAATTTTTAAAAGAAAATCCGTTTTCAAGGGACAAAAATACTTGTCTTTGTCTGATAGAAGTGATATACTTAGAGAGTTGACTATGCACATGCCTGTGCAACCGCTCGATCATCGTCGCTCATCCTTTGAGCTTAAGTGGTTCGTCCCACGATGCTAGGCGAGTCTTCACAAAATACGGGGAAACCCAAAAATACATAGGAGGTGCATAATGAGCACATACGCAATCATTAAAACTGGCGGAAAACAAGTTAAAGTTGAAGTTGGTCAAGCAGTCTACGTTGAAAAATTGAACGTTGAAGCTGGTCAAGAAGTTACATTTAACGAAGTTGTTCTTGTTGGTGGTGAAAACACTGTTGTCGGAACTCCACTTGTTTCAGGAGCTACTGTTGTTGGAACTGTTGAAAAACAAGGAAAACAAAAGAAAGTTGTTACTTACAAGTACAAACCTAAAAAAGGTAGCCACCGTAAACAAGGTCACCGTCAACCTTACACTAAAGTTGTCATCAACGCAATCAACGCTTAATTTTTAGGAGAACACATGATACAAGCAGTCTTTGAACGAGCCGAAGATGGCGAGCTGAGGAGTGCAGAAATTACTGGTCACGCCGAAAGTGGCGAATACGGCTTAGATGTCGTGTGTGCATCGGTTTCTACGCTTGCCATTAACTTTGTCAACTCAGTTGAGAAATTTGCAGGCTATGAACCGGAACTAGAATTAAACGAAGAAGAGGGTGGCTTCATGCGGGTGACAATCCCGACAGACATTCCACCTCATCAAAGAGAAATGACCCAACTATTCTTTGAATCATTTTTCTTAGGGATGGCAAACTTATCGGAGAACTCATCAGAGTTCGTCCAAACAAGAGTTATCACAGAAAACTAACATGGAGGAAAACAATTATGTTGAAATTGAATCTTGCTAACTTGCAACTTTTCGCCCACAAAAAAGGTGGAGGTTCTACATCAAACGGACGTGATTCACAAGCAAAACGTCTTGGAGCTAAAGCAGCTGATGGACAAACTGTAACAGGTGGATCTATCCTTTACCGTCAACGCGGTACTCACATCTACCCAGGTGTGAACGTTGGACGTGGTGGAGACGATACTTTGTTCGCTAAAGTTGAAGGCGTAGTACGCTTCGAACGCAAAGGTCGCGATAAGAAACAAGTTTCTGTTTACCCAATCGCAAAATAATTTGTATTCAAAAACTCTCTGATTGTTCAGAGAGTTTTTTTGTGCTCTTTCGATTGAAGCCCACAACTTTTTTCATCCTCTAGATTATGGTATAATGGAGTGATATTGTTAGAAGGAAGAAGACATGAATATTCAACAATTACGCTATGTTGTCGCGATTGCCAATAGTGGTACTTTTCGTGAAGCTGCTGAAAAAATGTACGTCAGTCAGCCGAGTCTGTCCATCTCTGTGAGAGACTTGGAAAAGGAACTGGGCTTTAAGATTTTCCGTCGGACTAGTTCAGGCACTTTCTTGACCCGCCGGGGGATGGAATTTTATGAAAAGGCCCAAGAGTTGGTCAAGGGTTTTGATGTATTTCAAAACCAGTATGCCAATCCAGAGGAAGAAAAGAAGGAATTCTCGATCTCGAGTCAGCACTATGATTTCCTTCCTCCTTTGATTACCCAATTCTCTGTCCTTTATCCGGAAAATAAAGACTTCCGGATATTTGAGTCGACGACAGTTCAAATCCTGGATGAAGTGGCACAGGGTCATAGTGAACTGGGGATTATCTACCTCAACAAGCAAAATACAAAAGGGATCATGCAACGGGTGGATAAACTGGGCTTGGAAGTCGTTGATCTGATTCCTTTCCAGACCCATATTTATTTGCGCAAGGGCCATCCATTAGCCAAGAAAGAATCCTTAGTGATGGAGGACTTGGCACACCTACCGACTGTTCGCTTTACCCAGGAAAAGGATGAGTATCTCTACTATTCGGAGAACTTTGTCGATACGAGTAGCAGTTCCCAGCTCTTTAATGTGACGGACCGGGCAACCTTGAATGGGATCTTAGAGCGGACCGATGCCTATGCGACTGGGTCTGGTTTCTTGGATAGCCAGTCAGTAAATGGGATTACGGTTATCCCCTTGATCGATGATCTGAATAATAAAATGGTCTATGTCAAACGAGAAGAGGTGGATCTCTCACCAGTAGCTGAGAAGTTTGTCCAAGTCATGGAAGCCTACTTTGATGAGAAGAGGTAGGACATGAAGAGAAAAGTAAGTATTTTTATCAGTATCCTTCTCCTAATTGCCTTGGATCAAGTTGTTAAATGGTATGTGGTCAAGGAAATCCCACTGGGAGGCATGCGTTCATTCATTCCCAAAGTGGTCAGCCTGACCTATCTAAAGAACTCAGGTGCGGCCTTCTCCATGTTAGAAAACCAACAGTGGTTCTTTGCCATCATTACCCTGATTGCGATGGGAGCAGCCTTTGTCTATCTCTATCGCCATATCAAAGGCTCCATTTGGCTCTTGTTGGGCTTGACCCTGATTATTTCTGGTGGTATTGGCAACTTTATTGACCGACTCCGTCAGGGCTTTGTCGTCGATATGTTCCACTTGGACTTTATGAATTTTGCCATCTTCAATGTAGCAGACATCTATTTAACCATCGGTGTAGGACTGCTACTGATTTATCTATTGAGAGAGGAGAGCCATGGAAGTTAGAGTAGAAGTCGCTGGAGCGCGACTGGATAAGGCTGTCTCAGAGTTGACTGAACTCTCACGTGGCTTGGCCAATGAGCAGATCAAGGAAGGAAAAATCCTCGTCAACGGTCAAGTCAAAAAGGCCAAGTATACCGTAAAAGAAGGGGATGTCATCAGCTATGAAGTCCCTCAAGTGGAAGAAGTGACCTATGAAGCAGAAGATATCCCCTTAGAGATTGTCTATCAGGATGCGGATGTCGCAGTGGTCAATAAATCCCAGGGCATGGTGGTCCATCCGAGTGCTGGTCACACCAGTGGAACTCTGGTCAATGCCCTCATGTATCACATCAAAGACTTGTCAGGGATCAATGGGGAGCTTCGTCCAGGGATCGTCCATCGGATTGACAAAGACACCTCTGGCCTCCTCATGGTGGCCAAGAACGATGCGGCCCATGTAGCCTTAGCAGATGAGCTCAAGGCTAAGAAGTCCCTGCGTAAGTATTGGGCCATTGTTCATGGCAATCTACCCAACGATCGGGGTGTCATTGAGGCGCCGATTGGGCGGAGTGACAAGGACCGCAAGAAGCAGGCTGTGACAGCCAAAGGGAAACCAGCCCTGACCCGTTTCCATGTCTTGGAACGTTTCGGGGATTATAGCTTGGTCGAGCTGCAATTGGAGACTGGGCGAACCCACCAGATCCGGGTTCATATGGCCTATATTGGCCATCCGGTCGCTGGTGATGAAGTCTATGGACCTCGCAGGACTTTGAAAGGCCATGGGCAATTCCTCCATGCTAAGACACTGGGCTTTACCCATCCTCGGACGGGAGAGGTCATGGAGTTTTCAGTTGAGGTTCCGGAGATTTTCCAAAAAACCTTGGAGCAGCTCCGTCAAGGATAAGCATTCAATCATAAAAACGAGTTTACCTCTTGTGGTTCAACTCGTTTTTTTGTGGGCAAATGGGGGTTCCCCCTGGTCCGCTCTTAGTATTTTTTAAGGCTTTCATGGTATAATGTTACAATCGAATACTCTGGAGAATGAATGGATGAAGAATAAGCGAATTGTGTTTAAAGTGGGGACCTCTTCCCTAACCAATCAAGATGGAAGCTTGTCTCGGAGCAAGGTCAAGGCCATCACCCAGCCCGATTAAGGGATGCGGTTTGTAGTCCAGGTGGCTCTACCATCGCAGGAGTCAACTGCTTAGAACAAGTCGGCTTACGAGGCGACATTATTGCAGGTGTGGAAGCAGCCTACAAACGGACCCAAGAAATGGGACAAGAGGCAGGGAAGAATTAGAAAAAAGATTGGTTTTAGCCAATCTTTTTTACGTTAGAGAGCCTCTATTTCTACCAAACCATTTTCAGTCAGACGATAGATCTTTTTGCAGACTTCTTTGAGGAAGGTCCGATCGTGGGACACTGTAACCAGTCCGCCTGGGTAGTCTGCGAATAGGCGACGAATTTCTGGTTGGGAAGTGGGTGAAAAATTACGAGTAGGCTCGTCCAAGAGCAGAAACTGGGGACTTGTGAGTACTAATTGAAGGAGGAAGAGTTTTCCTTGCTGGCCACCAGAAAGTTCAGAGATTGGATGGTGCATTTCAGAATAGGTAAAGTTGAGGGAGGCTAAATGCAATTGAATGGTGTTGATTTCTTCACGATCGCCTGAATGCTGTAGAAATTGAACGGGTGTCTGAGTCAGAGGGAGACGTTCAGTGTAATCTTGAGGCATATAGGCAGTGCGGATACTCTCATTCTTCTGTAGACTTTTCCAGATCATTTTTAGGAAAGTGGATTTCCCAACACCGTTGGAACCGATAATCCCTATTTTATCCTGTCCTAGAAGAGTAAGGGAGAGGTTCTTGACCAGGACACGATCACCAATTGCGAGCTCTTCCTGATCTAAGAGAAGGACACGTTTTTGAGGAGACAAGGGAGTGAGGGGTGGGAAATGCAGATTGATGATTTCCTCATCATAGGGTTGGGAAGTCATGGATTGGAATTCTCGCTCGTAGCGCTTTTCTTGTGAGAGGAGGGACTTCATTTTCTTTGCCAGGAGACGTCCAGCAGTGCTATCTTTGGTGTTTCGTAAGGAGGTTTCGACTTGCTGACGGACACGACGGTGCTTCTCCATAGTTTTTCGGTAGGCTCGTTGATCGTTGGCCGCTTGCTGAGACTGTTGATTAAATTGTTGTTCCCTCTGGCTACTGTAGTCTTGATAGCCTAGATGCTCTACGATGGTTTCAGCTTCCTTGCGGTGTTTGATCTGTCTGAGGTGGATGATCGTATCCGCCGTCTGAGTCAAAAAATCCTCATGATGGGAAATAAATATTATTGTTTGGGGACTCGTTTGGATCATCTGCTGGAGCCAATCCAAGGTCTCCAAATCCAGATCATTTGAAGGTTCATCTAAAAATAGTAATTCATGAGGACGACAAAGTTCGTGAAGAAGTTGGACTTTGAGGGATTCTCCTCCAGATAGACTTCCGATAGCTTGATCGCTTGTAAAGCGCTCGCTATTAAAATGCAATTGATCTGCCAGTCTGTAGAGGGTGGCATAGTCTAGCTCGTCCTCTCCAAAAAAATATTCTTCCAAGGTTTTTCCCTTCAAAGCTTCCGGTAAAGTTTGGGGAATATAGGCATAGGAGTGAAAGGAAGTGGTGATTTCGCCTTCTATGGTCAGATAATCTGGTAGAGATTTTGGGGACATGAGGACCTGAAGTAAGGAAGATTTTCCATTCCCTTCTTCGCCAATAATAGCAACTTTTTCTCCTTCATGAATGGTCAGGGAAAGATCTCGAACCAGATCTCGTAAATCTTTTGTATGTCGGATAGTGAGGTGGGATAGTTTTAGCATAAGATTCCTTTCTACTGGGACAAAAAACAGCTCTACCTATTTAGTAGAGCTGTATTCAAGTGAAACCCAAGCAGAAAAAGACCTTATTTAGCCAACACAAGGTTGGAAATTAGGCGAGAGGGTACACAAAAAGAGATAGAACAAGCAGTCCACTAAATAAAGTATCTTATTTAACGAAACTTAGTTGTTCATATCTCCTTACCTCCGAATGTGATTAGCTTTATTCTATTCCTTTCATTCTCTCTTGTCAAGGAAATCCTTACTTCTTCCTCTCTTTTCTGCTCGGGCTTTGGTCGGAAATATGGTATAATAAAGGTTATGCAAGCTAAACCGTCTTCTGCCTATGTGCATATTCCATTTTGTACCCAGATTTGTTATTATTGTGACTTTTCTAAGGTTTTTATCAAGAATCAACCGGTCGATGCCTATCTGGAACACTTAATCCAGGAGACTCGATCGTATGAGATTGGCAAACTGCGTACTCTCTACATTGGTGGAGGGACACCGACAGCCCTATCTGCCCAGCAGCTGGCCTATCTCTTGACAGAATTGCCCAAGGTCATGGATCTATCGGAGGTAGAAGAGTTTACCATCGAGGCCAATCCAGGCGATTTGGATCCGGATAAGATCGCAGTCCTCAAGGACTCTCAGGTCAATCGGGTCTCTCTGGGTGTCCAAACCTTTGATAACAAGATGCTGAAAAGGATCGGACGGAGTCACCAGGAGCAGGATATCTATGACAATATCCGCCACCTCAAGCAGGCTGGCTTTGATAACATTTCTATCGACTTGATCTATGCTCTGCCGGGTCAGACTATGGACCAGGTCAAGGAAAATGTTGCCAAGGCGATCGACTTGGACATTCCCCACATGAGTCTTTATAGCTTGATTTTAGAAAACCACACGGTTTTTATGAATCGCATGAGACGAGGCAAGCTTCCTCTGCCTAAAGAGGAGTTGGAAGCAGAGATGTTCGAGTACATCATTGATGAGCTTGAAAAAGCAGGCTTTGAGCATTATGAGATTTCCAATTTCTCCAAGCCTGGCTTTGAAAGTCGGCACAATCTGGTCTATTGGGATAATGCAGAATACTATGGTCTAGGAGCAGGAGCTTCTGGCTATGTCGATGGGATTCGTTACAAGAATCACGGACCAATCCGGCATTACCTAGAGGCTATTGAGGCAGGTAAGGCTCGGATAACAGAGGAGCACCTGACACTGGAAGAGAAAATGGAAGAGGAGTTGTTCCTCGGTCTACGGAAAAAGTCAGGTGTGTCTAAGGCACGTTTTGAAGAAAAATTTGGTGTCTCCTTTGACCAACGCTATGGACAAGTGGTGGCCAGTCTGACGGAGCAGGGACTCTTGGTTCCAGACGACAAGCAAGTTCGGATGACCAAGAGAGGCTTGTTCCTTGGTGATACCGTAGCAGAGAAATTTATATTGGAGTAAACGATGGCTAAAATTTATCAGTATGACATGAAAGTTCCTTTTGATATGAGCGATGTGAATGGCTTTATCAAGATGCCACAGCTTATCCTCCTGTCCTTGCAGGTGTCAGGCATGCAGTCGATGGAGCTGGGTGTCAGTGACAGGGACCTGCTCGAACAGCGCAATCTGGTGTGGATCATCACCGACTATGACATCACGGTTCACCGCCTACCAGTCTTTGATGAACAGATTACCATTGAGACCCAGGCCCTGGCCCACAACCGTCTCTTTTGCTACCGTTCCTTTGTCGTTAGAGACCAGAAGGGGGAGGCCATCGTCGAGATGGTGGCGACTTTTGTCTTGATGGATCGGGATAGCCGCAAGGTCCAATCCGTACCAGAGGAAATTACAGAGCCATATGAGTCACCATTTGAGAAGAAGATTCGCCGTGGTCCACGCTATCCAGAACTGAATGGAGCTATGGAGCAGGACTATCATGTGCGTTTCTATGATTTAGACATGAACGGCCATGTCAACAACAGCAAGTACCTAGACTGGGTCTTTGAAGCCATGGGAGCAGAATTCCTAACCCAGCATATCCCCAAACGGGTCCATCTCAAGTATGTTAAAGAAGTCTTGCCTGGAGGTATGATCACCTCTAGCGTCGAGCGAGAAGGAATGGTCAGCAATCATCTCATCTCATCAGAAGGCCAAATCCACGCCCAAGCCCTGATCACTTGGGAAGAAATAGATAAGGAAACATTATGGAAAAACGAAGATTAAAACAGAAAAAAGAAGACTTGATGGAGGTTCAACGGCGGGTTGTTGCTTATGCTCGTCGTAAGAAAAATCCCCTCTATGTATTAGGAGATGGTTTCTTAACCTTAGTCGCAGCCTTTTATATCTTTATTGAGGAAGCGATTCGCTTTGTACGCTACCGTCTGAGTTTTGAAGTCTTTATGCGTTTTCTCAAGGAAGACGTGCGTTGGTATCGTGTCTGGATTCATTTGATTTTGGCCTTTATCCTGCCTGTTGTCGTCTTTTCTTTGAGTATCACCAGTCAATCAGGAAGCTTCTGGAGTAACTTCTTTGACAAGCTCTCCCAAGGTGTCCTCTTCAGTACGACTATCAGCCTCGCAGCGACCTTAATGACAGATTTCATTGAAACCATGAAGCCTATCCAGGCCGAGAAAGAAAGCAATAAGAAAAAAGAAACCGGCGTCTATACTATTACCATTGATCAGGCTAAGATTGGTGGTTTAATGGTGACCATCGTCATCTTGATGATTTCCTCCTTCCTCTTTACTCAAGCTGGAAAAGCAAGTATCAATTTCTTCGGTCTGGTCCTTCAATTTGCCTTATATGGAGCTTGCTTACTTCTGTATGGAGCAGGAGGCCAGTTTCAAGGTCAGGAGAAAGTAGCAGAGGAAGCAAGTGAAAAAGGAGACCAAGAATCCCATGACTTATAAGGGTTATTTAATTGATTTAGACGGAACCATCTACAAGGGCAAGGAGCGGATCCCGGCTGGGGAAGCCTTTGTCCACCAATTGCAAGAGCGTCAGATCCCCTATCTCTTTGTGACCAACAATACTACCCGGACGCCGGAAATGGTCCAAGAAATGCTGGCAGGCCAGTTCAATATCGAAACGCCACTGGATACCATCTATACAGCGACGCTTGCAACCATCGATTATATGGTGGATATGAATCTTGGGAAAACTGCCTATGTCATTGGAGATGTGGGCTTGAAACAAGCTATTGCTGAAGCAGGCTTCGTCGAAGATACCGTGAATCCAGCCTATGTCGTGGTGGGTCTCGACTGGGAAGTGGACTATGAGAAATTCTCTATCGCGACCTTGGCTATTCAAAAGGGAGCCCATTTCATTGGGACAAATCCAGACCTCAATATCCCGACAGAACGGGGAATGATGCCAGGGGCGGGTGCTCTAAATGCCCTAATCGAAGCGGCAACACGCGTGAAGCCGACCTTTATCGGTAAGCCCAATGCCATCATCATGGATAAGGCCATCGCTCACCTGGGACTAGAGCGCGAAGAAGTGGTCATGGTAGGAGACAATTACCTAACTGACATTCGAGCAGGGATTGACAATGGTATCCCTACTTTGCTAGTGACAACTGGATTTACCAAGCCAGAAGAAGTGCCAGACCTGCCCTTGCCACCAACGCACGTCCTATCGAGCTTAGCGGAGTGGGATTTCGATGCGTGATCGGTTGAAAGTAACGGGATTTGTCTTCTGGCTCTTAGCAACGGTGATTTTGGGGACCATTCTACTAGCCTGGTTGATCTATCCCATGGAGATTGGCTGGTTACGAATTCAGAATCGGACTGGTTTGGCTCCTGCAGTCATCCAGAAGAATTTTCAGATCCTTATGCAGTATTTGACCAGTCCTTTTACCTGGAAGCTGGAGATGCCGGATTTTCCATCTTCTCCCGATGGGCTCCATCATTTCCAAGCAGTCAAGTACCTCTTTCACCTTACCCAGGCCCTGTTCTTGGTCTTGTTGCCAGTAGCTATACGATTTATTCGAACAGTGATGCGTCAGGGTTACGCAGGCCTCTATCGCTTTTTATTTGGTGGGATGGTTCTCTTACCTATTATCATAGGAGGAGTGACCCTCTTTATTGGCTTTGATCAATTCTTTACCCTCTTTCACCAAGTCCTCTTTGTCGGAGATGCTACTTGGCTCTTTGATCCTTATCGGGATCCGATTATTTTAGCACTACCGGAGGACTATTTCCTACATGCCTTTCTGATTTTCTTTGTATTGTATGAAGGGGCTTTTGGATGGTGCTACGGGTGGAGTCGGAAAAGAAAAACAGTAGATTAGTGGAGTGAATGGATGAAACAGTTCAATCGATTTATAGATCCCAAAAAGGATTTGGGCAGCTTTTCAGGGATGGTTTGCCTCTATCTCTTGGTCATGGTCTTTGTCAGCATCATTTCGACCTTTACCATTACCCTCTTTATGTTTGGACGGTATGGATTGGAGATGGCAGAGAAGCAGGAGTATGTAGAAAAAATCATCAATGGGAACGGGATTAGCTATCTGATATCTGTCAGTATCGGGGTCCTCCTATTTGCCCTTTATCGGCAAGGCTCCCTCTTTAAAGGAGATGTGAGACAAAAGGGACGCAAGATGACTTGGCAGACTTTCTTAGTGTTCATTGCCTTCTTGGGGTTCGCCCAGTTGGCTTCTAGCGCCTTATCGCAGCTCTTAGACCACATGATGGAAACCCTGGGCTTTTTCAAGCCTCAAGAGGACATGTCTGAGCAACTTAGCCAGTCTTGGAGTCTCTTGCTCTACGCGACCCTGATCGGTCCTATCACTGAGGAATTGGTTTTCCGGGCCGCTGGACTGAGAGCCTTAGAAAAGTATGGAAAAGTCTTTGCGATCGTCATGACAGCCTTAGCTTTTGGAATGTTCCATGCTAATTTTGATCAGTTGTTCTTTGCGACCATTATTGGTTTTGGCTTTGGCTACTTGACCTTCGAGTATTCGATCTGGTGGGCTATTTTCTACCATATCTTTAACAACCTGGTCCTCTCTCAAGGGCTTCATTACCTCGGCACGCATGTGAGTATGAATGTAGCCGAATGGGTTCAAATTCTCGTCTTTTTAGGTGGAACCATCGCCTTTACCATCGTCTTGATTTTAAAAAGAAAATCTATTTTTCACTACATTCAAGAAAACCGACCAGCACCTGGCGTCTTCCAAAGAAGCTTGTATTCCTTCTGGTTCTGGATCTTGGTCCTTGGGACAACTCTTATGTCCTTACTTCCTTACTTAAGAGGCTATTAATATCAAGAGGCTGGGACAAAAGTCCTAGCCTCTCAATTTTTTTGGATTGTCGAGCAAGACACAGTGGTTGAGTGGGCTCTACTACGCTGATTTCATCAGCTTTTACAGCCCTACTCAACTGTGCGGAGGTGGGACGACGAAATCGAATTCTAACGAATTACCGATTTCTGTCCCACTCTCTTTTTTGCTATAATAGAGGTAGTAGAAGTGATGGTAAGCGATCAGGTTGATTGAAATTGCTTGCTGCATCATCGCTTGGTCTAGATCTACTGAGAAAGATACGAAAGTAATTGTTAATGAAATAAGGAGTTTTATGGTTAAAGATTATAAAGAACTAAGAAGACGTTACAATATTCCAGCGATCGTCCTACTGGTCATTCTAGCCCTACCATTTTTATATGCAGTGCAAGTGACCCAAAGTAAAAGTATTGCAACCATTTGTTTTTTGCTTTACCTAATGATTGAGCTGGCTCTAGCTATCATTAAAGATACGCTTTTAATCAAAAAGTTGTATAGTCTCATCTATGAGGATATCAATCTAGACCTGATGGCAAGCTATATTCTGACTCAAAAAAGAAAGAGTATCAAAACGATTAAGGTGAGAGTACTGATTGCCATACTTTTCTACTATTATCGGATTGGTGACTTTGGATCTATTGAAGCAGTTGCAAAGGAACTCAAACAGAATCATAAGTTTACAAATGTTGAACAAGTAACATTAAATGAAATTCTACTGAATGCGAACCTATTTTCAAGGCTGGATTTGAAGGAAGATGAGTTTGAGGAGTTACTAGCTAACTATTTAGCAGATGATGAATCGCTCAAGATGGCTTACAGAGCCCGCTACGATATTCTGGTCAAAAAAGAAGCTAATGATGCCATCTTAAAGGAAGTAAAAACTACCAAATTCTCTCAATTGGAATCTATCTACCTAAGGGCAGTCAATGAGTACCTCAAAGGAAATATTAATGAGGCAATGGAGCTATTTGCTACCATTGTGAAAGAAGATGAGAGACTGTATCTGGTCAGAATGGCTCAGGCCTATCTAGATAGTGAAAACTCAGGAGGAAAGAGTGTTTCGCTTGATGCAAGACAAGAAGAAGTCACTATGAAACTATTGCGAATGAAGCTGGTAGAAGAGGGGCCGGTCAAACAAGACAAAGTATCCAAATCTAATAAAGGTCTTGCTTTTTTTAGAGGCTGGAAAATAGCTCTTCTTTTAATCCCGCCATTTTTAATGTATGCGATAATTTTATGCGTTCTAGCAGTCCTCAAAAGAATAGGGTCATTCGTCCCCCAAAAATTTAAAATATGGCTGCTTTTATTAATTCCTGTAGCAATGATCATATTCTATATCAAACAAGAACAAGAATTGAATGCTATTAAAGATGGCCGGTATTATCTAGTGGTTAAGACTAAATCATCTAATACAGCTTCTATAGATAAGTCGACTTGGGTAGAGTTTTCTGGGGATTATATTATTCTCAAAGAAGGAAATACAACGACTACTATTCTGTATAATAGTGAGGATCGAAGTTTTGAAAAAGATGGAATAATTTATAAGTTTACTGATGACCATGGAGACTTATCCATCAGTGACATGGTTTCACACGAGTCCGTGTCATATGTCAGTACAGAGAGTTCAATATTCCCTAAATCTGAAAAAGGAAAGTAATTGTTCAAGATTGAAATGCTTTGTCCATTTTTCAGGGTAGATGCATTTTTAGGGTGTTAGTAGAGGTAGAGGTGAAAAGTGAAGATCAGTAAAAAAACGTTCTTACGAAGTTTAGGGGTACTTATAGGGATTGGACTCTTGGTAAGCATCAGTTTTTATATCTATCAAGGATATTTAACGAAGAAATATTCGGGATTTCTATATTACACTGGAAAAGCGAAAATTGACTCTTACGAATTTATTGCAGATGGTCAAGGTGTTATTGTTCATTGGGAACCTGTTGAGTCTGAGAAAAAGGAGTTGCATAAATATAATGAGTACTTGATTACGGAGTGGCGCAATCCTACATCCCAGCACTATGTTCTCAGAGATAATATGAAATTGCCAAAACATCCTTCCGACATCCATGAAACGGTCAGAAAGGATGCTTATTGGACCCTGACCATGTATAAAGTGGAGGGAAATCGTTTGAAAGAAGAGCCTGAGATTGATTTGCTTTCAACAGTTGATCAGTATAAAAAAGGCTATATTTCAAATGATCTTGGTCCTGTCTTTTCGTATAAAGGGAAAGATTTTCTAACGCTTTATGTAAGACCATTAAAAGAATGGAAAACTGTAAAGAAAGTATTTTTAAATCTTCAAACCAAAAAAATAGAAGAAGTAGTAGCGCTTGAGACTATGGAAGATCCATTGCCACAAACTGAAATAAATGTTAAAGATTTTTCAGATCTTGGTATTAAAGATTCCATTTTAGATATCAACCAATTTGTGGTTGAGAAAAAGACGTTAAAAACTTCTCCTATCAACAAAGATAGAAAAGCAATGTCAATTCTGGAAAAAGAAAACTCAAAAATTATTGTGTTAAACAATGAGAATACGATTGATCTTGGTCCGCGACTTGTTTCGGTGTATCCACTTTTTTATCCTAAAGGATATAGTCCAAGCGAGTATCTGTATATTCCAAAAGAACTTTCAGTAGATAGTCAGGAACATGATACTAAAAATAAACAAGAATTTAATCAGTACTATGATATTGATAAAGCTAAGCAATTGTATCATCTGACAGATTGATTGAAATAAGCTGCCAGTCTCGTAGAAGTTTCAGTTAAGATCCTTTCATCTTGAAATTTTAGAAAGCGTACGATTTAAAACGAATGATATGATAGAACAATATGAAGAGGGGCAATGCCCCTCTTTTTTGCTATAATAGAGAGTATGAATAACTTGATTAAATCCAAGCTCGAGCTCTTGCCGACGAGTCCGGGCTGTTACATTCACAAAGACAAGAACGGAACCATCATCTATGTGGGGAAGGCCAAAAATCTTCGCAATCGGGTGCGGTCCTATTTCAGAGGGAGCCACGATACCAAGACAGAAGCGCTGGTATCTGAGATTGTGGATTTTGAGTTTATCGTCACTGAGTCCAATATTGAGGCCTTGCTTCTCGAGATCAACCTCATCAAGGAGAACAAGCCCAAATACAATATCATGCTCAAGGACGATAAGTCCTATCCCTTCATCAAGATTACCAATGAGCGCTATCCGCGTCTCATCATCACGCGCCAGGTCAAAAAGGATGGTGGCCTCTATTTCGGTCCATATCCAGACGTGGGGGCAGCCAATGAGATCAAGCGACTTTTGGATTGGATTTTCCCATTCCGCAAGTGTACTAATCCGCCTTCCAAGGTCTGCTTTTACTACCATTTAGGGCAGTGTATGGCTCACACAGTCTGCCACAAGGACGAGGCTTATTTCAAGGGGATGGCCCAGGAGGTTTCTGATTTCCTTAAGGGGCAGGATGACAAGATTATCGATGAGCTTAAGCTCAAGATGACTACCGCAGCGCAAAACATGGAATTTGAGAGGGCGGCCGAGTATCGGGATCTGATCCAGGCTATCGGGACCCTGCGGACCAAACAGCGGGTTATGGCCAAGGATTTGCAGAACCGTGATGTCTTTGGCTACTACGTAGACAAGGGCTGGATGTGTGTGCAGGTCTTCTTTGTCCGTCAGGGCAAGCTGATCGAGCGTGACGTCAATCTCTTCCCTTACTACAATGATCCGGACGAGGATTTCCTGACCTATGTGGGGCAGTTTTACCAGGAGAAATCCCACCTGATCCCCAATGAAATCTTGATCCCTCAAGATATCGATGAGGAAGCAGTCAAGGCCCTTGTGGATACCAAGGTCCTCAAGCCCCAGCGAGGGGAGAAGAAGCAGTTGGTCAATCTGGCCATCAAGAATGCCCGTGTTAGTCTGGTGCAGAAGTTCAATCTCCTTGAAAAATCGATGGAAAAGACCCAAGGTGCTATTGAAAACCTTGGAAAACTTCTGCAAATTCCTACCCCTGTGCGCATTGAGTCTTTTGACAACTCCAACATCATGGGGACCAGTCCAGTCTCAGCAATGGTGGTCTTTGTCAATGGGAAGCCAAGCAAAAAGGACTACCGCAAGTACAAGATCAAGACCGTCGTTGGGCCAGATGACTATGCCAGCATGCGGGAGGTCATTCGCAGACGCTACAGCCGGGTTATGCGGGATGGCCTGACGCCACCTGATCTGATCGTTATCGATGGGGGGCAGGGGCAAGTCAATATCGCTAAGCAAGTTATCCAAGAAGAGTTGGGGCTGGATATTCCCATTGCAGGTCTGCAAAAGAATGACAAGCACCAAACGCATGAATTACTCTTCGGGGATCCTCTCCAAGTCATCGAACTCTCTCGGACCTCGCAGGAATTTTTCCTCCTGCAACGGATCCAGGATGAAGTCCACCGTTTCGCCATCACCTTCCACCGCCAGCTACGATCCAAGAATTCCTTCTCCTCCCAGTTGGACGGTATCGAAGGCTTGGGACCAAAACGCAAGCAGCTACTGATGAAGCACTTCAAGTCACTGACCAAAATCAAAGAAGCTACTGTGGATGAGATTGTCACAGTCGGCATCCCACGAACTGTGGCGGAGGCAGTGCAAGAAAAGCTCCATCAAGGAAAGCAGGAAGAAGCAAGTCCCTTGATGGAAGTGGCGGAGCCGGTAAAAGATTTGCAGTAAAGGATTTTATTTTTAGGGAAAAATAAATGGAACTTCTTGATACAAAAATTGAAAGAAACGGTTTTATTTTTTATGGGAAATTCTCTGAGGGACTTTTCCAAGAGTGGTTAAAAATCATAACTATACTGGCATCTAAAAGTGACCTTCAAAATGAGCTCTTGTTTCAGGTTGGGTTTAGTGTCTATAAGCTGATAGAAGTAGAAAAACAGCAGTTTAGACTCGTCTCCATTGATTATGAAGCCAACCCTTTTAAAGATTTTACAGAGGATTTAACGGTGGCACTTTGGATCCAGTCCGAACAGGCTAGTCTCACTAAAGAATTGCAGATAAATCCCTCAGAAATTCGATTTGACGATAAAATCCTGATTGCCAAAGGTGTCTTCGAGGATGAGCATGCCTATCTGCAAAGACAAAATACTCAAAGTCAGAGAGACTCAGGCTGGTTTATGGGCTACCAAAGGCAAGATAATGAAGACTTTGTTGGCATTTACGCTTTTGAACTATTGAAATGGAATCCAAAACTTATAAAAGTGTTGGTCTTACCAACTGATTATCTAGTTAATGTTAATGACGGAGAAATCCATTCAATTTTAAACGATTGCGATGAAGAAATTTTTCCGATTTCGTAAGTTTATTCATTAAACGTAAGAGAAACCATCCAATCCAAATGGATGGTTTTCACTTTTTTATTTGTTTTTGTTATACTTAATGCACACAGATTTTTCAATCCAAAAAGGAGTAGTTATGAACCATCGAATTGCCATTTTATCTGATATCCACGGAGATACGACAGCCCTGGAGGCAGTGATTGCGGATGCGCGTGCTCAGGGCTCGACGGAATACTGGCTTTTAGGGGACATTTTGCTACCGGGGCCAGGAAGAGAGGACCTGTTTGAGTTGCTGGATGCGATTCCTATTACAGTAGCTGTTCGTGGAAATTGGGATGATTGTGTCCTAGAAGCCTTGGATGGCGAGTACGGGCTTGAGGATCCGCAGGAGATCCAGATGCTTCGTCTCACTCAGTATGTTATGGAGGGACTAGATCCTAAGCGAATTGATTGGCTTCGATCCCTTCCCTTGGTAGAGAAGAAGGAGGTCAATGGTATTCGCTTTTCACTGACCCACAATTTGCCAGAAAAGAATTACGGTGGAGACTTGCGTCCAGCAAATGTGACGGAGAACTTTGACCAATTGCTGGATGACCAGACAGATATGGCCATCTACGGTCATGTTCACAAGCAGTTGCTTCGCTACGTCAGCCAGGGCCAGCAGATTCTTAATCCAGGGACTATTGGCATGCCATATTTCGACTGGGAACCAATTCAAAACCACAGAGCCCAGTATGCTCTGATCGATGTCGAAGAAGATGGGGTGACCAACCTGCAATTCCGTAAGGTGGCCTATGACTATGAAGCAGAGCTTCAAGATGCCAAGGACAAGGACCTTCCCTTTATTGAGATGTACGAAGAATTGAGACGCGAGGATAACTATCGGGGTCATAACATCGAGCTCCTAACTTCCTTGATTGAACAACACGACTATCTAAAGGAGGCTAATGCTTTCCTTCAGTCTATAAAAACGCATAAGGGGTAAGAAACAGAGAAATGGGATTAACTGTTGATCAGCATAGAGGACTTGTGGTAAATGATATCCGACAAGCCCTTCAACATGTTTTTGGTGAGCATTTCGAAATTGTAGACATAGAAACGACGGCCCGGAGTGCTTATGGTCCGACTTTTATTCTTGAGATTCATCTTGAAGAATATAAGACAACAATAAATATTTTGGTTGAAGATAACGATGTATCACTCCTCTGGGGTCCTGAAAGATTCGGGATGGAGTTTTTGTATGATCGAGATCGTTTTCGAGCTAGCTTCGGAAAGATCAAAGCTTATCTGGATCAACCAGGACTTATGTTATCTGAAGCACTGACTCCTGATAATCTCTTAAAAAAGCGTTTCCTCCTTAAAAGAATGATAGAATCTACCTTTGAGGGAATAGCAAAAATAGACTACTGGAGAAGACCCTTCGAAAAAAATGAGCCCTTTAGGGTTCTCTTTACTTGTCTGTTGCCTTATTATCCGGCTTTTTTTAGCCTTGAGATAGCGGGTCAGCAGTTTGTCCTTGGAGTGTTAGACCCGGCAAGGTCTGGAATAGAAAGACAAGACTTCCCATTTCCTCAGCCTATTGATCTAACTGTTTCCAATATGACTTCTTTCTTGGAATGGTTTAAAGATAGTCTAAAAGGGAAACTAGAAAAGAATACTTCCACCGATACGCTTTCTGGTTTAATTCTCCCTCTTGATCCTGCTACAGTTGAAGAGAATATTTCTCAAGTACAAGAGATAATCCGATCGACGTTTACAAAGAATGTTTCCTTTATGGAAGCGAACAAACTGGTTAAGTCTAAGACATTTTATGGAGTTGATTTTGCGGTTGCATCTGATTTTTATGGAGCCATATTTTCAATAAGCCTGATTGGACGACACTTTGATCTTCATGTTATGAAGCCAGATAAACCAGAAAAGAAAAACAATTGGATGATCAATGGCTTTCCTTATCTGCTGACGGAGGAAAACCTTAGCAAACTCATCAGGGAAGCAGAGGCCTATTTTGCTAGACAGCTAGAACCAGTTGAAAAGAAAGTAGGGTCAACTAAAAGTAATAGTGAAGTAAAACCAAGCACCCCAGCTCCAGTAGAAGTAGACCAAGCTAAGGACAAAGAAGAGGCACTCAAAAAAGAGTATTTAGGATTAAGAAAACTCTGGAAAGTCCAGTTCCTGATTTTCTGTCTGTTGATGATTACCGTCTTCGCCCTAGAAGTGTATATGGGGGGAGCTGGTTATAAGGCCTTTAAGATGAGAATTAAATATAGTTGGATTTCTGTCCATAGTTTTTCATTTCTCTTTCTGACCTTGTATGCAGTGTTGACCCTCTTCCCGACTCAAAAGAGAGTCTATGAGCTCTTACCTCAATCCCCTAGTTGGAAATCTCTTTCGACTAAGGGAGTCCGGCTACCTAAGAAGGAAACTGGCTGGACCTCTTTAGTGATTCTGATTTTGCTTCTTCTGGGGACTCTTGATTTCCTCAGTCGCAAGCCAGAACCAAAGGTTGAAAATCCGTTGAACTATCAAGAAATCAACAATCTCTATGAGGAAGAAAGAAATTCTCGCTACGACGACATCATCAACAAAATCCAAGACTCTAGTGGCCAGTTCTTTGAAAAAGAAAGTCCCGCGTCGGAATAATTTGAGTCCATAGAAGGGCGAGTAGCTTAGTTGAAAAGGAAACAGTCTCCTCAATGAAAAAACTCTGCAAGCTCTTTCATTTTGTGTTAAAATAGAGGTAATAGAATTAGAAAAGGAAGTTGACTATGAAATTCCTAGAACTCAACAAAAAACGTCATGCGATCAAGCATTTTACAGACCAGCCGGTCGATCCAAAGGATGTACGGACAGCTATTGAAATTGCGACATTGGCTCCAAGTGCGCACAATAGCCAACCATGGAAATTCGTGGTCGTTCGTCAGAAAAATGCGGAATTGGCTAAACTAGCCTATGGTGGGAACTATGACCAAGTCATGGAAGCACCTGTGACCATCGCTCTCTTTACAGATACCGATTTGCAACGTCGGGCTCGGAAGATTGCGCGTGTCGGTGGGGTCAAGAACTTCACAGAGGAGCAGTTGCAATACTTCATGCAAAACCTTCCTGCAGAATATGTTCGCTACAATGAACAACAGATTAGCGATTACTTGGCATTGAATGCTGGATTGGTCGCAATGAACTTAGTATTGGCCTTGACGGACCAAGGGATCGGCTCAAACATCATCCTTGGCTTTGACAAATCAAAAGTCAATGAAGTCTTGGAAATCGAAGAGCGTTTCCGTCCAGAACTCTTGATCACAGTCGGTTACGCAGCGGAGAAGGTAGAACCTAGCTACCGCTTGCCAGTAGACGAAATCATTGAAAAACGCTAATAACAACAGAAAGAACCGGATGGTCCTCGTCTCGTACGATACAAGTCCGGTTTTCTAGAATCCTTTGGTAGACTGAAGGACAGTAGCTGATGGGATTCTGAAGGATTCAATTTAAATCGAAATAATGGAGGAATGCATGACAACAATTGACTTTAAAGCAGAAGTAGAAAAACGTCGCGAAGAAATGATGGCTGACCTTTTCAGCCTCTTAGAAATCAACTCAGAACGGGATGACAGCCAAGCGGATGCGACTCACCCTTATGGACCTGGACCAGTCAAAGCCCTTGAGAAATTCTTGGAAATCGCTGAGCGTGATGGCTACGAAACAACCAACGTGGATAACTATGCTGGACACTTCACCTTTGGACAAGGGGAAGAAGAGCTCGGGATCTTTGCTCACATGGACGTGGTACCTGCAGGGAGTGGCTGGAATACAGACCCTTACAAACCTGAGATTATCGATGGTAAGCTCTATGCGCGTGGTTCATCTGATGACAAGGGACCTACAGTAGCGTGTTACTACGGTTTGAAGATTATCAAGGATCTGGGATTACCTGTATCTAAGCGCGTGCGCTTTGTGGTTGGTACAGATGAAGAATCTGGCTGGGGCGATATGGACTACTATTTCAAACATGTCGGTCTTCCTGATCCAGACTTTGGTTTCTCTCCAGATGCCGAATTCCCAATCATCAACGGGGAAAAAGGAAACATTACCGAGTACCTCCACTTCGGTGGTTCAAACACAGGTCAAGCGCATCTTCATAGCTTCACCGGTGGCCTTCGTGAAAACATGGTGCCTGAGTCAGCAACTGCAGTTGTTTCTGGTCAATTACCAGATCTAGCTAGTCTTTTGGAGGCCTTTGCCAATGAACACCAACTTCGTTATGAAGTGTCTACAGTAGATGAAGACCAGTACAAGATCACCATTATCGGGAAATCTGCCCACGGCTCTACTCCAGAAGCTGGAATCAATGGAGCAACTTACTTGGCTCTCTTCTTGAACCAGTTTGACTTCGGTGGAGATGTCAAAGCATACTTGCAAGTGTCAGCATCTCTTCTTCACGAAGACTTTGCTGGTGAGAAGCTTGGCATTGCCCACACGGATGAAAAGATGGGGGCTCTCAGCATGAATGCGGGTGTCTTCAACTTTGACGAAAATAGCTCAGATAACACCATTGCTTTGAACATTCGTTACCCTAAAGGAACAGATCCAGAAACCATCAAAGCTGGTCTTGAAAAAGTAGAAGGAGTGGCATCTGTCAGCTTGTCTGCCCACGGCCACACCCCTCACTATGTTCCTATGGAAGATGAATTGGTCTCAACGCTTTTGCGTGTCTATGAAAAACAAACCGGACTGAAAGGTCATGAGCAAGTAATCGGTGGCGGAACCTTTGGTCGTCTATTGAAACGTGGCGTTGCCTTCGGTGCCATGTTCCCAGACTATGTGAACACCATGCACCAAGCCAATGAATTTACGGATGTAGAAGATCTCTACCGTGCTGCTGCAATCTACGCAGAAGCCATCTACGAACTCATCAAATAAGACACTACTCAGTCGGCACTTGCTGGCTGAGTTTTTGCTTAAAGGAGGAGAAATGGAGCAACTAGAGCGGATCAAAGATGCCATCATGGCCGATCCACAAAACAAAGACTATACGGATAAGGGGATTGAGCCCTTGTTTGCGGCACCAAAGACTGCTCGGATCAATATCATCGGACAGGCACCTGGACTGAAAACACAAGAAGCCGGCCTCTATTGGAAGGACAAGAGTGGAGACCGTCTTAGGGAGTGGTTGGGAGTTGATGAAGAGACCTTTTACCATTCGGGTCTATTTGCGGTTATTCCCATGGACTTTTATTTCCCAGGGCATGGCAAGTCAGGGGACCTGCCACCTCGCAAGGGCTTTGCGGAAAAGTGGCACCCTCTGCTCCTTAAGGAGTGTCCGGATATTGAGTTGACCCTCTTGATCGGCCAGTATGCCCAAGCTTACTATCTCCATGAGAAAGTCAGTGGCAAGGTGACCGAGCGGGTAAGCCGATACAAGGACTACCTGCCCGACTATTTCCCTCTGGTCCACCCTTCGCCCCGCAATCAGATCTGGATGGCCAAGAATCCCTGGTTTGAGGCAGAAGTGGTGCCGGCTCTTCAGGCTCGGGTTCAGCAGATTTTAAGAGAGTACAAAAAGAATAATGAGTGGTAACCACCAATAGGAGGAATTCCCATGGATGCATATCAAAAAGTCAAAGCCAAATTGGACGAGCTCGTGATTGAATTTGATGTGGTGGAGCATCCACCAGCATTGACTACCGAGCAGGCCGATTCCTATATTGAAGGTCTCGAAGGGGTCCGGACAAAGTCCATGTTTTTGACCAACAAAAAGAAAACCCAGTACTATCTGCTCATCATGGATGACCAGAAACCCTTGGATATGGAGGATTTCAAAGACCAAGTAGGAGCCAATCGGATCCGTATGGCTTCAACTGAATCTCTGGCAGAAAAAATGCAATTACCAGCTGGGACAGTATCTCCCTTTGGATTGTTAAACAATGAAGATAAGGATATTCTCGTCTATTTTGATCAGGACATTGTGTCAGAGGAAATCATGACCTTCCATCCTAACACGAATGAAAAGACGATCTTTATCAAAACCCAAGACCTATTCCGCTTTTTAGAATCCATTGATTATAAATATGAAATACTAACCTTGCCATAGTGGCATCAAAAAGGAGAAATCATGAAAGAAATTCCATTTAATGACTTTTTAGCAAAGTACCAAGCAGGAGAAATTAACGTCGTCGATGTTCGCGAGCAAGAGGAATATGATGCTCTTCATCTGGACGGAGTGACCTTACTTCCCTTATCAGTGTTGGCAGAACGCTATTCAGAGCTGAACAAAGACCAAGCCTATTATGTCATCTGCAAGTCTGGTCGGCGCTCAGCCCGCGCCTGTCAATTTTTGGAAGAAGCGGGCTATGATGTAACCAACGTCCAAGGAGGCATGGATGCATTTGAGTAGTTGGGATGGCCCAGCTTGTGAATTCCGGTAGAACATTGAATTCTAGTGGAAATTTTTATATAATATATCTGTATTTTGTTTTATAAGGAGATTATTTTATGATCAAACAGGATTGGCTTGATTACTTTGAAGCTGTGAACGGTCGTTCAGCAACTGAAGAAGAGATCGCTCAAGCGTTGGCTGCAGGTGAGTTCCAAGAAGAACAGGTAGCCCAAGAAGCTTCACAATTTGTTGGGGCTCCAGTAGCTCCAGACCAAGTAAACGCTGGTTTCGTTGCTGCTCCAGCTGCACCAGAAGAAGTGACTTCACAGTACGTTGCTGCCCCAGAAGCACCAGTTCAAGAAGCACCACAATTTGCTGCTTCTCCAGAAGCGCCAGTGCAAGAGGCACCACAATTCGCTGCTGCACCAGAAGCACCAGTACAAGAGGCACCACAATACACTGCTGCACCAGAAGCACCAGTACAAGAGGCACCACAATACACTGCTGCACCAGAAGCACCAGCTCAAGAAGCACCGCAATTCTCTGCTACTCCAGAAGCGCCAGCTCAAGAAGCACCACAATTCGCTGCTGCTCCAGAGGCACCAGCTCAAGAAGCACCACAATTCGCTGCTGCTCCAGAAGCACCAGTACAAGAAGCACCACAATACACTGCTGCTCCAGAAGCACCAGTACAAGAAGCACCACTGTTTAATACTGCGCCAGAAGCACCAGCATTTGGCGCTCAACCAAATAGCTTCCAACAAGCGCCTCAACAACAGCCACAACCAGGATTTGGTCAACCAGCCCCAGGTCAAGGTTTCCAGCAAGCACCTTATCCAGGACAACCTCAACCAGGTCAAGCCTATTATGCACAACCTGCTCAACCAAATGCCTTTGGTCAAGCAATGAAAGGATTCTGGTCATGGTTTGTTTCTGCTTTGGTTCGACCAACAGTAGAAAATCAACCAAGAGTATTGAATGGTATTCTTCATTATGTCTTAACTGCATTTATCCTTAGCCTCTCACTTTTCTTCGTGGCGAGTGCCTTCCCTTACGCTGAAGTAGGATTTACGGCTTACCTATTGATTGTCATTGTAACTTTCTTTACAATTTACGCCACTCAATTAACTGGTTTCTTGGTTCGTCACCTTGTCTTGCAAGATAAAGAATACACCTACAAACGTTCATTCGATGAGTTTGCTCGCTTGTCTATCTATGCCTTGCCAGCATCCCTCATTGTCTTAATTTTTTCTCTAGTTAAGTACTTTGAAGGATTTAGCTTCCTTCGATCGTTAATCTTCGTTCTCTATTTCTTAGGCTTGCTATACACTGTTTACCAAGGTTTGAACAGAACAAAAATCAAGGCTGACAAATTCTTGTTGCTCCTTGCTTCAACAGCGGTCATTCTAGTCATCTTCACCATTGTTGGCATCGTTGACAGACGCATTTTAGAACAAGTATCCGTCTATATCGCTTCCTTCTTTTAATCGGGTAGGAACCTTGTCATAAAATTCTTGTTCATATAGATATCGGATAAAAAATATTTTAGGTTTTAGGAGAACATACCGATGAACAAAAAATGGGTAGAATTATTTGAAAAAGTGATCGGTCGCAAACCTACTCCTGAAGAATTCATTGCCGGAAGAGATTCCGGCTTTGATTTTAAGGCAATCAAATCGATTGCTGGAGTAGCGATCGACCAAGTGGCGTCAGAAGCGCCAGGACTAGGAGGGCAGGAGCCAGTAGAAGAGCCTGTAAATCCACTCCAACAGGCCTGGGAAGAGCGTTTCTTCGCCCTTTATGGACGTGCGCCACTTCCAGAAGAGATCGAATCAGCACGTAGTCAGAACTTTGAAATTGTGGAAGGACCTGCTCCAACTATTCATTTGGATGAGACCAATCAAACAACACAGGTCTTCGCACCAGTAGAGAGTCCATCAGAGGCCTCAGAAAGCCTGTCCCAGCCAGTTGAAGCCGTAGCGGCAGCAGAACTACCAGAGCAAGAAGAAGCTGTCAAGAAAGGCAAGAAAAAGAAAGAAAAGAAAGTCAAAAAAGAGAAAAAGGGCAAGAAAAAGAAAGTCTTCTTCTTCAGTATTTTAACTTTGTTGGTCTTGACCTTGTCTGGTCTAGGCTATTACTTCTCATCAACTACAGGCCCACAGGTGACAGTGGACAAATTGGTCACAGCCATTGAACAAAAGGATTACCGGGAAGTGGCTAGCATCCTTTCAAATGATAAGGATAAGTGGACCAAGGAAGAAGCTCAAGGCTTGCTAGACTATATGACTGCTCAGAAGATCGATGTGATTTACGAATTAGATCATATCGCCCAGTCTTCCAAAACAGGGATCGTCAAGGACAAAAATCAGAATCTACTGATTGGAATCGAGAAGGCGGATAAGAAATTCGGTATCTTCCAAGAATATCGCATCGAGACCTATCCACTTGAAGTCACAGCGACTACGAATCTGGATGATGCCAAGCTTAAGACCAGTGAAAAAGAGTCGACAGTGCTCAAAAAGAACCAAACGACCAAACTTGGTAAGGTTCACTTTGCACCTCGAGATATGCAACTAGACGGTAAGACCGAAGTTGGAAAGATCTCTAGTGAGGTCAAGCTAGATCCAGCTCAAGCTTCGAAGAATAAGCTGGACTTGACCTTCAATTCTGAGAAACGTCTTCTTGAAATTGAATTCCCAGAGGAAGTCAGCAATCCAACGGATATCAAGGCGGCCGTGAATGGCAAGGAAGTCGGCACAAGTACCCTATTTGAAGTCGATGTCGTAGCCCATCAAGAAATCGAGGTCCATGCAGTCTTTAGTGTCAACAATGAGAGCTATACAACTGAAAAGGCCAAGGTTACGATCGGTGAAACTCCGGATGATGATGAAGTCATCACTTTGAAGCTTTCTAAGGATGTAGCCAAACGATTGAAAGATGCAGAATCAGCTCGTAAAGCCAAGGAAGAAGAAGCCAAGAAGGCAGAAGAGAAGAAAACTGCTATCACCTCCTTCCTCCAAGACTACCGGACAGAAATCTTCTCATCTGTCTCAAGTAGATCCAACACCTACTCCAAGTACTATGACACTTCAAGTGATGCCTATAAGGAAATGGTGGAGTGGACAACAGGTGGCGGAGTCAAGAAGGCTGAAATCGACTACTATACACCAGGTGTTTTCAATGTTCTCAGCGTTACCGAAGAGAATGGAATGGTGATCGTGAAAACCCATGAAGAATATACTGTGCACTATGTGACCAGCCGAAAAGATAGCCAGAGTAGCAAGGACAAGACCTACACCCTGAAACCTGTAGGGGATACTTACGTGATTACGGCTATTGCGGTCACGGCTGGTAATTAGGAGGTTTATGATGAAATTAAGCATGACAAAATGGACGCTTGCTGGCCTGGTTCTGTTGAGCCTAGGTGCTTGTGGCCAACAGAAGGAGTCAAAAAGCTCATCTCAAAAAGAGCCTGCTTCCAGTAAGCAAGTCGCTCAGTCGTCAGCCAGCAAAGAAACCAGTGCTTCTGAAGCAACTTCATCTGACGATAACAAAAAGTCAACGAAGAAGGCAGGCGAAGTAACGGTGGACCAAGGTGTTTCCTTTAATGGCTCTTATTACAGTGTCCAAGGAAAGTCTGGAGATATCGTCATTGCTAACAAGCACTACCCCTTAGCTGCAGACTACAATCCAGGTGAGGATCCAGTAGCTGTTGCGGCCTTGCACGAGTTAATCGCGGCCATGCAGGCTGAAGGGTATGCTATCAGCGATCAGTACAGTGGTTTCCGCAGTTATGAGACCCAAGTAGATCTCTACCAAAGATATGTCAATCAAGACGGTGCCGCTGCAGCAGATCGCTACTCAGCTCGTCCTGGCTATAGCGAACACCAGACAGGTCTAGCATTTGACCTCATCGATACCAGTGGCAATCTCGTTCAAGAACAAGGCGCAAGCAAATGGTTGCTCAAGAACGCTGCCAAGTATGGCTTTATCGTCCGTTATCAAGAAGGAAAAGAAGCGAGCACGGGCTACATGCCGGAAAGCTGGCACCTTCGCTATATCGGAGAAGACGCAAAAGATGTCGCAGCATCAGGAAAAAGCTTAGAAGAATACTTCAACTTTACCGGTGGCGACTACGAATAACAAGAAAACCGCTCTTTCAGGAACCTGAAGGAGCGGTGTTTTTATGTTGGGCAGAACAAGAAAAAACCACTGCCAAGTGGAAGTGGTTTTGATGGGTTTCTTATTTGAGACCGTATTTTTTGTTGAAACGATCCACACGTCCATCTGCTTGAGTGAACTTTTGACGTCCAGTGTAGAATGGGTGTGAGTCTGATGAAATTTCAACACGGATCAATGGGTAAGTTTCACCTTCGAATTCAACAGTCTCGCTAGAGTACTTAGTTGAACCACTAAGGAACTTGTAACCAGTAGTAGTGTCCATGAAGACAACAGGGCGATATTCTGGATGGATATCTTTTTTCATTTTGCAATATTTCCTTTCTGCCATGGTCTCTTTCCGAGCCATAGATTGTTACTAAGCTAGTGTATCAAAAACAAAAGAGTTTGGCAAGGATTTTTACCAAATTTTTCGCATTTTATAAAGAAAAAAAGTGGGAGAAGCTCATCCTATTAGGCAAGCTTTTCCCACTCTGACCAACACCCCTAGTAAGGAAATGTTGGACATGCATGATTAATAGAAATCTATTTATTCTTGACCAGGTTCAGTAGTTGGCTGTTCTGGTTGTTGAGGTTGCTGTTGCTCTTGTGGTTGCCAAGCTTGTTGAGGTGCTTGTTGGAAACCTTGTTGAGGCTGTTGAGGTGCTTGTTGGAACCCTGGTTGAGGTTGTTGAGGCGCTGGTTGGAACCCTTGTCCTGGAGCAGGTTGACCAAACCCTTGTTGCCATTGTTGTTGATTAGGTTGACCAAACCCTTGTTGAGGTGCTTGTTGGAACCCTTGTCCTGGGGCAGGTTGACCAAACCCTTGTTGCGGTTGTTGGAATCCTTGTCCTGGGGCAGGTTGACCAAACCCTTGTTGAGGTGCTTGTTGGAACCCTTGTCCTGGGGCAGGCTGACCAAATCCTTGTTGAGGTGCTTGTTGGAACCCTTGTCCTGGAGCAGGTTGACCAAATCCTTGTTGAGGCGCTTGTTGGAATCCTTGTCCTGGAGCAGGCTGACCAAACCCTTGTTGTGGTTGTTGCCATTGTTGCTGACCAGGTTGACCCGGTTGTTGTGGTGATTGGACAGATGATGCAACAGATTGGGCAAATCCTCTACTTGTTGATGCAAGTTCTTGGAATGTCCCTTTAGTGATTTTACCACCAGACATCGCAAGAAGTCCTGTGATCACAATAGCAATACTTGCAATGACTGCAATAATCAAACCAAAACCAATAGAAAAGCCATCACCGAATTCAGATGAAGCACCCAAAACTCTAAACATAGTGATGATCGTAATTAAGCTTTCAAGAATACCGATAGCAATGACACCAATGGAAAAATTCTTGTTCATTGGTGGAGCAATGTTTGGAAGACAAGCTAGAACGATGGCACCAATAGCTAGGACAACGATGACCCATCCAAATTCACCTCGAATTCCACTGAAAGAATAACTTCCAAAGGATCCACCATTAAGTGTACTCCATGGCAAAAAGGTAGAAATGGCAGTAAGAGCTGCTGCGACAATGATAAAAATACGATGTTTATGCATAAAACGTCTCCTTTTTTGTGATTATTATAGCATAAATAAGCTCAAACTGGAATGGAAATCTAAGAAATCGTTCACATTTTTCTAAATGTTATTAAAATTCATTCGTTTTTGTTTAAAATGAAAAAAGGCCAATCGTCTTCACTAGAAACGACTGACCTGCTTGCTTGATTCTTCATGAACATCTACTTTGCCTTGGCAACTTCCTGTAGTTCCCGATAGATTTGCTCGTTTTCTTCTAAGGAATAAGAATTGGCGCCACTGGCGAGTGGGTGGCCTCCACCATCGTGGCGTTTGGCAATCTCGTTGATCACCAGAGCTTTACTTCTCATACGGACGCGGTAGTGGCCATCGGCTTGCTCGACAAAAATAGCCCAGACGCTGACGTCTTCGATTCGACCAGGTGCTGAGACGATCGCAGCAGTCTCGGCATCTGTGATTTGGTAATGTTTGAGGAGCTCTTGGGTAAGTGTCACGCGACTAGCTCCATTTTCATCGATTTCGAGATTGTCATAGACATAGCCTTGAAGCTTGGCAATCTTAGAGCTCATGCTATCCATCTGACGAGAAAGACCGGCAAAGTCAAAGTCAAAGCTACGAAGGTGGGCAACCATCTCGAAAGTCCGGCTTGTCGTCGAAGGGTAGAGGAAGCGTCCAGTATCTCCGACAATACCGGCATAGAGGAGACGGGCTGCTTCTGGACTGATCTCAAGCTGTTGTTCAAGAGCGAAGAGGGTGATGAGTTCACTCGTAGAGCTAGAGTCGGTGTCTACCCAGAGGAAATCTCCGTAGGCATCGTCGTTTGGATGGTGGTCAATCTTGATCAGAAAATTGCCGCTTGTGTAGCGTTTGTCATCGATGCGAGGGGTGTTGGCAGTATCGCAGACAATGACTAGAGCACCCTCATAATCTTCATCTGTGACAGTATCCATACTAGCCATCCAAGCAAGAGTCGGCTCGTTAAAGCCGGTAGCTAAGACTCTTTTGTCTGGGAAGTTGGTCTGGATGATTTCTTTCAGGCCGACCTGGCTTCCGATTGCGTCCGGATCGGGATTCATATGACGGTGAAGGATAATGGTATCGTATTGGTTGATTTTCTCTAAAATGTCCTGTGTAATCTGCATATAGTACCTCATTTAGTTCTCATTCAATTTTAGCATAAGGCGGGCATTTGGAAAAGAAAAAGATTGTCTGGCTCTCTGGTGGAGAATTTCCGAACAATGCCAGGTACCCAGAACTTCCCCATGCAAAATGCGCGCGAAAGTGGTATAATGTCATAAGATTATTATTTGGAGGGAATTATGACATTAGCAAAGATTGTTTTTGCAAGTATGACTGGAAATACTGAAGAAATTGCTGATATCGTAGCGGACAAATTCCGTGATCTTGGTGTCGAAGTAGATGTGGATGAGTGTACAACTGTGGATGCGGAGGACTTCCTTGAAGCAGATATCGCAGTGGTAGCGACTTATACATACGGTGATGGAGAGCTTCCAGATGAGATCCAAGATTTCTACGAAGATTTGGCTGGCCTTGATCTCAAAGGCAAACTTTACGGTGTGGTAGGATCAGGTGATACCTTCTACGATGAATTCTGTAAAGCAGTTGATGATTTCGACCGTTGCTTCGCTGCGACTGGTGCTGAAAAAGGTTCTGAGTGTGTCAAAGTTGATTTGTCTGCAGAAGACGAAGACATTGAAAAATTAGAAGCCTTTGCAGAAGAACTTGTAGCAAAAGCAAATTAATGACAATGAGGCTGGATCGATGGATTACAGCTTCGATTTATATCCAAAATAAAGAGGAGACACATGGATTTAGATCAGATTCGTAAGGACATTGACCAGATCGATCAAGAGCTAGTAGCCTTACTGGAAAGACGGATGGTCTGTGTCGGTCAAATTGTAGAATATAAGGAGCAACAGAGTTTACCTGTGCTCGATCAGAGAAGGGAGAGAGAAGTACTTGAGAAAGTCGGCTCTCTCGTGACGGAGGAGCAGTATCGGGCGACTATTCAAGCTCAGTTTCAAGATATGATGAAGCGCTCGAGAGACTTCCAAGAGGAGGTGAGGGCGCGTGACTAGTCTATCTATCAAGCAAAAAGTACAACAGTATGTGGTCCTAACAGGGATGGCGCTTTTCATTGGTCTCTTGGTTGGTGCCATTGACATGATTTTTGGTCAAGGATTGCTCCTGATTGGAGATGTCCGAAGCCAGCATTGGCCTTTGATTCTTTTTCTGGCCTTAGCGGGGCTTGTCATTGTTTATCTTTATAAACGTTTTGGTGGCAAGGCTTCAAAAGGGATGGGCCTCATCTTTGATGTCGGACACGCGCGTGAGGAGAAAATCCCCTTGGTCTTGGTGCCTTTGATCATGCTGACGACCTGGATGAGCCATCTCTTTGGTGGTTCGGTCGGTCGGGAAGGTGTAGCAGTCCAGATCGGAGCGACGCTTTCGCATCGTTTTGCCCGTCATATCAAGATTCCAGATGCTTCGCGTATCTTTCTCATGACAGGGATGGCAGCAGGTTTTGCGGGGCTCTTTCAGACACCACTAGCAGCAACCTTCTTTGCCCTGGAAGTCTTGACAGTTGGGGAGTTGCAGTTGATTGCTCTCTATCCAGCGCTCATTGCCTCGATCGTGGCGAGCTTTACCTCTCATGCTCTTGGCTTGGAGAAGTTTGCTGTGCCACTCAAGGAAACGCTGAGCTGGACACCAGAGACCTTGATCAAAGTCGCCCTTCTTGGCTTGGCGTTTGGCCTCGCCGGGAAGCTTTTTGCAGTTAGCCTTTCCTGGTTGAAGAAAACAGTCGCGAAAGTACTGCCTAATCCTTATATCCGAATCTCGGTCATTGGGGCTGGACTCAGCTTGATCCTCTTGACCCTCCAGCTGACCAAGGTCGGCTCTTATAGCGGACTCGGAACCAATCTGATTGATATGGCATTTCATCAAGGAAGTGCGCAGAGTTATGACTGGATCCTCAAGCTCCTCTTTACCGTGGTGACCATCTCGGCTGGGTACCAAGGAGGAGAAGTGACACCGCTCTTTGCGATCGGAGCTACACTTGGCGTTTTTCTCGCTCCTCTGCTGGGCTTACCCGTCTTAGTGGTGGCTGCTATGGGTTATGCCAGTGTCTTTGGTAGTGCGACCACGACCTTGCTCGCACCGATCTTGATCGGAGGAGAAGTCTTTGGCTATGCCAACCTTCCTTTCTTTGTGATCGCCTGCGCCATCGCCTATTGCCTACCAAAAGAGTGGAGCATTTATTCCGGCCAAAAAGTTGCAAAAAAGTAGAGAAAAGAGCTTTACAAACCTGAGATTATCTGATATGATAGTTTCTGTGCGTAATGGAAGCACAAAAATACAGTTTATCCGCTGAGGGAGATCCCTCAAGATTGACGAAGATAGGAGAATAAAATGAATCCATTAATCCAAAGCTTGACTGAAGGTCAACTTCGTACTGATATCCCTGCATTCCGTCCTGGTGACACCGTTCGTGTACACGCGAAAGTTGTCGAAGGATCTCGTGAACGTATCCAGATCTTTGAGGGCGTTGTTATCGCTCGTAAAGGTCAAGGACACACTGAAATGTACACTGTTCGTAAAATCTCTAACGGTGTCGGTGTTGAACGTACATTCCCAGTACACACTCCACGTGTAGAAAAGATTGAAGTTGTACGTTACGGTAAAGTACGTCGTGCGAAATTGTACTACCTTCGTGCATTGCAAGGTAAAGCAGCTCGTATTAAAGAAATCCGTCGTTAAGACGAACAAGGAGGCGGGAGTGATCTCGCTTCTTTTTTTATAGGTCCCCTTAGTTCAATGGATATAACAACTCCCTCCTAAGGAGTAGTTGCTGGTTCGATTCCTGCAGGGGACAGAAGTAGAAAAAAACACTGAAGATTCAGTGTTTTTTTGTTGGTTTATGCAAGGATGGATCTTGGGGGAAGTTCTTGTATGGTATAATAGTAGAAAACATAACATTGATTTTTAAGGTAATTCCATCATGTTGGAATACCAAATTAAGAAGATTATGAGTGCTCTACAAGTTTAGTCTAAAAGGGATATAAGAAAATGAAGTAAAATGAAAATTTCTAGTACAAGGTCTATCATCATTTTTGATTATGAAAATGGTAATGTTTTAAAAGCAAAGGGAGAATTGTTGATTGATGGAAGTTTTACTGTATATAGGTCAAGTATACAGAATTGTGAGGCATCATTCAACCACATTCGTATCACACAGAACGAGATAGATAAACTTGTTGAGGAAGTGGATTCCATGATGACTGAGCAAACAATACAACTCGAATTTATCTGAGTTAGAGTAGGAGAAGGATGATGAAAATTGATTACGGTGAACAGATGGTCACATGGGAGTGGAATGGTTGCGTAATAAAGATAGAACTACCAGATATCAATCATGCGGAATATAATAAAGATGAGAACATTGTAATCGTCTATAGTGGGGAAAACTTTGTAAGCAAAATCATTTTCTACTTTAGTTTAGAAGGAAAATTGTTAGGGCAACAAAATTTACTAGAAGGAACCCTAGAGTGGAATCATAATGGGAAGCATCAGATTGGGTTTCAGCATTCACATCACTTACGCTTTAGTCCTAAATATCAGCGTATCTTAAGCATATCTTGCGCATCAAGTGACTTTGAACTTCCTTCAGAATTAGAGATTTATAATTTAGAAGGTGAGAAAATTGACCAAATTGAATCTCCTGCAGGATTTACTATGCTATATATTTCTGAGATAAGTAAAGAGAAACTGAGAATTGTATGTGAGGCTCTTAAAGAGGATTGTTTTGATAAATTTGGTCGAAGAGATTTCTATTTTAATTTGGAGTTAGAAACTAGAAAATGGGTAAAAGATGGCATTGCCTATTGAGGATTTACCAGTAGACCGAAGGAGATAAATATGATTTTAAGGGATGAAATAACAACGAGTGATAGAATACAAAAGTTAATTAATTTTGAAAAAGAACAAATAAATGTAAAGCGAAATAAAATTAAGAGTTTAATGAAGGATACGGAGGAAGGAATTCAAAGACACAAGCTAACAAATGACGAAGTTATTGCAAACATCAAGGGGACAATTAATGTATTGACTGAAGAATTATTAGTTGCTACCTACACTGCAGGATATTCTATTGAGAGATTCAAAGAAGAGTACCTTAAATATGTCGATAGCCTTCTCCCTATTTGGTATAGTAATTCAGGATATGATGCAATGCTCTGGGCTCTTTCCATTGGTATTTTGTTAGAGGTTGATGAAACGACTTTTGATAAATTGGTAGATTTGGTAAGGAAAGATGATCCAGAGGACTATTTGATCGATTACCTTATCCAGTCTCGTCATCCAGAGTGGACAATTCGGATAAACTATAATTTCCCAAGACCTTATGGCTTTACCCGAAAGATTATAGAGGAAGAAAATTCTGAAAAGGGAGTATCTCTCTTGAAAGAATACTTGACTAAAAAATGGTATCAGGGATGTAGAGATGAAGGCTGGTATGATTTGCATAAGCGCAACATTGATAATTATTATGGCTACTGGTCCTTTGAATCAGGCGCCCTCTGCAAACTCAAGGACTTGGATTACAAGGAATTGGAAGGTGTTCCGTATTTCCCTTATGATTTGGTTGCAGAAGGTGCGACGAAAGAATAAGTATCATGGATTGTTATTAACAAATCTTTTTATAAGAGAGTTCAGATGAACTCGTTCCTGCAGTAACCATTACATTAGATAATCAAATTAGAAACATCATCGACGCTCTTTCAGAACAGAATGGCTATGAAGGCTATCCAGAGGCCATTTCAGAAATTCTTTTCAAAGGGATAGAAAGTATGATTAAAAAATAATCAACTCTTTTGCAATAAGAAACAACTTCTGGCTAAAGTAAATAATAGGATTTCTATCTGACTTAACTCTTCTCTTGGTTTTTGTACTCTCAAGATTTAAGAAACTGTACAATCAAATAGCAAAATGATTTTAATATATACTTCATAAACTAGCAGCCGCTATTTCCGTAGCCATTTATTGTTTTTTTGAGCTTTTATTGTTACAATATCCATATAGACAAAAAGACTGGGATTCCAGCCTTTTTAATTGTTTTAAAGAAAGGTTTTTTATGAAACGCAAATCGATTTTGTTTCTATTTTTATTCTTGCTCTCGATTGGTCTGGCCTATGAGACGCAGTCTATCACAGCTGGTTGGATGACAGGTAGCCAGTATGGGATCATTGGTATCTCTGTCCTCTTGCTCCTAGTTTATGCGATTCCTGCTGTTTGGGCTCTCTTTCATTTCGCCAAGAAGTGGAAGTTGTCTTGGATTCCGGTTCTTTTTTCTCTCCTAGGTGGGGGCTTTATCGCAGGTTGGTTGTCTAGTTTTGCCAATACCTACTTCCACGAGATGATTCAAGCGGTAGCGCCAAATAGCGATTTTTGGAACCAGTATGAGAGTGCCATCGCAGGACCCCTCTTTGAGGAACCCTTCAAGTTGATTCCGATCTTCTTTGTCCTCTACTTGTTCAATGTGCGTCGGATCAAATCTATCTTCCTTTTAGCGATTGCATCTGGTCTTGGTTTCCAGATTGTGGAGGACTTTGCCTATATCCGTCAAGACATGCCAGAAGGTTTCTCTTACGCAGTATCTGGCATCCTAGGTCGGATTATGAATGGGGTCGTATCACACTGGGTCTACACAGCCCTCTTCATGGTGGGTCTCTACTTGATCCTTCAAGCGACAAAAGGTCGCAAGGAGTTGATGCTGACGGGTTGGTTCTATTTTGTATCTGGTTTTGGCCTTCACTTTGTTGGTAATTCACCATTTGGCCAAATCGAGACAGAACTCCCTCTCGCTATTCCATTCTTGACAGCAGTAGGACTCTTCTTGGTCTACCAAGCCTACCTCACTGTCCAAAGTATGGACCAAGGAAATTAAGAATAGAAAAATCGTATGTTTGCAACATACGATTTTTTTGAATCTTATTTTCCAAGACAGAATTGACTGAAGAGTTGGGTGATGAGCTCGTCCGGAGCAGCATCTCCTGTGATTTCTCCAAGGATTTCCCAAGTGCGTGTCAGATCGACTTGAAGCAGGTCCACTGGCATGCTCATAGCCAGGCCTTCGTTAACTGCTTGGAGGCTTTCAACGGCTTTCTCAATGAGAGAGATGTGGCGGGCATTGGAGAGGTAAGTAGCATCTTGCTCTACTAAGCCAGCATTTTCAAAGAAGAGGGCATTAATACGGTCTTCGATGTGGTTGATATTTTGATTTTTCAGAACCGAAATCTTGATGTAATCTTCTGGCAGTTGGTCGATTTCAATCTTCTCTGGGAGATCGACCTTGTTGAGGAGAATGATGCGGTTGCTGTCTTGTGAGATTTCCAGCAACTGACGATCCTGATCAGTCAGTGGTTCACTAGCATTGAGGACCAGAAGGACCAGATCGGCTTCCTTCAGTGCCTTGCGAGAGCGTTCCACCCCGATGCGTTCAACGATGTCTTCTGTCTCGCGGATCCCAGCCGTGTCGACCAGCTTGAGGGGAACACCGTTGATATTGACGTATTCCTCGATGACGTCTCGGGTCGTCCCTTCGATATCGGTCACGATAGCTTTTTCCTCGCGTAGGAGGTTGTTCAGAAGGCTAGATTTACCGACGTTTGGTCGCCCGATGATAGCAGTCGAGATTCCTTCGCGAAGGATCTTACCCCGGCGAGCTGTCTTGAGGAGGTTGGTCAAGAGGGCTTCGAATTCGGTGGTCTTTTCACGGATGATCTCGGTGGTTGCTTCCTCGACATCATCGTACTCAGGATAGTCGATGTTGACTTCGACCTGAGCTAGGGTATTGAGGATCTCTTGACGCGTGTTGTTGATGAGGTCAGATAGGGATCCGTCCAACTGTTTAACAGCGATGTTCATAGCCTTGTCGGTCTTGGCGCGGATAATATCCATGACCGCCTCGGCCTGGGTCAAATCGACACGACCATTCAGGAAGGCCCGCTTGGTAAATTCACCAGGCTCAGCCAGACGAGCGCCTTCGCGGATCACCAATTGCAGGATTTCGTTGGTCACAGCAATCCCACCGTGAGTGTTGATTTCGATGATGTCTTCTCGCGTGAAGGTCTTAGGAGAGCGCATGGCTCCGACCATGACTTCATCCAGAATTTCATCCTTATCCGGATCTACGATGTGGCCGTAGTTGAGGGTATGGCTAGCCACGCTGGTCAAGTCTTTTCCTTTAAAGATCTTTTGAGCGATTTTAAAGCTGTCTGTCCCGCTCAAGCGGACAATCCCAATCGCTCCCTCACCAAGTGGAGTCGAGATCGCAGCGATGGTATCAAATTCTCTAGTAATCATGTATCTTCTCTTTTCCTGTGTATTCCCTTCTATTCTATCGTAAACTAGCAAGAGGGGCAAGGTTTTGCTTTTAGAAGGAGAAGTTGAAAAGGTTTTCAGTTAGGTAGTGAAATCTGTCGGCCGATATGCTATACTAAATATGAATAGAAATGGAGGTCTAAGATGGTAAACCTAAAAGAACAGGTAGGCATTAAGGCGGCTGAGTTTGTTACAGACGGCATGATTGTCGGTCTTGGTACAGGGTCAACTGCTTATTATTTTGTGGCTGAATTGGGACGTCGCATCAAGGAGGAAGGCTTGCAGATTACAGCTGTAACGACCTCAAGCGTGACCTATGAACAGGCAGAAGGCTTGGGAATTCCTCTCAAAGCGATCGATGATGTCGAAGTGGTGGACTTGACCGTCGATGGTGCGGACGAAGTAGACCCTGCTTTGAACGGTATCAAAGGTGGTGGCGGTGCCCTCTTGATGGAGAAAATCGTTGCGACCAACTCAAAAGACTGCATCTGGATTGTCGATGAGTCAAAACAAGTGGAGACGCTTGGTGCCTTTAAACTACCAGTAGAAGTGGTTCAATACGGAGCAGAAAATCTTTTCCGTCATTTTGAAAAGAAGGGCTATTCACCAGCTTACCGTGAAAAAGATGGCCAGCGCTTTGTGACCGACCAAGGGAACTTTATCATCGATTTGGATTTGAAAGTGATCCCAGACGCTGAAGCCTTGGCAGAAGAGTTGGACCGCACTGTCGGTGTTGTCGACCATGGTCTCTTCTTAGGAATGGTTTCAAAAGTCATCGTAGGGACACCAGAAGGTCCAAAAATCATTAGCAAATCACATTAAAAAGGGCTTTTTGTCCTTTTTTCTGAGGATATAAAACTTATTTATAAAATTTTATATGAAAGCGTTACATTTTCAAAAATTTGTGTTATACTGTATTCAGTTTAAATTATAAAGGAGACATTCAATATGCCAAAATTTAATCGTATGCATTTAGTGGTTTTGGATTCAGTAGGGATCGGAGCAGCTCCAGATGCTAATAACTTTGTCAATGCTGGTGTACCTGACGGCGCATCTGACACACTTGGACACATCTCAAAAGCAGTTGGTTTGAATGTACCAAACATGGCAAAACTTGGTCTTGGAAATATTCCTCGTGAACAAGCCTTGAAGACTGTTCCGGCTGAGAGCAATCCAACTGGTTACGCTACGAAGTTAGAAGAAGTCTCTCTTGGAAAAGATACCATGACAGGTCACTGGGAAATCATGGGTCTTAATATTACAGAACCCTTTGATACTTTCTGGAATGGATTCCCAGAAGAAATCTTGACAAAAATCGAAGAATTCTCAGGTCGCAAGGTCATCCGCGAAGCCAACAAACCTTATTCTGGTACAGCTGTTATCGATGACTTCGGACCACGCCAAATGGAAACTGGCGAGTTGATCATCTATACATCAGCTGACCCTGTTCTTCAAATCGCAGCTCACGAAGACATCATTCCTTTGGATGAACTCTACCGTATCTGTGAATATGCTCGTTCCATCACTTTGGAACGTCCAGCTCTTCTAGGTCGTATCATTGCTCGTCCTTACGTTGGTGAGCCTGGAAACTTCACTCGCACGGCTAACCGTCGTGACTTGGCTGTTTCACCATTTGCTCCAACTGTTTTGGACAAATTGAACGAAGCTGGTATCGATACCTATGCAGTTGGTAAGATAAACGATATCTTCAACGGTGCTGGTATCAACCATGATATGGGCCACAACAAATCAAACAACCACGGGATAGATACCTTGATTAAGACCATGGGACTTCCTGAGTTCCAAGAAGGCTTCTCATTTACCAACTTGGTAGACTTTGATGCTCTTTACGGACACCGTCGCAATGCGCACGGCTACCGTGATTGCTTGCATGAGTTCGATGAGCGTTTGCCAGAAATCATCGCTGCAATGAAAGAAGACGATCTCTTGATGATTACAGCTGACCATGGTAACGACCCAACATACGCTGGTACTGACCATACTCGTGAATACATCCCATTCTTGGCTTACAGTCCATCTTTCAAAGGTAGTGGCTTGATTCCAGTCGGACACTTTGCGGATATCTCAGCTACTGTGGCGGACAACTTTGGTGTTGAGAAAGCCATGATCGGAGAAAGCTTCTTAGATAAATTGGTTTAAGATGATGCGCTTTGCTCTCCTCGTAAGAGGAATCAATGTTGGCGGCAAAAACAAAGTGGTCATGGCTCAACTTCGTCAAGAATTGACGGAGCTGGGATTCGAACAAGTGGAAACCTACATCAACAGTGGCAATATCTTCTTTACGACAGGTCTTTCTCGATCTCAATTAGTAGAGTGCCTGTCGACCTTCTTTGAGCATCACTATCCCTTCATTCAGTGCTTTTCTCTCCTGAGTCGTGAAGACTATGAAGCAGAATGTGCAAACCTACCGCAATGGTGGACAGAAGAGATGGCTCGCAAGGATGTGCTCTTTTACACCGAGGGCTTGGATAGGGAATCCGTAGAAGAAAAGTTGCTTGCTTTGAAGCTAGGCGATGAAGTGCTTCACCTTGGCAAAACAGCGGTTTTCTGGGGGAAATTCTCAGAAGCAAGCTACGCTAAAACCGCCTACCACAAACATCTGATGAAGATGCCTTTCTATCGTCAGATCACTATTCGCAACGCTAACACCTTTGACAAAATTGGCACATTACTTAAGAAATAAAAGGAGAAACACAATGACATTATTAGCAAAAATCAATGAAACAGCAGCATTTTTGAAGGGCAAAGGAATCGAAGCTACTGAGTTCGGTTTGATCCTTGGTTCAGGTCTTGGAGAATTGGCTGAAGAAATCGAAAATGCAGTCGTAGTAGACTACTCTGACATTCCAAACTGGGGTCAATCCACAGTAGTCGGACACGCTGGTAAATTGGTTTATGGTGATCTTGCTGGTCGTAAAGTTTTGGCTCTTCAAGGTCGTTTCCACTTCTATGAAGGAAACCCATTGGAAGTGGTGACTTTCCCAGTTCGTGTCATGAAAGTTTTGGGATGTGAAGGAGTGCTTGTAACTAACGCTGCTGGAGGTATCGGCTTCGGTCCTGGTACCTTGATGGCTATTACTGACCACATCAATATGACTGGTCAAAACCCATTGATCGGTGAAAACTTGGATGACTTTGGTCCGCGTTTCCCTGATATGTCGAAAGCTTACACTCCAGAATACCGTGAAACTGCTCATCAAGTAGCAGATAAATTGGGCATTAAAATGGATGATGGGGTTTATATCGGTGTGACAGGTCCAACTTATGAAACTCCAGCTGAAATCCGTGCGTATAAGACTCTTGGTGCAGATGCTGTCGGTATGTCAACTGTTCCTGAAGTCATCATTGCGGCTCACTCTGGTTTGAAAGTTCTTGGTATTTCATGTATTACCAACTTTGCGGCTGGTTTCCAAGAAGAGCTTAACCACGAAGAAGTAGTGGAAGTGACGGAGCGCGTCAAAGGCGACTTCAAAGGCTTGCTAAAAGCAATTCTGGCTGAATTGTAATAAAGATGGAAAGAATTGTGAGAACCATTCAAGCAATTCCCTATAAACTGAGAATGGTCCTAGCAGCTTGTCTGCTAGGGCTTGTTTCGGGTTTTGCAGGTATTATTCTTCATGATCTTCTGGAATTTTTTGAAGGGCTAGTATTTGGTCACTCCGAGCATGAGTCTAGTTTTTTGACGGATGGAGTTCCCCCTTATCGGGTAGGAATCAGTTTACTAATTGTAGGTCTTACTTCAGCCTTAGTCTGGTATTTTTTGCAACGAAAGGGGAAGCTTCTCTCCATCAAGGGTCAGATGAAGGAGGAAGATTCCCGTCTCGCCCTTCATTTCTGGAGACAATTGCTCCATTCTAGCTGGCAAATTGTGGCTGTTGGAGGAGGAGCACCGATCGGCAAGGAAGGAGCGCCCCGAGAGATCGGGTCCTTGTTGGCAGGTCGTCTTGCGAAAGGTTTTGGCCTGCCGCTGGCAGATCGTATTTTTTTGATTGCTTGTGGGGCAGGAGCAGGATTGGCTGCGGTTTACCAAGTCCCATTAACGAGTGTGTTTTTTATTTTTGAAACCTTAGGCATTGCATTTTCGCTTAAACGCTTTTTCTTGGCAGGGATTTCCACTTATGTGGCTGCTTATACGGCAGGTTGGGTGATTTCAGATCATGCACTCTACAAGCTGCCGGTTACGACTTGGTCGCTACAGGGGTTGTGGTTGATGCCAATCTTAGTCTTGGTCTTAACGCCCCTAGCCTTTGGATTTGCGCGATTGACCAAGCAAGCTACTGCTCATCGGATTAAAGACAAGCGTATTCTCTTGACTCTTCCACTTGCATTTCTTTTCTTAGCTGGCCTAGCTCAGAAACTCCCCCACCTTCTTGGAAATGGACGAATGGTAGCTCAGGAGGCCATCAATGGTATTTCATGGAAGACGGCCTTCCTCTTGTTGGTTCTAAAGGCACTTGTCGTTTTGCTTACTCTCTGGGCGGGAGCTTATGGAGGGACTTTGACGCCTTCCTTTGCCCTGGGGATGGTAGGAGCGGCACTTTTCACTCTAGCTTTTGGAATTGAGAGTCCATCTACCATCTTACTTATTGGCGCTGTTTGCTTTTTGACCGTGACCCTAAAGGCTCCCTTTTCTGCAACTGGTTTAGTGATTGGATTTACAGGTCAAGGATTAGATGCTCTGCCTTACCTATTACTAACAGCCTTTCTAACTGTTGGTTTGACTCAAAGGTTGGATCGTATGATGGGGAGAAAATTAAAGGAGTCTTCGAGTAGATAAGATTCAGGAGCTTTTTATGGAGGGGATTTACCCTACAAGCTAGATGAATCCTATCTTCTTATGGTATAATTGATGTATACGCAATAGGTCAGATTAGTCTGGGGTTCAAATAGAATCTGAGGCCTGACCTATAAGAAAAAAACAAGAAGCTAGAACGTGTGTTCTCTATGAACACGAGCAGAAAGCTTTTCTAAACAAAATACATACAGAAAGGTAGGGTTAACCGTATTCGCTGAACTGAATACGGGCGGAGAACTGTGTAAAAAAGATAAACTGTCTAGCATCTACGATGCGTCGTCAGTTTCCTATTTTTACTTTGTTCTCTGTCGCCCTCTATATCTTAATTATGTCTATCCATATTGCTGCTAAGCAAGGTGAAATTGCTGATAAAATTCTTCTTCCTGGGGATCCTCTTCGTGCGAAATTTATAGCTGAGAACTTCCTTGAAGACGCTGTTTCCTTCAATGAAGTTCGGAACATGTTTGGTTACACGGGTACCTACAAGGGTCATCGTGTATCTGTTATGGGAACTGGGATGGGGATGCCATCGATCTCTATCTATGCGCGTGAGTTGATCGTGGACTACGGTGTGAAGAAATTGATCCGTGTGGGTACAGCTGGTTCTTTGAATGGCGATGTCCACGTCCGTGAATTGGTCTTAGCTCAAGCAGCTGCAACCAACTCAAACATCATCCGCAACGATTGGCCTCAATACGATTTCCCACAAATCGCTAGCTTTGATCTTTTAGACAAGGCTTACCACATTGCCAAAGTCCTTGGTATGACGACTCACGTCGGCAATGTCTTGTCATCAGACGTTTTCTATTCAAACTATGGTGAAAAGAACATCGAGCTTGGTAAATGGGGTGTGAAAGCTGTGGAAATGGAAGCAGCAGCTCTTTACTATCTTGCCACCCAACACCAGGTGGATGCCCTTGCCATCATGACTATTTCTGATAGCTTGGTTAATCCAGAAGAAGACACGACTGCTGAAGAACGACAAAATACTTTCACTGATATGATGAAAGTTGGTCTTGAAACCTTGATTGCAGACTAATGACAGAATACCTTCATGATGAGTGGCTCTACGACCTTCAGACTTACCAGTATAGTCGGGCCCTTCGCTCTGCTAAGAAGCAGAAGGAAGTTCCGGAGTTGGTCTTGACCTTATTACAGTTAATGGCCGAGCGTCGGGAGCTCAATATTCAACCGATTATGAACCAAAAGTTGAGAACTGACTTGCTAGAAGCGACTGGTTTTCAGCTTTTTTGGCATGAGGACCCAGAAGAGGAGCAACTGGCTAACTACCTGTACGATTTAGAAGCCAAGCTCCGCAATGAGCAGATCATCGACTTCATTCGGGCGGTGAGCCCAGCTATTTACCGGATCTTTATGCGCTTGATTGAGTTGCAGATCCCTGATATTGCAGACTACATTCACAACTCTAAGGAGTCCAGCTATGACCATTGGAAGTTTGATAAGATCCGGGCGTCTGACCATCCAGCCTTGCAGATTTTCCATAGCGAGAGTGCAGTCAATTCGTCCAGTTTGACGGAGTTGATCTTGATCTTGGACTTGCCGGATTCCACCAAGGAAGCAGCCAAGCAACTGCGGGAGTTGGAAAAATCTGTTCGCAATCCTTTGGCCCACTTGATCAAACCCTTTGATGAGGAAGAATTGCACCGGACGACGGGTTTCTCTTCTCAGCATTTTATGGAGCTCTTGGTGAGCTTGGCTCAGGAGACGGGGATTGTGTACAAGCGAGAACCTTTCTATTTCGACCAGGCCAATGCAGTGATCGAGGCGCTCTTGTAAGGAGGAAGAGATGGATAAACTAAAAGAGTTGCAAGACGTGATTGACCACAGTCAGAATATTGTCTTTTTTGGTGGAGCAGGTGTCTCTACAGAGTCCAATATTCCCGACTTTCGTAGCTCGAATGGCGTTTATAGCGTCACCTTGGGGCGTCATTTTTCGGCTGAGCAACTGGTCTCTCATACCATGTTTGTGCGCTATCCAGAGGACTTTTTCGAATTTTATAAAAAATACCTGCTCTATCCAGATGCCAAGCCCAATGCGGCCCATCGTTATCTGGCTTGGCTGGAGCAGACAGGGAAGCTCAAGGCAGTGGTGACACAAAATATCGATAGCCTCCATGAAATGGCAGGCTCTAAAAAGGTATTGAAGCTCCATGGCAGTGCTGATCGCAATCACTGCACAGGTTGCCAGCGCTTTTATAATCTGGTGGCCTTTTTAGCTTTGGAAGGCCCTGTTCCACTTTGCCTGGATTGTGGCAAGGTCGTTAAACCGGATGTAACCCTCTACGAGGAAGCCCTCGATATGGAGGTCTTTAGCCAAGCAGCTCGAGCCATCCAAGAGGCTGAACTTCTCATCATCGGAGGAACCTCCCTCGTTGTCTACCCAGCAGCTAGCTTGATCCAGTATTTCCATGGCAAGCACTTGGTCGTGATTAACAAAACTAATATTCCGCAAGACAAACAGGCAGACCTAGTCATCGAAGGGAAGATTGGCCAAGTATTTTCTCAATTAAGACAATAAAAGAACACCTGAAGGAAGTGGAAATCCACTTGTTTCAGGTGTTTTTATTGATCATACTCTCATTAGCAAGTCTATAATAATGAGGGTGATTATGATATAATGAAATAAATCTCCCAGGAGGTGAGTATGAAGAAGGTGAAGAGTAAAAAGTTGAAGTTTAAGAGGAAATATATCCTTCTTGCTTTAGTTAGTTTGTTTATTGGCTATATTGGTCTTCGCTATTACATCAAGCCAGAGTGGTTTGATTCGGAACATATCTACCATAGAATAAAAAATTATAAGCTGAAAGAACTCAAAAAACAAAAGAAGATCATCCAGTCTGTCAATATTGAATTTTTTTATCGAGAGGATGTTTCTGTTCCATGGGAAGCTTACTGGGTGGAGTCGACAAGAAAGGATCTTGATAAATATTTAAAGCCCATCATGCATGTGACTTTCACTGACGATACCAAGGCAGATATACCAATTGATACTTCTTATGAAGGGCCAGCATTTAGTGATAATCTATTGGATGATAAATTGTATAATCAACTGCGGTATCGATTTCCTAATTTTGAAAGTGATGATAACATAAGCTTATTAGACTATGTTTTGATGATCTATTCAAATGACACACTCTACCAGGATACGGATCTAAAAGAGATAGTCAGTTTTCAGTTTAAAGATCCTATCATTCAGACCAATCAAACTTATTATAAGTATGTCACAGAAACACAAAAAAGTATTTTTCCAGTTTACTTTGTTCAACAGAAGGATCAGTATGCAACCTCAAATATGAAAGAATTTTTGGAGGATGCTGAGAAAAGAGAAAATAGAAATTATGTCGATACCTGGCCAAACTATGGAAATGTTGAATTAAATGCTCATATTACAACAAACGGTTCCCGACTCTATTATTCGGATGAACTATCAAATTTACCATTAAATATACTGCCAACAGGGAACCAGTTAAACATGACAATCACATACAGCCTAGTTGTCTCTAAAGAAGATGATGATGAGTACAAGCTAAAGTCCACTTCAAAAACTTACACCGAATCGAATAAAGATGAATATATTACTGAAGTTTTAATACCAAATCAAAACAAGTCCAAATGAGATTCATTTGGACTTGTTTTTACAGTAGGATGTTTAAGATAGGATCCGCAAAGTCATCATCAAACAGATTGATGTTAGAAAAATTATAATTCTTATCGATGGCTTTTGGGGCGATTCTTCCGACATTGAAAGTTTTTTTATTTTCTTTTATAGTGGCTATTTTGGGTGTTTGTTTGATCAAATCCGGAAGTTCGTTAATGATTCGTTTGTATAATTGGCGAAAATCATGACCAACCTCTTGTTTTAATTGGCTTTCCCTCTCATTGATCCTCCGATTGAGATCCTCTATATCGGGTTCAGACCAGTTAGAAGTAACCGTAAAGGAATACCCTGTAGAAGTAGCTGTATCCATATGTACTTTATAACCAGAAGAATGGGTTATAAAAGTATCTGTGTAAGCTTGTTGAATAGCTTCTAGCTCTTTTTCAGTAGGGGTGTAATAGACTTCAATAGACTTAGTCATTTCCTTTGTCTTATCCAGTATACTATCTTTTATATTCGTATCGTATTCACCCTTTATTTTCTTCTCTACAATTTGATAAACATCTTCTAAATTGAATGGTTTATCAGCAGTGGAAAAAGTCTCTTGAAGAACAGCTTTATCTGTATCATTTTTCTTTTGAATGTGATAAACCAATTTATAGTTGGAATGAGGTTTTCCGTAAAACCATAAGACGGTTTTGCCTTGAGAAGAAATTTCTTTTCTCTCAATCTCTATTTCATTGTTCTGTTCATCTACGAGTCTTATTTTTTCGGTAGAGTAGTTTTCAAGATTCTTTTCTGAAATAGTCACGAAATACATCTCGTTTGATTTTTGAAAATTTGAAGTGTTTTGGTCCTTATCAAACACTCCATTGTCAACAGTTTCAACGCTGATAGAAGGACTTAAAAAGTAAATCAGTAACAACATCGAAATTAGGATGGAGAAAAACCATATTAGTCTTTTTTTAATCTTTTTGCTCATACATACTCCGGTTACAGTGAGAGTTTTTTAAAAATAGGTATCGTTAGAAGCATCGTCACAATGATACCAGTTAAACATAGTGCCTTTATTTTAACATAGGTGATGAATATTATCTAGAGTCGTCATGGGACTCAGATGTAAGGAAAAACCTTATTTTTATATAAAGAAAATGGTTACTTTTCGAATAAAGGAATTTTTGTTTCTGAACTTGCCCTACATTTTGAAAATTGTTACTGATTATGGTTTAATGAAAAGAGATAGTGTTGCAATGAAATAGATTTTCCCTGGAGGTGAGTATGAAGAAGGTGAAGTTTAAGAAGAGATATATCATCCTTAGTTTGATAGGTCTCTTAACGATGGGCTATTTCGCTTTTCGATATTATATTAGACCAGATTGGTTTGATTCAAAACATATCTATCATAAGGTTTATAATTATAAGGTCAGTGATGTCAAACCTCAAAAAAAGGTCATTCAAGATATCAACATCGAATTTATCTACGATAAAGATGTTGAGAAACCTTCTGATGGTCAGTGGGAAGAGTCTACAAGAACAGATGTAAGATTATATGATAATGATTCTGTATTACATGTAACCTTTACTGATAAAAGTAAAGCAACAATTCCAATCTTTACCTCTAGAAGCGGCCCAGCTTTTAGCAAGGAAAGTATCGATTCACGACTATTAAAAAAACTATCTTATCGCTTTCCTGAATTGCAAGTGAATGAGAAAAGAAGTACGATTGAACTTGGCTCTGTCCTGATGCTCTATCAAGGCGATACCTTGTTTCAAATTCCTGAAGCAAGTACAGAGATTCAGTTTCAGCTGAAGAATACGAAGACAGGGAAATTGCAAACCTATTATCAGTATGGCGGTGCCCCAGATTTTAATTATTTCCGCCCGGTATATTTTCTACAGTATCAATCAAACTCAACAGCAGAGAATCAAGCATTCTTTGATGATTATGACCCTTCAAAAGAATTAAATTATTGGGATACACGCTATGATTTGGGTTCCAATACGCTAGATGTGAAGCAAGATTATTCTTTCTATAATTTATTTTATTCAAATCAATTCTCCAATCTTCCAGTCGGTATTAGTACAACCGGTGACACCTTTAAAACAACGATTACTGAAACCTATGTTATAGAGGATGTTGGTGGAGGAGATAAGGTGGTCAAAGTTGTATCAAGGTCAAAAACCTATACGGACAAGATGGCCTATACCACTGAAGTTCTTGATAAAAAACTAAACAACTCCAGGTAGCCAATTGAGCTATCTGGAGTTGTTGTCGTTTAAGGATATATTTCTTCAATTGTGTTAAGAATATCTTCCAACCCAATGATCCTTAATGTATCAGAAGTCTTGTCTAATGATGGAGAATCACGATTAAAGCTTAAGGAAGCTGTCTGCTCTTCAGTTTCTCTCCGAGGTGTCTCCTTGATCATTTCTGGCAGTTCTGAAACAACTGTTTTGAATACTTTTTTTGGATCATTCTTGAATTCTTTTTTTAGTTGGTCTTCACGATCATTTATTTTTTTGTTCAGCTCGTCCATATCTGGCGGTGACCATTTATAACGGATAAGAAAACGGAAAGCAGAAGCATCAGCTTGAGAGAATTCCAGAGTATAGGTCATGGATGAGTCCCAATAGGCATCAGCAATGGCCTTTTTCTCCTCATCAGTTGGAGTATAATAAGGGGAAATATTGGTCCAGTTAGAATTTAGTTTACCATATATTTCTGTTTGGAGGTTAGTTTTCAGATAGTTAGCAAGTAGATTCTCTCCTTCTTTTCGAACTTCCTTAAATACAGTTCTATTTGAAGGTGTGGTGAAAGAAGATTCTGCTTTAGTATCTGAAAAACGATCTTTATAACTGAGTTTGTACTTGGTATTTGGTTTTCCCGCGAACCAGAGGGTGTTATATCCTTCTGAGTCATTTTCAAATGTCAAAATACTTTGTTCCTTGTTATCCTGATCCAGGATTTTAACATCATCTGAAGATACGCGGTTGATTCCTTCAATAGTAAATGTTAATAAATACCTATTTTCGGCTTCTTTATCTTCCTTTAATGGATAATCAGAGTCAAAATAGCCATTAAAATCAGAACTCAAGGTAACTTGAGGGGGAATTTCGAATAGAGTCGGAATAGGATGGACATTAAAAAAAGCAATCAAACCAATAACAAGAGTTATACCGATAAAAATAAGGGTTTTCTTTACCTTCATAGTCCCTCCTTATTTATCAAATTGGACTTCCTCAAGTAAGTATTCGATAAATTTTTCACCCATCTTAGAGAGGCTTGCTTTCTCGTGTTGGATGTAGACCAGCTCGATTGGGTCATCGATATCTAGCGGGATGGAGACGATATTATCTCCGTTGAGGTTGCTATTGAGGATCCCAGTCGCAATGGTGTAGCCATCCAGACCAATCAAGAGATTGAAGAGGGTAGCACGGTCACTGACGACAATGGACTTTTTGTGATGCTCTTGGGAGAGGATTTCTTCAGAGAAGTAGAAGGAGTTGTGAGTCCCTTGGTCATAGCTGAGATAAGGGAAGTCTTCTAGGTCTTCTAGCTTGACCACTTCTTTGTTAGCTAGAGGATTGGTCTTGCTGACGAAGATGTGAGGTTGGGCAGTGAAGAGGTGGGTTGCCTTGAGGTGGCTATCATCCAGCATTTTTGAGAGGACATCCCGGTTGTACCCATTGAGGAAGAGGACACCAATCTCACTACGGAAGTTCTTGACGTCGTCGATGATTTCCCAGGTTCTAGTCTCCCGTAGAAAGAGCTCGTATTTCTCCATATCGCTTTTCTTGAGGAGAGAGACGAAGGCTTCGACCACGAAGGCATAGTGCTGGGAGGATACGCTAAAGAGCTCCCGATTGGCTACTGGATTTTTATAGCGTTCTTCTAAAAGTTGGGTCTGCTCGACGACCTGACGGGCATAAGAAAGGAACTCCATCCCATCCTTGGTCAGAGTGATCCCTTTGGGATTACGGATGAAGATATCAATTCCCATTTCTTTTTCCAAGTCCCGCACAGCATTGGACAAACTTGGCTGGGTGATGAAGAGTTGCTTGGACGCTTCATTCATAGAGCCTGTTTCGACGATTTTGATAATGTAATGTAATTGTTGGATTCTCATGCTTATATTTTAACATACTTTTGACAGAAAATCCTAGCTAGTATCAGTCTCTAGAAGGATTTTTGCCTATAAAACAGGTTTAGAATTGAAGGATTGATTGTAGCTTGATAGAATGATGGAAAAGATGATCTCTGGAGGACTTATGAAAAGAATTGCTTACTGGTACAAAAAATGGAATCAGGAACTAGAAACTAAATTTTTAGCCAGTTTAATAAAGATAAACTTTATGACCAACTTCCTGATTTTTCTTAGTTTGTCTGTCCTTCTAATTATCAGGAGCTTGCCAGGAAATATCCAATCTTTGGGTTTCTGGAATGCTATTTTTGGAGTCGCAATTTACAGTGTTACAATTCTTGTTCATGCCCTAGTGGTTAGTTATTTTGTTCCTAATATCTTTGTGATTCTGTATGTTATTTCTCGCTGGTCTACGATTCATGCCCAGACCTTGGAAAAGGAGCTAGTCGGCGTCTATGATGAGAAAGAAGAGGAAAAAATTAAACGAAGGGTTAACAATCGCAAGTACTTTGTGATCCTTTGGATAGGAGTCTTTGGCAGCATCCTGGAATCCTTCGTCATCTATCTAGTAAAAGATTTAACGAGTTATGATTGGACCCAGCAGCTCATTAATGAGCAGAAGCATACCATGATTTGGTCGGAGGCGCTACCGACGATCCTTATTTTGGCACTGATTTCCTTCCTAGCTTTGGCCATCTATTCTTACCGAGATGCCAATTCCTTGTCTCCACTTTTGAATATCTTTTGTATCAGTGGGATATTGATGGGATTGGTGCTAGTAGTGGTATTTGACATCCAGTTGCAAGTCATCGGTTGTCACACGGCCTTCTTGTTGGTTTATTCCATTAGTCTTTTGCGGACCAGGATGAAGGAGTGGGAGGGGGAGTCTGATCCCAATAGGGCATATGACAATCCCATTCTCCAGCGCTTTCACCTGATTCTTCACCAATCCAAACACTGGCCTTGGTTGGCAGTCATCTTTGCCCTTCCCTTATTAGCGGTATTGGTTATGGTCCTCATGCTCTTTGGTCAACGTCCTGATAGCTTGGTCAAGGCCTGGACCAATACGGCAGATTGGACCTTCTCGGAAAAGATCCCTCCTCAGAATCTCATTATTGATGAGCACTATCTCTGTACAGTCGCAGCAGGTGGTCATGAAAAGGTGGTCAAGCCCCAGCGGATGGGAGTCCGGCATGGTCATCCTGTTGTGGTTAATCGCCAGCTCTGTATTGCAAATGCCTTTGAGCAGGTCTTAGAAGAAAAGACGCCACGTTTCCATCGATTTCTGCGTCGTAATTATGACCGTTATGGCTATCCCTTTGCTAAACATATCAAGAAGAAATGGGCTATGGATGTCATTTACTATCTAATGAAGCCCCTGGAATGGCTCTTCTTGTTGGTTCTCTACTTGATCGATCGCAAGCCAGAAAATCGCATCGCTCTGCAGTATATCCCTCCGGTACCAGAAGAGTTTTCTCCTGAACCAGATGGGAAATGAGCAGAGCTATCGGGCTTCTACTTGACAAGCGACCAGTAGCGCGATATAATGAGAAAAATTTAACCTTTAAGGGGTCCAGAGAGGCCTGCAAGGAAAGACAGAAAAAAGATCAGCGGACCAAGTCTAGCTGATCATTTGTAGGACCTTGCTTTTGCGAGGTCTTTTTTGCTGGAAGAAAGAAGAGGAAACCAATGGTCAGTGACAGCTGTAAGAAACGGTTTGGAAAAATCATGATGGAAGACATGGAGTTAATCGCTCAAGAAGAGATTGCGCCACGGATTTTTTCAATGGTCTTGAAGGGGGAAATGGTGGAACAGATGTTGCCGGGGCAGTTTCTCCATATTCGTGTACCGGATGACTCCAAGCTCCTTCGCCGTCCCATTTCTATCTCAGAGATTGATCCAGACAGCCAGACCTGTCGCCTCATCTATCGGGTAGAAGGAGGTGGAACGGCCATCTTTTCTCTCTTGCCTGTCGGTAGCTTCCTCAGTGTCATGGGTCCTCAAGGAAATGGCTTTGACTTAAAAGGTCTTGGTCAAGGGGCGCGTTCCTTGATCATCGGTGGCGGGATTGGAGTGCCTCCCTTGGTCCAAGTGGCTAAACAGCTATATGAGCAAGGAGTAGAAGTCCATTCTGTCCTTGGATTTGCTAATAAAGAAGCTGTGATCCTCGAAGAAGAGTTGAAGCAGTATGGGCAAGTCACTATTACAACTGACGATGGATCTTATGGCACAAAGGGATATGTCTCCACCATCGTTGACCAGATGGACCAGGAGTTTGACGCTATCTATTCTTGTGGGGCTCCTGGCATGCTCAAATATGTCAATAGCAAGTTCTATGACCACCCTCGTGCCTATATTTCCATGGAATCCCGCATGGCCTGTGGGATGGGAGCTTGCTATGCCTGCGTGGTTCATCTGGAAAATGCAAGCCAAGCAGCCAATAAGCGCGTGTGTGAAGACGGACCGGTCTTTGAAACTGGTACAATTGTGATGTAGGGAGGAAAGTATGACAAGCAATCGATTAGCTGTATCCTTACCAGGATTAGACTTGAAAAATCCCATTATTCCAGCTTCTGGCTGTTTTGGGTTTGGCCAAGAATATGCCAAATACTATGACTTAGACTTATTAGGATCCATCATGATCAAGGCGACGACAGCTGAGGCTCGCTTTGGAAATCCTACACCACGTGTTGCTGAGACCCCTGCAGGCATGCTCAACGCCATTGGACTCCAAAATCCAGGCGTAGACGTGGTCTTAGCAGAGAAACTCCCTTGGTTGGCCGAGAATTATCCGGACTTACCGATTATTGCCAATGTTGCCGGGTTTTCCAACGAAGAGTATGCAACGGTATCTCGGAAGATCTCGCAAGCACCAAATGTCACAGCCATTGAACTCAACATCTCCTGTCCCAATGTGGACCATGGCAATAATGGTCTCTTAATCGGTCAGGTTCCCGAGTTGGCTTATGATGCAGTAAAAGCTGCGGTGGAAGCTTCGTCGGTCCCTGTCTATGTTAAGTTGACTCCTAGTGTGGCTGATATTACCCAAGTAGCCAAGGCTGCAGAAGATGCGGGGGCTAGTGGCTTGACAATGATCAATACGCTAGTCGGGATGCGCTTTGACCTCAAGACTGGCAAGCCCATCATTGCCAATGGCACGGGCGGTATGTCAGGACCAGCTATTTTTCCAGTAGCCTTGAAACTCATCCGCCAAGTAGCACAATCGACCAAACTGCCGATTATTGGAATGGGTGGCGTGGATTCCGCAGAAGCAGCTATTGAGATGATGATTGCTGGTGCCTCTGCGATTGGAGTTGGAACTGCCAACTTTACAGATCCATATGCTTGTCCGACCATTATCGAAAATCTTCCACAGGTTATGGATCAGTATGGAATAACTAGCTTGGAAGATTTGCGTCGGCATGTCCGAGAAAATCTATTATAAGGATTATCAAGAAAATAAAAATGCCTGCTGGCTACAACCCCAACAGGCTACTGAGTAAGCTACAACTAAACAACCCTTACTCAGCATACAAAAATTTTACAGGAAAATCGGATCTTCGTCAAGAATTTGACATGTTTGTGAATCTTCCCTAGTCAAAAGATGAAAAAAACAGATTGAATCCGAACGTTTTATGATTATTTCTTGACTTTTCTTTCATATCGTACTACAATGTAGAAAAACCTTTAAAGCGGTCCAGAGAGGCTCCTAAGGTCTAGACGGTGAATCAGGGTATATACTACCTAATTTTCGTGTAACCTTGCCTCGGGCAAGGTTTTTTTGTGGAAAAAATGTCAGCCATAAAAAGGAGAAACCCATGCGTGAAGAACGTCCCATCATCGCCCTTGACTTTCCAGCTTTTGAAGATGTCAAAAACTTTCTAGAACATTTCCCAGAAGATGAAAAACTTTTTGTAAAAATCGGAATGGAATTTTTCTATGCAGTCGGCCCAGAAATTGTTCACTATCTGAAAGGTCGTGGCCACAGCATTTTCTTGGACCTAAAATTGCACGACATCCCAAATACGGTTAAGTCAGCCATGTCTGTCCTAGGCACCTTTGGAGTGGATATGGTGACAGTTCATGCAGCCGGTGGTGTAGAGATGATGTGCGAAGCCAAAAAGGCGCTTGGCCCAGGAGCTAAGTTGGTGGCGGTGACTCAGTTGACTTCTACCAGTGAAGAAGACATGCGTGATTGCCAAAACATCCAAACCACTGTCCAAGAGTCAGTTGTTAATTATGCCCGTAAGGCGCAAGAAGCAGGCTTGGATGGCGTAGTCTGCTCAGCCCATGAAGTAGATTTGATCAAGAAAGCTACATCAGAAGAGTTTGTCTGCGTAACCCCAGGGATCCGTCCTGCAGGAGCAGAAATTGGTGACCAAAAACGGGTCATGACCCCACAAGAAGCCCATGCCATTGGTTCAGACTACATCGTAGTCGGACGTCCGATCATCCAAGCAGAAAACCCATGGGATGCTTATCATGAGATTAAGAGACAGTGGAATAGTTAAGAACGTCTAAGAAGCTGAGCTTCAAGACGTTCTACGGAAAGTCCAATGGGACCTTTCCTAAACTATTCACTAACTTAGTTGAAAGAAAATTATCGTTTCTTTCAACTAAGTGTCGGAATTAAAAAAGTCCGATAGGATATTCCCTAACGCATTCACTAGATTAGCTAAGAGAAAAAAATCGTTTCTCTTAGCTAATCGTCGGAATAGTATGGTCTACTAAAAGTATTACTTTTGTAATTTTACGGGAAGTCCTATGGGACCTTTCCTAAACTATTCACGAACTTGATTGAAAGAAATAAAATCGTTTCTTTCATTCATACGTTGGAACACTAATCGCTACTAAAAGTGAATCTTTTGTAGCTCTAGGGAGACCGATGGGGCCTTTCCTAAACTATTTACTAACCTGTACTGTCGTTCAGAAATCACTTGTTGATTTAATTCGTATTCGATTAAAATCGTAAAAAAAGGAGTTATCATGTCATTAGCTAAAGATATTGCCAGCCATCTTCTAAAAATTGAAGCCGTTTATTTGAAACCAGAAGAGCCTTTTACTTGGGCTTCTGGAATCAAGTCCCCTATTTATACAGATAACCGCGTGACCCTTGCTTATCCTGAAACTCGTACTTTGATTGAGAATGGCTTCGTGGATAAAATCAAGGAAGCTTTCCCAGAAGTAGAAGTGATTGCTGGGACAGCAACTGCGGGGATTCCTCATGGTGCCATTATTGCGGACAAGATGAACCTGCCTTTTGCATACATCCGTAGCAAACCAAAAGATCATGGTGCTGGTAACCAAATCGAAGGCCGTGTACCGCAAGGTCAAAAGATGGTGGTGGTTGAGGATTTGATTTCTACTGGTGGATCTGTCTTGGATGCTGTTGCAGCTGCGAAGCGTGAAGGAGCAGATGTCCTTGGTGTGGTAGCGATCTTCACCTACCAATTAGAGAAGGCTGATAAGAAATTTGCGAAAGCTGGCGTTCAACTTGAAACCTTATCTAACTACACAGAATTAATCCATTTGGCTGAAGAACAAGGTTATATCACCTCTGAAGGATTAGAGTTGTTACGCCGTTTCAAGGAAAACCAAGAAACTTGGCAAAATAAATAATAGAATAGAAGCGTTTGTTGCGCTTCTTTTTTATCCTCTTTTCACTAATTGTTAGCTAACTTGAATTACATAGAAAAATCCTGTATGATAATGGTAATTGTTTTACGATATAAGTGATCTTAAGGGAGAAGCACATGACAAAAGAAAAGTATTTGGAAATGAAAAAGCAGGCGAGAGTTTGGTTTACTGTTAATATCATCATCAGCTTAATTGCTATTACAGGAGGAAGTTTAGTGATTATTAGTAAATCGCGCCACATTCCGTTTTTGCTGATGTCTCTGGGTGCAATCACCTTAATGAATCAAGTTTTGATTACACCTGCGTTTAATGCTAAAAAAGCAGCTGAAGAGCAACACCCAGAGTGGAAGGAATTATCCACGAAAGGTACTAAAATACCTGTTGAAGATTTTCAGAAAGGTTTTCTCATATCGGGTGCCGCTCTTCTGATTGTCATTACTGGTTTCTTCATGTTCTATCGTCCTCTACCAAAAGCAGACCCTACAGTTTCGAATTTGACACCTAAAGATGTTCAAATCCTACAAGAATTGGAAGAAGATATTGACTCCAACATTTCCTCTGATTCAAATTCATTGGATATCGATAAAGCAAAAGATTTAGCAGAGAAAGCACAAAAAGAGAATTGGTTGAAAAGAGACGAGTAAGAAGTCTTTTTTGGGAGTTTTGATGTAGCTAGTCTATGTGAAAGGTTATTAAAACGTTAGTGACAGGAACAACATTTTGGCTTGTTATTGACACTGATTTTATATTTGTTGGTTGTTCTATTCTACAGAGGGCTTGAATTTACAGAGCCCTAGGGAAATGGAGTTTGATATCAAAGAAGATTGCAAATAATATAGAAAATTCCTCAACCTAAATGATTTGATGTCAGCCCAAAACAGCAGAAATGCTGTTTTTTTGATATAATGGACCTATGTTATCGAAAAGTAAACGTATTCTATTTGGGATGCTTCATGTTGTCATGTTGCTAGTGATGGTCCACTGGTTCTTGATCAGTGTGACCTATCTGAGAGAGATTTCATGGCTAGCCATTTTAGGTGCTGGATTTCTATTTCTGCTAGCTTGGTTGAAACGCGATGGGGTTAAAAGAGCCATTGTTTGGTTGACCCGTCATAAAATAGGCTTCTTGCTTGGCGCGATCATCTGTCAGTTGATCTTTATGATTTGTGCGGAGCTTTTGATCCGTCGGGATGCCGCGGTTGTTTTTAAGGGCGCTTTTGATCTTCTTAAACAATCTTCCATCACCAACTACCTCAGTCGCAATCCCAATAACATTCCGCTCTTTCTTTACGAGAAATTTTTCTATGTTTTATTCGGCTCTAGCGGTCTGTGGGTTATGCAGGCTCTCAATATGCTCTATGTCAATCTGGGTGCCGTCCTCTTGTACAAACTGTCCCAGAAGCATTTCAATCAGAAAACAGCTGATCTAGTTTATCTCTTTTATGTCAGCTTGATCTGTTACTCGCCTTATTTCTATTCCATGTATACAGACATTCCTCCGCTTCCTTTGATTGCTCTTCAGTTGTGGTGGGTCTTGGATCTCTTAGAGGAAAACCAAGCAGGGATCTCCTGGAAGAAGATGTTTGCTTTAGGGATTTTATCTGGCGTGACCATGTTGATTCGTCCAACGACGATTATTGTCATGATTGCCTTTTGGGCTGTCCTCTTCTTTAGAGGAAACTGGAAGGCCTTTGGCAAGATTGCTATGGTGACAGTCATGACGACGGGATTTGTCTTTGCAGGATTGAACACAGCGGTCAATCATCAAACAGTTGTGCCGATTCTGAAAAAAGAAGGGCTGGCCAAAGGACCACTCTTGTTTATCAATCTAGGCTTGACGGATATGGGGCATAACCAAGAAGATATGAAAGAAGGCTTGCTGGCTTATATCGATGAGGACAAGCGCTCGGACTACAACAATGGGCTTTTTAAGAAGGAAAATGTCATCAAAGAAATCAAACGCCGCCTCAAGGAGTACGGACCTTTCGGTTTGATTGGGCACGTCTATTACAAGCAATCCTTGACGGTTGCAGAAGGCACCTTGGGTTGGCTATACCGAGATGTAGAGTTTGAGAAGACGCCTTATATTAATCCTCTCTATGCCCCACTCACCCAAAATAGTAGTCTGGCCAAATGGGTGCGAACCTATTTCCTCAGCACGGATCGCCCACAGTACAAGTATTATGAATTTGTGAAACAGTTGATCTGGATTGTCCTATCAGCTGGCTTGGTTGGGGCTTATCTCAAACGTCGAGATACAGATGCCTTCAATTTCCTTTCCTTAGCGGTCTTTGGTGGTTTGCTCTTCTTAACCATCTTTGAAGGTGGGAAGACCCGCTACCTCATCCAATTCTTGCCACAAATTTTGCTAGTGGCTTCGATTGGTCTAGCAGGATTCAGCAAGAAAGAAAATACCTAAAAACTCTCGCTTGTTTAACAGGCAGAACCAGAGGTTGGACAAAAATGTCCAGCCTCTTTTTTATCCAGTGGATCTGTGTCAAATGTGGTATAATGGAAGGTAAGAATTTATTGGATAGCGGAGAGTTTCCATGCAACATTCCCCCTGGCATGAAGCCATCAAATCCCAACTTCCGGAAGGGTATTTTCATCAGATCAATGACTTTATGAATGAGGTCTATAGCAAAGGTAAGGTTTATCCACCTCGTGACAAGGTCTTTAAGGCCTTGCAGACGACTGAGATGGATCAGGTCAAGGTCTTGATTTTAGGCCAAGATCCCTACCACGGACCGGATCAAGCGCAGGGCTTAAGTTTTTCTGTGCCGGATCATGTCCCAGCCCCCCCTTCTTTGCAAAATATTCTCAAAGAATTGCGCTCAGATATTGGAGAGAAGCGGTCGCATGATCTGACCTCTTGGGCAGAGCAAGGAGTGCTCTTGCTCAATGCCTGCTTGACGGTTCCTGCTGGTCAGGCCAATGGCCATGCGGGACAAATTTGGGAGCCGTTCACAGATGCTGTGATCAAGGTGGTCAATGAGTTGGAGGAGCCAGTTGTCTTTATCCTCTGGGGATCTTATGCCCGTAAGAAAAAGCCTCTGATTACCCACGATCGACATTTGGTCCTTGAATCAGCTCACCCAAGTCCCTTATCGGCCTACCGAGGATTCTTTGGTTCCCAACCCTTTTCAAAAACCAATCAATTTTTGACAGAGGCGGGACGCGAGCCGATTGATTGGTTAAGATAGGAGAAAGAAATGCCACAATTAGCAACGATTTGTTATATCGACAATGGGAAAGAATTTCTCATGTTGCATCGCAATAAAAAGCCCAATGATGTCCATGAAGGCAAATGGATTGGAGTTGGTGGAAAATTAGAACGCGGAGAAACTCCTCAAGAGTGTGCTGCTAGGGAAATCCTTGAAGAGACGGGCCTGAAAGCTAAACCAGTTTTAAAAGGGATTATCACCTTCCCTGAATTTACTCCAGATCTGGACTGGTACACCTATGTCTTTAAGGTGACCGATTTTGAAGGAGAGCTCATCGAGTGTAACGAAGGGACATTGGAGTGGGTGCCTTATGATCAAGTCCTCTCAAAACCTACTTGGGAGGGGGACCACACCTTTGTTGAGTGGCTCTTGGAGGATAAACCCTTCTTTTCAGCTATGTTCCGCTATGATGGGGATCGCTTGCTAGAGACCCATGTTGATTTCTATGAATAAAGGAGTAGAAGATGTTAGTCATTAAAAATGGTCGGGTAATGGATCCAAAAACTGGTTTGGACCAAGTATGTGATCTTTTGGTAGATCAGGGGAAAATTGTGGAAATAGGTCCATCTCTTTCTTATGAAGGAGCCCAAGTTATCGATGCGAGTGGCAAGGTGGTAGCGCCAGGTTTGGTGGACATTCACGTTCACTTCCGTGAACCAGGTCAGACCCACAAGGAAGATATTCACACTGGGGCTCTCGCAGCTGCTGCAGGTGGTTTTACGACAGTCGTCATGATGGCCAATACCACTCCAACAATCTCGGATGTCGTGACCTTAAAAGAAGTCTTGGATTCTGCTGCTAAGGAAGCCATCCATGTAAAGACCGTTGCGACGGTTACCAAGAACTTTGATGGCCAACATCTCACCGACTTTGAAGGCTTGTTACAAGCTGGCGCTGTCGGTTTCTCAGATGATGGGATCCCGTTGCAAAGTACCAAGGTAGTCCGTCAGGCTTTGGAAGAAGCCAAACGTCTGGGGACCTTCATTAGTCTCCACGAAGAAGATCCAGAGTTGAACGGCATTCTGGGACTCAATGAGCACATTGCTCGGGAGCACTTCAAGGTTTGCGGAGCGACTGGAGTGGCAGAATACTCGATGGCAGCGCGGGATGCTATGATTGCTCACGCAACAGGTGGCCACCTCCACATCCAACACCTCTCGAAAGCTGAGAGTGTGAAGGTAGTTGAGTTTGCCCAAGCAATCGGCGCTCCTGTGACAGCAGAAGTAGCTCCTCAGCATTTTTCTAAGACGGAAGACCTCTTGTTGTCTAAGGGAAGCAATGCCAAGATGAATCCGCCTCTTCGTCGGGAAGAAGACCGTCGTGCAGTCATCGAAGGCTTGAAGTCAGGAGTCATTACCGTAATCGCAACGGACCACGCGCCTCATCATGCGGATGAAAAGAACGTAGCCGATATCACCAAGGCTCCTTCCGGCATGACAGGATTAGAGACTTCTCTATCGCTTGGTTTGACCTATTTGGTCCATGCAGGAGAGCTCAGCTTGATGGAACTCTTAGAAAAAATGACCTATAATCCTGCTAAATTATATAACTTTGAAGCGGGTTATTTGGAAGTCGGTGGACCAGCAGATATTGTGATCTTTGATCCGGATGCTGACCGTTTAGTGTCTGATCATTTTGCTTCTAAGGCAGCTAATTCACCGTTTGTTGGTGAATCCCTCAAGGGACAGGTGGCCTATACTATCTGCCAGGGTAAGATTGTCTACCAAGCCTAAACCTGACTTAAAAATAAGAAAGTCAAATTGAAAGCTGGACGAATGAGGAGTATATGAATAGTAGAAAAATACTAGAGATGATCTTGTATTGTTTGGTCACTTTTCTGGTCTGCTTTTTTCTGGTCAATTGGCTCCTTCCTTCGGCAGAACCAGTGATGACCAAACCGTCAACAAGTGCCAAAAAGAAGGTAGTCACCTATGTAGCGATTGGGGATTCCTTGACCAAAGGTGTAGGAGATAGCACCAATCAAGGAGGTTTTGTCCCTCTGCTCGCTCAGAGTTTGACCAATGAATCAGGTCTTGAATTCAAAGCGATCAACTATGGTGTTTCTGGTAACACGAGCGGTCAAATTTTGTCACGTATGCAGGAGAAAAAGGAGATTCGAAAGGACCTGAAGAAGGCTCAGTTACTGACCATTACTGTCGGGGGCAATGACCTGCGAAAGGCCATTCTTGAGGATACCAGTAACTTAGATCTGGACCGCTTCGAAAAAGCATCGAAGACCTATGAGAAAAATCTCAAACAGATTATCGAATTGGCCCGCAAGGACAACCCTGATCTGCCTATTTACGTGGTGGGGATCTATAATCCCTTGTATCTCAATTTCCCCGATCTAACGGAATTGCAGACCCTTGTCGATCAGTGGAACCAAAGAACGGAGGAGACCCTCTCTGCCTATCAAGGCGTCTACTTTGTTCCGATCAATGACCTCCTTTATAAGGGCATTGATGGTAAGAGTGGGGTGACAGAATCCGAATTAGGAAAAGAGACTGTGACCAATGATGCCTTGTATGATGAGGATAGTTTCCATCCCAATAATACAGGCTACGAGATCATGAAAGAAGCCGTACTGGAGAAAATACATGCAACTGAGAAAAAATGGTTCGAGTGAGAAGAAGGTTAAGCCAGCAACCACAGGACCTCATTTTAAGGAGAGACGGGAGAAAACGCCGGTTAACATCTGGAAATGGCTCTTTCTAGGCTTGGTCAGTTTCTTATTCGCTACAAGTCTAGTCGTATGGACTCGTTTCTCAACGGTACGAGAGGATGTCCGGCAACTACAGACTCCTAGCCAAGGAGGAGATGTCAAGATCGGCAGTATGACCACAACTAGGGCTCAACTAAATGAAACCATCAAGGTCATGCTTAAAAGTTATCATTTGAGTGATTATCAACTGTATGCAGACAACCAACAGATGTTACTAGAGGGAAAGATGGACTTTTTAGGAAAGGAGTACCCGCTCTATATCTATTTCCAGCCAAGTAAGCTAGAGGATGGGAGTATCCTCTTGACCCTCAAGGATTTTTCGGTTGGGACCTTGAAACTTCCTAAGAAGACCGTGATGCAGGTGCTATCTACAAACAAGGATCTACCTGACTTTGTAAAAATTGATAGCAAAGAAGCGACGATCAAGATCGAGCTTGCTAAGATTAAAAATGAGATGGATTTCTATGTCAAGGCCAATACCATTGATCTATACAATGATCAAATCATCTTTGATCTCTACAGGAAAAAATAAGAAGATCAGGCGAAAGTAAAAAAGCGACTTTCGCCTTTATTTTATTTCTATTCAAAAAATTCAGAATATTGTAGAAAATTCTTGACATTCAATTTTCCCTATGCTAAAATACTAAACAAGACATCAATCAAAGGAGAAAGTCAAACATGAAAACAGCTAAGTTTATTCAATTTGCTTTGTTGTTGAGGTACTCGGGCTAGTGCAAAAGCATTAGTCCTGTTTGGCATACCAAGCGGGAGTAACAAAACATCTCGCTTAGGTAACTGGCGAGATGTTTTTATTTTATTCACTATGTTTAGAAAAGAGGAGACCCTATGCGTAAAGTTGAATTTTTAGATACCAGTCTTCGGGACGGTGAACAGACTCCAGGAGTCAATTTCTCCATTAAAGAAAAGATTGCCATTGCCAAGCAATTGGAAAAATGGGGCATTTCTGCTATTGAAGCAGGTTTTCCTGCAGCTAGTCCGGATTCCTTCACAGCTGTGCAGGAGATTGCAAAGGTCTTGACCAAGACAGCCGTGACAGGTTTGGCTCGCTCCGTTAAATCCGATATCGATGCTTGCTATGAAGCCTTGAAAGATGCCAAGTATCCGCAAGTTCACGTCTTTATCGCAACGAGTCCCATTCACCGGGAGTTTAAACTCAACAAGACCAAGGAAGAAATTCTTGCAGCGATCAAGGAACACGTTTCTTATGCGCGTTCTAAGTTTGAAGTTGTTGAATTCTCGCCCGAAGATGCGACACGGACGGAATTGGATTTCCTCTTGCAAGTTGTCCAGACTGCAGTCGATGCTGGTGCTAGCTACATCAATATTCCTGACACAGTCGGTTTCACGACACCAGCAGAGTACGGAGCTATTTTCAAATACTTGATCGACCATGTCAAGACAGATCGTGAGATTATCTATTCCCCTCATTGCCATGATGATCTAGGAATGGCGGTGGCTAATAGCCTCGCCGCTGTCAAGAATGGAGCTGGTCGTGTCGAAGGAACCATCAATGGCATCGGGGAACGGGCTGGAAATGCTGCACTTGAAGAAGTAGCGGTCGCCCTTAATATTCGCGAAGACTATTTCCAAGTGGAGAGTCCGATTGTCCTTAATGAAACCATCAACACCTCTGAGTTGGTCTCTCGTTACTCTGGGATTCCAATTCCTAAAAACAAGGCAGTGGTTGGCGGCAATGCCTTCTCACACGAGTCTGGGATTCACCAGGATGGAGTCCTTAAAAATCCTCTTACCTATGAAATCATCACTCCTGAGTTGGTGGGTGTCAAGAGCAATAGCCTCCCTCTTGGAAAATTGTCTGGTCGCCATGCCTTTGTAGAAAAACTGCATGAGTTGGGACTGGAATTCACAGAAGAAGACATCCAGCCATTGTTTGCTAAGTTCAAATCTCTGGCAGACAAGAAACACGAGATCACTGATGCCGATATCCGCGCCCTTGTTGCCGGTACAGCAGTGGAAAATCCAGAAGGCTTCCACTTTGATGATCTTCGTCTCACAACCAATGAAGATGAAAGCATCACTGCAGCAGTCAGTCTGAAAAATGAAAATGGTGAAATTCTTGAATACCTTGCCAAAGGTCAAGGTTCAGTGGAAGCAATCTTTAATGCTATTGATCAATTCTTCCATCAAGAAGTTCGTCTGACTTCCTACACTATTGATGCGGTGACAGATGGGATTGATGCCCAAGCGCGTGTACTGGTCACTGTTGAAAACGAAGCGACGGATACCATCTTTAATGCTTCTGGTTTAGACTTTGACGTATTGAAGGCGTCAGCGATTGCCTATATCAATGCCAATACCTTGGTGCAAAAAGAGAATGCTGGAGAGATCGGTCACATTGTATCCTATCGTGATCTACCAGATGCTTAAAGGAGAACACTATGACGAAGAAGATTGTCGCCCTAGCTGGAGACGGGATTGGACCAGAGATCATGGAGGCTGGCCTGTCCGTGCTGAAAGCAGTGGCAGAAAAAACAAATTTTGACTATTCAGTCCAAGATCATCCATTTGGGGGAGCAGGGATTGATGTGGCTGGTCATCCTCTACCAGCTTCTACTCTAGAAGCTACAAAGGAAGCGGATGCCATTCTCTTAGCGGCTATCGGATGTCCTCAGTATGACCAATCACCGATTCGTCCGGAGCAAGGCTTGTTAGCTCTTCGTAAGGAGCTCAACCTTTATGCTAACATTCGTCCGGTCAAGATTTACGACTCCCTCAAGCACCTCTCTCCTTTGAAGGAGGAGCGCATCCATGGTGTGGATTTCGTAGTAGTTCGCGAGCTCACCGGCGGGATCTACTTCGGAGAGCATATCTTAGAAGAAAATCAAGCACGGGATATCAACGACTACTCAGTTGAAGAAGTGGAGCGAATCGTGCGGAAGGCTTTTGAGATTGCGCGGGGACGTCGCAAGAAAGTCACCAGCATTGATAAACAAAATGTCCTCGCAACCTCCAAACTTTGGAGAAAAGTAGCTGATCGAGTGGCTCAAGACTTTCCAGATGTGACCTTGGAGCACCAGTTGGTAGACTCAGCAGCCATGCTCATGATTACCAATCCTTCTCGCTTTGATGTCATCGTGACGGAAAACCTCTTTGGTGATATCCTCTCAGACGAGTCCAGTGTCTTGTCTGGCACTCTTGGGGTCATGCCATCGGCTAGCCATTCAGAATCAGGTTCAAGCATGTATGAGCCTATTCATGGATCAGCTCCAGATATTGCAGGTCAAGGCGTGGCGAATCCAGTCTCGATGATCCTCTCTGTTGCCATGATGATGCGAGAAAGCTTTGATCGAGAAGAAGATGCTAGCCGCATTGAAAAAGCAGTGGAAGCTACTCTTGCTGCAGGGATCTTTACGAGAGACCTAGGAGGCAGTGCTTCGACAAAAGAAATGACAGAAGAGATTATAAAACGCTTATGAGTGTAAAAGGAATGATTACTGGCTTGATCCTTCTATGGAATCTCTTCGTAGGGATTCTCTACGGAGTTGATAAGGAAAAGGCCAAAAGAAATACTTGGCGGATACCAGAAAAGACCTTGCTCTTTTATGCTTTTGCAGTTGGAGGGCTAGGAGCGTGGATAGGAGGGCTACTCTTTCATCACAAGACACAGAAGTGGTATTTTAAGGTCACCTGGCTCTTAGGAACCCTTCTCACACTTTACACACTCTACGCTTTATGGAGGTAAGGATGGCAGGAAAATCAATTTTTGATAAAATCTGGGAACGGCATGTAGTGACCGGTGAGGAAGGCCAGCCCCAACTCATGTATGTGGACCAACACTATATCCACGAGGTGACCAGTCCCCAGGCTTTTCAAGGGCTTAGAGACACTGGTAGAAGGGTTCGGAGACCAGATTTAACCTTTGGAACCTTTGATCACAATGTCCCGACTGTTAACATTTATGATATCCGGGATGTGATTTCCAAGGCTCAGATTGATAAATTAGCTGAAAATGTCAAGGACTTTGGGATCGATCATGCAGGTCATGGTTCAGAAAAACAGGGAATTGTCCATATGGTTGGTCCTGAAACAGGACGTACCCAGCCTGGAAAGTTCATTGTCTGTGGAGACAGCCATACGGCGACCCATGGAGCTTTCGGCGCCATTGCCTTTGGAATTGGGACCAGTGAGGTGGAGCATGTCTTTGCGACTCAGACCATCTGGCAGGTCAAACCGAAGAAGCTCTTGGTCGAGTTTACTGGAAAGCCTCAGAAGGGGATTTATGCCAAGGACTATATTTTGGCCTTGATTGCTCGTTATGGCGTAGCCTGTGGGGTTGGCCATGTGGTCGAGTATAGAGGGGAAGCAATCGATAGCCTCACCATGGAAGAGCGGATGACCATCTGCAATATGTCCATTGAATTCGGCTCTAAGATGGGGATTATGAATCCAGATGAGACGACTTTTGACTATCTCCGTGGTCGTGAATGTGTGCCAAAAGATTTTGAAGCTGCAGTAGCCGATTGGCAGTCCCTGGTCAGTGACAACGATGCGACATATGATAGAGTCATCACCATCGATGTATCCCAGTTAGCACCCATGGTGACCTGGGGGACCAACCCTTCTATGGGAGTCGACGTGGAAACAGCCTTCCCAGAAATTCGGGATATGAATGATGAACGGGCCTATGCCTACATGGATCTCCAACCAGGTCAAAAGGCTTCAGACATCGAGTTGGGCTATATCTTTATCGGATCTTGTACCAATGCCAGACTCAGCGATTTGCAGCTGGCTGCCCGTTTCGTAGAAGGGAAGAAAATTGCCCCTAATTTAACCGCCATCGTAGTTCCAGGTTCCCGTCCTGTCAAACGAGCAGCGGAAAAAATGGGTTTGGATAAGATCTTTCTGGATGCTGGCTTTGAATGGCGTGATCCAGGATGCTCTATGTGTCTCGGGATGAATCCAGACAAGGTGCCGGATGGCGTCCACTGTGCCTCTACTAGCAACCGAAACTTTGAAGACCGCCAAGGATTTGGGGCTAAGACCCATCTCTGTAGCCCCGCAATGGCCGCTGCAGCAGCAATAGCCGGTCGCTTTGTCGATGTGCGCCAAATGCCAGAAGTTGAGTAAAAGGAGGAATCATGGAGAAATTTACCATTTATACGGGAACTACGGTTCCTTTGATGAACGATAATATCGATACCGACCAAATCCTCCCCAAGCAATTTTTAAAGCTGATTGATAAAAAAGGCTTTGGTAAATACCTCATGTACGCTTGGCGCTACTTGGATGATCAATACACCGAGGATCCAGAATTTATCTTTAACAAACCAGAATACAGCAAGGCAACCATCTTGATTACTGGCGACAATTTTGGGGCTGGTTCTTCTCGGGAGCACGCAGCCTGGGCTTTAGCTGATTATGGCTTTAAAGTCGTTATCGCCGGCTCTTTTGGAGATATCCATTACAATAATGAACTCAATAATGGGATGCTACCAATAGTCCAGCCTTTAGAGGTTCGTCAAAAGCTGGCAAGCTTGAAGCCGACAGATGAGGTAACGGTGGATTTGGAAGAGCAGAAGATCATCTCGCCTGTTGGAGAATTTAGCTTTGAGATCGATGGGGATTGGAAGAACAAATTACTCAACGGTCTAGATGATATTGGGATTACCCTCCAATACGAGGACTTGATTGCTGCTTATGAGAAGAATCGGCCCGCCTATTGGCAATAAAAATTGTATAGTTAATTAAGAATTTTCAGAAAATATATTGAAGCTTTTTTGGAATTTTGATAGAATAGAAAAAAAGAAATAGAAGAGGACGAAATTTATGACAAAACACATTCAATGGGACGGAACACTTTCACAAGAAGGATTTGACATTCTTAAAGGCGAGGGTGGTTGTATCGTCTGCCCTACCAAAGTCGGCTACATCATCATGACCAGCGACAAGGCTGGCTTGGAACGCAAGTTTGAAGCCAAAGAACGTAACCGCAACAAACCAGGTGTCGTTCTTTGCGGAAGTATGGATGAACTTCGTGCCCTTGCGCAATTGAATCCTGAAATCGAAGCCTTCTACCAAAAACATTGGGATGAAGATATCTTGCTTGGTTGTATCCTTCCTTGGCGTGAAGATGCCTATGCCAAATTACAAGCCTTCGGCGATGGACGTGAAGAACTCATGACAGATGTTCGTGGAACCAGCTGTTTTGTCATCAAATTCGGTAAAGCTGGTGAGCAAATCGCCAAAGAAATGTGGGAAAAAGAAGGCAAAATGGTTTATGCCTCTTCAGCTAACCCATCTGGTAAAGGAAATCGTGGGAAAGTCGAGGGAATCGGAGAGCGAATCGAAGGTGCCGTGGATTTGGTCATCGAAGCCGATGATTATGTAGCCTCTATCCAACCAGACAAGACTATTGAAACTCGCTATGAACAAGGAGTGATGGTTTCTATGGTTGATGCAGAAGGAAAACTCATCCCAGAACAAGGAGCAGGTAGCCGTTCTGTCAATACTTGCCCAGTTGTGATTCGTAAGGGATTGGATATCGACAAGATCATGATGCACTTATCTGATCATTTCAACTCTTGGAACTACCGCCAAGGGGAGTACTATTAAAAGATAGAAAAAAGGTCGTTACAGTTCGTAACGACCTTTTACTTGTCTATTTTATCGAATAGCTGATTTCCAACTTTAATAAGTCACGACATTAATCTCACCCTTGTCGTACTCAGCGATAAAGATGTCATCGACATTTTCAAATCCTTTTTTATTCAGTTCTGCCATAAGCCATTCTTCAGTTTTACCGATGGTCTCTAAGATTTCTACTTGGACTACACCATCTGTAATGATTGGGTATTTGGGATTTTCATCTCCCATTCGAACGATTATGAGTTGGCCATTTTGTTCGATGATGGCTCTTTTGACTTCTTTCAATTGGAAGACCCCTTGAGAGCGCAACTTAAGAGCGACGTCAGAAGCAGAAAGGCCTTTTGAGCGACAAGCTTCTGGATCTAATTTTCCGTTTTTTATGATAATAGTTGGTTTTCCATCAATCAGATGTTTGATGAAGTAAACATTGGTATTAAGCCATTTGAGTGACAGAATCAAAATCGTCCAGATGATGAGGATGACGACATATTGAAGGATGGTAATCGAGCTATTGTAGATGACCCCGCCGATAATACCCCCGAGAACAAAGTTCTGTATTTGGTCTACTGCAGAACTTGGCGCTAAATTTCCTTTTCCTGTTACGTTAATAACAAAAACAAGAGAAAGAAGCCCGAAGGCCAATTTAATTGCAATTGTAGCAAAAAAGCTTATCATTTTTCAACCTCCACCAGTTCTACATCTGTTTTATATAAGTCCATTTTTTCAAGTAAATAGCTATCTGGGTCTGTTCCGCTAATCGCACGATAGAATTGCTTGTCTACCTTGATAATAGCTCCGTCGGTCGTATCCGAAGTATTGACATAGACATCTTCTTTATCTACACCTAATTCTTTTGAAACAACTTCGATAAAGTGTAGGGAAGAGCGGAATTGATTGTCATTAGACTGATTGTTTTGAGAATTTGAAATGCCAATCAAAACAACGGCTACTAAGATTAAGACAGAAATAATAGACAATTCACGGAACTTACTTCCACGTTTATCCTTATATGCCTTAAAGACAAAAAAAGCCGTTACCAACACTAAGAGAATGGACATGATCACCATGACCCAATTTTGCTGGCTAATCTGACTCAGTACATAGTCGTAGGAATATAATTTCATAAAAACCCCTCAATTATTTTGTATTCAAGCTATTATAAACTATTTCAATCCTTACTTCAATGATTTAAAGTGACATTCTCATTGTTTAAAGGTATGGATTGTACCTTAAGGTGGAAGAATAGAAGTAGGAGTTTTCTATCTAATCGAAATTTGGTACACTAGAGCTATGAAGATAGAAGATACTATAAAAAAAGCGATCATTTTAGGGGCTACAGGGGGGATTGGCCGTCAGCTAGCGAAAGAATTGGCAAGAAGTCTGGATTATCTGGTCTTAGTAGGACGTGATCCAGACAAACTCTCCCAAGTCCAAGAGGAACTAACTGGGAGCAAGGCGCAGCTGTCAACCGTAATATTAGATATGCTAGATCAAAAGTCTCTAGAAGCTTTTGTAGAGGACCTAGATGCAGATCTTCTTGTCAATTGTGCGGGACTAGCCTATTTTTCCCGTGGAAGTGACCTTGATTCAGCCAGTGAGCAAGATCTCTGGCAAATCAATTACCATGCTCCTGTCCACCTAATCAAGAAGGTAGTGCAGAAACATCAGAAGATTCAGCTGGTCCAGCTGTCTTCTCTGGCTGCCCTTTATCCTCATCCCTATCTAGCAGCCTACAGTTCCAGCAAGGCTGCCTTGCAGACCTACACTCTTGCTCTCCAGGAGGAACTAAGTCAATTAGATTCTCCGGTCCAGCTAGGTCTCTATATTCTTGGACCAGTCCAAACAGGCATTTTTTCTCCTAAACTAAAAGAAGCATTGGGAGGAAGTCGCTTGCAGATGAAGCCTGAGAAAGTCGCTCAGCAGTTGATTCGATTCATAGAAAGAGATACTTCCTATGCTGTTATCGGCCTTCGCTATCGCTTGCTCGTTTTGCTAGGTCGTCTGCTTCCTCAAAGATGGATCATTCGTCTCCTTGCAAGGTATTTACGAAAGGGACTTAATAGATGAAATTTATATTTATATTTTTAGGCCTTGCTTATCTTCTCTTATTTCTCATCCGTTGGTTGCTGTCCTTCATTTATTATAAAAAAGGCCAGTCTCATATTGCAGACTTCCCAGAAGAGCTTTTTACAGTGGTCCAACCCATCCTTTCTGGGGATCCTCGTTTAGCGAATGATTTGCAGGCCAATCTCCAGCAAACAGAAGCAGTGGAATTCTACTGGTTGATTGACCAGTCTGATACAGAAACCCAGCGAGTAGCAGATCAGATTTGCCAAGATGCTTCCTTTGCCCAACGCATTCGAATCTTTCTCATCGAAGACGTCCCTCAGGGGATTAATCCCAAGAGTTACAAGATTGAGCAGGTTGTAGAGGAGCTGACACGGCCTTATCTAATTGTTTTGGACGATGATAGTGTGATTGATTTTTCTAAAATGGGTGAGCTGACTGCCTATCTGGGTCAAGAGGTCATTCTGACAGGTATTCCCTATAATCAAGAAAGAAGTAATTTCTGGTCCAAGCTGGTTGCGGCATTCGTTAATGGCAATTCCTTTATTACCTATTTTACCATGGCAGAAGTTAAGGCGAATCACTCCATCAACGGGATGTTTTATATCCTACCGGTAGAACTTGCAAAAGATCAGGGGCTCTTCACAGCGATTAAGGACTATCTATGTGATGATTTAGCTGTGGCCGATTTTTTAAGGAGTAAAGGAGTATCCATTATCCAAACGCGGGTTACCTGTAATGTTCGAACCACTATAAAAAACGCTAAGCAATACCTGCTCCAGATGAAGCGGTGGCTTCTCTTTAGCTCTATCTATCTCAAAGAACACATGGACTGGAAGCTGTTTAGCCTCATAGGTTTACCGAGTTTTCTACCTCTTCCAGGTTTGATCTTAAGTCTGTTTTTAGGTTGGCCTTATCTTCTTCTAGCCTTAAGCTTACTGGTATTTAAGGCAGTTTGGATGCTCCTCTATCGACAAAGCATTCTAACCAATCGCTTATACTTGGATGAAGTCACCTACGAAGTGCTGAATGATCTCCTGCTTCCTTGGCTGTTTGTCTATGTTCTAATGACACCTCCTGTGATTCATTGGCGGGGGCGGAAGATTCGAGTGACGGATGGAAAGATTCGTTATGAGTAAGATGAAGTCCTATCTGGACCGTTTGTCTGCCTTGTCACCTAATCAGACCATGCTAGACTCTGATCGCTTGGTTCTCTTTCTTAGTGGGAGCAGTGATATTACTTGTGCCGGGCTGACAGCTGGACAACTAGACCTCCTCCATGCGATTTGTCCATCCGGCTATACAGTGGTAGCCAGTAATTTTCCCTTCAATCAAGATTTTGAACATATAAAGTCTCCACAAGTATCCCTCTTGTCAGCTTCTGCATCCAATATCATCTACTATTGGCATACGATTTTGAACCTTCGTTTCCAAAAGTTGTTACAGGAGCACTTGTCTCCCTTGTTGGAAGCGCAGGAAGTGGTTCTTGTTTGTAAGAGTTCAGGGGTCAATATGCTGACCCAGTGGCTCAGAAGTTTAGGGAATCAGGTCACCCTTCCAAGATTGCGCGTGATAGCGCTTGGCCCGGTTTCCCATCTTCTCTTAAATCAAAAAGAACTAGAGCTACTGGTCATCAAAGGAAAGAAAGATCCTTATTCACGTATTCTGGATCGCCACTCAGCGGATATTCAAGTGGATACGGATCATTATAGCTATGAGTACAGAGAAGATGTGAAAGGAATCATCTATGACTGGATTAGAAAAAGTGATAAAAATCGATGTGATTAGCGTCCCCTTTAGTGGCCATTTGTTTCCAACCTTGACCCTGGTGAAACCCTTGCTGGAGGATCCGCGTTTTCAGATCCGTGTTATTACAGGTTTTCAGAAAAAGGCATTGGTTGAGCAGATTGGTTTTGACTGCCTTGCCTTGTTTCCTGATCGTCCGACAGTGATGGAAGATATAGCCAATACATCAAAGCAAGCAAATCTATTGATCATGTACCAACAATTAATGGCCAATAGCAGACTGGTCCCTGAAGTTTTCGACGAAATAAATCGAATTTGGGACTCTGAGGGAAGCCCTGACTTGGTTATTGCAGATTTTGTAGCAGCTCCTGCTGGAGTTTTAGCAGATCGTTTGGGCATTCCCTGGATTACGACCATTCCAAGTCCAGTAGCGATTGAAAGTCGCACGACAACACCTGCTTATCTAGGTGGCTGGAAACCGCACCAGGGAACCTTCTACAAGTGGAGAGATGCTCTGGGTAGGCGAGTCATCCGTCTGGCAAAGAAAGTTGGACTTGCGCTGGTTAAGAAGAATCTCGATACCCTAGAGGATTTCAAATTGTACCGTGAAGATGGGACAGAAGCCATCTATTCTCCCTATTCAATCTTAGCTCTGGGCATGAGAGAGTTGGAGTTTCGAGACGATTTTCCATCCCAGCTCAAATGGATTGGTTATCGCTGTTTATCTTTTGATCGGCTTCCTCAAGAGCAGAAGCAGTATTTCACTAGCTCTAAAAAGCGGGTCCTCGTTACCTGTGGGACCCATTTAAAGTGGGAAAAAGAGCGGATGATAGAGTTTGCAAAGCTTTTGAGCCAAGAACATCCTGACTATGTCTTTTACGTAACCTTAGGCGACCCTAATGGTTTGGAGAATCCACCCAAGATGTTGTCGGAGAATCTTTTGATCTTTGATTATCTTCCATATTCAGATGTTTTGGAACAGATGGATTTTGCCATTCATCATGCAGGTGCGGGGATCTTGATGGGTTGTATTGATCATGGGATTCCAAGTCTGATATTGCCCCAGGACTATGACCAGTTTGACAATGCGGTTCGGGCTGAGTTATTCCAAATTGGTTTGGTCTCTCGTAAAAAGACAGAATCCGAAGTCTTGCGCTTATTTAATGAATTGGTTTCTCGAGAAGATTGGTCGCACCTAAAAGCTCTCGCTCAGAAAAGCAAAGCCTACCAGCCGACAAAGATTCTTTATCAAGAAATAGAGAGACTCTTGAAAGTGAAGTTATAGAAGAAGTGGAGGGGAGACTCCTGTTTGCTTTCTTCCAAAGACCTTCTATTATTGAATATAAAAAAACTAGAGATTTGACTCTAGTCTTTTTGTTTTTGATGGGTGATATTTTTTCCCCAAGAGATAATATTTTCATTCTTGTTGAGGATGCGTTTGATATTGTCCTTGTGGCGGACGATAATCAAGGTGGCTAAAGCGAGGACAATAAGGGTGAAAATCAGGTCATAGCTTGGAAAGATCCAGCCAGTCAATGGGAGGATGAGTACTCCTAAACTAGCCAAAATCGCAACCGTTACACTTGAAAAAGAAATCATGCTGGTTAAATAGAGACTAGCAAAGAAATAGATGGCTAAGAGGATGAGGAAAACGGGAGAGAATCCAATGAGAACCCCAGCACTGGTTGCGACTGCCTTGCCTCCTTTAAAGTTGGCAAAAATAGGGAAGGTGTGGCCAAGGACGGCGAGAAGTCCAAAGACCATTGGAGAAATCCCTGTAACCCCAAAAATAGTCGGCAATAAAACAGCCAAGGTTCCTTTGAGGAAATCAACCGCAAAGACAACCAGACCAGCCTTCGTCCCTAGGATTCGGAAGGTATTGGTAGTCCCTGTATTTCCAGAACCGTGTTCACGTAGATTAATGTTAAAGAAGGCTTTTCCTATCCACAAACCAGAAGGGATAGAACCTAATAAGTATGCTAATACGAGTAAAAGAATTGTTTTCATCATAGTTTCATTATATCAAAAATGCTTTGAATGAAAAAGAAAATATCTAGCTGATTTGTCACATCGGATAGTTGGTTTGAATCAATCGCACTTAAATAGCCAAGTTAAAGGGGGAGAAGAAAGAAAAATTTTGCAAAATTTCCTAAAAAACTGTAATATAGAAAAGATGAACAAACAGGAGGTTCCTTGTGTCTAAAAAGGAAATCAACATTAATAATTACAATGACGATGCCATTCAGGTACTAGAAGGGTTGGATGCGGTCCGTAAACGTCCAGGGATGTATATCGGATCGACAGATGGAAATGGACTTCACCATTTGGTCTGGGAAATTGTCGACAATGCGGTCGATGAAGCCTTATCTGGTTTTGGTTCTCAAATTGACGTTACCATCAACAAAGACGGGTCCCTATCTGTAGCAGACCAAGGTCGGGGAATGCCGACCGGGATGCATGCTATGGGCAAACCAACCGTTGAAGTCATCTTTACCGTCCTCCATGCTGGAGGAAAGTTTGGTCAAGGTGGTTATAAGACTTCTGGTGGTCTCCACGGGGTGGGATCTTCGGTCGTGAACGCCCTTTCTAGCTGGTTAGAGGTAGAAATTACTCGTGATGGAGCTGTCTACAAGCAACGTTTTGAAAATGGTGGGAAGCCTGTTACTACTCTTGAGAAGATTGGGTCGGCTTCCAAGTCTAAGACAGGAACCAAGGTCACCTTCATGCCGGATCCAACCATCTTCTCAACAACTGATTTCAAGTTTAATACCATTGCTGAGCGGATCAAAGAATCAGCCTTCTTGCTTAAGGACGTGACACTGACGCTGACAGACCTTCGTAAGGAAGAAGACAACTACGTCGCCTTCCATTACGAGAATGGTGTTCAGGATTTCGTTGAGTACTTGAACGAAGATAAGGAAACCTTGACGCCCGTTCTCTACTTTAATGGGGAATCAGAAGGCTTCCAAGTAGAAGTTGCTCTCCAATACAATGATGGCTACTCTGACAACATCTTGTCCTTCGTTAATAATGTCCGCACCAAGGATGGGGGAACCCACGAGACAGGACTGAAGACAGCCATTACCAAGGCTATGAACGACTATGCAAGAAAGACGGGTCTTCTCAAAGAAAAAGACAAGAACCTAGAGGGATCCGACTATCGCGAAGGTCTTTCCGCCGTTCTTTCGATCTTGGTGCCAGAAGCTCATTTGCAGTTTGAAGGGCAGACTAAGGACAAACTAGGAAGTCCACTTGCTCGACCAGTTGTTGACGGGATTGTCGCGGATAAGTTGACCTTCTTTCTCATGGAGAATGGGGAGTTGGCTTCCAATCTGATCCGCAAGGCTATCAAGGCCCGGGATGCGCGTGAAGCAGCTCGGAAGGCGCGGGATGAGAGTCGAAATGGCAAGAAGAACAAGAAGGACAAGGGGCTCTTATCTGGTAAATTGACGCCAGCTCAGTCCAAGAATCCTGCCAAGAATGAACTCTATCTAGTCGAAGGAGACTCAGCCGGTGGTTCTGCCAAACAAGGACGGGACCGCAAGTTCCAGGCCATTCTTCCACTTCGTGGGAAGGTTCTTAATACTGAGAAGGCCAATATGAGTGATATCCTCAAGAACGAGGAAATCAACACCATGATCTACACCATTGGTGCAGGAGTTGGTGCTGACTTTACGATTGAAGATGCCAATTATGACAAGATTATTATCATGACCGATGCGGATACGGATGGGGCCCACATTCAGACCCTTCTCCTAACTTTCTTCTATCGCTATATGCGTCCCTTGGTCGAAGCAGGACGTGTCTATATCGCCATGCCTCCTCTTTATAAGATGTCGAAAGGTAAAGGGAAGAAAGAAGAAGTGGCTTATGCCTGGACAGACAGTGAATTGGAAGACCTACGGCGAACTTTTGGCCGTGGGGCAACCCTCCAACGTTACAAAGGATTGGGGGAGATGAATGCAGACCAGCTTTGGGAAACCACCATGAACCCTGAAACCCGCACCTTGATCCGTGTCACCATTGATGACTTGGCGCGTGCAGAACGCCGTGTCTCCGTCCTCATGGGCGATAAGGCTGCACCACGCCGTCAATGGATCGAAGATAACGTTAAGTTTACCCTGGAAGAAACGACTGCGTTTTAAGGAGTGTGAGTGGTGATTAAGAATGATTTGGCTTATTTTGGTTATATTGGTTATATTTTCTTAGTCTCTTTACCATCTGTCTTTCTTGCATTTTACATGAATCGCCGAAGAATTAGACTGTTAGGCTTGTATGCGCCGGTAGTCTTTACGCTATGCATGCTAAAGGTACTAGAATCTAATTTTAGTGACCCAGAATATGGTTCTTTAGAGGCGTTTATTCTCATGATTTTATATGGCTTTCCCTTGATAATAGGAGCCTTAGTCTACACACTGATTCGTCTGTGCTTTGTTTATAAGAAAAATCTGCGGAAGGGACTTTTGATTTTCCTAACCTATCTTATAGGTCCTCTTCTGGGCTTGTATGTGGTGATGCTATTTCAGCTCCATCAGTTTATATTCGTAGTCATTATTTTGATGATTCTGGTTTCCTATCTGCCACCTCTTTATCTCTATCATTTTGAGCAAGATCAGTAGGACGCAACTAGAAGGTGAAAAAATATGGATTATTTAATTTCTACATTCAATCATTTTTACCAATTGTATATTGTCTTATTTCTATCCATCTTCATCGCCTTCTGGCTAAATTGGAAAAAGAAAAAATTTTATGGCTTGTATTATCCAATCTGTTTGACAGTCATGACTTATTGTGTGGTTCAGTTTGATTCTTTCGACATTGTTGAGAGAGCGCTTCCCTTCATGCTGGTAGCTTTTGCTGTTCAACTGATGGTCATAGCTCTTGGTGTTCCCTTGGTTGTGATTGCCTTGCTTTATCATGTCATCCGATTTTTTTCCGTTTTTCCTAAATATGGATGGAAAATCATCCTGATCATCCTCTCTTATCTAGCGAGTGCTGTCCTTTTTTATCAGGTTATGGCTAGTATGTCGGAAGAATTCTTGCGGCATAGAAGCGTGATGATCGGGTTAATGTTCCTATCTCTTGCTCTCTCTTATCTGCCGGCTATATATTTGATCATTAGCCAGAATCGTAGGAAGGTATGAAATGAATGATATCTTATTACCTATAGCTTTCTCTACTTTCCCATTCTTACCGGTTCTATTAGTCGCTACCTTTATTTATATTGCTATTAAAAAAAATAGGTCAAAGGTCCGTTTTTTAGGGTATTTTTTCCCTCTTGCAGAGATTTTTACCATGAATGCAATCAGTGATTATCCCTCTAAGAAATTTGAAGGGCATATGTCAATTATCATAGTATTGGTGACGTTTTACTTGCCTTTGTTATATGCATCCCTAGTTTATAGTGGCATACGTCTCTATTCTGTTTATAACCACCAATTATTGAAAGCCTCTCTGATTTTAGGAATCTATCTCCTTGCTAGCATCTTTATGCATTTGATGATTTTTAAAGTTCAAGGTCAATTTATTAAGGTGGTCATCAACATCCATTTTGCGAAACTTATGATTGCGATTCTATCGTTTCTTCCATCTGTTTATCTATATTTTGATAAAAACCAACAATTCCAAGGATCTATAAGTGATGAAGGAGTAGAAGATGAGAACTGAGACAATAATGATGGATCTGATCTTGCAAATAGCTGATACTCTAGAAGTAGAAGCAATTGCTTTATCCGGATCCCGAACGAATCCTTTGGCACCCAAAGATGAGTTTCAAGATTACGATGTGGTCTATATAGTTGAGAATCTGGAGGACTTGATATCTGATTTATCTTGGCTAGACCAGTTCGGCAAACGCATCATTGAGCAAAATGTTATTCTAGGACACCGTCATCTTTATCTTATGCTCTTTGAAGATGGCAATCGCATTGATTTAACCCTCTGCCCCAAGGAGTATATCCAAAAGTGGGTGGACAGCGAAGCAAATTTTGAAGTTATAAAAGACGACAAAGGTTTGTTTGAAGCCTATCAGCCTAATTCCAAGCGCTATTGGACCGCTCCGCCTACTGAAGAGGAATTTGCAGCATCCTGCAATGAATTTTGGTGGGTATCGGCTTATGTCGTAAAGGCCATTCGAAGAAATCAGCTCATCTATGCGACGGATCACCTCTATGGCATTTGCCAGCAAGAACTCCTCAAGGTCTTTGCTTGGCAGGTGACAAGTGATAGGGGAGCAGTTGATATCGGAAAGAACTACAAATACCTCTTTCACTATCTCCCAGCTGAGAAAGAGAAGGAGTTCTCAGCTCTGCTAAATCTATCTAGTATAGAGAAGGTCAGCCAGTCCTTGTTTGCTACCATGAATGTTTTTGATCGAGAAGCTCAAAGCCTGGCCAAAAAGATGGGATTTGCCTACGATCAGGAAGAGGCTGAGAAGATGATAGCTTATGCTGAAGAGAAACTGTCAAATCATTGATTCAATAATCTATTTTAAACACTTTAAAATACAGAAAGGATAGTTTAGTTACTTGTAGTAACTGAATTCCTTTTTCTAAAAAAATCTACTCTACATTCTTTGAAAGGAGTTGAACACGCCCTAAATACTGTGTGAAAAAGATAAATTCTCTTGTGAGCATGGCTCACTGCAAGAATTTCCTATTTTCACTTTGTATTTTACGGGCTTTGTATCCTATATGAGTAATATCCAAAATATGTCCTTGGAGGACATCATGGGAGAGCGCTTTGGTCGCTACTCCAAATACATTATTCAAGAACGGGCTCTTCCTGATATTCGGGATGGCTTGAAACCTGTTCAACGGCGGATTCTTTATTCTATGAATAAGGATGGCAATACCCATGACAAGGGCTACCGCAAGTCTGCCAAGTCTGTCGGAAATATCATGGGGAATTTTCACCCTCACGGGGATTCTTCTATCTATGATGCCATGGTCCGTATGTCTCAAGACTGGAAGAACCGCGAGATCCTAGTCGAAATGCACGGAAACAATGGCTCCATGGACGGTGATCCACCAGCGGCCATGCGTTATACGGAAGCGCGTTTGTCCGAAATCGCTGGTTATCTTTTGCAAGATATCGAAAAGAACACAGTGCCCTTTGCCTGGAACTTTGACGATACAGAAAAAGAGCCAACTGTTTTGCCGGCGGCCTTTCCAAACCTTTTGGTCAATGGAGCTACAGGAATTTCAGCTGGTTACGCGACAGATATTCCGCCACATAATCTCGCTGAAGTCATCGATGCCGTGGTCTACATGATCGACCATCCATCTGCCAAGGTAGACAAGCTCATGGAGTTTCTACCTGGGCCTGACTTCCCGACTGGTGCCATTATCCAAGGGCGTGATGAGATTAAGAAAGCCTATGAAACTGGTAAGGGCCGGGTGGTTGTCCGCTCTAAGACAGAAATCGAGCAACTCAAAGGTGGTAAGCAGCAAATCGTCGTTACCGAAATCCCTTATGAGATCAACAAGGCTGTTTTGGTCAAGAAGATCGACGATGTCCGTGTTAACAACAAGGTGGCCGGTATTGCGGAAGTCCGGGATGAGTCTGACCGAGATGGTCTTCGCATTGCCATTGAGTTGAAGAAAGATGCCAATGCTGATCTAATCTTGAACTACTTGTTCAAGTACACAGACTTGCAGGTCAACTACAACTTCAATATGGTGGCGATTGATAACTACACACCACGTCAGGTTGGGATCGTACCGATTCTCTCTAGCTACATTGCTCACCGTCGGGATATCATTGTCGCTCGCTCACGCTTTGATAAGGAAAAGGCAGAACGACGCCTCCACATCGTAGAGGGCTTGATCCGCGTCATTTCTATCCTCGATGAAGTGATTGCCTTGATCCGAGCTTCCGATAACAAGGCAGATGCTAAGGAAAACCTCAAGGTCAGCTACGATTTCACGGAAGAACAAGCAGAAGCTATTGTCACCTTGCAATTGTACCGCTTGACCAATACGGATATCGTGACCTTGGAAGAAGAGCATGCCAGTCTCAAGGAGCAAATCGCGACTTTAGCAGCTATCATTGGGGATGAACGGACTATGTTTAACCTCATGAAGAAGGAATTGCGTGAAGTCAAGAAGCTCTTTGGTAACCCGCGTCGTAGTGAGTTGCAAGACACTGCTAAAACGATTGAGATCGATACAGCTAGTCTGATCGTTGAAGAGGAAACCTTCGTCAGCGTGACCCGTGCGGGTTACATTAAACGGACCTCTCCTCGTTCCTTCAATGCGTCGACAGTGGAAGAAGTCGGTAAGCGGGACGACGATGAATTGATTTTCGTAGAGCCTGCTAAGACCACCCAGCATCTTTTGCTCTTTACCAACTTGGGAAATGCCATCTATCGACCTGTTCATGAATTGGCAGATACCAAGTGGAAGGACATCGGGGAGCACCTTAGTCAGACCTTGACCAATTTCGAGCAGGAAGAAGAAATTCTTTTTGCGGAGATTGTGGATCAGTTTGAAGGAGTGACCTACTTTGCAGCTACCCAACAAGGCCAAATCAAGCGTTTTGAACGCAAGGAATTGAGCCCATGGCGGACCTATCGTTCTAAATCAACTAAGTACGCTAAACTGAAGGACCAAGAGGACCGTATCGTAGCGGTTGCACCAGTGGTCCTCGAGGACATCATGATCATTACTAAGAATGGTTATGGCCTCCGATTCAATATTGAAGAGGTTCCAGTGGTAGGGGCCAAAGCAGCAGGTGTTAAAGCCATTAACCTCAAAGACGGGGATCAAGTTATGGCCGTCTTTAAGTCAACGACACCAAGCATGTATATCCTGACCCAGCGAGGCAGCCTCAAACGAATGTCACAAGATGATATTCCTGTGACCAGCCGTGCCAAACGTGGCCTACAGGTCCTGCGTGAACTGAAGTCTAAACCACACCGCGTCTTTAAGGCAGGTCCAGTCTTCACTGACCAGGGCGATTTTGATCTCTTTACTAGCCAAGAAGAAGTGGGAGAGCAAGATCAAATTCTTCAGATTACCTCGACAACAGGTCAGGTGACAGAAGTGGATGTTACTCAACTCAGCTTGTCAGAACGAACTAGCAATGGTTCTTTTGTCAATGATCAAATTTCTGATCAAGAAGTCTTTACTGCTAGAATTAAATAAAAACAAAATTAGCCAGTTTATGGCTAATTTTTTTGCTCGATAAATTTTCTGAAAATTGCAAATTTCACTTGAAATTCTCATGAAATGGTGTAAAATAGAGTACATGAATAAAGTCATCCTTTGTGGTGGCTCTTGCTATTTAGCAAGTCTTGAATGGAAGAAGGAAAACTGACATGACAGTATCACTTGATTGGGAAAATCTTGGATTTTCTTATATGAAATTACCTTACCGCTACATCGCCTATTATCGTAATGGTGCCTGGGAAAATGGAGAACTATCCGAAGATGCCACTCTTCATATTTCGGAATCTTCTCCAAGTTTGCACTATGGACAGCAAGCTTTTGAGGGGCTGAAAGCCTACCGGACAAAAGATGGCAGCATTCAATTGTTCCGTCCTGATGAAAATGCCAAACGCCTTCAACGGACTGCAGATCGCTTGCTTATGCCTCAAGTTCCAACGGACATGTTTGTGGAAGCTTGTAAAGCAGTAGTGCGTGCCAATGAAGAATATGTCCCACCATATGGAACAGGTGGAACCCTCTATCTTCGTCCATTGTTGATTGGGGTTGGAGATATCATTGGGGTGAAGCCAGCAGAGGAATACATCTTTACGATCTTTGCTATGCCCGTCGGAAACTACTTCAAGGGTGGCTTGGTTCCAACCAACTTCTTGATCCAAGACGACTATGACCGGGCAGCTCCCCATGGGACAGGTGCAGCGAAAGTCGGTGGAAACTATGCCGCTAGCCTCTTACCTGGTAAATTAGCTAAGTCTCGAAACTTCTCAGACGTGATCTACTTGGATCCTGCAACCCACACCAAGATTGAAGAAGTGGGATCTGCTAACTTCTTTGGGATCACAGCTGATAATGAGTTTGTGACGCCACTTAGCCCATCTATTCTGCCATCCATTACCAAGTATTCCTTGCTCTATCTCGCAGAGCACCGTCTTGGTTTGACACCAATCGAAGGGGATGTCCCAATCGATAACTTAGACCGATTTGTTGAAGCAGGTGCTTGTGGAACTGCCGCAGTTATTTCACCAATCGGAGGAGTTCAGCACGGAGATGACTTCCATGTCTTCTATTCAGAAACGGAAGTAGGGCCGGTTACCCGCAAGCTGTATGATGAATTAACGGGCATCCAGTTTGGTGATATTGAAGCGCCAGAAGGATGGATTTTCAAGGTAACTGAATAAACCAAGTATGAGAGAGGCTGGGACAAAAGTCCTAGCCTCTCAATTGTCTTTGGATTGTCGAGCAAGACGCAGTGGTTGAGTGGGCTCTACTACGCTGATTTCATCAGCTATTACAGCCCTACTCAACTGTGCGGAGGTGAAACGACGAAATCGAATTCTAACGAATGACCGATTTCTGTCCCACTCTCTCTTTTTTTGCCAGAAGCAGATAGCTGCGAAATGAAATAATTTAATCATTAAACATTTTCGGCTTGCAAGCATGTGAAAAATTTTGTAAAATAAAGGGGTTGAAATGAGGTGGAAGAATGAGTAAGAAAGATAAAAAAATTGAAATTCAAATTGCAGATAGTAAAGTGCTTGTAGGTAAAGAAACCTTTGATGGCTACCAATTAACGATTGGAAAAAAGGCTATTGCTGAGATTGCTGATATGGGTGCTCAGTTTGCTCTTGTGAAAAACGGATCCGTAGATAGTCTTTTTAAATCCCTTGAAAAAGCAGTGGAAAGTGCCATCGAAAATTATAATTTGAACAAATAAGGGGTTGCATTTTCATGAAATCAATGGTATAATTGTGTCTGTTGATTTGCTTGGAGAGATAGCGAAGAGGCTAAACGCGGCGGACTGTAAATCCGCTCCTTCGGGTTCGGGGGTTCGAATCCCTCTCTCTCCATTTCACTTTTGGGGTATAGCCAAGCGGTAAGGCAAGGGACTTTGACTCCCTCATGCGTTGGTTCGAATCCAGCTACCCCAGTTCTAGGTAATATCAGATAAGGTGGTAAAATATCTGCTCAGGTATTTTATTTCTTTATATGAAGATGTCGTTGTAGATCATTTTGATTTCGTTGCGAGTGCTTGCTTAGGAAAAATAATTATAAGTATGTCAAGTTTAGAAAACTTGATTGTTGGAGGATTTTTTAGATGAATGAATTTGAAGATTTGCTAAACAGTGTTAGCCAAGTTGAGCCAGGTGATGTTGTTACTGCTGAAGTTTTGACAGTTGACGCTACACAAGCTAACGTTGCAATCTCTGGAACTGGTGTCGAAGGTGTCTTGACTCTTCGCGAATTGACAAACGATCGTGATGCTGACATCAATGACTTGGTTAAACCAGGTGAAACACTTGAATTGCTTGTTCTTCGTCAAGTAGTTGGTAAAGATACTGATACAGTAACTTACCTTGTATCTAAAAAACGTTTGGAAGCTCGCAAAGCATGGGACAAATTGGTCGGACGTGAAGAAGAAGTTGTTACTGTTAAAGGAACTCGCGCTGTTAAAGGCGGACTTTCAGTAGAATTTGAAGGACTTCGTGGATTTATTCCAGCTTCAATGCTTGATACTCGTTTTGTACGTAACACTGAACGTTTCGTAGGTCAAGAATTTGATGCTAAAATCAAAGAAGTTGACGCAAAAGAAAACCGCTTCATCCTTTCTCGTCGTGAAGTTGTTGAAGCTGCATCAGCTGCAGCTCGCGCTGAAGTATTCGGTAAATTGAACGTTGGTGACGTTGTAACTGGTAAAGTTGCTCGTATCACTAGCTTCGGTGCTTTCATCGATCTTGGTGGTGTTGATGGATTGGTTCACTTGACTGAATTGTCACACGAACGCAACGTTTCACCTAAATCAGTTGTAACTGTTGGTGAAGAAATCGAAGTGAAAGTCCTTGACTTGAACGAAGAAGAAGGTCGCGTATCACTTTCATTGAAAGCTACAACACCTGGACCATGGGATGGCGTAGAACAAAAATTGGCTGCTGGTGATGTCATCGAAGGTACTGTTAAACGTTTGACTGACTTCGGTGCATTCGTTGAAGTGTTGCCAGGTATCGATGGACTTGTACACATCTCACAAATTTCACACAAACGTGTTGAAAATCCAAAAGATGTGCTTAAAGTTGGACAAGAAGTAACTGTTAAAGTTCTTGAAGTAAATGCTGCTGATGAACGTGTATCACTTTCTATCAAAGCTCTTGAAGAACGTCCAGCTCAAGAAGAAGGCGAAAAACAAGAAAAACGTCAACAACGTCCACGTCGTCCAAAACAAGAAAAACGTGACTTTGAACTTCCAGAAACTCAAACTGGATTCTCAATGGCTGACTTGTTTGGTGATATTGAATTGTAATCAACTTAAAAAGCTTGCTTAGGCAAGCTTTTTTTACTTGTAAAATGCTCGAATTTTTGATATACTATCATAGTTGCCACCCTTAGTGTAATGGATATCACGTAAGATTCCGGTTCTTGAGATGGGAGTTCGATTCTCTCAGGGTGGATGACGATAGGAGAGCCTTGAGGCTCTCTTTTTTTTGACGGGAAAGATAGCAGTGAGTTTTTAAGAGCAGGATTGGGCTCTCAGGGCTCTCTAGGATTTCATAATAATGAGATCAAGAAAACACCATGTCCTAAGACATGGTGTTTAACGTTTTGTTTAGTTTTTAGAAGCTGCTTGGAATTCTGGGTTCTTCCATGCTTCATCGATAATTGCTTGCAATTCTTTTGCAGATGCTTGCATTTTTTGTGTTTCAGCGTCGTTCAATGGGATGTTTACTGGACGAACGATACCGTGCGCACCAACGATCGCTGGTTGACCGATAAAGACGTTCTCAACTCCGTATTGTCCTTCTTGGAAGACTGAAAGTGGAAGTACAGCATTTTCATCATCAAGGATGGCACGAGTAATACGTGCAAGGGCAACGGCGATACCGTAGTAAGTAGCCCCTTTCTTGTTGATGATTGAGTAAGCAGCATCACGTACAGAGATGAAGAGATCTACAAGGTCAGCTTCATCCAAGTCACGGTTAGCTTGCAACCATTGTTCCAATTTTACACCGGCAACGTTAGCGTGTGACCAAACAGCGAACTCTGAGTCACCGTGTTCACCCATGATGTAGGCGTGAACTGAACGAGCATCAACGCCGATTTTTTCAGCAAGTGCTTGACGGAAACGAGCTGAGTCAAGTGAAGTACCTGAACCGATAACACGTTCTTTAGGGAAACCTGAGAATTTCCAAGTTGAGTAAGTCAAAACGTCAACTGGGTTAGCAGCAACAAGGAAGATACCGTCGAAACCAGAAGCAACAACTTGTTCAACGATTGATTTGTTGATGGCAAGGTTTTTACCAACGAGGTCAAGACGAGTTTCGCCTGGTTTTTGAGGAGCGCCTGCTGTAATAACAACTAAGTCCGCATCCGCACAGTCTTCGTACTTAGCAGCATAGATCTTCTTAGGTGAAGTGAAGGCAAGGGCATGGCTAAGGTCTTCTGCATCACCAACCGCTTTTTCAAATAATTGAGGGATTTCGATGATACCAAGTTCTTGTGCGATTCCTTGAGTAACAAGTGCAAAAGCGTAAGATGAACCTACCGCACCATCACCAACAAGGATAACTTTTTTATGTTGTTTAGTTAAAGTCATTTTCTAAACGTCTCCTTCATTTTTTTTGGGCTTTCCCCATTCGGTTTTTATTCTACCACTTTTGCATTTTTTTGTCACGGAATTACGACCATTTTGCCTATGTAAACGTTTTTATGAATGTGTTAGAAACCAGAAAAATAAGGCAGAATATGTTATAATAGTAGAGTGAATTAATTAAAGAGAGGCATTGTTTTAATGCAGGATAATAATTTAATTGATGTTAATTTAACATCAGAAATGAAGACCAGTTTTATCGATTACGCTATGAGTGTTATCGTGTCTCGGGCTCTTCCTGACGTGCGGGATGGTTTAAAGCCAGTTCATCGTCGGATCCTTTATGGAATGAATGAACTTGGGGTTACTCCAGATAAACCACATAAGAAATCTGCCCGTATTACTGGGGATGTTATGGGTAAATACCATCCACACGGGGACTCCTCAATTTATGAGGCTATGGTTCGGATGGCTCAATGGTGGAGCTATCGTTACATGCTTGTAGATGGGCATGGGAACTTTGGTTCTATGGATGGTGATGGAGCCGCGGCCCAGCGGTATACAGAAGCTCGTATGAGCAAGATTGCTCTTGAAATGCTTCGGGATATCAACAAGAATACAGTTGATTTCACAGATAACTATGACGCCAGTGAACGCGAACCAAACGTTCTTCCAGCTCGCTTCCCTAACTTGTTAGTCAATGGAGCGACAGGGATTGCGGTAGGGATGGCGACAAATATTCCTCCACACAACCTTGGTGAGTCTATTGATGCTGTCAAACTAATGATGGACAATCCTGATGTGACCACACGTGAACTAATGGAGGTGCTTCCTGGACCAGATTTCCCTACCGGAGCCTTGGTCATGGGCAAATCGGGTATTCATAAGGCCTATGAAACAGGAAAAGGCTCGATTGTCTTGCGGTCTCGGACGGAAATTGAAGAGACCAAGACAGGCCGTGAACGCATTGTCGTTACAGAATTTCCTTATATGGTCAACAAGACCAAAGTGCATGAGCATATCGTTCGTTTGGTTCAAGAAAAACGAATCGATGGGATTACAGCAGTTCGGGATGAGTCTAACCGGGAAGGGGTTCGTTTCGTCATCGAAGTCCGTCGCGATGCCTCAGCCAATGTTATCTTAAACAACCTCTTCAAGATGACCCAAATGCAAACCAACTTTGGTTTCAACATGTTGGCTATCCAAAATGGTGTCCCTAAGATTCTCTCTCTTCGTGAGATTTTAGGATCTTATATTGAGCACCAAAAAGAAGTGGTGACTCGTCGGACCATCTTTGATAAAGAGAAGGCGGAAGCTCGTGCCCATATCTTGGAAGGTCTCTTAATCGCTCTTGATCACATCGATGAAGTGATTAAAATCATCCGTAATAGCCAGACAGATGCAGAAGCACAAGCAGAATTGATGAGTAAGTTCAAGCTTTCTGAGCGTCAAAGCCAAGCTATCTTGGATATGCGTCTTCGTCGTTTGACTGGTTTGGAACGTGACAAGATTCAAAGCGAATACGATGATCTCGTTGCCTTGATTGCTGATCTTGCTGATATTTTAGCCAAGCCAGAGCGTGTAGTTGCGATTATCAAGGAAGAATTGGACGAGGTCAAACGGAAGTTTGGAGATCCACGTCGGACAGAATTGATGGTAGGAGAAGTTCTATCACTAGAAGACGAAGATTTGATCGAAGAAAGCAATGTTTTGATCACTCTCTCTAACAAGGGCTACATCAAACGATTGGATCAAGATGAATTTACTGCTCAAAAACGTGGGGGACGTGGTGTTCAAGGTACAGGGGTCAAAGATGATGACTTTGTCCGTGAATTGGTTTCTACCAGCACCCATGATCGTTTGCTCTTCTTTACCAATAAGGGACGGGTTTACCGTCTGAAAGGCTATGAAATCCCTGAATACGGCCGTACAGCTAAGGGACTTCCAATTGTCAACTTGCTCAAGTTAGATGACGGAGAATCCATTCAGACCATTATTAACGTCGCTCAGGATCGTAGTGAAGACGCTTATCTCTTCTTTACAACCCGCTCAGGTTTGGTAAAACGGACCAGTGTAGCTGAGTTTGCCAATATTCGTCAAAATGGCTTGAAAGCTCTTAACCTTAAAGACGAGGATGAGCTGATTAACGTCTTCCTAACCGATGGAAATACGGACGTAATAATCGGGACCAAATTTGGTTATTCTGTTCGCTTCAAAGAGTCTGTTGTACGGAACATGGGTCGCTCGGCAACTGGGGTTCGAGGTGTCAACCTCCGTCCAGGCGACCAAGTGGTCGGTGCAAGTGTGATTACAGATCAAGATGAAGTATTGATCATCACTGAAAAGGGGTACGGTAAACGAACGCGTGCTGATGAGTATCCAACAAAAGGACGTGGTGGTAAAGGGATTAAAACTGCTAATGTGGTTGATAAGAATGGTCCTCTGGCCGGTCTCATGACTGTCAAAGGAGATGAGGATTTGATGATTATCACCAATACAGGTGTCATGATTCGTACCAGCGTCGCCAATATTTCTCAAACTGGACGTTCGACCATGGGTGTGAAAGTGATGCGTCTGGATCAAGATGCCCAAATCGTAACCTTTACAACGGTTCAAGCTGACGATAAAGATGAGTCAGACACTGAAACTGAAAGTGAAGGGTAGGATAAAAAATGGCTTCAAGAAGAAAAAAGAAGAAAACAAGCTTACGCAATCGCTTGATTAATATCTTTGCTACCTTACTAATCCTTTTGTCTATTGCCTTGATCTTTAATGCTCCGATTCGGAACATGATCATGGTGTGGCATACCAATCAGTATCAAGTCAACAAGGTATCAAAAAAGACAATCGATAAGAATAAAGATGCCAAGACTAGCTTTGATTTTAAAGAAGTCAAATCGCTTTCTACAGAATCTGTTATCAATGCCCAGTGGCAGGCGCAGAAGTTGCCTGTTATTGGGGGGATAGCAATCCCTGAGTTGAAGATGAACCTTCCGATTTTTAAAGGCTTAGATAATGTGGGACTCTATTATGGGGCTGGTACCATGAAAGAGGACCAGATTATGGGGGAAAGGAATTACTCCTTGGCTAGTCACCATGTCTTTGGTTTGACAGGGGCAAATGAAATGCTCTTTTCCCCATTAGAACATGCCAAAGCTGGAATGAAAATCTATATCACTGATAAGGAAAAGGTGTATACCTATGTCATCAATTCTGTTGAGACAGTGACACCAGATCGGGTCGATGTCATTGCAGATCGTGAAGGGGTAAATGAAATCACCTTGGTGACCTGTGAGGATGCCGCAGCAACTTATCGTACGATTGTAAAAGGTACTTTGGAAACTTCAGTAGATTACTCAAAAGCACCAAAAGATATACTGGAAGCTTTCACAAAATCTTATAATCAAATGCAATTATAATCAACTTAAAAAGAGAGGTCCTTGACCTCTTTTTTGAATGTAGACAAATTGTTATTTTACATAAAACAGCTGGATGATTTTCAAAAAATGACTTTTATTTTTACTCATTTAAGAAGAAGAAAAACTTTCCGCTGTGAGAAAAGTTCCTGAAACACTGTTAATTCAGGCACTCGGAATTATTGAGAGTAAAACAGTTTGGGGAACTGTTTTAGCCTGAGCCAAGAAATTAAAGAGCGAAGAGACTCAATAATTAGTCATGGAACTTCTACGAAGTTCGCTGACGTCCGTACTCACCTAAGGAAAGTTTTTTAAATTACTTTTTTTTTAATCTGAAAAGGGGTCCTTGCCCCCTTTTTTTCTGTTAATTTTCTGCCGACTTGTAAGAGGATAGTCATAAAATGTTACCTGACTGACATATTTTTGCATGCTTTCTATTTTATAATAGAAGAGTGATAGAAAGAAACTTGGAGGAACCGAATGCGCACAGAAGATATCTATACTTTGTTAAGAAACTTCTATGGCTTACTGGTCAATGATTTCCCCAAAACAGGGCTCATTACCAAGGGGATCTACGAAGTTGAACAGGTCTTCGAAACCATTGAAAACCTTCCTGATGATCAAGAACACTTAATTCGATACGAAATTCGTCAATTTCTTGCGTCATTGGAACAAGTGCAAGAGTGCTATAGAATTAACTTCTCAAATGAAGAAACTCGAATTCTTGAAAACTTAAGAGAAGTAGTTTGTCCAATTTAATTTATACAGAATCGTCCTTTTTCCTCCTCAATTGCGAATTATTAATTGAGGAGGTTTTTTATGTATCATATTGTATTTCAAGAATCAGGTCTCTTACCTAGAGAACGTTTGCTAACAGAAGGACCTGATAAGCTCAGTCATCAAGAATTGCTGTCCATCTTATTACGGACGGGGAACAAAAATAAACCAGTCTACGAGATCGCTCAGGACCTGCTGGGCTCACTAAAGAGTTTAAAAGAACTGGCTAGTATGAGTTTTCAGGAGTTACAGGAAGTTCCAGGAATTGGGAAAGTTAAAGCCATTGAGCTGTTAGCTGCTATTGAACTAGGGAAACGAATACAGACTTCGGAAGTGATTGAAACGGAACAAATCATGAGTAGTCAGAAGCTGGCAAAAATGATGCAACAAAAAATAGGCCATGAGAAACAGGAACATTTATTGGCCCTGTATCTGAATACCCAAAATCAAATTATCCATCAGCAAGTGATCTTTATCGGAACAGTCAATCGTAGCATTGCAGAACCGAGGGAAATCTTGCACTATGCCATCAAGCATATGGCGATATCCATAATCTTGGTTCACAACCACCCGTCCGGTATCATTCATCCTAGCAAGAATGATGATGGTGTCACCCAACAAATGATTGAAGCCTGCAATTGTCTAGGAATTGTTTTTCTGGACCATCTGATTGTCTCAACTGATGATTATTATAGCTATCGGGAAGAAACAGATTTATTGGTATAGAAAAAGAGAGTGGGACAGAAATCGGTAATTCGTTAGAATTCGATTTCGTCGTCCCACCTCCGCACAGTTGAGTAGGGCTGTAAAAGCTGATAAAATCAGCGTAGTAGAGCCCACTCAACCACTGCGTCTTGCTCAATAATCCAAAGACAATTGAGAGGCTAGGACTTTTGTCCCAGCCTCTTTGCTTATCATGAATTCTTGCGCATAAAGTAGAGAAGGGTTTGCAGTTCACTGGTTAGGTCGACATATTGGACTACCACATCTTTTGGAACTGTTAAGTGGACTGGAGAAAAGCTAAGGATTCCCTTGATACCAGCTTCAACTAGTAAATCTGCAACTTCTTGAGATTTTACACTTGGAACGGTTAAAATAGCTGTTTGAATCTCTTTTCCCTCAAGTTTTTCTTTTAGTGAGGAGATGCCGTGAATCGGAATACCATCTTTACTTTTAGTGCCGACTAACTCATGATCATCCGTATCAAATGCCATGACAATTTTCATTTTATTTCGCTCATGGAAGCGATAGTGAAGAAGGGCACTCCCCATATTTCCAATCCCGACGATAGCAACATTGGTGATGGAGTTATCATTCAAGAGATCGGCAAAGAAGTTCATTAACTTTTTGACATCATAACCAAAACCACGTCGTCCAAGCTCTCCAAAGTAGGAGAAGTCTCGACGAACAGTTGCGGAATCAATCCCGATGGCTTCAGCAATCTGTTTTGAATTTGCTCGCTCGATTTTCTCTGCATTAAAGCGTTTAAAAATGCGGTAATACAAGGAGAGTCGTTTGGCAGTAGCACGAGGAATTGGATTAGACTTATCTTGTTTCACAATATCACAACCTTTCAAATCTATTTTATAAAAAGTTTGTGAAAAAAGCAACTATCTTCTACTAAAAAAACACCAAAATGGTGTTTTTCTTTCTTAATTGGAATTTCTTAAACTCTGATCGAACTGAATCAGATAGCGATAAAAGTCACCGATTTTTCCAGTGAAAGGTAAGGTATGCTCCTTGTAGGTAACAGAAACAACCTGATAGGAATCTGGAATGGAAACACAGCCTGAGAAGGCTAATAGACAGTGATCGATGTTGTCGTAGCTAACCTGACGTTCCTTTTGGTATGCATCCAAATAGGTGAGGACTACAGGACCATTGGTCATTAGTTTTCAATCCTTTCAAAGATTTCACGTTCAACTAAACTGTCCATGAGGAAGTAGAATTTTTGTTGGATAATCTTGTTTTCTGGATTTTTAAAAATATTTACCAAACGAAGGCCTGACTTGTCAGTAATGTTAATTTTAAATCCTGTTAAATCCTTATTGATGATAATTTTTAACTTAAAGCCATCTCCGCTATTTGGAATAGCTTCTAACAAACGATTTAATTCGTAGTTTCCAACCTTTGTTTGTGCAAAGGTATTGTCGCGTAGGGTATATTTTTTAATATTTGGATGGATTGCGTATGTGTAATCGCAGTTTGGTAATGAGACAGATGTTTCAAATGCCATGTAATTCTCCTAAAATTTTGTGAATAGTTGTTATATAAGTATCGACTTCAGCAGTCGTATTGAATTCGGATAAACTAATGCGAATAGATTCCTTCAAGCGGGGTGAATCTTCGCCGTAATAAGCTGCAAGGACATGACTTGGCTGAACAGTCCCCGCAGTACAAGCCGAGCCAGTTGAGACTGAAATTCCCGCCATATCTAAACGAAGCAGTAAGATATCATTGCTGATACCAGGGAAGCCGATGTTTAAGACATGAGGAAGTTTGGAGTCTGTGCTATTCAGATAGAAATCTAAATCTTCTAGGCCAGTTAGGATACGATCAGATAAGCGCTGAATATACTGATAATTTGCGTCTAACTGATCAGTTGCTTCTTTGAGGGCTTGAGCCATTCCTGCAATTGAAATCAAGTTCTCTGTACTAGCTCGACGCTTGTCTTCTTGGTCACCTCCGTGTAAGAGATTGAAGAAGTCAGGCTTTTTAGCATAGAGAAAACCAACTCCCTTAGGTCCGTGAAATTTATGGGCCGATGCGGTTAGAAAATCAACTCCTAGCTCTTCAGGGGCTACAGCAAGTTTACCAACGGCTTGAACTGCATCGACATGAAAAGCAGCAGGATGGTCTTTTAAAAGGTCTGAAATGTCCTTGATAGGCAAGAGATCACCCGTTTCGTTGTTGGCATACATGGTAGATACTAAAATTGTATCGGGACGAAGTGCAGCTCGAATATCTTCAGGTCGAATCTTTTGATCGACCGGTTGAATGATGGTTACTTCAAATCCATATTCTTGGACCAAGTACTCAATTGGTTCAAGAACGGCATGGTGCTCAATAGCCGTGGTAATAATATGCTTCCCTTGCTGTCTATGTTTGAGACAGTAGCCCTTTATAACAGTGTTATTGCTTTCGGTCCCGCCAGATGTGAAGATAATCTGTTGACTAGAGGTCTTTAAACAAGTTGCAACGCATTCCCTAGCGTCTCTAAGAATCTTTTTCGCTTGGCGACCGTGGGAGTGGAGACTAGAGGGATTTCCGAAACTGGTTTCCATCGTTTCTGTCATCACCTTGATTACTCCTGGGCTTAGGGGAGTGGTTGCCGCATTGTCAAAATAAATCACGACATCACCTTATTTCTTGTGGTATGCAAAGAGTGGACTAACTGGTTTACGCTCTTGGATACGTACAAGGGCATCTCCAATCAATTCGCTTGCAGTAATGTATTTTACATTTTGGGGTTTTTGCTCTTTGGTTGCTACAGAGTCTGTAACTAAAATTTCTTTAATCGGTGCTTGGTCTAGTAATTCCGCAGCTCCCTTAACGAAAAGTCCGTGACTAGAAACAGCATAAATCTCAGTAGCGCCGTCGCGTTGGACAATTTTTGCAGCCTCAGAGAAGGTTTTTCCTGTATTCAAAATATCATCGATTAGGATTGCTTTTTTACCTTTAACATCCCCGATGATGTAGCCCTCGTCACGGCTGGAATCGTCTTGGGCGTAATCGATGATAGCAATTGGAGCATCTAGATATTCTGCAAGATTGCGGGCGCGTTTCACTCCAGAATTTTTAGGGCTGACAACCACTACATCTGAACCGGTTAAACCTTGTTTGATATAGTGATCAGCAAATAGAGGAATCGTGAACAAGTTGTCTACTGGGATATCGAAGAAGCCTTGTACTTGAACCGCATGAAGATCAAGGGTTACAACACGGTCTACCCCTGCCTTGACAAGCATGTTGGCAACCAATTTTGCTGTAATTGGTTCGCGAGGAGCAGCAGTGCGGTCTTGACGAGCATACCCAAAGTATGGAAGGACCACGTTAACGGTATGGGCACTTGCTCGTTGGCAAGCATCTACCATGATTAACAATTCCATCAAGTGATTGTTAACAGGGTAGCTAGTAGATTGGATGATGTAAATATCATATCCACGCACACTTTCTTCGATATTAATTTGGATTTCACCATCTGAGAATTGACGTGAAGAAAGCTTTCCGAGTGGGATGCCAGCAACTTCTGAAATTTTTTGTGCAATTTCTTGGTTGGAGTTGAGTGCGAAGAGCTTCATATTGTTTTTTTCTGACATGTGTTTGATCCTCATTTAGATATTTTTGTCTAGACTTATTTTAGCAAAAAAATTCAGTAATTTCAGCTATTTAGCAAACTTTGAGCCAATCTTGCTACTTTACTTTTTGCTGGCTTGTATTCAATTTGTTTTTCCTTGAGAAATTCGTGAAAATAAGTTTCATCTGAGGCGTCATCTACCTCCATCTCCAACTCATAGTCCTCGATAGAGTTATAGCGACTACGGTCAAAAGCTAATAATCCTTTAGGGATTCTTTTCTCCCGTCTCTCTGTTTCTAGACTTCCCCAGACATCTAAGGAAGTTAGAGGAATGTCTAAATCAGTGAGAAAGCTGGCAATATCACCTTGAGGGAGTTTCTTCTTGGAGAGAAAGGCTTCTACTTGTTCAAAAGTAAGGGCTTGATTGTATTCAAAATGTCCCGCATCTTGCGGTACTTTAAGGGTTAGCTCAGCTCGATCAGCTAAGGTACGAATTCGCAAGGCCATCCGATGATTCCGGATAGCTTGGTCGGGCGTGTCAATATAGTGATTGGTTTGTCGGATAGGAGGTTGGTCCTTGAAAAAGTCTTCTAGAGAATGGTACTCTTCTTTGGTTAGTAAGGTTTTAAATTCAATTTCTAAATGATTCATAGCTACGTCCTTTTCTTTCGTTTGCAAGCTCTTTATGATATAATAATAGATGTGTTTATTTTATACAAAAAACTTTGAGATGACAAGGTGATTCAATGGCGATTGATTGGGAAAATTTTTTAGATCCCTATATCCAAGCAGTTGGGGAGTTGAAGATTAAACTTCGTGGGATAAGAAAGCAGTATCGCAAACAACAAAAGCATTCCCCAATCGAGTTTGTGACCGGTCGTGTGAAGCCGATTGAGAGTATTCTCGAAAAGATGGAACGCAGAAGTATATCTGAAGAGAACCTGGCTCAAGATATGCAAGATATTGCTGGTCTGAGGATCATGGTTCAATTTGTAGATGACGTAGACGAAGTCCTAGAAGTCTTGCGGAAGCGTCAGGATATGCGCGTGGTTCAAGAACGAGACTATATTCGTCACAAGAAATCAAGTGGGTATCGAAGCTATCATGTAGTGGTAGAGTATCCAGTAGATACCATTAATGGCTATGAAACGATTTTGGCAGAGATTCAGATTCGTACTTTGTCTATGAATTTCTGGGCCACCATTGAACACTCATTAAATTACAAATATAAAGGAGATTTTCCGGACGAGATTAAGAAGCGTCTTGAAGTCACCGCGAATTTGGCTTATCAACTCGATGAGGAAATGGGTGCCATTCGTGATGCCATTCAGGAGGCGCAAGCTCTTTTTGATCCAATGCATCGTAAATTAAACGATGGCGTCGGAAATAGTGATGATACAGATGAGGACTACAGGTAAAAAGGTTTCGATTATTCGGAATCGAAAACGCCAGAGCGAAGAGGTTTTTCAACAACTTCGTTATAAATTAAAAAAGAATAATTTTATCTTAACTGAGAAGCATCCGGATATCGTGATCTCTATCGGTGGGGATGGTATGTTGCTCTCGGCTTTTCATAAGTACGAGAGTCAATTAGATCGGGTTCGTTTTGTTGGAGTGCATACGGGTCATCTTGGATTTTATACGGACTATTTAGATGATGAGATTGACAAGTTGGTAGAAAATCTCAAGTTCGATACAGGTGCCAAGGTATCTTACCCAATCCTTAATGTCAAAGTGACCTTTGATAATGGGGATACGAAGATTATGCGAGCTCTTAACGAAGCGACAATCAAACGCAGCGATCGAACCATGGTGGCTGATTTAACCATCAATGGCGTTCATTTTGAGCGATTCAGAGGGGATGGCATTACGGTTTCGACCCCTACAGGTAGCACAGCTTATAACAAATCTTTGGGAGGAGCTGTTCTTCACCCGACGATCGAAGCGCTTCAGATTGCTGAAATCGCTAGTCTGAATAATCGTGTCTATCGAACTTTGGGGTCATCGATTATTGTTCCCAAAAAAGATAAGATTGAAATCACTCCTAGCCGGCCAGGTTTTCACATTCTCTCTGTTGATAATTCAACCTATTCCTATCGAAATATCGCCCATATCGAGTACCAGATTGATAACCACAAGATCAATTTCGTAGCGAGCCCAAGCCATACCAGTTTCTGGAATCGGGTCAAGGATGCCTTTATCGGAGATATTGACGAATGAGGTTCGAGTTTATTGCAGATGAACATGTCAAGGTTAAAACCTTTCTGAAGAAACATCAGGTTTCAAAAGGCTTATTGGCCAAGATCAAGTTTTCTGGAGGCCAGATTTTAGTCAATGGCGTTGAACAAAATGCCATTTATCTTCTGGATATCGGAGATAAGGTAACGATTGATATTCCCTCTGAGGAAGGTTATGAAGCTTTGGAGGCCATTGATCGTGATTTGGAAATCTTGTACGAAGACGATCATTTCTTGGTTATCAACAAACCAGCAGGAGTGGCATCCATTCCTAGCTCCCTTCATTCCAACACCATTGCGAACTTTGTCAAGGGTTACTATGTTCGCAATCAGTATGAAAATCAGCTCGTTCATATTGTCACCCGTTTAGACAAGGATACCAGTGGGATCATGCTTTTTGCCAAACATGGCTATGCCCATGCTCGCTTGGATAAGCAACTTCAGGCTAAGACGATTCAAAAACGTTACTTTGCATTGGTAAAGGGCAAGGGTAAGTTGGAAAGCAAGGGGGATATCATAGCCCCCATTGCGCGTGATGAAGACTCCATTATTACCCGAAAGGTAGCAAAAGGTGGCAAGTATTCTCATACCAGCTACCAAGTTGTCCAGTCTTTTGGTGATATTCATCTGGTGGATATCCAGTTGCATACAGGCCGGACCCATCAGATTCGCGTTCATTTTTCTCATATTGGTTTTCCACTTTTGGGAGATGATCTCTATGGAGGTTCGTTAGAAGATGGGATTCTTCGACAAGCCTTGCATTGCCATTCCTTGGCTTTTTATCATCCTTTTTTGGAAGAGGAGCTCCGAATTGAAAGCTCTCTGCCAGATGATTTTAGCCGAGTCTTAAAACAGTTATCAAATATTTAATTTTTTTCAAAGGAGAAACTCATGGAAGTTTTTGAAAGCCTCAAAACCAACCTCGTTGGTAAGAATGCTCGTATTGTGTTACCAGAAGGGGAAGAGCCTCGTATTCTGCAAGCAGCAAAACGGATTGTAAAAGAAACAGACGTTACACCTGTCTTGCTTGGTAATCCAGATAAGATTCGTATTTACCTTGAAATTGAAGGAGTTTTGGAAGGATACGAAGTTATCGACCCGCATTCTTACGCAGGCTTTGATGAGATGGTAGCTTCCTTGGTAGAACGTCGGAAGGGTAAAATGACAGAAGAAGAAGCACGTCAAATTTTGCAAGACGATGTCAACTACTTTGGTGTTATGTTGGTACATCTGGGAATCGTTGATGGTATGGTTTCAGGTGCGATTCACTCAACAGCTGCAACTGTTCGTCCAGCCCTTCAAATTATCAAAACTCGTCCAAATGTCAAACGCACTTCAGGTGCCTTCCTCATGGTTCGTGGTTCTGAACGTTACTTGTTTGGAGACTGTGCGATTAACATCAATCCAGATGCTGAAGGTTTGGCTGAAATTGCCATCAACTCTGCTATCACAGCCAAGATGTTTGGCATCGATCCGAAAATCGCCATGTTGAGCTATTCAACCAAAGGTTCTGGTTTCGGTGAAAGTGTTGATAAAGTTGTGGAAGCAACAAAAATCGCTCATGAACTTCGTCCAGACCTTGAAATTGATGGGGAATTGCAATTTGACGCTGCCTTTGTACCAGAAACAGCAGCATTGAAAGCTCCAGGAAGCAAGGTGGCAGGACAAGCTAATGTCTTTATCTTCCCAGGTATTGAGGCTGGTAACATTGGGTACAAGATGGCAGAACGTCTCGGTGGCTTTGCTGCAGTAGGACCAGTTTTGCAAGGGTTGAACAAACCAGTTAACGACCTTTCTCGCGGATGTAATGCAGATGACGTTTACAAATTGACCTTGATCACAGCAGCTCAAGCTGTGGAACAATAAGAATGATTGAAAGGCTTAGGGATTTCCTAGGCCTTTTTATGGTAGAGTCAGAATCTCTAAAGTAGAAGTCATTCTATGGTATACTAGGAATATGATGGATTTAAAAGATTACGGGATTATCATGTGGGAGGAGGAAAAAATTGCCTCTTTCCGAGAAAAGTTATTAGCCTGGTATGATGCCAATAAACGGGATCTCCCCTGGAGACGGACGCAGGATCCTTATAAAATATGGATTTCAGAGATTATGCTCCAGCAGACACGTGTCGATACGGTTATTCCTTATTATGAGCGTTTTTTGGATTGGTTTCCGACCATTGCGGATTTAGCTCAAGCCCCTGAAGAAAAGCTCTTAAAAGCTTGGGAGGGCTTGGGCTATTACTCGAGGGTCCGCAACATGCAGAAAGCTGCCCAGCAAATCATGGAGGACCATGGGGGTGTTTTCCCATCAAGCTATGAGGCTATCTCTAAACTCAAGGGAATTGGACCTTATACAGCTGGTGCCATTGCCAGTATTGCTTTTGGCTTGCCAGAGCCAGCAGTGGATGGCAATGTCATGCGGGTTTTAGCTCGTTTGTTTGAGGTTGACTACGATATCGGAGTTCCGACTAATCGTAAGATTTTTCAAGCCATGATGGAAGTCTTGATCGATCCAGAGCGTCCGGGTGATTTCAATCAGGCTTTGATGGATCTGGGCTCAGATATTGAATCACCAGTCAATCCACGGCCCGAAGAGAGTCCTGTAAAAGAGTTTAGCGCGGCCTATCAGCATGGGACCATGGATCGCTATCCCATCAAGGCTCCAAAGAAGAAACCAGTACCCGTTTATTTAACAGCCTTTATTATAAAGGATAGTCAAGAGCGCTACCTGCTGGAAAAAAATGAGCGAGAGGGACTCTTGTCAGGCTTCTGGCATTTTCCCTTGATTGAAGTGGATAGTCTATCTGAGAACCTGGGCCAATTGTCTCTACTGGATGAGAAGGAACAAGCAGAGAGCAATCTAGAGATTCTCTCCTTTGAACAGGACTATGACTTAGTCATTGATTGGCAAGAGAGAACTTATCCCATGGTCCAGCATGTCTTTTCGCACCGCAAGTGGCAGGTTCAACTTCGGTACGGATTGGTAAAAGAAGGAGAACAAGCAACCAGTGAATCAACTATTTGGTTAAAACCGGAAGAATTTTCGGCCTTTCCTTTTGCCAAACCCCAGCAGAAGATTTGGACGACTTTTACAGAAAATGAAAAATAGCTAGAGAATAATCTCTAGCTATTTTTTTTATAGATGAGCGAATGCTTTGATTTCTTCTTCTGACATGGATGAGTCGCAGCGAACGGTAACTTCACCGGCTTCGACATGTAAAAATCCAGGAACAGTTGGAATGCCATAGGTTGAGCGGAAGACTTGCAAAGCATCCAGTTGACTTGGTTCTTCACTATTAATGAAGTAGATATGAGCTTTAGTTTCGGCTACTACCGTTGCTAATTTAGCAGCGAACTTTCGGCAATATGGGCAAGTCTTGCGTCCAATAAAGAAGGTTGCTGTTTCTTTTTGGTCGATGGCTTCTTGCGCACGCGCAACAGTGGTTACTTCAAGATCTTTAATATCTTCTAAAAATTGTTCCATGAGATTACCTCGCTTTCTTATAAATCTAGTATGCCATAAAGGGCGAAAAAATGCTGTATTTTGATACGAAAAAAAGATGAGATTGGTTGATCTCATCTTTTGTGGTTTCTTATTTTACAAAGGCATTGATTTCAGCTTCGATGTTAGCAATTTTAGCTTGAGAATCTTCGTTGCTTTCACCAACAACGGCAATGTAGAACTTAATTTTTGGTTCTGTACCTGAAGGGCGAACGGCAATCCAAGAACCATCAGCAAGTGTGTATTTCAATACATCACTTGGAGGAGTTGTCAAGGTTGTTACAGTGCCATCAGCAGCAGTAGATGTTTGTGCTTTGAAGTCTTCAGTGATTGAAACTTCTGTTGAGTTAAATTCTTTTGGCCCGTTTTCACGGAATTTCGCCATAATCGCTTTGATTTGCTCAGCACCGTCAACACCAGAAAGTGTAACAGAGATTGTCTTTTCAGCATAGTAGCCGTACTCTTTGTAGATTTCTTCGATACCGTCAGCAAGTGTCAAACCACGAGAGCGGTAGTAAGCAGCAAGCTCAGCAACGACAAGGACAGCTTGAATCGCATCTTTATCACGTACGAATGGTTTAATCAAGTAACCGAAGCTTTCTTCAAATCCCATCATGTAAGTGTGATTGTGTTTTTCTTCGAATTCTTGAATCTTTTCAGCAATGAATTTGAAACCAGTCAAGACGTTAAACATAGTTGCGCCGTAGCTTTCAGCAATCTTCGTTACCAAGTCAGTTGATACGATAGATTTGCAAAGGGCTGCATTTTCTGGAAGAGTGCCAGCATTTTTGTGAGCTTCCAAGATGTACTTAGCCATGATAGCACCGATTTGGTTACCTGAAAGGTTAAGGTAGCTACCGTCTTTTTGAAGGACTTCAACACCGACACGGTCAGCGTCAGGGTCAGTTGCCACAAGAACATCAGCTCCTACTTGGCGACCAAGTTCTTCTGCAAGAGCAAAGGCTGCTTGGCTTTCTGGGTTTGGTGATTTTACAGTTGAGAAGTCAGGGTCTGGAGTTGCTTGAGCTTCAACGACTTGAACAGAGTCAAATCCTGCTTGAGCAAGAGCACGACGAGCCAACATTTCACCAGTACCGTGAAGAGGAGTGTAGACAATCTTCATGTCTTTGCCAAACTCTTCAATCAAGGCTGGGTTGATGTTAACGTCTTTTACTTCTTTGAGGTATTCAGTATCGACAGCTTCACCGATGACTTCAATCAAACCAGATGCTTTTTCAGCTTCAACATCCGCAACTTCTACAGCGAATGGATTGTCGATGGCACGGATGTAGGTTGTCAAAGCGTCCGCGTCGTGTGGAGGCATTTGACCACCATCTTCACCGTAAACCTTGTATCCGTTAAACGGAGCAGGGTTGTGGCTAGCAGTAATCATGATCCCTGCGAAACAGTTTAGGTGACGAACAGCAAATGAAAGTTCTGGAGTTGGACGGAGACTTTCAAAGACATAGGATTTAATACCGTGTTTTGCAAGAACGGCTGCTGATTCAAAGGCAAATTCTGGAGAGAAGTGACGGCTATCGTAGGCGATGGCTACACCACGTTCTTTTTCATTTCCACCTTTAGATTCGATCAAACGCGCCAAACCTTCAGTTGCTTGACGAACAACGTAGATATTAATGCGGTTAGTCCCAGCACCAATCAATCCGCGCATACCAGCAGTACCGAATTCAAGGTTTGTGTAGAAGGCATCTTCCTTCGTTTTTTCATCCATGCTTTCCAAATCACGACGAAGGTAATCTGGTAGGTCCGCGAAATCAGCCCATTTTTGGAAGTTTTCTTGATAAGTCATAGTGCAACTCCTTATTTCTATAAATTAATCGCTTACATTATAGCAAATTTTTTCAGAAAATTCTAGCGATAATTGTAAATCTTTTCAAAAATAAAGGGGGAATTTTGGATAGAAAAAAAGAGGCTGGGACAAAAGTCCTAGCCTCTCAATTGTCTTTGGATTGTCGAGCAAGACGCAGTTTTCGAGTGGGCTCTACTACGCTGATTTCATCAGCTTTTATAGCCCTACTCAACTGTTTATTTTATTTTTTCAAGGGCTGGGACAACGGCACTAGTGATCAGAACCGTTGCAATAACTTCGATAAGTGAGTTTGTAGACACAATCAAGGCTAGAAAATCGTTGATTCCACCTTTGAATTGACTACCAAAAAAGAAGTAAATCCCACTTAAAACAAAAACGGTATTGGTCATGGATCCGACAATGCCGGCTGTTATTAACCCGGTACGATTGCGCATTAATTGATAGATATAGTAAGGTGTTATTCCGATCAAGATACGTGGAACTATTGCAATAAGGAGGGAATAGAAGTTTCCGTTTGGTACAAAGGGACTAAAGAGGTGGCTTGCAGGTGTTAAAACAAGGGTATTCATCGTTAAACTAAATAGTCCCATAAGCAATCCTAAGGTAGCTCCGATTCGTGGCCCGTAAATGATAGACGCGATCACAACAGGAATATGAACCAAGGTTGGCTGAATACCTGATGGTACAAAATGTAAGATGAAGGAAGTTGTAAAATGGATGGTAATCATTACCGCGAAAAATATAGCAATGCGTGAAATGGATGAAGATTTTTTCATGAAAGTGACTCCTGTATAGTAGTTAGAATGGTTTCGATAGAAGCTAAAGCTCCAGACCCTTGATCGCCACAAGCCAGAGTAGCATGGCGAGGTTGAATAATCTGATAGCCGTAGTCTTGTAAAAGTTTTAGATTTCGTTGGGTAGCTGGGTGTTCCAGCATTTTCGTATTCATAGCGGGGGCTAGGATTTTTTTAGTTCCTTGAGGCAAGGCTAGAGCTGTGCTCGTCACCATATTATCCGCTAGCCCTATGGCAAGTTTTGCAATGGTATTGGCACTTGCAGGAGCGACTAGAAAAAGATCAGCCTCTTTCCCCAAGTCAATATGTTGGATTTGTTTTGGATCGTCTTCTGTCATGACCTCTACCAGGACAGCTTGTTTGGAGAGGACCTGAAGTGTTAGAGGGGTAATAAAAGCTGTAGCTGCAGGAGTCATAAGAATCTTTACCTGGTGACCGAGCTTGGTCAATTGACTGGTGAGGTCTGCTGCCTTGTAGGCAGAAATGCTCCCAGTTACAGCCAGTAGTATATTCGCCATAGGTTTTATCCTTTGTTCCTAATGTGATGATAAATTTTTTGAGCAATATCCAATTTCGTTTCGGCTATTTGAGTAGCATCTTTCGTAACTAAGTAAGCTCGATGTTTTCCGTCTTGAATTTCGCTTAAGTCATTGGCAACAATCATTTCTGCCTGATTTTTTTCGAGACTTGCACGAGCAACGGCTAGGAGTTGATCCTGTGCTACACCAACCAGCAGTTTAAAGCCGATCAAGCGAATGTCTGGATTCCATGTTTTTACTAAGGAAATCAACTTAGGATTTTTCTTCAAAAAGAGGATTTGGTAATCTTCTTCCGATGAAATCTTCGGTTCTTGATTGGTTTGCTGGAGAAATTGCTCTAAATTAGTAGCTTCTTTGACGGCTTGAAAACCTGACATATAGACAGGACTGTAGTCAGAGACAGCCATTGCATGGATGAGGACTTGGTGTGTTGGAGTTTCTTTCTCAAGAGCTGTCTGAAGTTCAGCGACATCTTTGATGATCACTTTTGTTAAACGAGGATGTGCTTTCGGTTGAACCGCAGTTGGGGTGGTCACCAAAGTCACAGAAAATCCTGCCTCTAAAAATTGTTCGGAAATGATTTTTCCAAGTCGACCAGTGGAATGGTTAGTAATCGAACGAACTTGATCGATTTTTTCACTCGTTCCACCAGAAGTAATCAAAATATTCATAGGCTTATTTTACAAGAATTTTATATTTTAGTAAAGCCAAGAACACGGGTCTTCTTTTGTTTTTTTGTGGGGGAAAATGGAAGTAATGGGTAGGAATAGGGGACTCATAGTTATTTCGTATAGATAGCTATAAGAAATTGGAATAAAGGGCGAAAAGGTCTATTTTAAAGGCAAAATCCGAACGAACTGGAAAAGTTTGAAATTTAAAATATATATCCTTGTGAAATTTCTGTATAATAGATTTATTATATAGTGAGGAGATTCAGATGAAGACAGATATCGAGATTGCACAAAGTATTGAATTGAAACCAATCACAGATGTGGTAGAGAAATTAGGGATTCAGTTCGATGACTTAGAACTCTATGGAAAGTACAAGGCGAAATTAACCTTTGATAAGATCCAAGCGGTTCAGAAGGAAGAGCCAGGAAAACTTATCTTGGTGACAGCTATTAATCCGACTCCAGCAGGTGAAGGGAAGTCTACCATCACCATTGGTTTGGCAGATGCTTTAAATAAAATCGGGAAACAAACCATGATTGCCATTCGTGAACCTTCCTTAGGTCCAGTAATGGGGATTAAAGGGGGAGCAGCAGGTGGAGGCTATGCCCAAGTTCTTCCTATGGAGGATATCAACCTTCATTTCACGGGTGACATGCATGCCATTACGACAGCCAACAATGCTCTTTCAGCTTTGATCGACAATCATTTGCATCAAGGAAATGAGCTAGGCATCGACCAACGTCGGATTATCTGGAAACGGGTAGTGGACTTGAATGACCGTGCTTTGCGTCATGTTTCTGTCGGTCTCGGCGGCCCTCTCAATGGGATTCCTCGTGAAGATGGGTTTGATATCACTGTTGCTTCTGAGATTATGGCCATCCTTTGCTTGGCGACAGATATTGAAGACTTGAAAGTCCGTTTGGCTAATATTGTGATCGGGTACCGCTATGATCGTAGTCCAGTTTATGTCCGCGATTTAGAAGTGGAAGGGGCGCTTGCTTTAATCCTGAAAGATGCGATCAAGCCAAACTTGGTTCAAACCATCTATGGAACTCCAGCTTTTGTTCATGGGGGACCTTTTGCTAATATTGCCCATGGATGTAATTCGGTTTTAGCTACCTCAACCGCTCTTCGTTTAGCCGATTACATGGTAACAGAAGCAGGTTTTGGGGCGGATTTGGGAGCTGAAAAATTCTTGGATATCAAAACACCAAATCTCCCTGTTAGCCCATCTGCAGTGGTGATTGTCGCAACGATTCGTGCTTTGAAGATGAATGGTGGAGTTGCTAAAGATGCTCTTTCTGAAGAAAATGTAGAAGCTGTTCGTTCAGGTTTTGCTAACTTGGAGCGCCACGTGGAAAATATGCGTAAATTCGGAGTTCCTGTAGTAGTGGCTATTAATGAATTTGTCACAGATACAGAAGCTGAAATTGCAGCTCTGAAAGAACTCTGTGCTTCTATTCAAGTTCCTGTTGAATTGGCGAGCGTTTGGGCTGATGGTGCTGATGGAGGATTGGCCCTAGCAGAAACAGTAGTGGAGACACTTGAAACAAGTCCAGCCAACTACACTCGTCTTTATGATAATGACCTTTCTGTTGAAGAAAAGATCACTAAGATTGCCCAAGAAATTTACCGGGCCGACAATGTTGTCTTTGAGAAGAAAGCCAAAACTCAGATTGCTCAAATCGTGAAAAATGGCTGGGACAAGTTGCCAGTTTGTATGGCTAAGACCCAATATAGTTTCTCAGATGATCCAAGTCTCCTCGGGGCGCCGTCTGGTTTTGACATTACCATTCGCGAATTGGTACCTAAGACTGGTGCAGGCTTCATTGTTGCTTTGACAGGTGAAGTGATGACTATGCCTGGATTACCAAAACGTCCTGCTGCTTTGAACATGGATGTAGCAGAAGATGGGACTGCTTTAGGATTGTTCTAATAAAATATATAGAGGTTGGCGGACAACCTCTATTTTTGTGCTTTTGGGGTATAATAGAGAAATAGAAAGCGAGAAGACCATGCTGAAGATACGACCAGTCACCCTTGAAGATGCTCCTGAACTTGTCAGGATTTATGCTCCCTATGTTGAGAAAACAGCCATCACTTTTGAATACCAGGTTCCGACCATTGAGGAATTTGAAGGGCGTATCGAAAAGATCCTTCAACGTTTTCCCTATTTAGTAGCAGAAGTAGACGGTCAAGTCCTTGCTTATGCCTATGCCTCAAGCTATTATGATCGATCAGCATATGATTGGGCGGTGGAAGTATCCGTCTATGTGGATCAAGATCGTCGTGGGCAAGGTCTGGGTTCTCGATTGTATGAGGCATTAGAGTCGGAGTTGGAGGCGCGTGGTTATTTACGTTTCTTAGCTTGCATTGCCCTGCCAAATCCAGCTAGTATCGCCCTCCATGAGAAACGTGGCTATGTGAAAGTTGCTCATTTTCCTAAAATTGGCTATAAATTTGATCAATGGCATGATATTGTCTGGATGCAAAAGACGATCGAAGGGCCTGTGAAGCCCCTAATGTAAAAATTAGAAGGAGCTTAGCTTTGCTCAATTTCTTTTAAGTTATTTAAAAGGAAGTCTAGAACGAGCCTCTTGACTTTTTTGGGCCGTTCATGGTACACTAAGTTTATGCGATGAGTCGATTGGCTCTTAGGAGCCTTTTGCGCTGAGGAGGTCTACATTTAATTGTAACGCAGGAGCGGACCTTGAACAGTTGTGTGAACCTGCTGTTCTCATCGAAAGATGCCTCGAATCCCTTACCATGTGGTAAGGGATTTTTTTTGTAAAAATTCATAGTAAGCAAATACATAAATTTGTTTGCCTCTTATGACTACCGGTGATATAATGATGTAAATAAATGGATTCATTTGTGTTTGAAAGGAGATGGTTATAGTGTATGATCAAAACAGTCCAAACAACAAGTGGTCACAAGAAACGTTTCAACGTATCAGTGAACTGGAAAAATTAGAACAATATCAGGCTAAGTTGCTCATTATGAAGTAACAAATGAAGAATAATCTTCATTGGAGAAACGCCACTATTCTTGGTGGTATTCTAGCTTTTCTCTCCTTCCAACTTGTTAGATGGCGAGCAGCGATTGTTATCATTCTTCTTGTAGTGGTGTTTTATTATTTACCGGCATACAAAAAACGAAAAGCCTTATTCGGAGATCAGGTTCGATCCAATGAAGAGATTTATATTACAGATTTTCTTTGTCCCATCCTGAAAGAAGTTTTTCCTCAAGCGGAGCTAACTCTGACAGCTGACTACCCAATGAATGTCCTGCAGGTCATTAGTCCGAGATCGACTAAGTTTGATCTCTTTCATCAATTGTCTTTCCATGATGAAAAGAATCTCGTAGTAGCCAATCTCTATGCTTATCATATTGAGACGCGAACAAAGAGAGACTCAAGTGGGGAAACTCATACGGTCAGAGAAGAAGTTGAAGATTTTGCTGGTCAGATTTTTTCTTTAAAAGCTCCTATCTCATTTCCAGGGCACTTGAGAGTTGTTCCAACCAAGAAATCTTTGTTTTTAAAAAGAGAACTAAAAGGTGCCTATCCGGGTGCTGGACCTAATGAAGTTCAAATTGAAACAGAAGATATCCGAAACAATGAAAATTACAATATCTATTGTACAGATGAACTGGCTGCTCGAAAATTCTTAAAACCCAAGATCCTAGAATGGTTTGATCAGCAAATTTCTCAAAATGCTATGTGTGTGTATTTAGTACAAGATACACTCTATATTTCCTTATATACTAACCGCTACCTTTTCCCAACACCGAATAGAAAAGATGCAATCGAAAGTCTTTCGATTGCTGCAGAGTATCAAAAACTCTGTAGGGAGATTGATCTCATTGATGAATTAACCAATATATTTAAAGGAGAATAACTATGTTAGGATTATTTATTGCCATCGTCGTTTTTGCTCTTGTCATTGTTATGTGGTTTATCGGTGAAAGCAATCGCTTGAATCGTTATCAGGTCATGATTGAAGAAGCAAAGAGAACGGTTGATATAATTCTTGTCAAACGCTACGATACCATTTCTGAAATGTTGAAGGCAGCTAAGGCCTACGCCAAACATGAAGAGAAAGTCTTTACCGAATTAGTAGCCCTTCGTCAAGGTGCCTCTATCCAAGAATCCAACCAAGTTATTGCCAATCAAAATGATGTCTTGGCACAAATCCGAGCAGTAGGTGAGAATTATCCAGATCTCTTATCTTCTAACCAATTCTTGGCCTTGCAAAAAGAAATTGCAGACGAAAATGAAGATTTGGCAGCTTCTAAACGTATTGTTAATAGTAATATTAGCCAAATCAACCAAGCAATAGTAACCTTCCCAACTTCACTAGTGGCGGGTATCAAAGGGATGCAACAGGTGCCATTTTTATTGGAAGATACTCAAGGCAAGAAGAATTTGAATGATTTGGATTATGAAATCCATTAATTTTCAATAAAAGCTATTCGATATCTAGAAACTATCCCGGTCTTAGATCGGGATTATTTTGTTTTTATAAGTGTAAAATACACTTTTCATTTGTAGGGAAAAATAGTATAATAGATAAAATTCACAAATTTTTAGAAAATTCCGAAAGAGGTTTTATTATGGGATATACAGTTGCTGTTGTCGGTGCTACAGGTGCCGTTGGTGCACAAATGATCAAAATGCTGGAAGAATCAAGTCTTCCAATTGATAAGATTCGCTACCTTGCATCTGCGCGTTCAGCAGGGAAGGTCTTGCAATTCAAAGGGCAAGACGTGACCATTGAAGAAACAACTGAAGAGGCTTTTGCAGGAGTAGATATCGCTCTCTTCTCAGCTGGAGGATCAACTTCAGCTAAATATGCACCATATGCTGTTAAAGCTGGTGCGGTCGTAGTAGATAACACTTCTTACTTCCGTCAAAACCCAGATGTGCCATTGGTTGTACCTGAAGTAAACGCCCATGCTCTTGATGCTCATAACGGAATCATCGCCTGTCCTAACTGTTCAACGATTCAAATGATGGTAGCTCTTGAACCAGTTCGTCAAAAATGGGGCTTGGACCGAATCATCGTGTCTACTTACCAAGCTGTTTCAGGTGCAGGTATGGGAGCCATTCTGGAAACCCAACGTGAATTGCGTGAAGTATTGAATGATGGAGTGGATCCACGTGATTTGCATGCGGAAATCTTACCTTCAGGTGGCGATAAGAAACATTACCCAATTGCCTTTAACGCCCTTCCTCAAATCGACGTCTTCACTGATAATGACTACACATATGAAGAAATGAAGATGACGAACGAAACTAAGAAAATCATGGAAAATGATAGCATTGCCGTATCAGCAACCTGTGTACGTATTCCAGTCTTGTCAGCTCACTCAGAGTCTGTTTACATTGAAACCAAAGAAGTAGCTCCGATTGATGAAGTAAAAGCAGCAATTGCAGCCTTCCCAGGAGCAGTTCTGGAAGATGATGTTGCTCATCAAGTATACCCACAAGCTATCAATGCGGTTGGTTCTCGCGATACCTTTGTTGGTCGTATCCGTAAAGATTTGGATGCTGAAAAGGGAATCCATATGTGGGTGGTTTCTGATAACCTTCTTAAAGGAGCTGCTTGGAACTCAGTTCAAATTGCAGAAACCCTTCATGAACGTGGACTCGTGCGCCCAACAGCTGAGTTGAAGTTTGAGTTGAAATGATTCATTAACTAAATAAATTGTATAGGGGACAGCTATCAACTTTTGGTGCTGTCCCTCTTCCCTATGGTTGTCTCAAGAAGGAGTATGTATGTCTTATCAAGATTTAAAAAATTGTAGAATGATCACTGCCTTTATCACTCCCTTCCATGAAGATGGTTCGATTAATTTTGAGGCTATTCCTCCGCTTATTGAACATCTTTTGGCTCATCACACAGATGGGATTCTTTTAGCTGGTACCACAGCTGAAAGTCCAACTCTAACGCACGATGAAGAATTAGAACTTTTTGCGGCGGTACAAAAGGTGGTGAATGGACGGGTTCCTTTGATTGCGGGTGTCGGGACCAATGAAACCCGAGATTCCATTGAGTTTGTAAAGGAAGTGGACCAATTTGGTGGTTTTGCTGCCGGATTAGCGATTGTCCCATACTACAACAAACCTTCTCAAGAAGGTATGTACCAGCATTTTAAGGCTATTGCAGACGCTTCTAACTTGCCAATCATAATCTATAACATTCCTGGGCGCGTGGTTGTCGAAATGACACCCGAAACCATGCTTCGTTTGGCAGAACATCCAAATATCATCGGGGTAAAAGAGTGTACAACCCTTGCCAATATGGCTTACCTAATCGAGCACAAGCCAGAGGAGTTCCTCATTTATACGGGAGAGGATGGAGATGCTTTCCATGCTATGAACCTAGGGGCAGATGGTGTTATTTCAGTAGCTTCCCATACCAATGGGGATGAAATGCACGAAATGTTCCAAGCCATTGAGAATAATGATATTAAAAAAGCGGCGGCCATTCAGCGCCAATTTATCCCGAAAGTCAATGCTCTCTTCTCTTATCCAAGTCCAGCTCCAGTTAAAGCAGTCTTGAACTATATGGGCTTTGAAGCAGGGCCAACTCGTTTGCCATTAGTGCCAGCTCCTGCTGAGGAAGCGAAGCGCATTATCAAGGTTGTAGTGGATGGGGATTACCACGCGACCAAAGAAATCATTACGGGAGTTCTTCGTCCGGATTATTGACGTTTTAGATTCTTGACAAATCCCCTATTTATTTAGATAATAGAAGTATATTGATGATCAAGGAGAATAAGATGGAAGTCATTAAACGTAGTGGTGAAGTTGTAGAATTTGATCCAGATAAAATCTATCAAGCTGTTTTGAAGGCAGCACAAACAGTCTATGTCTTGACCGATGATCTTCGCCAAAACTTGGCGCAAGTGACTAAAAAAGTTGTGATGGATTTGGAAGAAGCGAAAGTGGAACGTGCCACAATCAGCATGATCCAATCAATGGTTGAGCACCGTTTACTTGGTGCTGGTTATATTACCATTGCTGAACACTATATTTCTTATCGTTTGCAACGCGATTTGGAACGAAGTGGCTATGGAGACCACATCGCTGTTCACTTGCACTTTGAGCAAATTCGCTAAAATAAGAAACGAAGTTACGGGTGTAGCTTCGTTTTTTTAAGAAAAAATGGGGAGCAGTTTTAAAAGAAAATACTGTATTTCATGGTATAATAGATAAGATTGAATGTTGAAAGGATTTCATTTCATGGCGATTATTCAATGGTTTCCTGGACATATGTCCAAAGCTAGAAGACAAGTACAAGAAAATATTAAATTTGTGGATTTCGTGACAATTTTGGTGGACGCTCGTTTGCCTCTATCAAGTCAAAATCCTATGTTAACAAAAATTGTTGGTGATAAGCCTAAGCTGATGATTCTGAACAAGGTAGACTTGGCAGATCCTGTCGCTACAAAAGAATGGCAGGAGTATTTTGAGTCACAAGGGATCAAAACTTTGGCTATTAACTCTAAAGAGCAATCTACGGTTAAAAAGGTTACAGATGCTGCTAAGTCTTTGATGGCCGATAAAATTGCCCGTCAGAAGGAACGAGGGATTCAAATTGAAACCCTTCGGACCATGATTATCGGGATTCCCAATGCTGGTAAATCAACGCTGATGAACCGCTTAGCAGGGAAAAAGATTGCTGTTGTTGGAAATAAACCAGGGGTGACCAAGGGGCAACAGTGGTTGAAAACCAATAAGGACCTCGAAATCTTGGATACCCCAGGGATTCTTTGGCCAAAATTTGAAGATGAAGAAGTGGCCTTGAAGCTCGCCTTAACAGGAGCAATTAAGGACCAGTTGCTTCCAATGGATGAAGTGACCATTTTTGGCCTCAACTATTTTAAAGAGCACTACCCTAAAGAGTTACAAGAACGCTATAAGCAAATGAAATTAGATCAGGAAGCGCCTGAAATCATTATGGAGATGACTCAACGCTTAGGTTTCCGAGATGATTATGATCGCTTCTACAGTTTGTTTGTCAAGGATGTACGTGATGGTCGTTTGGGTCGCTATACCCTTGATCGTGTAGGTGAAGTAGATGCCAACGATTAAAGAAATCAAAGAGTGTTTGTCAACGATTGATAGGCTAGATCATCCCTTATTTGAAGAGTTGATCCTTGATGGTCGAGCGGGCGTTCAAGCGGCTATCAGCAAACGAAAACGCGAACTCCAAAAACAAGTAGACGAAGATTTGCGTTTGGAAAAAATGCTAGCCTATGAGAAAGAACTTTATGCTCAAGGGATTCATCTTATTGCAGGTGTTGATGAAGTAGGGCGAGGCCCTTTGGCTGGCCCTGTCGTCGCAGCAGCCGTCATTCTGCCTGAAAATTGTAAGATTCCAGGTTTAAACGATAGTAAGAGAATTCCAAAATCGAAGCACCGTGCTATTTACCAAGCGGTTTTAGATCAGGCTCTCTCTGTCGGGATTGGGATAAAAGATAATCGGGTCATTGATCAGGTTAATATTTATGAAGCAACCAAATTAGCCATGCTTGAGGCTATTCAAGAATTGGACCCTCAACCTCAACACCTCTTGATTGATGCTATGAAATTGGACCTCCCTATTTCTCAGACATCCATCATCAAAGGAGATGCTAATTCTCTGTCTATCGCAGCTGCTTCTATTGTGGCGAAGGTGACACGAGATCAGATGATGGCAGCCTATGACCAAAAGTATCCAGGTTATGATTTTGCTCAGAATGCGGGGTATGGGACAAGCAATCATCTTGAGGGCTTGGAAAGACATGGGGTCACGCCTATCCATCGTCGAAGCTTCGAACCCATTAAGTCCATGACGGATCTTGACTAGGAGGGAAGGAAATGCTATTAGCCTTTGATATTGGAGGAACCTTTATTAAATATGCCTTAGTGGATGAAGCCTATCAGGTGAATGATTCCTCTAAAGTTCCGACACCAGCTACTATTGAGGAATTCTGGGAAGCTCTTGAGCGCGTGATTTGCTTGTTCCAGAATCGAATCACTGGGATCGCCATCTCTTGTCCGGGTGAAATCAATAGTCGACTGGGATTTGTCTTTAAAGGTGGCCTCGTTCCTTATTTAAGGAATATTCCTTTAGCTTCTCGTTTAAATAAGACTTTTCAAGTCCCTGTGACCGTCCTCAACGATGGGGATGCTGCAGGCTTGGCAGAAGCACGAATTGGAAACCTCCAGGATTGTGATTGTGGCGCAACCTTTGTGTTAGGAACTGGGGTAGGCTTAGCCTTGACTTCCAACGGTTCCTTAATTTCCACCTGGAATCTCAAGGATTATCTTCGTTGGCCAAGCTTAGGGGAGAAGCAAGTGACTCCTGAACAAAAGCAATATCAGACCGAGATTTTGCGACATGGGATTTCCAGTTTGGTTCAAAATTTAGGCTCTGCAGTCAATTTTGTGGCTAATGCTAGTCGACTCCTAGAATTGCCTGAAGAAGATGGAGTTCAAGTTTTTGAAGTCCTTGAAGCTGGTTATCATGAGGAATTGCAAGACTTATTTGCTTCTTATTGTCGAGAAATTGCGATCCTAATCTATAACCTTCAGTCTTTGGTTCGGCTTGAAAAAGTGACGATTGGTGGGGGAATTAGTAGTCAACCCCTTCTTTTAGAAGAGATTAACCATCAGTATAAAAGCCTGATGGAGGAAAGTGGGGAGCAACGATTTTCTTTAGTAGAGATTCAAGCAGCTCGTTACCACAACTCAAGTAATCTTTTGGGGGCAGTTTGTCATTTTAACATCTTAGAAAATCATTAAAAAGTTCTATTTTTAGAGCTTTTTTTGTTTTCTTTTACGAATATTATAAATAGATAGTAGAAAAAGAGGTTTACGAATGAAGAAATATGAACTTTATAAATTAAAGGTTGCTGGCCTGTCAAATCTACAGGTTTTTAACATTGTCAATTACTGGGAAATGAATGGGGAGTGGCCCTCTTTAGAATTAATGGCAAAAATTGCAGGTTGTCGTAATCAAACACTATTTATGGAACGGTATATCCGGATTGATGACAAGGTCTTGAGAGAAGAGTTTAAGGAGTTTGATTCGATTTCCATTATGGATCCGGAATATCCTGAAGAGCTTCTCTGGATGCATAACCCACCTGTTTTGTTGTTTTACTCAGGCAATATTGATCTTCTTAAACAGCCAAAGATTGCGGTCGTAGGAAGTCGATCCTGTAGTCGTAACGGGATTCAATCCGTCGAGAAAATCATTAACGAGTTAAATAATGAATTGATTGTGGTGAGCGGATTAGCCAAGGGAATTGATGCTGCAGCCCATTATGCCGCTATTCGAAATGGAGGAAAGACAATTGGAGTGATTGGTACTGGCTTAGATGTCTTCTATCCTAGATCCAATAAACAATTGCAGAAGTACATGAGTGGGAGTCATTTAGTGTTAACAGAATACGGTCCTGGACAAGGCCCTCAAAAACATCATTTTCCAGAACGCAATCGGATTATTGCTGGGCTTTCTAGAGCAGTGATTGTGGCGGAAGCGCGGATGCGATCTGGAAGTCTGATCACCTGCGAGCGTGCTATGGAAGAAGGGCGAGATGTCTTTGCTATTCCTGGTTCGATCTTGGATGGACGTTCAGATGGCTGTCACCACCTCATTCAAGAAGGTGCAAAGCTGGTCACCAGTGGAAAAGATGTCCTAGATGAGTTTGAATTTTAAAATGAGTTTTCCTATAGGAGAACTTCACGGTTGACATCCCGAAAAAAATAGTTTACACTCTATGAGGTTTATTACAAAATAGAGGTAAAAAAGTGGCTACTAAAACAAAAAAGAAAACCACAACAACTAAAAAGAATTTAGTCATCGTGGAGTCTCCTGCGAAAGCGAAGACGATTGAAAAGTATCTTGGTAGAAATTATAAGGTCATGGCCAGCGTGGGTCATATTCGTGACTTGAAAAAATCTACCATGTCTATTGATTTTGAGAACAATTACGAACCAGAGTACATCAATATTCGCGGAAAAGGTCCTTTGATTAATGATTTGAAAAAAGAGGCTAAAAAAGCCAAACAAGTCTTTCTCGCAAGTGACCCGGACCGTGAAGGAGAAGCTATTTCTTGGCATTTGGCGCATATTCTTCAGTTGGATAAGGAAGATAAGAACCGCGTTGTTTTCAACGAAATTACCAAGGATGCGGTAAAAAATGCCTTTCAAGAACCCCGTAAGATTGATATGGATCTGGTAGATGCTCAACAAGCGCGCCGTGTCTTGGACCGGATTGTTGGGTACTCCATCTCACCAATTCTATGGAAAAAGGTGAAGAAGGGACTTTCGGCTGGTCGGGTGCAATCCGTTGCGCTTAAGTTAATTATTGACCGGGAAGAAGAAATCAATGCCTTCCAACCAGAAGAATATTGGACAATTGATGGAACCTTTAAAAAGGGGACCAAGCAATTCCAAGCCAATTTCTATGGAATGAATGGCAAGAAGATGAAACTTCAAAACCAGGAGGATGTGAAAGCTGTACTTTCGCACCTCGATGGGAAAGAGTATATCGTTGAAAAGGTTGAGAAGAAAGAGCGCAAACGTAATGCACCGCTTCCTTACACAACTTCTTCCATGCAGATGGACGCAGCCAATAAGATTAACTTCCGTACACGTAAGACCATGATGGTGGCCCAGCAATTGTACGAAGGAATCAATATTGGATCTGGTGTTCAAGGTTTGATCACTTATATGCGTACGGATTCGACTCGGATTAGTCCAGTCGCTCAAAATGAAGCAGCTAGCTTTATCATTGATCGATTTGGAGACAAGTATTCTAAGCATGGTAGTCGGATTAAGAATGCTTCTGGTGCTCAAGATGCCCACGAAGCCATTCGTCCTTCTAGTGTCTACAATACGCCTGAGAAAATTGCCAAGTACCTAGACAAGGACCAGCTTAAGCTCTACACCTTGATCTGGAATCGTTTTGTGGCTAGTCAGATGACGGCAGCTGTTTTTGATACTATGAATGTTCGTTTGGGGCAAAATGGGGTTCAATATACAGCAAATGGTAGTCAGGTGAAGTTTGACGGCTATTTGGCGATCTACAATGATTCGGACAAAAATAAGATGCTACCGGACATGGAAGAAGGGGATACCGTCACTCAGGTTAACAGCAAACCTGAACAGCACTTTACCCAACCACCAGCTCGATACTCTGAAGCGACTTTGATTAAGACTTTAGAAGAAAATGGAGTTGGTCGTCCTTCAACCTATGCACCGACCATTGAGACCATTCAAAAACGCTATTACGTGAAGCTTGTAGCCAAACGCTTCGAGCCAACCGAATTAGGAGAAATCGTCAATAAACTGATCGTTGAATTCTTCCCAGATATCGTCAATGTAACCTTTACCGCAGAGATGGAAGGGAAGCTGGATGATGTCGAACTCGGAAAAGAACAGTGGCAAAAGGTCATTGATTCCTTCTACCAACCCTTTAAAAAAGAAGTAGCCAAGGCTGAAGAGGAAATGGAGAAAATCCAAATCAAGGATGAGGCTGCTGGATTTGACTGTGAGGTTTGTGGAAGTCCGATGGTCATCAAGTTGGGTAGATTTGGTAAGTTCTATGCTTGTAGTAATTTCCCAGATTGTCGCCATACCCAAGCCATCGTTAAGGAAATTGGGGTGGAATGTCCAGACTGTCACCAAGGCCAAATCATCGAGCGTAAAACCAAACGGAACCGTCTCTTCTATGGATGCAATCGCTATCCAGACTGTGAATTCACCTCTTGGGACAAGCCAATTGGCCGTGACTGTCCAAAATGTGGTCACTACCTAGTTGAGAAAAAAGTTCGTGGTGGCGGTAAGCAAGTCGTATGTAGCAACGGCGACTACGAAGAAGAAAAAGTAAAATAAGATTTTAGAATCATGCGATGTCTATTATAACGGCAATTTTAATAAATGTCTGTTATAATAGACATTTTTGTTTTTTTTCGTTATAATAGACACAAGGAGGTGGGCTTATGTATCTTGCTTTGATTGCAGATGTCATTGATTCCAAAATGGTTCAAGAGCGTTTTGACCTGCAAAAACAGTTAGAAAAAACGCTTCAAACAATGAATGAACTATTTGGAGAATTCATAGCATCCAATTTTACCTTGACCCTTGGTGATGAGTTTCAGGGGCTCTTAAAGGTGGATGCTCCGGTTTTTCAAATCATCGATACCCTGCGTTCTGAACTAACCCCGACTCAACTTCGTTTCGGGATTGGTCTCGGGGAGATTGTAACAGATATTGATCCCTTACAAAGTATCGGTGCGGATGGGCCAGCCTATTGGAATGCACGCGCCGCCATCAATCTGGTTCATCAGAAAAATGACTACGGCAATACCCAGATTTATTTTTCATGCGGGAAGGAAAAGCAAGACTTCTTTGTGAATGCCCTCATCGCTTCCGGGGAAGCCATTCGTTCGGGTTGGCGTGGAAGTCAGGAAGAAATCCTGCTAGATCTTCTTAAGAGGTGTGTATATAGTGAGAATTTTAGTCAGCAGGATTTGGCCCAATCGCTGGAGATAAACCCAAGTGCTCTCTCTAAACGGCTGAAAAGTAGCAGTATCCGGGTTTACTTACGGGGGCGAGCAGCAGCACTAGCTAGTATTCAAAGTTTAGCGAAAGGAGAGGCTTATGACAGGATTATCTAGTATCGTAACAAATCCATACTTGCTTCTCTTGTTGAGTTGTCATTTGTTGTCTGATTATTATTTTCAAAGTCAAAAGATGGCGGACCACAAGGATCAGGATAAGAAGGTGCTCGGGCTTCATATTCTGTATGTAGCTCTGCCTCTATTCGTCGTTTCCCTCTGTCATCTGGATTTGTGGTGGATTTGCTTGATCATTTTGCTGACTCATGCAGGGATTGATTACGGAAAACCTTGGGTGCAGAAGCAATTGAATGTAACAGCCGCATGGACTTTTGCATTGGATCAAGTCTTGCATGTCGGTATCATTAGTTTCCTAGTCCTTTGGGGAGCTAAAAATGGCACGACTTATTTACCTATTGACAGTTTAAAGCTAATCTTTTATGTCCTCCTAGTGGGAAAACCGACCAATATCGTCTTTAAAATTCTTTTTGCTAAGTACCAGCCGACGATGGAGGAGAAAATGGATACCATCACTGGGGCTGGTTCCATGATTGGCTTCTTAGAGCGGTTGATTATCGGTGCCTGTCTCGTCTACGGCCAATTTGCTTCTATCGGTCTGGTCTTTACGGCCAAATCCATCGCCCGCTACAATAAAATTTCGGAGAATCCAGCCTTCGCAGAGTATTATTTAATCGGGTCCTTATTCAGTATCCTATCAGCCCTCTTTGCTGCTTGGTTGTGTCTATAAGAAAACAAATAACAGACTTAGGTCTAAGACAGGAAGGAAAACCCTCCCTGTCTTTTTACTTGGCTTTCTGGTATAATGGACCAAGTAGAAAATTAGAAAGATTTGTGGGTGTCTAACAGTCTAGTGGGGTGGTTTGGATACCCAAAGAGGTATTAGTGTCATGTCTCAATCTTATATCAATGTCATCGGTGCAGGCCTTGCTGGCTCGGAAGCAGCTTATCAGATTGCCCAACAGGGTATTCCGGTCAAGCTTTACGAAATGCGGGGAGTCAAATCTACTCCACAACACAAAACAGACAACTTTGCTGAGTTAGTCTGTTCCAACTCTCTCCGAGGGGATTCTCTAACCAATGCTGTCGGGCTCCTCAAAGAAGAAATGCGTCGTCTGGGGTCTGTCATCCTTGAAGCGGCTGAAGCGACTCGTGTACCAGCTGGTGGAGCACTGGCAGTGGACCGGGAAGGCTTTGCTAGTCGAGTAACGGAAAAGGTATCCCAACACCCACTCATTGAAGTGATTCGCGATGAAATTACAGAATTGCCGACAGACGCGATCACAGTCGTCGCAACGGGCCCTCTAACCAGCGATGCCTTGGCGGAAAAGATCCACGAGCTCAATGGTGGCGATGGCTTCTATTTCTATGATGCAGCAGCTCCAATCATCGATGTCAATACCGTCGATATGAACAAGGTTTACCTCAAGTCTCGTTATGACAAAGGAGAAGCGGCTTATCTCAACTGTCCCATGACCAAACAAGAGTTTATGGACTTCCATGAGGCTTTGGTGAATGCGGAAGAAGCCCCGCTCAACTCTTTTGAAAAAGAAAAGTATTTCGAAGGTTGTATGCCAATTGAAGTCATGGCCAAACGAGGCATCAAAACCATGCTCTATGGTCCTATGAAACCAGTTGGTCTCGAGTATCCAGATGACTACAAAGGACCTCGTGACGGGGAGTTTAAGACCCCTTATGCGGTAGTCCAATTGCGCCAAGACAATGCAGCTGCTAGCCTCTACAATATCGTTGGCTTCCAAACTCACCTTAAATGGGGCGAGCAAAAGCGGGTCTTTCAAATGATTCCTGGTTTGGAAAATGCGGAGTTTGTGAGATATGGCGTCATGCACCGCAATTCTTACATGGACTCTCCAAATCTCCTTGAACAAACCTACCGTTCTAAGAAGCAAGCCAACCTCTTCTTTGCGGGTCAAATGACAGGAGTAGAGGGCTATGTCGAGTCAGCGGCTTCAGGTTTGGTGGCTGGGATCAATGCGGCACGTCTTTTTAAAGGAGAAGAAGCAGCGATTTTCCCAGAAACAACAGCGATCGGAAGTTTGGCTCACTATATTACCCATGCCGACAGCAAGCATTTCCAACCCATGAATGTCAACTTCGGAATTATTAAGGAGCTGGAAGGCCCACGCATTCGGGATAAAAAGGAACGGTATGAGAAAATTGCCGAACGTTCTTTACAAGATCTGGCTACATTTATTGGAAAATAAAGTCAATCAATGAAAAAGTTTGGAGAAATCCAGACTTTTTCTTCTAAAAATGGTATAATGAATAAAATTTAGAATATAGAGAGTTTTCTGACAATGAACAAATCCTATTTTTATTTAGATATGAAGACACACGAGTTGAAAGTGCCTTATACCGGAAAACTCCGTCGTGTGCGAGTCTTATTACCTAAGAATTATGAAACAGATACTGATCGACGCTATCCTGTTGTCTATTTTCATGATGGCCAGAATGTTCTCTATAGCAAGGAAGCTTTTGCAGGTCATTCCTGGAAGGTGATTCCAGCCATTAAGCGGAATCCTGATATTAGCCGCATGATTGTCGTTGCTATCGATAATGATGGTTTCCAACGCATGAATGAATACTCTGCCTGGAAATACAAGGAATCTAATATTCCTGGAATGCAATTTGGTGGCAAGGGCGTTGAGTACGGAGAGTTCGTTATGGAAGTGGTCAAACCTTTCATTGACCAAGAATACCGGACTCTTGCTGACAGAGAACATACAGCCATGATTGGTTCTTCCTTGGGTGGAAATATTACCCAATTTTTGGGATTAGAGTACCAAGATCAAATTGGTTGTTTAGGTGTCTTTTCATCCGCTAACTGGCTGCATCAAGATGCCTTCAATCATTATATCGAGCGTAAAAAATTATATGCAGATCAACGCATTTACATCTATGTGGGGACTGAAGAGGCTGATGATACCGATAAAACCCTAATGGCAGGGAATATCAAGCAAGCCTATATTGACTCATCTCTTCGTTACTATCATGATGTCATTCAACAAGGAGTAGCTTTAGAAAATATCGCCATTCGGATTCAGTCTGGGGCTATCCACCATGAAGAAGCCTGGGCAGAGCATTTACCGGAATGTCTTCGTTTCTTAGCAGAGAAGTGGGACTAGAAGCTTTTAAAGTTTTATAATAAAGAAAGAGGGAACCTATGAATATTGAACATCTAAGCCACTGGAGTGGCCAACTTAACCGCGAAATGTATCTAAACCGTTATGGACATGCAGGGATTCCTGTAGTGGTCTTCGCTTCATCAGGTGGAAGCCATAATGAGTACTATGACTTTGGTATGATTGATGCCTGTGCTCAGTTTATCGAAGAAGGACGGGTTCAATTTTTCACCCTTTCAAGTGTCGATAGTGAAAGCTGGCTTTGTAATTGGAAAAACCCTCACGACCGTGCAGAAATGCATCGTGCCTATGAACGCTACGTGATTGAAGAAGCCATTCCTTTCATTAAGCACAAAACGGGTTGGTTTGACCCAATGATGACAACCGGTTGCTCTATGGGAGCCTACCATGCCCTTAATTTCTTCTTGCAACATCCAGATGTTTTCAACAAAGTTGTAGCTTTGAGTGGTATCTATGATGCTCGTTTCTTTGTTGGTGAGTTTGGTGGGGATGAAGCGATTTACCAAAATTCTCCATCTGATTACATTTGGCACCAAAATGATGGCTGGTTTATCGACCGTTACCGTCAGGCGGAAATTGTTGTTTGTACCGGTCTTGGAGCTTGGGAACAAGATGGTCTACCATCTTTCTACAAACTGAAAGAAGCCTTTGACCACAAAAATATCCCTGCTTGGTTTGCTGAATGGGGACACGATGTAGCCCATGATTGGGACTGGTGGCGCAAGCAAATGCCCTATTTCCTAGGACAAATGTATCTATAAGTCAAAAAGGGAGGAGACCTCTATGAATTATCTTGTTATTTCACCTTATTATCCACAAAATTTCCAACAATTCACCATTGAACTAGCTAACAAAGGAATCACTGTCTTGGGGATTGGTCAAGAGCCTTACGAACAGTTAGATGAGCCTTTGCGCAATAGTTTGACAGAGTATTTCCGTGTAGAAAATATGGAAGACTTAGATGAAGTGAGGCGTGCAGCAGCCTTTCTGTTCTATAAACACGGCCCAATCGATCGCATCGAGTCTCACAATGAATACTGGTTGGAATTGGATGCGGCACTTCGTGAGCAATTTAATGTCTTTGGTGCCAAACCTAAAGATTTGAAGAAAACCAAGTTTAAATCAGAAATGAAAAAACTCTTCAAGAAAGCAGGAGTTCCTGTCGTTCCTGGTGCTGTGGTAAAAGCAGAAAAAGATATCGACAAGGCTGTGAAGAAAATTAGGTTGCCATTGATTGCCAAGCCTGATAATGGAGTAGGTGCAGCAGCGACCTTTAAACTTGAAACACCAGAAGATGTCGATCATTTTAAAGCAGAATGGGATGGACATACGGAGTATTTCTTTGAGAAATTCGTCACTTCTAGCGAGATTTGTACCTTCGATGGTCTGGTCGATCGCGATGGTAACATTGTCTTCTCAACTACTTTTGACTATGCCTATACGCCACTTGATTTAATGCTCTACAAAATGGACAATTCATATTATGTCCTCAAAGAGATGGATCCAAAATTGCGTCAGTATGGGGAAGCGATTGTTAAAGCCTTTGGCATGAAGGAACGTTTCTTCCACATTGAGTTCTTCCGTGATGGGGATGACTATATTGCAATCGAGTACAATAATCGTCCAGCAGGTGGCTTTACGATCGATGTCTACAATTATGCTCATTCCATCGACTTGTACCTAGGTTATGCAGCTATTGTAGCCGGAGAACCTTTCCCAACTTCTGAATTTGAGCCTCTTTATTGCTTGGCGACTTCTCGCCGTGCCAATGCAGCCTATGTCCTTTCAGAGGAAGAAGTTTTGGCCAAATACCAAGACCAGTTCCGCGTGAAGAAGGATATGCCTGCAGCCTTTGCAGAGCTTCAAGGGGACTATCTCTACATGTTAACAACTCCAAGCCGTAAGGAGTTGGAACAAATGATTCGTGACTTTGGTCAACGCCATCAATAAGATGATTCCGATAGGGCTTTCCTATCGGTTTTTTTGATGTGACCGGCTTATCATGTGAAAGTTTGTGAATCTTTTATATAACAGTTTGTAAAATCATTTCTATCAGTATGTTAGGCGATTTAGTTTGTGAAGGGAAATGATCAAATTCTTTGACAGTGCTTACATTTTTGGCTAGAATGAAAGAGAATGAATAAATGCTAAGAAAGGCGAAATAATGGCAACATTAGACAAAAGTCTCTTATTGGAAATGTTCCGTAAAATGGAAGAAATCCGTCGCATGGACTTAAAAATTGCACAGTTAGTAAAAAAAGGGAAAGTGCCAGGAATGACGCACTTTTCTGTTGGGGAAGAAGCAGCCAACGTTGGGGCTATGCTAGCCTTGAACGAGGATGACCTGCTAACTTCTAACCACCGTGGTCACGGTCAAGCCATCGCGAAAGGTATCGACCTGAATGGCATGATGGCTGAGATCCTTGGTAAGTATACGGGTACTTGTAAAGGGAAGGGAGGCTCTATGCATATCGCTGACCTGGATGCTGGTAACCTCGGTGCCAACGGTATCGTCGGTGGTGGTATGGGGATTGCCGTAGGTGCAGCCCTTACTCAACAAATGCATAAGACTGGCAAGATTGTTGTCTGCTTCTTTGGTGATGGGGCAACCAACGAGGGTGTCTTCCATGAAGCGGTCAATATGGCTTCGATCTGGAATCTTCCAGTTATTTTCTACTGTATCAATAATGGTTATGGAATCTCTGCTGACATTAAGAAAATGACCAATGTCAAGCATATCCACGAACGTAGTGCTGCTTACGGTATTCCAGGAATGTTTATTCCTGATGGTAACAACGTCATTGATGTCTATGAAGGATTCCAAAAAGCTGTTGAACACGTCCGCTCCGGTAAAGGTCCTGTCTTGATCGAAAGTGTCACCTATCGTTGGCTTGGTCACTCTTCATCTGACCCTGGTAAATACCGGACTCGTGAAGAAGTCGAAGAGTGGAAGAAGAAAGATCCAATTGAAAATCTTCGCAAGTATCTCCTTGAAAATGAAATTGCGAGCGCAGAAGAATTGGATCAGATTCAAGAAGAAGTGAAAGAAGCCGTTGAAGCTTCAGTGAAATTTGCGGAAGAAAGCCCATTCCCTCCACTCGAATCAGCTTTCGAAGATATTTACGCAGACTAAGGGGGAGTAGAGAATTATGGAAACAAAATTAATGTCTTTCCGCGATACCATTATCCTTGCTATGTCTGAGGAAATGCGTCGCGACGAAAATGTATTGTTGATGGGGGAAGATGTCGGAGTTTTTGGTGGAGACTTCGGAACTTCCGTAGGGATGCTTGAGGAATTCGGTCCAGAACGTGTCCGTGACTGTCCGATTTCTGAGGCCGCGATTTCAGGTGCAGCAGCAGGTGCAGCCATGACTGGACTTCGCCCAATCGTTGATATGACCTTCATGGATTTCTCTGTGATTGCCATGGATGCTATCGTCAACCAAGCTGCGAAGACGCGCTACATGTTTGGTGGAAAAGGGCAAGTACCGATGACCGTTCGCTGTGCTGCCGGTAACGGAGTTGGTTCTGCAGCTCAACACTCCCAATCTTTGGAATCATGGTTCACCCATATTCCTGGTTTGAAAGTTGTTGCTCCAGGAACTCCAGCGGATATGAAAGGACTTCTCAAGTCTTCTATCCGTGATAACAACCCAGTTATCATTCTTGAATACAAATCAGAATTCAACCAAAAAGGGGAAGTGCCTGTTGATCCCGACTATACCATCCCACTTGGTGTCGGAGAAATCAAACGTGAGGGTACTGATGTCACTGTCGTAACCTACGGAAAAATGCTTCGTCGTGTCATGCAAGCAGCTGAAGAATTGGCTGAAGAAGGCATTTCAGTAGAAGTAGTAGACCCACGTACCTTGGTTCCGCTTGATAAAGAGATTATTATTAATTCTGTCAAGAAAACAGGAAAAGTTGTCCTTGTCAATGACGCCCACAAGACAAGTGGTTATATTGGTGAAATCTCAGCTATCATTTCTGAATCAGAAGCATTTGATTACTTGGATGCACCCATCCGTCGTTGTGCGGGGGAAGATGTGCCAATGCCTTACGCACAAAACCTTGAAAATGCAATGATTCCAACAGTTGAAAGCATCAAAGATGCCATTCGTAAAACGTATAACAAAGAATAATACATAATATAAATTATGTAATATGTACATCAGACGAAGAAACTTTGTATCTTTCGATGCAGAGTTCTCTGCGTCCTTAGTATCTTAGATTAGAGCACGGGCTAAAAGCTCGGAAAAAAGATAAATCTCCTTGACTTCATCGAAGTCTGTGTTGATTTCCTATTTTTCGGTCGCTTTTAAACGCCCTTTGCATCATAAAATTGAACTCGGGCTAAAGTCTGTGTGAAAAAGATAAACTTTCCTAGAAACTAAAGTTTCTTCATCAAGATTCCTATTTTCACTTTGACTTTTAACGCCCTTAGTATCTTATAATTGAATCCGGACGGAGGCCTGTGAAAAAAAGATAGATTTCCTTGTGTTCATCGAACACATCGTCAATCTCCTATTTTTTCTTTGTCCTCTTCGTCCTTGATATCTTAGTATAGAATAGGAGAGGTCATGGCTGATGATAAGCTAAGAGCGACTCCTGCGGCTAGAAAATTAGCGGATGATCTTGGGATCAACCTCTATGATGTTTCTGGTTCAGGCGCAAACGGTCGTGTCCACAAAGAAGACGTGGAAACATATAAAGACACAAATGTGGTTCGCATTTCACCACTTGCAAAACGAATTGCTTTAGAACACAATATTGCTTGGCAAGAGATCCAAGGAACTGGTCATCGTGGTAAGATCATGAAGAAGGACGTCCTTGCTTTTCTTCCTGAAAATATTGAGAATGAGACCATTAAGTCACCTGCTCAAATTGAGAAGGTGGAGGAAGCTCCTGATAATGTAACACCTTATGGGGAAATCGAGCGGATTCCGATGACACCAATGCGTAAGGTGATTGCTCAACGGATGGTGGAATCTTACTTGACTGCACCTACCTTTACATTGAACTATGACGTCGATATGTCTCAAATGTTGGCGCTTCGTAAGAAGGTTTTGGATCCAATCATGGAAGCAACTGGCAAGAAAGTCACTGTAACAGATTTGCTTTCACTTGCGGTTGTTAAGACCTTGATGAAACATCCATACATCAATGCGTCATTGACGGAGGATGGCAAAACCATCATCACTCACAACTATGTCAACTTGGCTATGGCGGTTGGGATGGACAATGGGCTGATGACACCGGTTGTCTATAACGCAGAAAAGATGACTTTATCAGAGTTGGTGGTAGCCTTCAAGGACGTTATTGGACGTACCTTGGACGGTAAATTAGCGCCAAGCGAATTACAAAATTCAACCTTTACCATCAGTAACTTGGGGATGTTTGGCGTTCAATCATTTGGACCGATTATCAACCAACCAAACTCTGCTATCCTGGGGGTTAGCGCAACGATTGAAAAACCAGTTGTAGTTAATGGTGAAATCGTCATTCGTCCAATCATGAGCTTGGGCTTGACCATTGACCACCGCGTTGTCGATGGTATGGCTGGTGCCAAATTCATGAAAGACTTGAAAGCCTTGATTGAAGACCCGATTTCAATGTTGGTCTAATCAACGAGAGAGAATAGAAACAAGAAAAAGAGGGAAATAAAATGGCCTTAGAAGTAATTATGCCAAAAGCCGGCGTAGATATGACCGAAGGACAAATCGTTCAGTGGAATAAAAAAGTCGGTGAATTTGTAAAAGAAGGAGAAATTCTCCTTGAAATCATGACAGATAAAGTCAGCATGGAATTGGAAGCGGAAGAAGATGGCTACTTGATTGCTATCTTAAAAGGGGACGGCGAGACAGTCCCTGTTACAGAAGTTATCGGTTACCTTGGTGAAGAAGGGGAGAACATCCCAACAGCTGGAGCAGCTACTCCAGAAGCAAGTCCAGCGCCAGCCTCAGCAAGTGCTTCAAATGATGATAAGAGCGATGATGCTTATGATATCGTAGTGATCGGTGGTGGTCCTGCTGGTTATGTATCTGCTATTAAGGCTGCTCAATTGGGTGGTAAGGTTGCTCTTGTTGAGAAATCTGAACTTGGTGGAACATGTTTGAACCGCGGATGTATCCCAACTAAGACTTACCTACACAACGCTGAAATCATTGAAAATATCGGTCATGCGGCAAACCGTGGGATTATCATTGATAATCCTAGTTTCACAGTGGATATGGACAAGGTTCTTGAAACTAAGAACAAGGTCGTAAATACTTTGGTTGGTGGGGTTGCAGGACTTCTTCGTAGCTATGGAGTTGATGTTCATAAGGGGATTGGTACCATTACGAAAGATAAGAATGTCTTGGTAAACGGTACTGAATTACTTGAAACTAAGAAGATTATCCTCGCTGGTGGTTCAAAAGTCAGCAAGATTAACGTTCCTGGTATGGAATCATCACTTGTGATGACTAGTGACGATATCCTTGAAATGAACGAAGTACCAGAAAGCCTTGTCATCATTGGTGGTGGGGTTGTCGGTATCGAACTTGGTCAAGCCTTCATGACCTTTGGTTCTAAAGTTACGGTTATCGAAATGATGGACCGGATTGTGCCAGCCATGGATGCGGAAGTATCTAAGAACCTTCGCTTGATCCTTGAACGCAAGGGAATGACCATCTTGACAGATACTAAACTGCAAGAAATCATCGAAGAAGATGGCAAACTCCGTATCAAGGTTGAAGGCAAAGACGATATCATCGCAAACAAAGCTCTTCTTTCAATCGGTCGTGTTCCAGATCTTGAAGGAATCGGAGAAGTTGAGTTTGAATTAGACCGTGGTCGTATCAAGGTCAATGAATACATGGAAACATCTGTTCCAGGTATCTATGCACCAGGTGATATCAACGGTACGAAGATGTTGGCCCACGCTGCCTTCCGTATGGGTGAAGTAGCTGCTGAAAATGCCCTTAAAGGAAATCACGCTGTTGCCAAATTGAACTTAACTCCTGCAGCTATCTACACACTTCCAGAAGTTGCGGCTGTTGGTTTGACAGAAGAACAAGCTCGTGAGAAATATGATGTGCAAATCGGTAAATTTAATTTTGCCGCAAACGGACGTGCCATTGCATCAGATGCGGCTCAAGGATTTGTTAAAGTCATTGCTGACAAGAAATATGGTGAAGTTCTTGGGGTTCACATCATTGGTCCAGCAGCTGCTGAATTGATCAACGAAGCTTCTACCATCATTGAGATGGAAATCACTGTAGAAGAAATGCTTAAGACCATTCATGGTCACCCAACCTTCTCAGAAGTGATGTACGAAGCTTTTGCGGATGTACTTGGCTTGGCAGTTCACTCACCTAAGAAAAAATAAAAATAGATAGACTAGACTGGAATTATTTTCCAGTCTCTATCGTATTAGGAGGTATCTTATGAAATACATTGTCAATCATTCAAACGACACTGCTTTTAATATTGCTTTAGAGGAATATGCTTTTAAACACCTTTTGGACGAGGATCAAATCTTCCTTCTTTGGATTAACAAACCATCTATCATTGTAGGTCGTCACCAAAATACCATCGAGGAAATTAACCGTGACTATGTTCGTGAAAATGGAATTGAAGTAGTCCGTCGAATCAGTGGTGGTGGCGCTGTTTACCATGATTTAAACAACCTAAACTATACAATCATTTCAAAAGAAGATGAAAACAAGGCCTTTGACTTCAAGAGCTTCTCTACTCCAGTTATCAATACTTTAGCTGAACTTGGTGTTAAAGCTGAATTTACAGGCCGTAACGACTTAGAGATTGACGGTAAGAAATTCTGTGGCAATGCCCAAGCCTATATCAATGGACGGATTATGCACCATGGTTGCCTTCTTTTTGATGTTGATTTGTCTGTCCTTGCCAATGCTCTTAAGGTATCTAAGGACAAATTTGAGTCTAAAGGGGTTAAATCCGTTCGTGCTCGTGTGACCAATATCATCGACGAGTTGCCAGAAAAAATTACCGTTGAAGAGTTCCGTGACCTGCTTTTGGACTACATGAAGAAAGAATATCCTGAGATGACAGAATATGTCTTCTCAGATGAAGAATTGGCGGAGATTAACCGTATCAAGGACACCAAGTTCGGTACCTGGGATTGGAACTATGGAAAGTCTCCTGAATACAATGTCCGTCGTGGCACTAAATTCCCTAGCGGTAAGGTTGAAATCTTCGCGAATGTTATTGAATCCAAAATCCAAGACATCAAGATTTATGGAGACTTCTTTGGTATCGAAGACGTTGCAGCAGTAGAAGATGTCCTTCGTGGTGTCAAATACGAACGCGAAGACGTTCTTAAATCCCTACAAACCATAAACCTAGGTCGTTACTTCGCAGGAATCACTGCAGAAGAAATTGCCGAGGCTGTGGTGGAATAAAGTAAAAGATATCCATTTAACATGGATATCTCAGAACGTAGACAAACGTCATTTTTGGCGTTTGTCTTTTTGTTGTATTTTTAAAATTATTTGCTTTATCATCTGTT
>NZ_JBCOAT010000001.1:477325-496837 GCF_040226615.1 Streptococcus australis | reverse complement strand
AGATGATAAAGCAAATAATTTTAAAAATACAACAAAAAGACAAACGCCAAAAATGACGTTTGTCTACGTTCTGAGAGCCTGAGATATTCTCAGGCTCTTTGTTTTAGCGAGCAATGGGCTGTTTGTTGGTATCCAAGGTAAATCCTTCTCCTAGGATTTCATGGGCTTCTGTAATGGTAATGAAGGCGAATGGATCGATCTTATTGATGATATCTTTCATCTGTTTCATTTCGTTCCGAGAGACTACGCAGTAGACAATCTTCATTTCTTGTTGGCTATAATAGCCCATGCCGTTTACGAAGGTGACCCCTCGGCCCAAATCAGTCGTGATTTGTTTGGCAATTTCATCTGGTTTAGATGTAACCACGAGGAATCCTTTTCCTGCAAAACCTCCTTCACCGACGATATCAATGACGACGGTGTCAATCAGGATAAAGAGGAGGGTGTAGGCTGCAATTCGGAAGTCCTTAAAAACGATCAAAACAGTTGTCAAGACGATGGCATCCACAATCAACATGAGGCGTCCCATGGAAAGCGTCGTGTACTTGTTAAAGATACGTGCGACAATATCGGTTCCACCTGTTGTTCCTCCAGCGTTGAAGATAATCCCCAGTCCAGTTCCAAGGATAACCCCTGATCCGATACAGGCCAGAAGGATATCTCCGTCAAGAGCCGTAAAGACTGCAGTTTGAAGATGATGACTTCCAGGGATCAGCTCGAAGATGGCCATCCAAATAGAGACCGAAAAAGTTCCAATCAAACTGAGATAGAGGGATCGGAGCCCCAGTAATTTCCAGGCTAGGAAAAAGAGGGGAATATTGATGGCCAAGTTCATGACCGAAACGGGAATTTTAAAGAGGTAGTAGGTAATCAGGGTAATCCCTGTAGCTCCTCCCTCATAAAAGTGAAATGGAATGACTAAAAAGAAGATTCCAAAAGAAAAAATGCCAGCCCCCAAAATAATGGTCAGAATATTTTTTGCCTTAAACATGCTCGTTCTCCTATTCATTTTTCACCATACATTTTACCAAAAAAAATGAAAAATAGGAAATAATTTTCATCAATTTTCACGAATTCGGACAGGATTTTTACCCCTATTTTTGGTAAAATAAAAAGAAGTGATGCATGCTAGAGAAATGAGTATAGAAAGTTAAGATAAGAGAATGAAACAGGGAACATTAATTTCAATTGAAGGCCCAGAAGGTGCAGGGAAATCCTCCGTTTTAGAAGCCTTGCTACCACGCTTGGAAAAGGCAGGGATTGCCTATATTACCACGCGGGAGCCAGGGGGCGTCGAAATAGCAGAAAAAATACGCGAGGTCATTCTAGATCCATCCCATACGGAAATGGATCCCAAGACAGAATTGCTTCTTTATATCGCCAGTCGTCGCCAACACTTGGCAGAACGTGTCCTTCCAGCTTTGAAATCAGGGAAGCTAGTTATCATGGATCGTTTTATCGACAGTTCGGTAGCATACCAAGGCTTTGGGCGTGGATTAGCAGTAGCAGATATTGAATGGTTGAACCAATTTGCGACTGATGGTCTGAAACCCAATCGGACCTTCTACTTTGACATTGATGTAGAAGAAGGGTTGGCGAGAATTGCTAAGAGTGCTAGCCGTGAAGTCAATCGCTTGGATCTAGAAGGACTCAGTCTCCATCAGAAAGTCCGTCAAGGCTATCTGGCTATCCTCGAAAAAGAACCACAACGTGTGGTGAAAATTGATGCCAGTCAACCTTTTGACCAGGTGGTCGAGGATACTTGGCTATTATTGAAAGAAGTCTTGGAGATCAGTGAATGAAGTTAGAACAAGTGCAAAAACTTCAACCTCAGTTAGTCGATCGCTTCCAAGCTATTTTAGAACAAGACCGCTTGAGCCACGCCTATCTCTTTACAGGAGATTTTGGAAGTTTTGAGATGGCCCAGCTCTTGTCCCAAAGTCTCTTTTGTACGGATAAGAAGGGTGTTTGGCCCTGTGGGACTTGTCGGGCTTGTCGCTTGATTGAAGAGGATGAATTCTCAGATGTAACGGTTGTCCGACCGGTCAATCAAATCATCAAAACGGATCGGATCCGGGATTTGATCCAGCATTTTTCTCAGTCAGGCTACGAAGGATTCAAGCAAGTCTTTATCATCTGCGATGCAGACCGGATGCATGTCAATGCGGCCAATTCCCTCCTCAAGGTGATTGAAGAACCTCAGAGTGAAGTTCATATTTTTCTGCTGACAGCAGATGAGCAGCTGGTTCTCCCGACCATAAAAAGTCGGGCGCAGCAGGTCCATTTTCCAAAAAACCAAGATTTCCTAAAAGAGTATCTCCTTCAGGAAGGTCTCTTGCTTCAACAAGCAGATCTGTTAGCCAACTTTAGTCAAGGTTTCCAAGAGGCTCAAATTCTCGCTCAGAATACCTCCTTTTTCGATCTGGCGAGGGAGTGTGAGCGTTTCGTTGCAGCTTGTCTAAAAGCAGATCCGCATATCTACTTACTGGTCTCTCGCTTGGTTCAAGAGACGGATGATAAAGAAAAGCAGGCTCAAGCCTTTCGCTTGTTGGAATTGCTCTTTGCACGCTCCATCGGTCAGTCCTTAGGAAGAGAGTATCTAGAAAAATTGGTCTTGGCCAAACAGATGTGGGAACGGAATGTGAGTTTTCAAAATGCTCTCGAGTATATGGTCCTACAGTTGAAAAATAGAAGGTAAAGAGATGAATAAAAAAGAATTATTTGATGCTTTGGATGGCTTCTCCCAGGAATTGCTGGTTACATTAGCAGAAGTTGAAGCCATTAAGAAAAATCTCAAACTCATTGTCGAGGAAAATACAGCTCTGCGTCTTGAAAATGATAAATTAAGAGAGCGCTTAGGAGAAGTGGAGAAAACCAGCTCCCCTAAATTCCATCGCAATGGTCGTGAAAATTTACAAAGAATTTACAATGATGGATTTCATGTTTGTACAGACTCCTATGGTCAACGTCGTGAAAATGATGAAGAGTGTATTTTCTGTGATGAATTGTTATTTAGGGAGTAAACATGCAGATTCAACGAAGTTTTAAAGGGGATAAATCGACAGGGACTCTATTTTTAGTGCCAACCCCAATTGGCAATCGGGATGACATGAGCTACCGCATGATCCAAACTCTAAAAGAGGTGGATCTGATAGCAGCAGAAGATACACGCAATACAGGACTCTTGCTCAAGCATTTTGAGATTGCGACACCACAAACTAGCTTCCATGAGCACAATGCCATGGAGAAAATTCCTGATTTGCTAGCTCATTTAGAGTCTGGAAAGGACCTGGCCCAGGTATCGGATGCAGGACTGCCTAGTATTTCGGATCCAGGTCACGACCTGGTCAAGGCAGCGATTGAGCGAGAGATCCCTGTTGTGGCAGTTCCTGGTCCGAGTGCCGGCATTACCGGCCTAATTGCCAGTGGCCTGGCACCCCAGCCCCATATCTTTTATGGCTTTCTTCCACGCAAGGAAGGGCAGCAAAAGGCCTTTTTCCAGGAAAAGCTAGCCTATCCTGAGACCCAGATCTTTTATGAGTCCCCACACCGGGTACGAGCGACCCTTGAAAATATGCTGGCAGTCTATGGAGACCGTCCGGTTGTCCTGGTTCGAGAACTGACCAAAATCTATGAAGAGTACACGCGAGGGACCATCACAGAGTTAGTGGACTATCTAGAGGGAAATCCCCTTAAAGGAGAGTGCCTCCTGATCGTGGAGGGAGCCAGTGAGCAGGAGCCAGATCTAGAAGAAGTGGATCTGATCCAAGAGATTGATCTTCTGGTCCAGTCTGGCATGAAAAAGAACCAGGCAATCAAACAGGTTGCCAAACAATTCGGGCTGCAAAAGAGTGATCTCTATGCCCGTTACCACCATGAGGAGGAAAAAGGAGAGTCTGATGGAAATTAGAATGGCCTATCCCAATGAAATCAATCGGATTATGGAAATCATTCAAGATGGCAAAGATAGCTTAGCTGCAGCTGGAGTGGACCAATGGCAGGATGGTTATCCGGATCAAGAAACCATTTTTGAGGATATCCTAGAAAGCCGTGGTTATGTAGCTGTAGAGAATCAAGAAGTCGTAGCTTATGCCGCTCTCTACAAGGGAAATGAAGCAGCTTATAATGACATTTATGACGGAAAATGGGAACATGATAACTATCTCTATATCAGTTTTCACCGGATCGCTGTTGCCAAAGAAGCTGCTGGACAAGGCGTAGCCCAAACCTTACTTCAAGGCTTGATCGAAGGAGAGAAAGGCCCGGATTTTCGCTGTGATACCCATCCTGACAACAAGGTCATGCAACACCTTTTAGAGAAGTTAGGCTTCCATTACTGTGGGAAGGTACCAATTGATGGAGTTCGTCTCGCTTATCAGAAGATTAAACGGAAGGCAGAAACCAGCCTCTTCCAAGTGATTAGCGAAGACGATCGATGGGACTACCGTGCAGAACAATCTCAAAATGACTAGGTTCTATCGGCAACTCTATCAGAGTCCCTTGGGACCTCTATCTATTGTGGTGGATGAGGAAAGCCTAGTAGGGATCTGGTTTTGTGACCAAGCCAATTGTGAGCAGGGGCTTGAGCATATCGAAGAAGCTTGTCAGCCACTTCATGGAGCTGTCTTTGAATGGCTGGATCGATACTTTATAGGGGAAAATCCTTCCATGCCCTTTCCCCTATCTCCTCAAGGGACAGACTTTCAACAAAGAGTCTGGACCTACCTAGCTCAGATTCCCTATGGGGAAAGTCGGACTTATGGAGAGATCGCCCGGGCCTTGTCTTGCAGATCGGCTCAAGCCATCGGTCAAGCAGTAGGTCGGAATCCCTTGCTCCTCCTCATCCCTTGTCACCGAGTGCTGGGGACGGAGAAAAAGTTGACAGGCTATGCTGCTGGACTAGATCGCAAACGTTGGTTGTTGCAACATGAGGCCATATCTTGGAAAGAATAAGGAGAAAAGATGTTATCATTTATTGAATACCCAAAATGTTCAACCTGCCGCAAGGCGAAATCGGAGTTAACGAGCTTAGGTTGCGAGTTTGATAGCCAAGACATCGTGGTAGACACACCGACCAGTGAGCAACTACAAACCTGGATCAAGGAGTCTTCCCTACCAATCAAATCCTTCTTTAACACTAGTGGGATGAAGTATCGGGAATTGGGCTTGAAAGACAAGGTGGATCAGCTTTCGGTAGAAGAAGCGGCAGACCTTTTAGCTAGCGATGGCATGCTGATCAAGCGCCCTCTCTTAGTGAAGGATGGAAAAGTTGTTCAAGTGGGATACCGGAAGCCATATGCGGACTTAGGTTTGTAAGAGAAAAGGGAGTTGGACTCCCTTTTAATTCTGTCTTGAAGATGATATAATCATACGAGTGAAATCAATGAAAGAGAGTCAATCATGAGTATTTTAGAGGTGAAAAATTTAAGCCACGGCTTTGGAGACCGGGCTATTTTTGAGGATGTGTCCTTCCGCTTGTTAAAGGGAGAGCATATCGGATTGGTAGGGGCCAATGGTGAAGGGAAATCCACCTTCATGAGCATCGTGACGGGCAAGATGCAACCCGACGAAGGGAAGGTCGAGTGGTCTAAGTATGTGACCGCTGGCTATCTTGACCAGCATGCTGTCCTAAAAGAAGGGCAAACGGTGCGCGATGTCTTGCGGACAGCTTTCGACGAGCTCTTTAAAGCAGAGGCTCGCATCAATGACCTCTATATGGAAATGGCTGAAGATGGAGCGGATATGGATGCTCTCATGGAAGAAGTTGGAGAGCTCCAGGATCGGTTAGAGAGTCGGGATTTCTATACCTTGGATGCTAAGATAGATGAAGTGGCGCGTGCTCTTGGGGTCATGGACTTTGGCATGGAGACAGATGTGACGGCCCTTTCAGGTGGGCAGCGGACCAAGGTCCTTTTGGCTAAATTGCTCCTTGAAAAACCAGATATCCTTCTCTTGGACGAGCCAACCAACTACTTGGATGCGGAGCACATCGATTGGCTCAAACGCTACTTGCAGAACTATGAAAATGCCTTTGTCCTCATTTCCCACGATATTCCTTTCTTGAATGATGTAATCAACATCGTCTACCATGTGGAAAATCAACAGTTGACCCGCTATTCAGGAGACTACTACCAATTCCTTGAAGTCTATGAAATGAAGAAATCGCAATTGGAAGCGGCTTATGAGCGCCAGCAAAAAGAGATTGCTGATTTGAAAGATTTCGTAGCGCGGAATAAGGCGCGTGTGGCTACACGGAATATGGCCATGTCTCGTCAGAAGAAGCTTGACAAGATGGAACTCATTGAGTTGCAAAGTGAGAAACCAAAACCATCCTTTGAATTTAAAAATGCCCGAACTCCTGGACGCTTCATTTTCCAAGCCAAGGACCTTCAAATCGGGTATGATCGTCCTTTAACCAAACCTTTGAATCTAACCTTTGAACGCAATCAAAAGGTGGCCATCATCGGGGCCAACGGGATCGGGAAAACCACTCTTTTGAAGAGCTTGCTGGGAATCATCCCACCAATCGCTGGTGAAGTCGAGCGTGGAGACTACCTAGAGCTTGGCTACTTTGAACAAGAGGTAGAAGGTGGCAATCGTCAGACACCACTAGAAGCAGTCTGGAATGCCTTTCCGGCTCTCAACCAAGCGGAAGTCCGTGCCGCCCTTGCCCGTTGTGGTTTGACCACCAAACATATTGAGAGTCAAATTCAGGTGTTATCCGGTGGGGAGCAAGCCAAGGTACGCTTCTGTCTCTTGATGAACCGTGAAAACAATGTCTTGGTACTAGACGAGCCGACTAACCACTTGGATGTGGATGCCAAAGAAGAATTGAAACGGGCCCTTAAAGAATACAAGGGATCGATCCTCATGGTTTGCCACGAGCCAGATTTCTATGAAGGCTGGATGGACCAAATCTGGGACTTTAATGAATTGACGTAAACACAAAAAGAGAACCGCGAGGTTCTCTTTTACTTATTTCTTGAAAACGTAGTCTTTTACGATTTCCATTTTTTCAATTTTGACATCTTCTTTTGGTTTGTCTTTGTCGTCCGTTTCAACTTCGGCAATTTTGTCGACTACATCCATGCCGTCGATGACTTGTCCAAAGACAGTGTAGTTCCCACCATCAAGGGTAGGGTTTCCACCATTCTTATAGGCTTCGATGATTTTAGCAGGGAAGCGCTCAGTTGGAAGCTTGCTGGACCAGTCTTCTTTATTTTGGTTAATATAGAATTGGCTACCATTTGTATTTGGACCGGAATTGGCCATGGCTAAAGCACCACGAAGATTGTAGAGGTAAGGAGAGTATTCATTTTCAAAGCCTGCTCCTGAATCTTTAGAGCTATCTTTTCCTTTCCAAATGGACTCACCACCTGTACCATCTCCTTTAGGATCTCCTGTTTGGATCATAAAGTTATTAATCACGCGGTGGAAGAGGAGGCCATTATAATAGCCATCCTTAGCGTGGGTTAAGAAATTCTCAACGGCTAAAGGTGCGTATTTCGGAAAGAGCTTAACGGTAATGTCCCCTTTGTTGGTCGTGATTTTCACGACAGCTTCATCTTCAGCAACTTCGTTGGAGAGCTGAGGAAAGACCGCATTTTCATTGGTCATCGCATCTTGGATATCCTTACGAAGCTGATCTAATTTCTTTTGTTCACTAGCATCTACGCTAGAAGTAGTTGATTGCTTAGTTTCTGAAGCCGAGCTAGAAGATGTCTTTGTATCTGATTGATTAGAGCCACATCCTGCCAAAGCTAAACCGGAAAATACAAGTAGGGCAATTAATTTTTTCATATTAATCCTTTCAACACATTAGTCTACCCTCTATTGTACCTTAATTTTCCATTTGATTCAAATCTATCCTTTGGATGAGGCGATATTCAGCTTGCGGGCCTATGAAAAATAAGGTATGATGGGAGGTAAGTCGTTTTGTTGAAAAATGAACGAATTCCTAAAATAAAACAAATCATGGATAGGAGGCTACAAGATGGATTATAAAACTCTACGTAAAAACTATAGACTCTATATTAGATCTGCTGGCTTGTTGGCAATGCTTCTGATTATTTGCATTGGGTTCGTGGTCAGAGATACCCTTCTTCAGACGGGTGGCCTCTTATTGGTCCTTGCAGGCTTGTTTTTATTTCTCCACTTGCTTAAGAAGAGCTATACCAACAAGTGCAACACCTTGCTCCATGTAGACTTAGATTTAGCTTTTTGGCAGCAATACCTTCAGTTGAACAAGAATGTGAAAAAGCCCATTTTACAGATCGATATGAAGCTGACATCGGTTGCCTATTCTTTTATGATGGGAGATTTCGATACTGTCATAAAAGAAGCTAGGGAAGCACTCAGTAAGAAGGAACTACCGCAGAAATATAAGAACTTTTTTGAGAGTTATCTCATGCGATCAATTGTCCTGACAGATCCTGATTTGTCTAAGGAAGAGCTGGAGGCTCGATTAAATGAATTGACTATTACAGACACCACACTAGCTGAGAAAACTAAAAAGGTCTGTCTCGCTCTTTATGATTTAACCGTTGCCCACCAAAGCAATGACTATTTCGAAGATTTAAGCAATGATTTCAAGTACCAACAGTTGGAAATTATCTACTACCAAGCCTTGAATGCTACTCTTAAAGGTGATAAGCCTAGAGCGGAAGAGCTCTTTCGCAAATTAGTCTCAGAAGATGAGTCGCTCTATATCGTTCGAAAGGCGCAACAATACTTGAAGGATGAGGGGAATTATCTGTAAATCCTCCAATCAAAACAGGATTTTTCCAAATGAAGGTATAAATAATTAAAAAAAGATAGGATTAAAATGGAGAAATAGATGACAACTATTTCAGATATACTAGAAAAATTTTATGCAGACCACGAGGTGAAACCTTAGAGGTGAAACCTTATATTTCGCCTGAGAGAGACTTGGAAGCTTGGTTGTTGGATCCAAAGCCTGTTTCTAAACGAAACATGGAGTTGCTTCAAGATGGCTTGCTTGCAGGGGATATTATTCTCTTGTGGCGGATCCATTTTGGAACATTTACGACGGAGACTTGGTTTCCTAAGTACTTCGAATACACTTATGGGATTCATGCGCCGGAACATTTGAAGGCTTTGGTAGATAAGGGGTATGCTGTTATCGAATCCGCTTTTGATTCGCTGGACCATATCAATGCGACCATGAAAAAAGCCATTCTCAAAAAGAAGGGAGTCGCGGGCTTGTCCAAAATGAAATCAGCCGATTTGAACCAGGCTTTGGCGAATCACTTTACCGAAGAAGAGTTGGCACAAGAGTTCACAGTTCGGGGCTATCAGTTGACGGAAAAAGGAAAACAAGCGTTGAAAGAGCATCAAGCCATCAACGACCGCCACCCAAAGAAAAATCTATAAGTAACAGTACCTGTGAGGTGCTGTTTTTTGTTGTTGCTTTCGCAGATGAGAGAAAAGGATTTTACTAGAGAACTAGTCTAGAAATGTGGTATAATTAAGGTTATGGCAAACAATAATCAATCAAAAAAAACACGGTCGACAAGACGACTGTCTAAAGCAGAAATAGAAAGAAAAAAAGCAATTCGCCGAATGATTATGACGATTGTCTTAACTCTCGTCTTCATTTTCGCCTTTTTACGATTAGGAGCCTTAGGCTTAGTGACCTACAACCTTATCCGTCTCTTGGTGGGTAGTCTGGCTTACGTAGCGATGACGGCTGTTATTGTCTACCTCTTCTTTTTCAAATGGATTGAGAAGCATGAGGGGACCTTGTCTGGCTTTTTAAGTCTTTTTGCCGGCTTGCTACTAATCTATCAAGCTTACTTTGTCTCCCTCTTGAAACTTGAAGGCTCTTCTTTCGGGCCAACCTTCTCACGTATCTTAGGGGACCTCGTGCACCTTCGCGTCTCTTCTTTTGCAGGAGGAGGATTACTAGGAGCGATCTTATATACGCCGATTGCCTTCTTGCTCTCGAACATCGGGACTTATTTCATTGGAGGACTCTTGATCGTATTAGGACTTCTCTTGATGAGTTCTTATTCGGTTTATGATTTGTATGAGCAGGCTGTCGCAGCTTTTCACTCCTTTATGGAAAAACGAGAAATTCGTCGCCAAGAGCGCTTTGTCGAGCGTGAAGAGAAGAAGGCCCTTCAAGCAGAAGCAGAGGAGGCTGCCCGTATCGATCAACTTGCAGAAGCTAGTCCCATGAGTACAGAAGGTTATCCTGTAGATCTTGAGACAGGTGAGGTCATGGAACCTGTGATCGAAGCAGAAGCGCCCGCAGAGGAGGCCTATCCTCAAATTTATCTACCAAATGAAGAGGAAGGCTATTCGGAAGAATGGTCGGACGACTACCCAGAAGAGATGGAGGAAGTCGCAGAAGAGGAGGATATGGATGAAGAAGTCACTGTAGACTTCACGCCTAAGGAACTCCTTCAATACAAACTTCCAACGATTGATCTCTTCGCACCTGACAAGCCGAAAAATCAATCCAAAGAGAAAAACATCGTTCGCCAGAACATCCGCATTTTGGAAGAGACCTTTGCAAGTTTTAACATCAAGGCGACAGTGGAGCGGGCGGAAATCGGTCCTTCTGTTACCAAGTATGAAGTCAAGCCAGCTGTGGGTGTGCGGGTCAACCGCATCTCCAACCTAGCAGATGATTTGGCCTTAGCTCTAGCTGCCAAGGATGTGCGGATTGAAGCGCCGATTCCAGGGAAGTCTCTGGTCGGGATTGAAGTGCCCAACTCAGAGATTGCGACGGTCTCCTTCCGTGAATTGTGGGAGCAGTCCAAAACAGACCCAGCTAAACTCCTTGAGATTCCTCTTGGGAAGGCCGTAGATGGTTCAGCTCGGACCTTTGATTTGGCCCGGATGCCCCACCTCTTGGTAGCGGGGTCTACCGGATCTGGTAAGTCAGTAGCGGTCAATGGGATCATTTCGAGTATCTTGATGAAGGCCCGTCCGGACGAAGTCAAATTTATGATGGTCGATCCAAAGATGGTGGAGCTTTCTGTCTACAATGATATTCCTCATCTCTTGATCCCAGTTGTGACCAACCCACGCAAGGCCAGTCGTGCCCTGCAAAAGGTTGTCGATGAGATGGAAAATCGCTACGAGCTCTTCTCGAAAGTAGGCGCTCGCAATATTGCTGGCTTTAATGCCAAAGTGGCTGAGTACAATGCCCAGTCTGAGATGAAGCAAGTGCCCCTTCCTTTGATTGTGGTCATTGTGGATGAGTTAGCAGACTTGATGATGGTGGCAAGCAAAGAAGTGGAAGATGCTATTATTCGCCTCGGACAGAAGGCGCGTGCAGCGGGGATCCACATGATCCTTGCGACTCAACGGCCATCGGTTGATGTTATTTCAGGTTTGATCAAGGCCAATGTGCCTTCCCGTGTCGCTTTTGCGGTATCATCTGGGACCGACTCACGGACCATCTTGGATGAAAATGGAGCGGAGAAATTGCTTGGTCGTGGAGACATGCTCTTTAAACCGATTGATGAAAATCATCCGATCCGTCTACAGGGATCCTTTATCTCAGATGACGATGTGGAGCGGATTGTCAACTTCGTCAAAGAGCAAGCTGAAGCGGATTATGATGATGCCTTCGATCCAGGTGAAGTATCTGAGTCAGACTTTGATGGAGGTATGGGTGGCTCAGACGAAGGCGATCCTCTCTTTGAAGAGGCAAAGGCGCTCGTGATTGAAACTCAAAAAGCCAGTGCTTCGATGATTCAGCGTCGCTTATCGGTTGGTTTTAACCGGGCCACTCGCCTCATGGAAGACTTGGAAGCAGCGGGTGTCATCGGACCAGCTGAAGGAACCAAGCCAAGAAAGGTCTTACAGACCAATTAATCTTTCTTTAGATGAAGAAGGAATGAGACATTTGACAATAGCAAAAACCTGCCTGTACAAGGGGCAGGTTTTGTTTACGATAAAAAAGAAAAGGACAGCAGATGCATCTCGATACCATTCACCACATTGCCATTATTGGCCACGATTATGATAAAACCAGAGAATTTTATGTAGACAAGTTAGGCTTTGAACCTTTAGACGAACACCATCGACCAGAAAAGCAGGATATTCTCTTTAATATTCGAAAGGGAAATCTGACCTTGGAAATATTTATCAAACCAGATGCCCCAAAAAGACCCTTTCTCCCTCATCCAGAGCATACCGGTCTCCGTCATCTGGCTTTTAAAGTGGAAGATGTTCAAGCCTGTCTAGCAGAGTTTGACCAATTAGGAATCCCTCATACAGAACTACGGGTGGATGATTTTGATGGGCGCAAAATGGCTTTCTTCTTTGATCCAGATTGCTTGCCTCTTGAACTTCACGAATAGGTCTACACAATCTTCGGTCTCTAGTCTCAAGCCAGAAGACATTCTTTTTGCTAAACTAGATACAGAAAAAAGAAAGAAGAAAATATGGAAGAGAAGCGATATAGCGGGCTAACGAATGAGCAAGTCCAAAGCAGAATTAGAAAAGGCAAACAAAATCGAGTAACCATCACGGCTGAAAAGTCGACCAGAGAGATTATTTATTCAAATGTCTTTACCTATTTTAACCTGGTTTTTGGTATTCTAGCTATCTTATTGATACTAGTACGGTCTTGGAACAATATGTTATTTGTTCCCATTGTGGTCGTTAACTCCTTGATTGGGATTGTTCAAGAATTGCGGTCTCGGCGGATTTTGAATAAGATGCGCCTTCTTCAAGTGGAGAAAGCTCGAGTGATTCGTGAAGGAGAACGGCTGGATCTTCCTGTCGACCAGGTGGTAGAGGGGGATGTCGTCTTGTTCCAAGCAGGGGATCAGATCTATGCAGATGCCAAGGTTCTGGATGGCTCGATTATGGTCGATGAGTCTCAATTAACAGGTGAAGCAGATGAAATCCCTAAAGGTAAGAATCAGAAACTCATGTCAGGAAGTTTTGTCATCTCAGGTCAAGCAGTTGCCGTCTTGGAACAAGTAGGAGATGCGTCGTATATTAATCAGCTGAGTCTCTCCGCCAAGAAAGTCAAAGGACACGAAGAATCCGAAATGGTTCATGCTGTGGATGGTCTCGTCCGAATGATCGGAATGATTCTCATCCCGATTGGCTTGCTCTTGTTCTTGCAGAGCTATCTAGGAAATCAAGACTCCCTCAAAGTTAGCATTACCTCTATGGTTGGTGCCATCATTGGGATGATCCCAGAAGGGCTCTACCTCTTAATGACCCTAGCCTTGGTGCTTGGAGCAACCCGTTTAGCCCTTCAAAAGGTCCTACTCAATAGTATGAAGGGGATTGAAACCCTATCCCGTATCGACGTCCTTTGTCTAGACAAGACGGGAACCATTACCGAACACAGGATGCAGGTGAGTGAGCTCCTCCCCTTGGCACTAGATGAAAAAGAAGGCAAAAAAATATTAAGTCACTATCTCCAGGCCAGTGAGGATCAGAATGCTACCATCACGGCCATTCGGCAGTATCACTCAGTCCAAATAAGTGAAGGTTGGACCGTTCAAGACCGTCTTCCTTTTTCATCCAAGAAGAAATTTGGGGGCCTTCAGTTCCAAGAAGGCATTTACCTACTAGGGGCACCGGATGTTTTGCTTCGAGATGATCTCGATGCTTACCAAGAAGTCTGGCAGCGAGAGATTGAACGAGGGGCGCGTGTCCTTATTTTGGGGCATTACCAGGGGGAGCAATTGACGGAAGTATTAGAAGCTCCAGTCCTTCCCCTCCTAGCTTTGGTCTTGGAGAATCCTGTACGATCGACTGCTCCTGAAACCTTTGCTTATTTCCAAAAACAAGGGGTGACCATCAAGGTTATTTCAGGGGATCATCCTGTGACAGTTGCTGCCGTTGCTCAAAAAGCAGGTATTCCTGATGCAGATCAAGTGGTAGACGCCAGTCAGCTTAAGACGTATGAGGAGGTAGTAGATGCAGCACGGACCTACACAGTGTTTGGACGGGTTAGTCCAGAGCAAAAACAAATCCTCGTAGAGAGCTTGCAGGCAGATGGTCATAAGGTCGGAATGACAGGAGATGGGGTCAATGATATCCTCGCTATGAAAAAAGCTGATTGTAGTATTGCCATGAATACGGGGCATGATGCGACCAAAAAGGTAGCTCAGGTTGTGCTTTTAGATTCAGACTTCTCCCACATGCCTTCGATTGTAGATGAAGGCCGCCGAGTGGTCAACAATATTCAGCGTTCGGCGAGTCTCTTTTTGGTCAAGAATATCTTTTCAATATTATTGGCTATTTTGGCCATTCTCTTTGCTTTCACTTATCCTATCCAGGCTTCTCAGATGTCCTTGATCAGTGGATTTACCATCGGAATCCCCGGTTTCTTACTGGCCTTGGAGAAGAATCGTGCCCGGATAGAAGGAGACTTTATTGAAACCGTGATAGAGCAAGCTCTTCCAGCTGCCTTGACCAATCTCATATCGGTACTTTTTCTTGTGGTTCTGGGTCCTTTCCTTGGATTAAGTCAGGGAGATATTTCGACCATCTCGATTTACCTGCTGGCTTTGATTGGCTTTACAAAAGTATACCAACTCAGCCTTCCCTTCAATCATGTAAAATTGAGCATCATCCTTCTTAATGTAACAGGATTTTGTCTGTCGGTCTTTGTATTTTCTTCCATTTTTAATCTCAGCCACCTTCATCTGACTGGCTGGATCTTGACCCTTGTCCTAGGACTAGTCATGGAAGGAGTCTTATGGGTGATGAATCGTCTTGTCTATACCTTGGTGACCCATCTGCATAAGTCCAGAAACAAATAAAAAAAACGGTATTAGCTAAATCATCTTGGATCTAGTTAATACCGTTATTTTATTATTAAAATCAGATAAAGAGGCTAATCGTCATAATGAGGTAAAGGAAGAAGGTAATGAGAAAGCCTGCGCGCCAAAAGTACTTGAAAAATTTCGGATAGTAAAAGCTACGTTTCTTTTTCAAGAAATAGATAGTCAAGCCGATAGCTAAGAGGGACAAGGCCAATAACAGTTGCGGCAACAAATTATGATAGTAAGCCGCATCTGAAATTAAATAGTATTCAAGCGCGAACAGAGGAAAAGCCAGATCGGCAAAATTCCAACCATATCGACGCAGTTTAAAGACTCGAATAATAATCCCACTGAGAATCAGGGTCAAAAAAATAAATACAAGGGAAGCAACTTTTATTAACATACCTCCATTTTATCACAAAAGTAAAAAAAGTGTGATGGAAATGAAATTTTTTCTTGCATTCGGAAGAAAATAGTGTATAATAGAAAGGTATGCGCAGAGCATACTTGTGGGAGGTAAAAATCTGTAATTACCGCCAAAACCACAAAGGAGGATTTAAGAAATGGCTAAAAAAGTCGAAAAACTTGTAAAATTGCAAATCCCTGCTGGTAAAGCTACTCCAGCTCCACCGGTTGGACCAGCACTTGGTCAAGCAGGTATCAACATCATGGGATTCACTAAAGAGTTTAACGCTCGTACAGCTGACCAAGCTGGAATGATTATCCCAGTTGTGATCACTGTTTATGAAGATAAATCATTTGATTTCGTTACAAAAACACCACCAGCTGCTGTTCTTTTGAAAAAAGCTGCAGGTGTTGAAAAAGGATCAGGTACACCTAACAAAACGAAAGTTGCAACAGTTACTCGTGCGCAAGTACAAGAAATTGCTGAAACTAAGATGCCAGATTTGAACGCTGCAAACATTGAGTCTGCAATGCGTATGATCGAAGGTACTGCTCGTTCTATGGGATTCACTGTTACTGACTAATTGTAACAATCCTATTTGCCCGCAATACACTTGATCATGAGACGAGTGACGTGGGAGATGAAAATCGATATGACCACATTACAAGGAGAAAGATAAAATGGCTAAAAAAAGCAAACAACTTCGTGCTGCACTTGAAAAAATCGACAGCACAAAAGCATACAGCGTAGAAGAAGCTGTAGCTCTTGCAAAAGAAACTAACTTTGCAAAATTTGACGCAACTGTAGAAGTTGCTTACAACTTGAACATCGACGTGAAAAAAGCTGACCAACAAATCCGTGGTGCAATGGTATTGCCAAACGGAACTGGTAAAACAGCTCGCGTTCTTGTATTTGCACGTGGTGCAAAAGCTGAAGAAGCAAAAGCTGCTGGTGCAGACTTCGTAGGTGAAGATGACCTTGTTGCGAAAATCAACGATGGTTGGTTGGACTTCGACGTTGTTATCGCTACACCTGACATGATGGCTCTTGTTGGACGTCTTGGACGTGTCCTTGGACCACGTAACTTGATGCCAAACCCTAAAACTGGTACTGTAACAATGGATGTTGCTAAAGCAGTTGAAGAGTCTAAAGGTGGTAAAATCACTTACCGTGCTGACCGTGCAGGTATCGTACAAGCAATCATCGGTAAAGTGTCATTTGACGCTGACAAATTGGTTGAAAACTTCAAAGCTTTCAACGATGTTATCCAAAAAGCAAAACCAGCTACAGCTAAAGGTACTTACGTAACTAGCTTGACTTTGACTACAACTCAAGGTCCTGGTATCAAAGTGGATGTTAACTCACTTTAATTAGAAATCAAAGCTACCTTCGGGTAGCTTTTTTTATTTCTTTGAATGCTTTCAAAATCGTTCTCCCTGATGATAAATTTGATGAACATTAAAACGCTTGCATAAGTACAGAAAAAAGGTATAATATAGGTGAAAATAAAAATTAAGGAGAATCAAATGATTTTTAAACGTTCAAACGGAGAATTCCGTGAAACTGATCGAGTGACTCGTTTCAAGTTGATCAAGTCAGGTAAGAACTGGTTGCGTGCGGCCACTTCAAACTTTGGTTTGCTCAAAGTGATCCGAGGTCAAGTCGAAGAGACTGTTGTTGCTGAGGTTCGTGAAGACGCTGTTTCTGCTAAGAGCCGTCACCTCTTAAAAGGGATCTTAGTGGCAGCAGCAGTTCTAAGTGCTACTACAGTTGCATCTACTACGTTTGCGGATGAAGTAGGAAACGAAGTAGTTTCTTCCTCTACAGCAGTGAGTGCTCCATCCCTTTCACCTGAAGCAGCTCCATTGACTGAAGAAGGTTCGAAAGAAGTCTCAGTCCCTCAAAATGAAACTGCTACAGAAACAAAAGCTCAAGCAGCAAGTTCATCCCAAGTGGTCGAAAGTGCTGTAGCATCGGATGATAAAGCAATCTTGGAACAAAATGCTTCTGAGGCCGCCTTATTGAACCAGATAGCAGAAAAATATGCTTCTACTCATCAAAATGAAGAGCAGAAAGCTGCTATCAAAGAGGCTGTTGCAAAAGTTCAAGCTGAATTGCCAACAAAAGAAGCTTCGAGCAATTCTGAAGTAAAACCCCAATCATACGCTGAACAACGAGAACGCTTGAACAAGTCAGTAGATGATATGATGGCAACCTTGAAGGATGCAGGTTTCAATGGAAATACAACTGTTAATGGTGCTCCAGCAGTAGCTGCACAGTTGGCTCCAATCTCAACAAGCACTACTGGTAGCGTCGATACTAATCCAGTAATCTCAAATGCGAACGGTGCAACGATTGAAGATGCAGCTTTCAATAAATCTGGTTACGCTTTGGATCCAAACGCAGATCGTTATACCTTTGGTGTATGGCAATTCCTTAAAACGAACCACGCTACTGGAGCTAAAACAAACTTTGATTATTATGCTACTCTTGCAGTAGATCGTTCTGCCATCACTGGTAGCCTTTCAGCTAACCCAGATGTTTACTTGCGTATCGTGAAGAAATCTGATGGTACAGAAGCTTACACTCGTACTATTCATGCTGGTGAAAGCAATATCTCTCTTCCAAGCTACATCACAAACAATAACTCTGATGTAACCAATACTTTGACTTACACAGGTGCTAACGGAACTGATCCAGGTAACGTAACCTTCTCATTGGTCAACGCGAACCTTGAGTATGAAACACTTCAAATTCGTGATACCAACTACCCAGGTAACGAAAATGAAGATAAACCAAACGTTCAAACTTCTGTTCCTTATGCGAAAGCTGATCAAACAACTTACTATAAAGTCGTTGACAGTAGCAAATACACAGAAGGTCAACCATACAAACCAACTGGAAATGAAACAGTTCTTGCAAGCTATACGCAAACAGGTCTTGCAGGGCAACAATTCACAGCCTCAGGAAATCGTGATCTTGCTGGTTACAAACAAGTAGCAGCAACAACTGATACCACTCAAAAAACATCTGGTATCCTTGGTAAGGGTGTTGTCGGTCAAAAACTTGTCGAACTTCAAGGTGGAGCAAATCACTACTACGTGAAACGTATTTCTGAAATCGTTGATACTGATGGCTCAACTGTAACGAAATTCTACGCCCTTGATCCATCTCAAGTGAACAATTTTGCTACATCAGATATTGGTACTGAAGATGTATCTAAGTACACACTCATCTACACAAGTAAAGTTAATAAGGCTGGTGAAGAGTGGAAGGCTGATGAGACTAAAGTTACAAAAGTAAACAGTAAAAATGGTGACTACTATCTTGAAGTCAACGAAACTGCTGGAAGTAAATCACTCATTATCACTGGTTGGTCGTCTGCTACTGAGACAGATACTTATAAACAAATGGATGGAACTCTACACACTTATCCACGTCCATTCAAAGATGCCCCAAGCACATCATTGACACCTGCGGGTGCGGGTAACAACAGTTACAATGTCATTGCTGGTAAAGTTCCAGTGATTCAAGCAGACGGATCTGTAGCGGATGACCCTACAGCTCCAAACGGAAAAGTATACTCTAATTTGAAGGGGTACGCATCATTCTCTAACAACTACTCAATTCCAACTGCGATTAAACCATCGACGGATGTAAATTATTACTTTGTCAAGTCTGATGTTAAAGGAAATGTCTTCGTTCACTATAAAGATACTGAAGGAACAACCCTTAAGAATTCTGTAACTGACGAAGATCAACAGCCAGTTAACAAACACTATGACACAGTCGTGGATAACCGCCCACAAGAAATTGAATTCCAAGGCAAGACCTATGAATTGGTACCGGCAGGTACTTACACAGTAGGTGAAGTGGATGACCAAGGACACCTCAAGTCTTCTGATCCTACAACTGGAGAAGTTGCTAAAGAAGATAAGAACGTTACCTACATCTACAAATTGAAAGAAGAACCTAAGGGTAACGTCTATGTACACTATGTAGATACAGAAGGCAAGACCATCAAGTCAGACGTGACGGATGAAGACGCTCAACCAGTGGACAAAGACTACGATACAGTGGTAGACAACCGCCCACAAGAGATTGCATTCGAAGGCAAGACCTATGAATTGGTCCCAGCGGGTAACTACACAGTTGGTGAAGTGGATGACCAAGGTCACCTCAAGTCAACCGACCCAACAACCGGTAAGGTGATCGAAGGTGATAAGAATGTCACCTACGTATACAAACTGAAAGAAGAACCTAAGGGTAACGTTTATGTTCACTATGTAGATACAGAAGGCAAGACCATCAAGTCAGATGTGACGGATGAAGACG
>NZ_JBCOAT010000001.1:58873-477228 GCF_040226615.1 Streptococcus australis | reverse complement strand
ACGTTTATGTTCACTATGTAGATACAGAAGGCAAGACCATCAAGTCAGATGTGACGGATGAAGACGCTCAACCAGTGGACAAAGACTACGACACAGTGGTAGACAACCGCCCACAAGAGATTGAATTCGAAGGCAAGACTTATGAATTGGTCCCAGCAGGTAACTACACAGTTGGTGAAGTGGATGATGAGGGTCACCTCAAGTCAACCGACCCAACAACCGGTAAGGTCATCGAAGGCGATAAGAATGTCACCTACGTATACAAACTGAAGGAAACCCCAGCAGAGCCGAAGAAGGGTGAAGTGATCATCACTTACGTAGACGAAAATGGCAAGGAAATCGAAAAACCTCGTCAAGATACACCAAACTCACCTTATGACACACCATATAACACCACTGAGGAAGGTGAAAAACCTAACACTATTAAGACTCCAGACGGTAAGACCTACAAGATCGTACCGAAAGGTGACTACCCAGTAGGTAAAGTGGACGAAGATGGGCACTTGGAATCATCTGATCCAGTTAAAGGTAAAGTTGATAAACCTAAATCAACCATCACTTACGTCTATAAAGAAGTGAAGGAAGACCCAACTCAACCTAAGGGTAACGTTTATGTTCACTATGTAGATACAGAAGGCAAGACCATCAAGTCAGATGTGACGGATGAAGAAAATCAACCAGTTGATAAGGACTACAACACAGTGGTAGACAACCGTCCACAAACAATCGAAAAAGACGGTAAGACTTATGAATTGGTCCCAGCAGGCAACTACACAGTTGGTGAAGTGGATGACGAAGGACACTTGAAATCTACCGACCCTACTACAGGTAAAGTGATCGAAGGCGATAAGAATGTAACGTATGTTTACAAACTTAAAGAAACCCCAGACAAGCCTGTAGAGCCAACTCCAGACAAGCCTGTAGAGCCAACTCCAGACAAGCCTGTAGAACCAACTCCAGACAAGCCTGTAGAACCAACTCCAGACAAACCTGTAGAGCCAACTCCAGACAAACCTGTAGAACCAATTCCAGACAAGCCTGTAGAGCCAACTCCAGACAAGCCTGTAGAGCCGACTCCAGACAAGCCTGTAGAACCAACCCCAGACAAGCCTGTAGAGCCAACCCCAGATAAGCCTGTAGAGCCAACCCCAGATAAGCCTGTAGAGCCAACCCCAGATAAGCCAGTGGATCCAACCCCAGGTAAACCAGTGAATCCAACCCCAGGTAAACCAGTGGACCCAACCCCAGGTAAACCAGTGGACCCAACCCCAGGTAAACCAATGGACCCAACATCAGGTAAACCAGTAGAGTCAACACCAGCTAAAGGACAACTTCCAAATACTGGTGAAACTACATCTGTAGGATCAACTGTACTCGGACTAGTTGCAGGACTTGTAGGATTGGCAGCACTTGGACGTCGTAAAGAGGAAGACGAAAAATAATTCTTCTTCCTTTGGTGAATGATTGATTTATCTTCATTCAAAACGCCAGTTTTAATTGGTGACTAGGATAGGCCTTAAAGCCTTGAAAAAGGGGATGTTCACTCCCCTTTTTCAACTAGTCATACACCTAACTAAGAAGCATTAAAATGATATAAAACGAGCCTCCCACCATAAACAGTTTAAAAGTTTTATACTGTTTATCTAAAAAAAGGGGGCTCTTTTCTTATAATCAAGAAAGTAAATGCAAGTTTAAATTACTTATTTGAAATTAAATATTATAGTAGCAGCTAACCTGATGCAGAGTGATAATCATCTGGAAAAGATCATATAATTGTTGATGCACCGATGATTGATAAAAACGACAATCCTTAAATCACATATGTAAAAGAGTTTCATTACCAAAATCTAGATCCTTTATAAAAAGTAGGATAAAAATGAATATCTTTTCAGTGGATAAGTTAAAATTTTTTTGATAGATATTACTATATAAAAAACGCTTTTTGTGGTAAAATAATACAGATCATAAAAGGAGTGACAAAATGGTAGAACCTAAGTATAAACGTATTTTAATTAAGTTATCAGGTGAAGCGTTAGCCGGTGAACGGGGTGTCGGAATTGATATCAAAACGGTTCAAAAGATGGCCCTTGAAATCAAAGAAGTTCATGACCTTGGAATTGAAATTGCTCTCGTTATCGGTGGAGGAAATCTCTGGCGTGGAGAACCTGCGGCGGAAGCAGGTATGGATCGCGTTCAAGCAGATTACACTGGAATGCTTGGAACAGTTATGAATGCCTTGGTGATGGCGGATTCTCTTCAACAGGTTGGAGTAGATACGCGTGTCCAAACTGCGATTGCCATGCAACAAGTCGCTGAGCCTTATATCCGTGGCCGCGCACTTCGTCACTTGGAAAAAGAGCGTATTGTTATCTTTGGTGCAGGCATTGGTTCTCCATACTTCTCAACGGATACAACGGCTGCTCTTCGTGCCGCTGAAATTGAAGCAGACGCAATCTTGATGGCTAAGAATGGGGTAGACGGCGTTTATAATGCTGATCCAAAGAAAGACAAGACAGCTGTGAAGTTTGAAGAATTAACTCACCGTGATGTCATCAATAAAGGCCTTCGTATCATGGATTCGACAGCATCGACCATCTCAATGGACAATGATATTGACTTAGTCGTTTTCAACATGAATGAGCCAGGGAACATCAAACGCGTTGTCTTTGGAGAAAATATCGGTACTACCGTTTCTAATAATGTAGAAAAATAAGGAAGTTAGAGGAATAAAATGGCAAATCCAATCGTAGAAAAAGCTAAAGAAAGAATGACTCAGTCTCACCAAAGTTTGGGACGTGAATTTGGAAGTATCCGTGCAGGCCGTGCAAATGCAAGTCTCTTGGATCGGATCTATGTTCAATATTACGGAGTTGATACTCCATTGAATCAAATCGCATCAATCACCATTCCAGAAGCTCGTGTGATGTTGATCACACCTTTTGACAAGTCTTCATTGAAAGATATCGAGCACGCTTTGAATGCTTCTGATCTTGGCATTACTCCAGCCAACGATGGTTCGGTTATCCGCTTGGTCATCCCAGCTTTGACAGAAGAAACTCGTCGTGACTTGGCCAAAGAAGTGAAAAAAGTCGGTGAAAATGCTAAAGTAGCGATCCGTAACATCCGCCGTGATGCGATGGATGAAGCGAAGAAGCAAGAAAAAGCTAAAGAAATCACTGAAGATGAATTGAAGAATCTTGAGAAAGAGATCCAAAAAGTAACCGATGATGCTGTGAAACATGTTGATGAAATGACAGCACACAAAGAAAAAGAATTGCTTGAAGTTTAATCATTTCCAGCAGTTTACAGAGGAAATGAACTCAGTTGGCACTGCTGGCTGAGTTTTATTTCCATTAAGGGGCTATTGATGAGCTTTAGCCAGAAAGAAGGAAAAAATGAATACCAACCTCGCACATGATATCGTGGGCCTTGTAACGGATGAGAATGATCGCTTTTACTTTGTCCAGAAGGATGGGCAGACTTATGCCTTGGACAAGTCTGAAGGAGAGCATGCACTTGGAGAATCCGTCAAGGGCTTTGCCTATACGGATATGAAGCAACGTTTGCGTCTGACCACCCTAGAAGTCACAGCCCGTCAGGACCAATTTGGCTGGGGGACAGTGACTGAAGTTCGCAAGGACCTGGGTGTATTTGTCGATACGGGTCTACCCGATAAGGAGATTGTCGTCTCTCTGGATATTTTGCCAGAAATCAAGGATCTGTGGCCGAAAAAAGGCGATAAACTCTTTGTTCGCCTAGAAGTTGATAAAAAAGATCGGATCTGGGGTGTCTTGGCCTACCAAGAAGACTTCCAGCGAATTGCTCGTCCAGCCTACAACAATATGCAAAACCAGAACTGGCCGGCCATCGTCTATCGCTTAAAACTTTCAGGGACCTTTGTTTACCTGCCTGAGAATAATATGCTGGGCTTTATCCATCCAAGTGAGCGCTATGCCGAACCCCGTTTGGGACAAGTCTTAGATGCTCGGGTCATCGGTTTCCGAGAGGTGGATCGGACCTTGAATTTGTCCTTGAAACCACGCTCGTTTGAAATGCTTGAAAACGATGCGCAGATGATTTTGGCCTACTTGGAGGGGAATGGTGGCTTTATGACCTTGAATGACAAGTCCTCCCCAGAAGAGATTAAGGCAACCTTTGGAATTTCCAAGGGGCAGTTCAAAAAGGCTCTGGGTGGCTTGATGAAAGCGAAAAAAATCAAGCAAGACCAGTTTGGAACGGAACTAATCTAAGAGGAGCCTTATGCGAAAATCATTTTACACTTGGCTGATGACAGAGCGCAATCCCAAAAGCAATGCTCCGAAAGCCTTGCTAGCTGATCTAGCTTTCCATGAGTCTGCCTTTCCAAAACATACAGATGATTTTGATGAGGTCAGCCGCTTTCTGGAAGAACATGCCAGTTTCTCCTTTAATCTAGGAGAATTTGATGCGATCTGGGAAGAATACTTAGGTCATTAGTAACAGAAGATAGTGGTGAGCCGGGGATGGTCAATTCTCGGTCACTTTGTTATAATAGAGAAAACTTACAGAAATAGAGAGGTTCTTTATTTGAAAGAACATTCAATTGATATTCAATTAAGTCATCCAGATGATCTCTTCCATCTGTTTGGATCCAATGAGCGTCATTTGCGTTTGATGGAGCAAGAGTTGGATGTGATCATCCATGCTCGAACAGAAATTGTCCAGGTCATTGGGCAAGAAGAAGATTGTGAGAAAGCTAGACAAGTCATTGAGGCTTTGCTGATCTTGGTGAATCGTGGTATGACCATCGGGACGCCGGATGTCGTAACAGCTATTCAAATGGTTCGCAATGATGAATTGGATAAGTTCGTCGCCTTGTATGAAGAAGAAATCATCAAGGATAGCTACGGCAAGCCCATTCGGGTCAAAACGCTGGGGCAAAAGATTTATGTCGATAGTGTCAAGCACCATGATGTGACCTTCGGGATTGGACCAGCCGGGACAGGAAAAACCTTCCTAGCTGTGACTTTGGCTGTCACCGCCCTCAAGCGTGGTCAAGTTAAGAGGATCATTTTGACCCGTCCAGCTGTAGAAGCAGGAGAGAGCCTTGGTTTCCTTCCAGGAGATCTCAAGGAAAAAGTAGACCCTTATCTACGACCAGTCTATGATGCCCTCTACCAAATCTTAGGGAAAGATCAGACTACTCGGATGATGGAACGAGAAATTATCGAGATTGCCCCTCTGGCCTATATGCGGGGACGGACCTTGGACGATGCCTTTGTCATTTTAGATGAAGCGCAAAATACAACTATCATGCAGATGAAGATGTTCTTGACCCGTCTTGGTTTTAACTCCAAGATGATTGTCAATGGAGATACCAGCCAGATTGACCTCCCTCGAAATGTCAAATCCGGTTTGATTGATGCTCAGGAGAAATTAAAAAATATTTCTCAAATTGACTTTGTGCATTTCTCTGCCAAGGATGTCGTTCGCCATCCAGTAGTAGCAGAGATTATCCGGGCCTACGAGCCCATCCCGAATTCAGTCCTCAAAGAAAAACTGGATGTGGAAGAAGAAGCAGAATAAAAAAGGGAGTGGGAAAAAACTCAGACTAATTAAAAAGAGTTCGTTTTCCCACCCCCGCACAATTGATTAGGTCGTCTTTGGAGCTTTAAAAGCGAACAAAGATGCCAATCAACCACTGCGTCATGTAGTTATTACTATCATACAACGAAGGCTGGACACGTTTTGCCCAGCCTTTTAAATATTAGAAATTAAACCAATTCATCAATTGGTGTGAAGTTGCGTTCTAGACCTTCTGCAACTGGTTGGCTTGTGATATGGCCTTGGTAAGTAGTAACACCTTGGCGCAAGCCTTCATCAAGGGCGATGGCCTTGTGGAAACCGTTGTCAGCCAAAGCTTCGACATAAGGTAGGGTCACGTTGGTGAGGGCGATGGTAGAAGTGCGAGCGACAGCCCCTGGGATATTGGCAACGGCATAGTGGAGCACGCCGTGTTTTTCGTAAACTGGCTCTGTATGCGTTGTCACACGATCCGCTGTTTCAATAACCCCACCTTGGTCGACGGCTACATCGACGATGACAGAACCGGGACGCATTTGTTTGACCATATCGTCTGTCACTAATTTAGGAGCTTTAGCCCCAGGGATCAGGACAGCTCCGATAACAACATCGGCATCACGGACACTGGCTTCAATGTTAAATGGATTGGACATAAGGGTTTGGATTTGGTGACCAAAGACATCTTCCAGAACAGCCAAACGTTTAGCGCTGATATCTAAGATGGTCACTTGGGCGCCGAGTCCAAGTGCAATCCGAGCTGCGTGGGTTCCAACGACCCCGCCTCCTATGATGGTAACTTTCCCTTTAGGAACACCAGGTACCCCACCTAGGAGGACACCAGATCCACCTTCTTGTTTGGTGAGGAAGTGAGCTCCGATTTGCACCGCCATTCGTCCAGCAACCTCACTCATTGGTACCAAAAGAGGCAATTGTCCTTCAAGGTCTCGAACCGTTTCGTAAGCCACCCCAGTTGTCTTGGCAGTCACCATGGCATCAGCTAATTCAGGTGCAGCAGCCATGTGCAAGTAGGTGAAGAGCAAGAGGTCTTCACGAAGGAAGTCGTATTCTTCAGCGAGGGGTTCTTTGACCTTGACCACCAATTCAGCTGCCCAAGCTTCTGCAGCAGTTGCAACGATAGTCGCTCCTTGTTTGGCGTAATCTTCATCGCCAAAGCCAGAACCAAGTCCAGCATTTGTTTCTACCAAAACTTGATGGCCTTTCTTCACCAAGCTTTGTACACCTGCAGGTGTCAAACCGACCCGATTTTCATTGTTTTTAATTTCTTTTGGGATACCGATTAACATGATTATTTCTCCTTACTTAGATATGGGTGTAAAAAGGTCATTGGCGTGAGATTGCTCTCCTAACTCAATAACCTTTTCACTCCTCATCTCATTTTTTTAACCGAATGGTTTTATTTTATAGAAAAGTGGGTCAAAAAGCAAGAAAAATTTGAGCTTGCCTTCCTTTATGTTATTTGCTGAACTAATCCCTAAAGAAGGAGTGCTAAATGGAAAATTTATATGTGAAGTTAGCGGCTTATCGTGAAGTGGAGACAGATCGTTTGCACTTGCGTCCGGTCACTCTAGAAGATGCACCGGCTATGTTTGAGTACGTTTCTAATGAAACAGTTACGCGCTATACCTTTGCAACCAATCAAAGTCTAGAAGAGACGCGTAATAATATTGCCCTCTTTTACCTAGCGAGCCCACTTGGAAGATGGGGGATCGAGCTCAAAGAAAATGGAAAATTTATCGGGACTATTGATTTACTAGATTTGGATCTTTGTCTGAAGAAGGGGAGTATCGGTTATGTTCTGAATAAAGATTATTGGAACCAAGGTCTTGCGACAGAAGCTACAAAGGCAATCATTGCCTTGGCTTTTGAACAGTTAGGGATGAACAAGCTCATTGCTGTTCATGATCAGGACAACCCAGCTTCTGGCCGGGTGATGGCCAAATCAGGGATGAAATTTTCTCACGAGGAGCCCTACGCGATGCTAGACCTGCATGAAGAAGGGCGAATGGTGACGAGAGTCCATTATGTCCTCACGAAGGAAGAATATTTGGCAGAAAAATGAGTCAGGATATTGACAAAAGACCTATCTCCATGATATAGTAGATAGGTACTGCTGGTTTAGCTCAGTCGGTAGAGCGCATCCATGGTAAGGATGAGGTCGCCGGTTCAATCCCGGCAACTAGCATAGTAGAAGAGAGAAGCTTAGAGAAGATCTAGGCTTCTTTTTTTGCAAGTCCATCTTTAAAAGTCCGGATTTTTCAACAATTTTCAAAAAAACGTTGACAAGCACAGAAATCCGTGGTAAAGTTAGAACAACAAAGAGAAAGGAGAAAACCATCATGAACAAAGTAACATTCTTGATGACACAATTGAATACACAGCTTCTCCAATCTCAGTTGAGTTCTATGTAAAAATTGAATGGAACCCAAGATGGAGGAGTCTGTCTTGGGTTTTTTGTATGCATTTTTGCCTGCCTTAACTGAATTGGTGACAGGCATCAGAAGACCCAAGTGTGGACTGAGCACGTACTCAGCTCCTTGCTTGGGTTTTTTCTGTGCCATTTTGAAAAGGAGAATATATGATCAGAGCTATTTGGGAGTATATCAGGGAACGCAAGTGGCGATATGTGAAGATCGCTATGGTCCTGATTCTTTATGATTACACTTTATTGATCCCGACGCAAGTCATCCAGCGCTTAGTGGATCATTTGAGTCAGCAGACGCTGACGCAATCCAACTTTGTATGGGATATGGTCCTATTGGTGGGATCAGCCATCCTCAATTACCTGACGGCTTTTTATTGGCAGTTGCGCCTCTTTCAGTCGTCAGTCCATTTCAAGGCAACCCTTCAGGGACAAGCGTTTCGTAAGCTAGTAGCTATGCGGCGTCCCTTTTTTGAGAAATTCCGTTCAGGGGATCTCTTGACGCGGTTCACGACAGATGTGGATGGGATGGCTGATATGGCTGGTTACGGGATGATGGTGCTCCTGTTTGGCGGTGGCTTGTTTGCCTTTATTATTCCGACCATGTTTTTCATTTCTTGGCAATTAACCTTGATTTCCTTTATTCCTATGATCTTCCTCGTCGTCTCTACCTATTTTTTGAGTAGAAAGCAGGAGGAGTATGTTGAGCAAAACCGGGAAGCAGTCGCTCAGTTGAATGATGAAGTCTTGGAGTCGATCGAAGGAATTCGGGTCATGCGGGCCTATAGTAGACGGGACCAGCAGGTCAAACAGTTTCAGAAAAAAACAGCCAGTCTATCCAAAACAGGGGACAAAATTGCCTCTATCCAGTATTCTTTTGGACCTTTAGCCCTGTTGTTTATTGGATTCTCGACAGTCTTGCTCTTGCTATTTGGAGGCCGGTCCCTGGCAAACGGGCAGTTGAGCCTTGGTAAGTTATTGGCTTTACAGCTGTATTTGGTCTTTTTAATTGAGCCTATGTGGATGATGGCGGACCTGATCTTGGTCTACCAGACAGGGCAAATGTCCTATAAAAAATTAAAAGAAGTGATTGATGAAACGGATGATCTGGAGCCAGATGGTTCTCACTACCTAGAGCAGATTGATTTGGTGCAGTTTAAGGACTATTCTTTCAGCTATCCTGATGCTGAGCGAAAGAGCCTATCAGGCATTGATTGGACTATTCAGAAAGGACAGACGGTTGGGATTGTTGGTCGTACCGGTGCAGGAAAGACTACCCTGGTTCGACAATTCTTGCGGCAGTACCCAGTTGGTGAGGGAGAATTCTTGGTCAACCAGCAACCGATCGTGGACTACAACCGACACTCCATCGAAGAAAAAATTGGCTATGTTTCCCAAGAACATATTTTATTCTCCAAGTCTATCCGTGAGAATATAGCGCTTGGTAAAAAAGGAGCCAGCCAAGAAGACTTGGTGGAAGCAGTAGCCCAAGCTGCTTTTGCGGATGATCTCGAGCGGATGTCTCATGGAATGGACACCCTGATCGGTGAGAAAGGGGTCTCTGTATCAGGTGGTCAAAAACAACGGATCTCCCTGGCGCGTGCCTTCTTAAGAGATGCAGAGCTCTTGCTGTTAGATGATTCCCTTTCGGCGGTGGATGCGAAGACTGAACAGGCCATTATTGACACCATTCAAAAAGAACGAAAAGACAAGACGACCATCATTGTTTCCCATCGCTTGTCAGCTGTTCATCAGGCGGATTGGATCATCGTCTTGGATCAAGGGCAGATTGTAGAAGAAGGCAGGGCTAGTGATTTATTAGCTCAAGAGGGCTGGTATTATGAACAATACCAACGGCAACAAAAACAGGAAGGAGAATAAGATGAAAGTTTTGAAACGATTATTATCTAGGATCACGCTTTATCCAACTGTCTTTCTTGCTGGCTTTATTTGCCTCTTACTAGCCACCATTTTTTCTGAATTGTCTCCCTTTCTTCTCCAAAAGATGATCGATGGGCCTTTGACTGCACTGACCCACGGTGGCGGGCAAGGGGACTTGCTTCAGATGGGAGGATTTTATCTCTTGGTATTGAGCCTGGGGCAACTGATTAGCTACATGGGCAATCGGATCTTGCTACATGGAAGTAATCAAGTAACTGCTAGTCTGAGAGACCAAGCTTTTCAAGTCATGCAAGGGCTACCTATTTCTTATTTTGATGATAAACCGGCTGGGAAGATCGCGACAAGAATTGTCAATGATACGGAGACCTTGCGGACCCAGTTTTATAACTCTTGTATGATTTTAGTCATCTATTTGGTGCGTTTCCTCTTTATTCTAGGAATTCTCTTTTATCTGAGTCCTATGATGGGACTTCTCTTGTGTTTGGTCTTTCCAATTTTCTATGGGATTCAGTATCTCTACAAGGTCATGACAGACCAGCCTATGAAGGATTTCTTTGATGCGCGAAGCGAGGTCAATACCCAGGTCAATGAACTCTTGCATGGTGCCAGTATGATTCAGCTCTATCATCAAGAACCTGGTGTGGTGGAGGAGTTTGAAGCCACTACTCAGAAGATGTTAGGAGCCAATGATCGAATTCTCTTAGCCGATTCTATTGCTTCTTGGACCTTGACGGAATTGCTCAAGTTTTTAGTGATTGCAGGCATTTTGACTATCGCTGGGATTTCTTTCCTACAGGGTAATATCGGTGTGACGGCTGGTTTCTTATTTATCAATATTAACTATGTGATTAATCTATTTGATCTCATGGCCAATCTTAGTCGTCAATTCCCAAATATTCGGCGATCCTTAGAAACGGGGAGCCGAGTCCTTGCTTTCTTAGACCAACCCTTAGAGGACGATGGTGCATTGGAACTGAAAATAGAAAAAGCTCAAGTCGTGTTTGACGACGTTCAATTTGCCTATGAAGAAGGCAAGCCAGTTCTGAGAGATATTGCCTTTCAGGCTGGTCCAGGGGAAACCATCGCTCTTGTGGGCCATACTGGATCAGGTAAGTCTTCGATTATGAACCTGCTCTATCGTTTTTATGATCCTCAAGAAGGAGCGATTTTGATCGATGGTCAAGATATTCGCCAAGTCTCTCGTGAGAGCCTACGAAGCCATATGGGGATTGTCCTGCAGGATCCTTATCTATTTACAGGGACCATTGCTAGTAATGTGGCCATGAGTCAGGATCACATTGATCGGGATGCGGTCCAAGATGTCTTGAAAAAAGTCGGGGCTTGGCCCTTTGTAGAGCGCCTTGAAAAGGGAATCGACCATCCAGTCGTAGAAAAAGGATCCGCCTTTTCAAGTGGCGAACGCCAATTGATTTCCTTTGCGCGGACCCTCTACATGAATCCGAAAATTCTGATTCTGGATGAAGCGACCTCTCACATTGATACGGAGACAGAGGAGATCATTCAGAAGGCTATGGCAGTCCTGCAAAAGGGCCGGACGACCTTTATTATTGCCCACCGCTTATCGACCATTCAAGATGCGGATCAGATCTTGGTTCTATCAGAAGGGCGCATTGTCGAACGTGGGCAACATGCAGACTTGATTGCTCATGGTGGCATCTATGCCCAGATGCAAGCTATCCAACAGACGGTTGAATAAAAGGGCATTCTTCAAATAGTAAAAGTAGCGTGTATTCTAGTATATACGCTATTTTTATGCTATAATTGAAATGATAGTGAGGTGATCCAAGATGTATATTGAAATGGTTGATGAGACCGGTCAAGTCTCTGAAGAAATGATCAAACAAACCCAGGAAATTTTAGAATTTGCTGCAAAAAAATTGGGCAAAGAAGACAAGGAAATGGCAGTGACCTTTGTAACCAACGAACGAAGCCATGAATTGAACTTGGAATACCGGGACACGGATCGCCCAACGGATGTGATCAGTCTGGAATACAAACCAGAGATGGACATTGCTTTTTCAGAAGAAGATTTAGAAGACCATCCAGAGTTAGCAGAGATGATGGCTGAATTCGATACCTATATTGGAGAGCTCTTTATTTCTGTAGACAAGGCGCGTGAGCAAGCAGCTGAGTATGGTCATAGCTTTGAGCGCGAGATGGGCTTTTTAGCAGTGCATGGCTTCCTTCATATCAACGGTTATGATCACTATACGCCGGAAGAAGAAAAGGAAATGTTTGGCTTACAGGAAGAGATTTTGACAGCCTATGGACTCACAAGACAATAAACGAAAATGGAAAAATCGAGAACTGATTGCCAGTCTTGAATTTGCTTTAACAGGGATTTTCACAGCCTTTAAAGAGGAACGAAATATGCGTAAGCATGCACTTTCAGCTGTCTTAGCGATTGTTGCAGGCTTCCTTTTTGGCATTTCAGCAACAGAGTGGCTCTTTCTACTCTTAAGTGTTTCTTTGGTCATTGCCTTTGAAATCATGAATTCTGCTCTTGAAAATGTAGTGGATTTAGCGAGCAATTACCACTTTTCCATGCTAGCTAAAAATGCCAAGGATATGGCGGCAGGAGCAGTTCTCGTTATTTCGGGCTTTGCCTTGGTGACAGGTCTTATTATATTTGTGCCCAAGTTGTGGGCTCTAGTATTTGGATAAGAGGGAGACTTCCCTCAAGAAAGGAAACTATGACATTTAAATCAGGCTTTGTAGCCATTTTAGGACGTCCCAATGTCGGGAAGTCAACTTTTTTGAACCACGTCATGGGACAAAAAATTGCCATCATGAGCGATAAGGCGCAGACAACGCGTAATAAGATTATGGGAATCTACACGACCGATAAGGAACAGATTGTCTTTATCGATACCCCAGGGATTCACAAACCCAAGACAGCGCTTGGAGACTTCATGGTAGAGTCGGCCTATAGCACCCTTCGAGAAGTCGATACCGTTCTCTTTATGGTACCAGCAGACGAGCCACGTGGGAAAGGCGATGACATGATCATCGAACGCCTCAAGGCTGCTAAGGTGCCGGTTATTCTGGTGGTCAATAAGATCGACAAGGTGCACCCTGACCAACTCTTGGCGCAAATCGATGACTTTCGTAGTCAGATGGACTTCAAGGAAATTGTGCCGATTTCAGCCCTTCAAGGAAACAATGTTTCGCATTTGATTGATATTTTGAGCGAAAACTTAGAAGAAGGTTTCCAATATTTCCCTGCTGACCAAATTACAGACCACCCAGAGCGTTTCTTAGTTTCTGAAATGATCCGCGAGAAGGTCTTGCACTTAACGCGGGAAGAAATTCCCCACTCTGTTGCCGTAGTGGTGGATTCTATGAAGCGGGATGAAGAGACAGATAAAGTCCATATCCGAGCAACCATCATGGTCGAGCGCGATAGCCAAAAAGGCATTGTCATTGGAAAAGGTGGGGCCATGCTCAAGAAGATCGGAACCCTTGCGCGTAAGGATATCGAGCTGATGCTAGGGGATAAGGTCTTCCTAGAAACCTGGGTCAAGGTCAAGAAAAATTGGCGGGATAAGAAATTGGATCTTGCTGATTTCGGATACAACGAAAAAGAATATTAAGAAGAGGTGGGCAGAAGCCTGCTTCTTGTTTTTGAAAGGAGTTCTATGCCTGAATTACCAGAAGTAGAGACGGTCCGACGCGGTCTTGAGAAATTAATTCTTGGAAAAACCATTCAGTCAGTGGCAGTAAAGTATCCAAAGATGATTCAGACGGATCTGGATGCTTTTCGACAAGATCTCCCAGGTAAAGAAATTCGGGCCATGGGGCGCCGTGGGAAATATCTCTTGTTTTATCTGACGGATCTGGTCCTCATCTCGCATTTGCGGATGGAAGGCAAGTATTTCTTTTATCCAGACGAAGTCCCTCTTCGCAAGCATGCTCATGTCTTCTTTCATTTTACAGATGGTAGCACTCTGGTCTATGAAGATGTCCGCAAGTTTGGGACCATGGAAGTCATCACACCTGACCTTGTCGACAGCTACTTTTTGGCGAAAAAGATTGGTCCAGAGCCGACAGAAGCGGATTTTAAAGAACCAGCCTTCCAAGCAGCTCTTAAACAATCAAAGAAACCCATTAAATCAGCTCTTTTGGACCAAAAATTAGTGGCTGGTCTGGGCAATATCTATGTAGATGAGGTCCTTTATCGAGCCAAGGTTCATCCAGCCCGTTTAGGTCAAAGCTTGACTGCTAGAGAAGCCAAAGCCGTTCGCAAAGAAACAATTGCTGTGCTGGCTCAAGCTGTTGAAAAGGGTGGCTCCACCATTCGCTCTTACAGCAATGCTTTTGGCGAGGATGGCACCATGCAGGAAGAACACCAGGTCTATGGGAAAACAGGCCAGCCTTGTTTGCGCTGCGGGACACCGATTGAAAAAATTCAGCTGGGGGGACGCGGAACCCATTTTTGCCCTCACTGCCAAAAGGAGAACTAGATGGCGAGAATCATCGGATTAACAGGAGGGATTGCTTCAGGGAAGTCGACTGTGACCTCCTATTTGAGAGAAAAGGGGTATCCTGTCATTGATGCTGATCGAGTGGTCCATGACTTGCAGGCACCAGGTGGAGAACTCTATCAAGCTTTGGTAGATCATTTTGGAAGGGACATCCTTCTAGATACAGGAGACTTGAATCGTCCTGCTCTGGCTCAACGCATCTTTTCAACCCAGAAAGAGATTGCCTGGTCCAACCAAGTACAAGGGGACATCATTCGCAAAGCTCTGGCGCGAGAACGGGACCGACTAGCTGCAACAGAAGACCTCTTTTTCATGGATATCCCCTTGTTAATCGAGCAAGGATATCTGGACTGGTTTGATCAAGTCTGGCTGGTCTATGTGACGGAAGATACTCAGTTAGAACGTTTGATGGAGCGCAATGCCTTAACGGAGGTCCAGGCGCGCGATCGTTTGGCAGCCCAGATGCCTCTAGATGAGAAAAAAGCTCTTGTCGATCTCGTGATCGATAACAATAGCCAGCGTGATTGCCTCTATCAACAAATCGATCGGGCTTTAGAACAAATAGAAAGAAGATGATCCTATTTCACTGGAAATCAATTGGCGTAAAAATCTTTTTATTGCCTGGATTGGCTGTTTTTTCGTAGGTGCCAGTCTTTCGTTAGTGGTTCCCTTTATGGCTCTATTTGTGGAGGAGTTGGGGGTAAAAGGTCCGGCAGTTCCTTTTTATGCTGGGATTGCAGTCGCCTCCTCCTCTTTGACTTCCGCTCTAATGGCCCCAATCTGGGGGAGTTTGGCGGACCGTTATGGTCGGAAACCCATGATGTTGAGAGCCTCGATTGCTATGACCTTGACCATGGGAGGAATTGCTTTTGTCCCTTCCGTCTTTTGGTTGCTACTTCTACGCTTATTAAATGGTGTCTTCTCAGGCTTTGTCCCTAACAGTACGGCTCTCATTGCCAGTCAGGTGCCAAAGAATCAATCTGGATACGCTCTAGGAACCTTATCGACGGGAACTGTTGCCGGTACCTTGATGGGCCCCTTGTTGGGGGGATTGATTGCAGAGCAATTTGGTATGCGGAATGTCTTTCTCCTCGTTGGTTTTTTCCTCTTTCTCGTCTCTGTCTTGACTTGGTGGGGCATCGAGGAAGACTACCAACAAATATCGAAAGAGGATCACCTTTCAAGCTGGGAATTACTGGCTTCTATCCAGCATAAGGACATTTTACTGGGCCTCTTTTTGACCAGTATGACCATTCAGATGATCGGTCAGTCCATTTCTCCCATTCTTCCACTCTATGTAAGAGAGCTTGGCCAGAGCGACAATGTTATTTTTGTATCTGGGCTGATCGTATCAGCGATGGGGATTTCCAGTATCCTGACATCGGGATGGATGGGGAAGCTCGGAGATAAAATTGGCAACCATCGCCTCTTACTTTTAGCTCTTCTCTATAGTGGGATCCTCTATATCTTCTGTGCCCTTGCTCAGACCCCTTTTCAATTAGGATTTCTTCGTTTCCTATTTGGGATTGGGACAGGAGCCTTAATGCCCGGAGTGACGGCTCTCTTAAACCGCATGACTCCCAAGGAAGGAATTTCTCGGATTTTTAGTTACAACCAACTCTTCTTTTATATAGGGGGAGTTCTTGGTCCCATGATGGGCTCTAGTATTGCTATGCATGTCAATTACCATTGGGTATTCTATGGGACTGCTATCCTAGCCTTTATAGATTTGGCCTTCCTTTTATTCATCTTTAGAAAGTATTTGAAAGTGAGAGAAATCAGTGCGCATTAAAGTACAACTAACCTGCACGAGCTGTGGTAGTCAGAATTATTTGACAAGTAAAAATATGAAGACCCACCCTGAAAAAATTGAAGTTTTGAAGTATTGTCCTAAAGAGAGAAAAGTGACATTACATCTTGAAACGAAATGATTTTTATGGTAAAATAGATAGGATTTTAAGGAGTTTTTAAATTATGACTAAACCGTTGATTACTATTTTATTGGTACTATCTGTATTAATTATTATCGCTATCTTCATGCAACCAACTAAAAATCAATCTAGCAACGTATTCGATGCAAGCTCAAATGACTTGTTTGAACGTTCAAAAGCTCGTGGATTCGAAGCAGTGATGCAACGATTGACAGGAGTAATGATTTTCCTTTGGTTACTCATTGCGATGATTCTAATGGTATTATCCAGTAAATAAGATAGGCTTAGACATTGTCTTTGCCTATTTTTTCATCTATGGGTCGTTGGATAGGGAGATTGTCACTAGCAAAGAAATCTCTCTGAAAGAAAGAAAATAAAGGAGGCTGGGTATCCAGCACAAGATATGAAAAGTAAAATTATTGATTATTTAAAACAGGAGGGAAAAGCTCAGGTTGATCAGTTGGCTCAAGCCATTGGGAGTACAGACGCCAAAGGTTTTCGTGAACTGATTAAGACCATTTCGCTGATGGAGCGACGTCGTCAACTAACCTTTGAAGAAAATGGTTTTTTAAGTCTCCTTGATGCCAAGCCAAAAGACGTCATTACTGTGAAAGGGATTTTCCATGCTCATAAGAGTGGCTTTGGCTTTGTTAGCCTAGAGGGGGAAGAAGAGGACCTTTTTATTGGACGAAATGATGTCAACCATGCCATTGATGGGGATACAGTTGAGGTTGTAATCACCAAGGTCGCCGATCGGCAAAAGGGGACCGCGGCAGAGGGGAAAATCATTGATGTCTTGGAGCACAGCCTCCAAACAGTCGTCGGCCAAATCGTTTTGGATGAGGAAAAACCCAAATATGCAGGCTACATCCTTTCAAAGAATCAAAAGATTAGCCAACGCATTTACGTGAAAAAACCTGCCCTACAATTAGAGGGAACGGAAGTTCTCAAGGTAGCTATTGAACAGTATCCAAGTCGGAAGCACAATTACTTTGTAGCCTCAGTACAAGATGTGGTTGGGCATGTGACAGATCCTGGGATCGATGTCTTGGAAGTTTTAGAGTCTATGGATATCGTCTCAGAATTTCCAGAAGCAGTCCTCAAAGAAGCAGAAAGCATCCCAGACCAGCCTAGTGAGAAGGATATGGAGGGACGTTTGGACCTTCGAGATGAAATCATCTTTACCATTGATGGTGCCGATGCCAAGGACTTGGATGATGCGGTTCACATCAAGCGCTTGGAAGGTGGGAATTTTGAGCTTGGCGTTCACATAGCCGATGTCTCTTATTATGTAACCGAAGGTTCTGCCTTGGACAAGGAAGCCCTCAACCGCGCGACCTCTGTCTATGTGACAGACCGGGTCGTGCCCATGTTACCTGAGCGTCTATCAAACGGGATTTGTTCCTTAAACCCTCAAGTGGATCGCTTGACCCAGTCAGCCATTATGGAGATCGACCAGCGTGGTCGGGTCCTTCGCTACCAGATCACCCAAACGGTCATTAAAACGACTTTCCGTATGACCTATAGCGATGTCAATGAGATCATTGCTGGGGACCAGGAGAAGCGTGAGGAATACCAAGCTATTGTGCCAAGTATCGAAGCCATGGTTGGTCTTCATCAGATCTTAGAAGGAATGCGGGAAAAACGAGGAGCCCTGAACTTTGATACCAGTGAAGCAAAAATCCTAGTCAATCCTCAAGGAAAACCAGTAGACATCGTCTTGCGCCAACGTGGGGTTGCAGAACGGATGATTGAATCCTTCATGCTGATTGCCAATGAGACAGTAGCAGAGCATTTTGCCAAACGAAAACTTCCCTTTATTTACCGGATTCACGAAGAACCCAAAGCAGAGAAAGTGCAAAAGTTTATCGATTATGCTTCTAGCTTTGGCCTACCAATTTATGGGACAGCTAGTTCCATGAGTCAGGAAACCTTGCAGGATATTATGAAGAAGGTAGAAGGGGAACCCTATGCTGATGTCTTGTCTATGATGTTGCTCCGTTCCATGCAACAAGCGCGTTATTCCGAGCACAACCACGGCCACTATGGGCTAGCAGCCGATTTCTATACTCACTTCACCAGTCCGATTCGCCGGTATCCAGACTTATTAGTCCACCGCATGGTGCGAGAGTATGGAAAAGATTCTGAAGTGGCTAGTCATTTTGAACAGGTCATTCCAGATATTGCTAGCCAATCCTCTAGTCGGGAACGCCGCGCCATTGATGCGGAACGGGAAATAGAAGCCATGAAGAAGGCAGAGTACATGGAGGACTATGTTGGCGAAGAGTACGATGCTTTGGTGTCCAGTGTCGTCAAGTTTGGTCTCTTTGTTGAATTGCCAAATACTGTAGAAGGTTTGATCCACATCACCACCTTACCTGGTTTTTATCATTTTAACGAGCGCGATTTGACCTTGCGCGGGGAAAAATCAGGCGTGACTTTCCGTGTCGGTCAGGAAATCCGAATCAGGGTCGAAAGAGCGGATAAGATGACTGGTGAGATTGATTTTTCTTATATCCCAAGTGAGCTGGATTTGATTGAAAAAGTCACTAAAGCATCGGGGCGTAAAGATCGAAATGGACACTCTAAGCGCCCTTCTTCTAAGAAAGAAGAACGAAAGCAAGGGGGCTTTAGAGAGAACAAGCGCAAGCATTCTTCAAAAGACAAGAAGAAAAAGAGTAAGAAACCTTTTTACAAGGAAGTAGCTAAGAAAGGAGCTAAGCATGGCAAAGGGCGAGGGAAAGGTCGTCGCACAAAATAAGAAAGCAAGCCACGATTATACAATTGTTGATACCATTGAAGCAGGAATGGTCCTGACTGGTACAGAAATCAAGAGTGTTCGAGCAGCTCGTATCAACCTCAAGGATGGATTTGCCCAAGTCAAAAATGGGGAAGTCTGGCTCAGCAATGTTCATATTGCTCCCTATGAGGAAGGCAATATCTGGAACCAAGATCCAGAACGCCGTCGCAAACTCTTGCTGCATAAGAAACAGATTCAAAAACTGGAGCAGGAAACTAAAGGGACTGGGATGACTCTAGTTCCCCTTAAGGTTTACCTTAAGGATGGTTATGCTAAGCTCTTGTTAGGCTTAGCCAAAGGGAAGCACGATTATGACAAACGTGAATCCATCAAACGGCGGGAACAAAATCGTGACATTGCTCGTGTCATGAAACAATACAATACGCGTTAAAGTAAGAAATAGGAACAGCTGAAGCAAGGGCTGAAAACTGTTCCTATTTTTAAATTTCTCTTCTTGAAACCGCTTGCATTTTTATCTGGATAGGGGTATACTGAAGGTAGCGTTGGTATAGTTGTTTTTCGTCGGCTTGAAATTGATTTTCTAGCCTCTTTTGTAGTCATAAAGGAGATCGACTATGAGAAAACTACTGGTCAAACTGATGATTGCTTTGATGGCCTTTGCCTTGATTCCAGTTCAAGTTGCGCAGGCCTGCTCAGCCTTCATTGTTGGGAAGGAACTCACGACAGATGGTTCCATGCTCTTTGGGCGGACTGAAGACTATCCTTATGCGCCCGATGGTGGTCGCCACAATAAAACCTATGAAGTGGTACCTGCCAAAGACTATAAGGATGGGGATATGTTGGAGGATGAATCCAACGGCTTTGCTTATCCCCACTTGAGTCATGAAATGAAATATACCGCAACTTATGATGCAGCCCATGGAGATGGTTCCAATGGGAACTTCGGAGCACACGGCTTTAACGAAGCGGGCGTTTCCATGACTTCTACCGTATCTGCAACCCCACACGATAAGATTTTGGAAGCAGATCCACTTGTGAAAAATGGCTTGGCTGAAGCTGCTATGGTAGACTTGGTTCTTCCACGTGCCAAAACAGCACGTGAAGGAATTGAGTTGGTTGCTAAGGTACTTGATGAAAAAGGATCTGCCGAAGGAAACATCATTGTCGTAGCAGATAAGAATGAACTCTGGTACATGGAAATCCTCTCTGGTCACCAATATGTAGCCATTAAATTCCCTCAAGACCGCTATGCCATCTTTGCCAATACCTACTATCTAGGACATGTGGATTTCAAGGACAAGGACAACGTCATTGCTTCGAAAGATGTGGAAGCAGTTGCTAAAAAGGCAGACCACTACAAGACTGATAAAGATGGTAACTTCCATATTGCAGACTCTTATGGTCCAGATGAATATACCGAACGCAACCGCTCACGGACCTATGCAGGGATTACCTTGATGGATCCGAAGGCGGACATCAAATATGATGATAAGCACTTTGACCTCTTGCGCAAACCAACGGATCCTTCTAAAAAGTATAGTCTAGAAGATGTTTTCGCTGAACAACGGAACCGGTTCGAACACCTTAAACAATACACACCAGATGACTTGGTGGAACCAGGTAAAGAAGTCGATACCAATAAATACAAATATGCTTTGGGAAATGAAAACGTCATTAACGCCCACGTCTACCAAATTAAGAAGGACTTGCCAACTCCATTTGGTGGTGTCGTTTGGTTAGGTCTCGCTCAAAGCCGGAACACGCCTTATGTGCCATTCTATGGTATTGTCAACGATACCTATGCACCATTCAAAGTTCGCTCTGCCAAATACGATCCAACTTCTTGGTATTGGGCTGTTTGGCATATTGACCAAATGGTCATGAAATACCCAGACCTCTTTGGCAACAGCATCCAAGAGAAGTGGAAAGAATTGGAAAAAGGCTGGATCAAGGAACAAGCGGCTTTGGATCAAAAATATAGTGGACTCACTGATGACCAAGCGAAAGCTACTGCAGACGAAGTAACAAGTGACTCACTTAAACGTGCGGAAACGATCTTCAAACAAATCAAGCAAGTTGAAAGCGAGATGGAAGATAAGATTCGTACAGAAAAAGGTTTGGAAGCAGACTTTGTTTATGATGGCTATAACAAGGCCAATCTGGTAGCAGCAGCTCAAGCTGAAAAAGACGCATCGAAAGAAACTGATAAGAAGGAAGAAACAGCTTCTAGTCAATCATCTAGCAAGGCAAGTGATTCAAACAGCAGTTTATCTGCCGTCTTAGGAGTTTTGGCTCTTGCAGGATTTGGCTTGGCAGGTTTCTACTTTAAAAAATCAAAAAAGAATGAAAATGAAGAATAAGTAGACAGAGACTGTTAAATCAGCATCCTGCCTCAACTGGATTCTAAGAGAGTGGAATAGAAGTCTTCACAAAAGGAGCTTGTAATTCCACTCTTTTTATTGTTATTTGCATGCAATTTTTGTATGATAGGGATAGATAGAAAGAAGGAGAAGAAACGGATGCCTGAAAAATTAATTGCCTATAAACGGATGCCTTTGTGGACCAAGGATACCATGCCTGAAGCAGTCCAAAGAAAACACAATACCAAAGTAGGTACTTGGGGAAAGATTACCGTCCTCAAAGGAAAACTCAAGTTTGTTGAGCTGACGGAAGATGGGGAAGAAGTAGCCAGCCATATTTTTGAGGCAGGTGCAGATAACCCGATGGCACAACCTCAAGCTTGGCACCGTGTAGAGGCCCTTACAGATGATGTGGAATGGTTTTTGGAATTCTACTGTGAGCCCAAAGATTACTTCCCCAAAAAATATAATAGTAATCCCGTCCATTCGGAAGTGCTAGAAGCCATGGAGTCCCTTTCTCCAGGCAAGGCCTTGGATTTGGGGTGTGGACAAGGACGAAATGCTCTCTTTTTAGCCCAGCATGGCTTTGAAGTGACAGCAGTCGATCAAAATGAATTGGCCCTAGAGATCCTACAAAGTATTGTAGAGCAAGAAGATTTGGAAATGACTGTGGGGCTCTATGATATCAATTCAGCGAACTTAAAGCAAAGTTATGACTTGATTGTTTCAACAGTTGTCCTCATGTTCTTGCAAGCGGATCGCATTCCTGCGATTATTCGAAATATGCAAGACCAGACCAATCCAGGTGGCTATAACTTGATCGTTTGTGCCATGGATACAGAGGACTATCCTTGCCAGGTTCCTTTTTCCTTTACCTTTAAGGAAGGCGAGCTAGCAGACTACTACAAGGATTGGGAACTCGTTAAATACAATGAAAATCCAGGGCATCTGCACCGACGTGATGAAAATGGCAATCGAATTGCCTTACGCTTTGCGACCATGCTAGCCAAGAAAATATAAATAGCTCTCTAGACAAGGACACCCTTGCAGTCGTCCTTGTCTTTTTATATCTGAAAACTTTCTGAAAATACTTGATTTTTTACAGAAAAGGAGTAGACTGTTAGTGTATCTTTCAAGAATTTTGAGGAGAAGCGCGTGAAACTCTATGTTCAACTGATGATTATCTTTACCATCTCTTTGATTGGGGAAGGGATATCGACCCTCTTTCATTTGCCAATTCCAGGTAGTATTATTGGTCTACTGATTCTATTTCTTTGCTTGCAGTTGAAATGGCTTCGTATCCGCCATGTGAATCTGGTCGGATCTTTTCTCTTAGCCAATATGACGATTTTATTTTTACCTCCAGCGGTTGGGATTATGGATAAGTTTGATGTCATCCAGCCCTATTTATTGCCCATCGTATTGATTATTTTAGGGGCTATCATCATCAATGTAACCCTCATTGCGCTTGTTGTTGGCTTTATCAAGACAAGGTATGAGGGGGATTATGAAGGAGGGAAGAAATAATGGAAAGTTTGTGGTCAAATCCTCTCTTTGGGATTTCTTTATCAGTCTTTGCCTATCTGATTGGGATGATGATTTTTCGTCGCTTTCCCCATCCGATCACGACCCCCCTCTTAGTTGCTACGGTCTTAATCATTGGATTTCTAAAGCTGACAGGGATTTCCTATAAGGCCTATAATATTGGCGGGACCTACCTCAGTAATTTGATTGTGCCTTCAACGGTTGTCCTGGGAATCCCCTTGTATAAGAGTTTCCATCTGATGAAACACCATGCCAAGAGTATTCTTCTTAGTAGTTTTCTAGCAGTAGTGGTCAATACAGTTTTCACAGCTGTCTTGGCTAAGATTTATGGGATGAAGTACTTTCTAGCTATTTCCCTTTTTCCTAAATCTGTTACAACAGCTATGGCAGTAGGAATTACGGAAAAAATGCAGGGGATTACCACGATTACTTTGGTCGTCGTTGTGGCAACAGGGATTCTAACCAGTGTGCTAGGACCAACGATTCTTAAATGCCTAAAAGTAGAGGATCCTGTTGCCATTGGTTTGGCTCTTGGGGGTACAGGTCATGCGGTAGGGACTGGTACAGCCTTTCAGTATGGTCAAGTAGCCGGAGCTATGGGAGGCTTAGCAATTGGGATAACTGGCGTTTTCTACGTCTTTATAAGTCCCCTTGTCGCGAGCCTGATTCTTTCCTAAAAAGGTAGATAGTATTCAGAAAAAGCTTGGAAGAAGTTCCGAGCTTTTTAGTGTACACTTAGATAGAGAAGGTTGTTTGATAATTTGAAGATCAAATAATTTTCAGATAGATTACTAATTGATTACAGTCCTTGTAAGCGCTTGCTAAAGTTTGGTTCAAAAGGTATACTAAAAGAGGTTATACGGTTAATATCTAGTTAAAGGAGTTCAATATGAAGAAACGTTATGCTCGATCAGCTTTGGGTTTGATCACTGCTCTCTTCCTCTTTGCCCAACCGGTAGAGGCTTGTACAGGTTTTATCATCGGTAAGAAGTTAACAGCAGATGGGAATGCTTTGTACGGACGTACGGAGGACTTAGAACCGAACCACAATAAGAACTTTGTGGTTCGAGAACGAACTTATAACAAAAAGGGAGATGTTTTTGAAGATGCTACCAATGGCTTTAAATATGAGCTTCCGGAAGTAAGTTATAAATATACAGCTGTCCCAGATGTTACCCCAGAACAGGGTGTATTTGATGAAGCTGGTTTTAATGAGCATGGTGTGTCCATCTCAGCGACAGTCTCAGCTTCTGCGAATGAGAACATTCAAAAGGTTGATCCTTATGTAGAAGATGGCTTGGCTGAGTCTGCTCTCACCACTGTCGTTCTTCCGAGTGTCAAAACGGCTCGTGAAGGAGTCGAGCTTATTGCGAAAATTGTGGAAGAAAAAGGGGCGGCAGAAGGAAATATTGTGACGATTGCGGATAAGGAAGGAATCTGGTACATGGAGATTCTTTCAGGTCACCAATATGTAGCAATTCTCTTCCCAGAAGATCGCTATGCAGTCTTTCCAAATACCTTCTTCTTAGGGCATGTCGATTTTTCAAATAAGGAACGGACTATTGCCTCCAAGGATGTTGAAAAAGTGGCCCGTGATGCAGGAACCTATAAAGAAATCGATGGCCAGTTCCATGTATCTCAATCCTACAACCCTCCTTTGCATGAGGCAGATCGTTCTCGTGTTTGGTCTGGTATTAAGTCACTGGATCCAGATGCAGATGTGAACTACGATGACGAGTATTTTGACTTGATGCATACAACGGATCGGAAATTGACGCTTCGAGATGCGATGAATCTCCAACGCAATCGGTTAGAAGGAACAGACTTCAAACCTCAAGATCAAATGGAGTTAGATGGAAAAGGGATCCCAGAAAAAGGGAAATTTGATGAAGTCTATAAATACCCGATTTCGAACCCGAATGTCATGGAAGCCCATATTTTCCAATTAAAGGACAATGTTCCGGATAGTGCTGGTGGGGGAACCATGTGGTTAGCGATGGGAAGCCCACGAAATGCTCCTTACCTGCCTTACTATGGCAATATCACCAATACCTACCAAGCCTATCAAGAATTAGGGACAGCCTATAATCCCCAATCTTGGTATTGGACCATGTCTCGCATTAATGATTTAGTTGCCAAATATCCTGATTTGTTTGGAGATGGAGCCATCCGTACTGAAATGGAACGCCTAGAATCTCAATGGATGGCTGAGCAAGAAATCAGTGATCAAGAACAAATTGCCCTCGCTTCACAGCCAGAGCAGGCGAGCCTAAAAGCGACAGAAACGAGCATGACTCGGGCTCAAAAGACCTTCGATCGTCTGCAAGAAATTCGTCAAGAAGCAGAAGAAAAGGTGATTGCTCAATATGGACAAGGTGCTATTGACGATTTAACAGATGAAGAAGATGCAAACCAAGAAGAAGAGATCAATTTGGTACCATTTGATTATGACTTCGTCATCACGATTGGCTTAGCCCTTGTGACAGTGTTAGGACTAGGTGTCTACTTTATTCAATCAAAGAAAGCAAAGGGAGGTAAGAAGGATGAATAAGTTTCAACGAATATTGCTCTTCCTATTTCTGGTCTTAGCAGGGATTGGGATGGAGTTTGAGCTAGGCTCTCTCTCTCAAGAAGAGTTTAGCCAAGTAGCAGGAAGAGATTTGGTTTTAAACCTGCTCGTTTTAGCGGTGATTGTCGTTCCTCTTTATCTCTTTATTAAACGACTTGCAAAAAGATTTGAGGTTCCCCTGCTTGTTTTGTGGGCTACCATGTTTGGCGGTGCTTTTGTTGCTGGCTGGCTCAGCTTTTCAGGGAACAGCCTCATTGACCATCTCAATAGTCATCTCATTCAGGATGTTAGTACCTTTAATAAATGGACAGATGCTTTGACAGCCCCATTTGCTGAAGAATTTTTTAAAGCTCTAGTGGCCTTTTGGATCCTCTTGATTTTGGGTCGTAAAGATTTGAAATCAGTTTTAATCGCTGGTTTTGGATCTGGTCTTGGTTTCCAAATCATTGAAGACCTTGGTTATGTGGCGCGTCAAACGCGATCTGGAGACCTCTCGGCAGTAACGGAGGCGGTGAACCGCATTTCTGGTGGCTTAGCATCTCATGCAGTCTACACAGCTGTTGTATCTGTTGGTGCTTTTCTCATCTTATCTCAATGCACCAAGCAAAAAGAAAAGCTCTTTGGTCTTTGGTGTGTGGTTTCCACGGTGGCCAATCACTTCTTATGGAATTCCCCATTCTATGAAACAGATCATCGGGTTAATATTTTGGTAGGCTTGCTCTTTGCCTTTCAAGTAGGAACCTTTATTGAGGTCGTTCTCTTTGCTCATAAAAATCCGAATCTAAACCTTTTAAAGAAAAACTAAGGAAAAGATTCAGTAGGTATCATACATGAAAAAGCTTAGAAACTTTTGTTTCTAAGCTTTTTTTCTAGATTTTATTTGCTTTCTTCTTTTTTCTTTAGACCAAAGAAGGCTAAGACGGATGTCAACAGAGCGAGCATGTAGATAGCAGGAGAGTCGGAAGTTCCTGTTTCTGGTAGGGTAGCAGAGCCCGCTGTGAATGTTTTAGCGACTGTCACTGACAAGTGATGGTTGTTGGCCTTGATCTGTGTATCGTCTTTAGCAGATGTTAAAGTATTCTTTGTTTGGCTAGCTAGTTGATTAGGAGAATTCGTACCAACTAGAGCTGGAATGTATGTTTGATCCATTTTACCGGTAGATGGATTAGTTGGTTGAGCATTTTTACCGGTAGATGGGATAACTGGTTGGTCATTGCTTCCTGGGTAGGACTTTGGATTAGCAGGATCTGTTCCTTGTTTGATTTCCTCAATATCTGCCACACCATCTCCATCTGTATCTTTGTTAGCAGAAATAGAAATGGTACGAGAATTTGGATTGATGGTTGCATAGGCTGTGAGATCTGCCTTAGCAAGGTAATCTGCAAAGGCAACGTCCATGGAAGGACCTTCCTCACGAGCTCCACCTAACATGGTGTAGCCATCCCCTCCTGCTGCTAAGAAGTCATTGGTAGTCAAGTAGTAATCTTTAGCTAAGTTAAGAGGTTCGTATTGGCCGGTTTCTGGATTTTTAATTTCGACATAGAGGATGCGTTTTTCAGCTGGTAGGGTTGTATCGTAATAAACTTTTGCTCCAGAAACTTGGAGGAAGCCTCCGCTTGGTTCAAGAAGGGGTTGTCCGTTTTCGTCAAGAACAGTTTTGCCATCTTTTTCTTGTAAAATAGATCCAAGAGATTTAGCAAACATATCAGCAATATTCTGACCGGTTACTTTAATTTGAGAGATGGTATTCCCAAATGGAAGAACAGCAATGACGCTTCCTTTGGTGATTGGCTTGTCTTTGGCAATGGTCTCACGCAAGCCGCCACCGTTGGTTACAGCGAGGTCAGTCTTATGACTAAATCCGGTTTGTCCGTATTCATAGAGGGCATCCGCTACGACATTTCCAAGGTTGGTCTCGCGGACACGGACATTTTCCCGTTGACCATTTAGTTCTACAGGACTATTGTCACGAACGACTTTAGCATTCTCAGCATCGTATTGTTCTTTGATCTTTTGGACCATGGCAGCTACTTTGGCATTTGGCACTACATTTTTAGTTGAAGCTGCTGAAATTTGTTGAGGATTTCCAAGCAATTGGTTGGCCTGGTAGGTGATTTTACCGATATTGTTCAGGTAGCTACCGGTTTGGTTATAGGTTACGTTGTCTCCGTAAGTGGTTGATTGAACAGTATGGGAATGCCCGTCAATAACGGTGACGCGTTTACCTTTCAGTTTTGCATTTTTAGAAAGTTCCTCAGCTAAAGTAGAGCCCCGCCATTCGACTGGAGTGGTTGTATCCACACCTAAGTGAGCAAGGACAACGTAGTTTTTGTAAGTCTTGCCCTCAGCAGTAGCGCGTGCTTCAATCTCATCAATGACCTTGTTTACTTCTGAAATAGGATCTGTGAAAGTAACACCTTGGACATTCTTAGGGTGGGTTTTAGTGGCTGTTTCAGGCGTTGTCACTCCGATGACCACAAACTCATCGCCAACCACATTCTTATCTTTATCGACAATGGTGGAAGCTTCAAATAAGCGAGCCCCGTTGATGTAGGTGTTGGAACTGAGAAGTGGGAAGTTCAAGATTTCTTTGTATTTCTTAGCCTCATCCAAACCAAAATCGAACTCATGGTTTCCGACTGCCATGGCATCGTAGCCAATTTCGTTCAAAATTTTAGCTCGTTCTTCCCCTTTTGAACTATTTGAAATCGGTAGTCCTTGGAAGGCATCCCCAGCATCTACGACCAATGTAGATGGATTTTTCGCCCGTTCTTCATCGATGACTGCTGCTAATTTAGCATCTCCAATCACACCCTTTTCTTCGACGATCCGACCATGAACGTCGTTGGTATGTAGGATATTTGCTTCAGGCAAGTCAGCTGAACTCTCTGTAGCACCTTCTGAAGTAGTTGTACTGCCTTCTGTTGAAGCAGGAGTAGCATCCGTAGCATTTGTTGAAGTAGCAGCTACTTCAAGGTTAGTTTCAGGAGCTGTTTGCTCATCTGCAGCTACCTGGGAAGCTAGGAAGGCAGGAGCAAGCAATAAGATTGGTAAAAGAAGTTTCTTCTTTTTCATAAACGGTCCTCTTTTCTATTTTATTCCATACTAAATATTATAGCTAAAAAGGAAAGAAAAGGAAAACGTTTTCTGATAGTTGGGCAAATAATCTTGTGAGTGCGTTGAGGTTCCAGCTAGTTGCTCTTATCCATAAAAAAAGAAAACTTTCGTTTTCTCATTTTCTTATTCTGTTATGGGTTGGTTCCAAGTGGTAAAGTCAGTCACACTTAACACGACTGTCGCGATTTCGATCGGCTCTTCTTTTGCACCAGTTGACAACCATTTTGTGATTACGGCTTCAATCGTAGCTGCAAAAATCTCAACAGCATACTTATAAGGAACTTGGAATTTATTAACCAAGTGGTCTTTGGCGTGTGGAGTATCGTCAAGAAGTTGCAGGGTGAAATTTTTCATTAGAAAATGAAATTCTTGGTAATCCATCTGCATCAAGGCATAGATAAAGTCATAATTATCTTGAATATATTGAAGTGAGGCAAGAAAATTTGCTCGATTGACGGTGCTTGTAGCGAAAAGTTCTCCCAACTCGCCTAAGAGTTCAGATTTAAGCTGGTTGAACATATCTTGTTTGTCTACATAATGAAGGTAAAAGGTACCTCGATTAATGCCGGCTTCCTTTGTTAGTTGGCTAATTGTAAGGCTTTCAAGTGATTGTTCAAGAAGCAGGCGTGATAGGGCGCTTCGGATAGCATTTTTAGAATTCGTTTTTCTCTTTTTTCGGGTCATAGTTCCTCCTTTATCATGTATTTGGTATAAATGATTGTTCACTAATCATCATATTATACAGAAATCAAATTTATTCATCAACAGAATAAAATTTTAGTATCATTCTATAAGTCTAAATGGCTTGAAATCAGGTCTTATTCTTATACTATAAAAGCCATTTTGGAAGGATTATAAAATTTTTTCCCAGATCTACTTTCAAAGGGGCTATTATATAAAAATGAAAGAAAAACTTGAAATATCAGTTATTTAAACGATCATTACAATTCATACTTATTTGTTATTATATCACAAACTAAGGAGAGGAGGGCAGATGATGCTTGGAGATTTCTATATCAGGAACTAGATAAGATCAAGCTTTTTCCTTGTCTATTTTTGCATAGAAAAGTATTAGTTTGTTGGATGGCTTTATTCATAAAATAGAGGAAATGCATCCCTCACAAATTTCTTGTTTTTTAGTCGTTTTAAGGGATTGATTGTACTTGGTCTTCCGGTAAAAAAGGACTATAATAAAGATAGGAACTTGTGTTTAAGTGGGAGATAAGATATGGCTTATATTGAGATGAAACATAGTTACAAGCGCTATCCGTCAGGAGAAACTGACATCATTGCCAATAAAGATGTTACTTTTGAAATTGAGAAAGGCGAATTGGTCATCATTTTGGGGGCATCAGGCGCAGGAAAATCAACAGTCCTCAATATTTTGGGAGGTATGGATAGCAATGATGAAGGGGAGGTACTAGTGGATGGGAAAGCCATCTCAAGCTTCTCCTCGCACCAACGAACGGATTATCGCAGAAATGATGTTGGCTTTGTCTTCCAGTTTTATAATCTCATCCCTAATTTGACAGCCAAGGAAAATGTTGAGCTGGCTTCTGAAATTGTTTCTGATGCCTTAGACCCTGAACAAGTCTTGAGAGAGGTTGGATTGGGTGAGCGTTTGAACAACTTCCCAGCCCAGCTATCTGGTGGGGAACAACAACGGGTAGCCATTGCGCGCGCAGTGGCGAAGAACCCTAAGATTCTCCTTTGTGATGAACCAACAGGGGCTTTAGACTACCAAACCGGTAAACAGGTTTTAAAGATTCTTCAGGACATGTCTCGTAAAAAAGGGGCAACAGTGATTATCGTCACCCATAATGCTTCTTTAGCGCCAATAGCCGATCGTGTCATTCAGATGCATGATGCCCAAGTAAAATCGGTGACCATCCATAACACTCCACTAGATATTGATAGCCTAGAGTATTAGGGAGGTTGTTCATGAAGCGAAAAGTATATTGGAAAGATCTATGTCATTCCTTTACCAGTTCCAAAGGGCGCTTTTTGTCCATTTTAACGCTGATGATGCTGGGTAGCTTAGCCCTGGTCGGTTTAAAAGTAACGACTCCAAATATGCATCGGACTGCCCAGCGCTTTATAGACAAACAAGAAATGTTGGACCTAGCTGTCATGGGAGATCTTGGTTTGGATAAGACTGACCAAGAAGAGCTACAAGGATTGACGGGGGCCAGCTTGGAGTTTTCCTACCTGACAGATGTGACGCTTGACGGAAAGGACGAAGCTGTTCGACTGTTTTCCATTCCAGAAACCATCTCACGCTTTCAGCTGGCTTCAGGACGGCTTCCGCAGAAGGAAGATGAGGTCGCTCTAGCAGCGTTTTGGAAAGATCGTTACCAGATTGGGGATCAGCTAAGGATACATGAAAAAGCTGGAAGTCCATCTGTTTTAAAGACAAAAAACTATCGAATTGTTGGCTTTGTAAAGTCTGCTGAGATGTGGTCCGAAAAAGACTTGGGACAAGCTAGGAGTGGGAGTGGTTCCTTGGATGCCTATGGCGTCCTCTCAAAAGAAGCCTTTACTAGTCCTGTTTATAGCCTTGCTCGGATTCGGTTTGATGATTTGAGGGGGTTCAATCCATTCTCAACCAGCTATCAAGATCGTCTGGCCTCCCATCAAAAGGACCTGAAAAAACTCTTAGCTGGAAATGGTCAGGAGCGCTATCGAAAGCTACAGGCTGATGGGAAACAAAAGATCCAAAAAGGGCGAGAAGAACTTGATGCTGCAAATAAACAGTTAGCAGACGCACGCGAAAAGGCAGGTCAAGCACAGACACAATTGACGGAGCAATCCAATAATCTGAATCAACTATCTACACTCTTGCCCAAGGAAGAATTAGAAGCAAGACGACTCGAGTTGGCAGAAGCTCAAAAGCAACTAGATTATCAATTGGTCAACATTCAGACAGGTGAATCGGAACTAGCAACTAAACAGAAGGACCTGGAAAAGGCCAAGGAAGATCTGAAAAATCTAGAGCAACCAAACTATCATGTCTATGATCGAAAAACCATTCCAGGTGGCCAGGGTTACCTCATGTATAGTAATGCCAGTGCCAGTATCTCCGCCGTAGGCAATCTATTTCCTGTGGTACTCTACGCAGTCGCTGCCATGGTCACGTTCACGACCATGACTCGTTTTGTTGATGAAGAACGGAGCCATGCGGGCTTGTTCAAAGCCTTGGGCTATCGAACGAAAGATATCTTAGCAAAGTTTCTCTTGTATGGCTTGGTTGCTGGAACTGTTGGGACAGGCATCGGAACTCTTCTCGGTCATTATGTTTTATCAGGAACCATTTCACAAATTATCACTCAGGGGATGGTCGTGGGTACTAGTCAACAGTATTTTTATGGGTCCTATAGCTTATTAGCCTTGGGGCTCTCCCTTCTTTCTAGCGTCTTTCCAGCTTATCTAGTCGCTAAGAGAGAGTTGAAGGAAGAAGCCAGTCACCTCCTTCTTCCAAAACCGCCAGTTTCCGGATCCAGTATTTTGCTCGAACGCCTTCCGTTTTTGTGGAAACGTTTGAGTTTCACCCAAAAGGTGACTGCTAGAAATATTTTTCGCTACAAACAGCGGATGGTGATGACCATATTTGGTGTTGCTGGTTCGGTTGCTCTTCTCTTTGCGGGTCTTGGTATTCAATCCTCAGTCGGTGGTGTGCCCCAACGTCAGTTTGGGGAAATCCTCAAGTATGATATGATTCTCTCGACCAAATCCAGTCTGACAGACGAAGAGGAAGAATCCTTGAAGAAGCGCTTGAAGCAAGCAGATATTAAAGAGACAGAAGCCATTTTTACAAAACAAGTGGAGGCTTCTTATCCATCAGGACGTGGAAAACAAAGCATGACCTTGATGGTGTCCTCTAAAGACAGCTTGGAACCCTTTATCAGTCTTCGCTCAGAAGAGGGAAGAATCGACCTATCCAATGGGGCGGTGATTACCAGTAAATTAGCGCAGCTGGCCAAGGTGGGAGTTGGGGATGATTTGTGGATAGATGGCCATAAGATTAGAGTGGCTGCGATTACCGAAAATTATGTAGGCCATTTTGTCTATATGAATCAAGCGACCTATCAGAAAACCTATGGAAAAAGCGCTAATATGAATGCCTATTTGGTCCGATTACAGTCTTCTTCTCAGCAGTTCGTCCAGAAGGTCAGTCGGGACATGATGGAAGAAGGGGCGGTGCTTGCTGTTACGCAAAATACTTCCTTGATTTCTCTCTTCAGTTCTGTGGCACAATCATTGAATAAGACCATGATGATTTTAGTTCTGGTATCTATTTTGCTAGCGATGGTTATTTTGTATAATTTGACCAATATCAATGTGGCAGAACGAATCCGTGAGTTATCCACCATTAAGGTATTAGGTTTTCATCATCAAGAAGTCACCCTTTATATTTATCGAGAAACCATCCTCTTGTCTCTTGTAGGGATAGGATTGGGTTTGCTAGGAGGTTTTTATCTCCATCGCTTCTTGATTGCCATGATCGCCCCAGATGCCATTCTCTTCTATCCGCGGGTAGCCCTTGGTGTCTATCTTTATCCTATCGCTGGCGTCATTCTGATCCTAGCTAGCTTAGGAATCTTGGTTAATCATCATCTTCGTAAGGTAGACATGCTGGAGGCTTTGAAATCTGTTGAATAAAAAAAGAAACTTCTACCCTAGGGTGGAAGTTTTTTAGAGCTTTGGTATAATGAGAGAAGGAGAAGAGACATGACAAAAATTGCTTTGCTTTCGGATATACATGGGAATACAACTGCTTTAGAGGCTGTGCTTGGAGATGCCAAGCGGGCAGGTGTAGAAGAATACTGGTTATTAGGAGATGTCCTTATGCCGGGGACTGGTAGACGACATCTTTTGAACCTACTTGAAGAATTGCCCATTACCGTACAGATTTTAGGAAATTGGGAAGATAGCTTGTGGCGAGCGATGAAGGGGATGCTGGATCCATCAAGGGCTAGTCACCGTTATTTGATGCGCCATTGTCAATATATCTTAGAAGAAATTAGTCCAGAAGAGATAGAGGCCATGCAAAGTCTGCCCATGCAAGTGCATCGGGAAGTTTCCGGCTTAAGAGTGGGCATTACCCATCATCTGCCAGACAAAAACTGGGGACGCGAATTGATCCATATAGGAGACCAGAAAGATTTTGATCGCCTCGTAACCAATCCCCCTTGTGATCTAGCAGTCTATGGTCATATCCACCAACAATTTTTCCGATATGGAAGTGGTGGAGAGCTCATCTTGAATCCGGGGTCTATCGGCCAACCCTTCTTTTTGCAAGCCAATCTTCGAAAGGATCTCCGGGCCATGTATGCTATTCTAGAGTTTGATGAATCGGGTTTGAAAGATGTTGACTTTCGGCGGGTGTCCTATGACATTGAGAAAGAACTCCAACTCGCTAAGGATCTGAAACTCCCTTACTTCCAAGTTTACTATGAAAGTTTAGTCAATGGAATCCACCATACCCATAATCATGAGCTTCTACATGAAATAGCCCAGCGAGAGGGACACAATGTAGAAGTAGACGCATGGTTGAGAGACTTTTTCAATTAGTGTAACAGTTGACATTACAACAAATAAGGGTATAATAGACTAAAAGAAAGAATTTTAACGTCTGAAGAGTAAATGTGTCTAGTTACTGATGGCTTTAGATCCAGTTTAAGACATCCCTATCTAGATGGAAGAGAGGAGTATCCATGCAAATTTCAAGTCGTTTCACCATTGGAACCCATGTATTAGTCATGATTGCTTTAAAAGGAGATTGCACCAAGGTGACCAGTGATATGATTGCTGGCAGTGTTGGGGTGAACCCTGTCATTATTCGAAAGACCTTGTCTCAATTAAAAAAGGCAGGCTTGATCCATGTAGCGCGTGGAACAGGTGGGGCCGAGATGGCCAAAGAATTGGAAGCTATTAGTTTGTTAGATATCTACCAGGCGGTTGAATGCCTTGGGAAGACTGGTCAATTATTTGGTTTCCACGAGCATCCAAATCCAGCTTGTCCGATTGGAAATAGCATCCATGGCGTCCTAGATGGGAAGCTGGAAAAGATTCAATTGGCCATGGAAAAGGAAATGGCTCAGACCAGCCTCAAAGAAGTGGTGGAGCAAACCAAGAAACAGATGGAGCTAGCAACCGTTTCTTGATTTGAGTCTGTAAGAAACTTGAAATAAAAAAGCCTTTCAGTATAGACTGAAAGGCTTTTTGTGTTCATTGAGTAAAATAGCAACACTCCTTCTAGCTTTACTTCACTAGGGCTACGAAGCTGACTAGAATAAATCCCATTGCAAAAATCCATGTCCAGTAACGATTAGGAATGAACATGAAGGAAGAACGATCGCGGAAAGCAATGCGTTGCCCTGTTTCCTCATCAATCATATATCGAACTTGATCGGAAACAAATTTCTTTGTTAGCAAATAATTGACTGCTGCAGCAAGAATTCCCAACATACATCCTAAGATGATACTATCTGTACTCTTATTTACATTAAGATGCAGGAAGGAATAAATCATATTCGCCAAAGCTCCTCCAATCATAAGAGCAAGGGGAACGAGCAAGCCTTTACCACGCCAAACAATCATACAACAATCTCCTTATTATCTAACTTAATCAAAATAGAGCAAGTCTTTGCTGGTTTCGGTAAAGAGACCAAAGCCATCTTTTGTGACATAGCCACAGTCTTCAATCCGAACTCCGACTTTTCCAGGGATGTAGATGCCTGGTTCGACTGAGAAGCACATGCCTTCTTCGATGACCATGTCATTTCCTTCCATGATAGAAGGGAATTCATGCACATCCATTCCGATACCGTGTCCGAGGCGGTGGTTGAAGTATTCGCCGTATCCTGCTTTTTCAATGACGCTTCGGGCAGCACGGTCTATTTCATGCGCCGTTACACCTGGTTTGATCATATCTAGAGCAGCTTGTTGAGCTTCTAAAGTCAAGTGGTAGATTTCTTTTTTAAAGTCATCGGGTTTTCCAACCGCAACGGTTCGCGTCATATCTGAAGCATAGCCATTCACCATACAGCCCAAGTCGAAGAGAAGAAGAGCATCTTTTTCAATTTTGTTGCTTCCTGGGATGCCGTGTGGGTTGGCTGCATTATTACCAGTCAAGACCATAGTTTCAAAGCTCATTTCATAGCCCAAGCGTTTGATGCCAAAGTCGATTTCTGCGACGATATCAGTTTCTGTTTTATCCAGTGAGATGGCGTCAAATCCCATATTGACAGCCTTATCCGCATATTGACCAGCAACTAACATCTTTTGGATCTCATCAGCAGATTTAATCAAGCGCATGCGGTTAATCCGAGGGCTGAGATTGGTAAATGTTGCTTGTTCAAAGACTGAACGAAGCCCATGGTACTTGGTCAAAATCAAATTATCAAATTCCAAAGCGACTTTTTTGGCTTCTGGATTAGCGCTAGCCCCTTTGATTTTTTCCCAAGGATTTTCAGAATCCACGTACCCTACCACTTGGAAATCCACAACTGCAGTCGCCCGTTCTACCTCAAGAGCGGGGACAAAAAGAAGTGGTTCATGGTCTGGATAAACGAACAAGAAGAGCTGACGCTCGTGAGGATCACTGTAAAATCCAGTTAGGTAATTGATGGTGACAGGATCGGATACAACAGCAACATCCGTTTTTTCGGTTTCAAGAAATGCTACAATTTGATCTAATTTAGACATAAGCTACCTTCTTTCTATTGATAATATTTTGTCAGATTTTCCCTAAAAAATCAAGAGTTTGCAAAAAGATGTTAAAATGCTTGAAAGTGTTTACAATAAGTGATAGAATAGTTGTTATAGAAGACTGAAAACGAAATTTTCAATAAAGAAAGGAAGTATTATGAATACAGACGATACTGTAACCATTTACGACGTTGCCCGAGAGGCGGGTGTCTCAATGGCGACTGTTAGCCGTGTCGTGAACGGAAATAAGAACGTTAAGGAAAATACTCGTAAGAAAGTATTGGAAGTCATTGAACGTTTGGACTATCGTCCGAATGCAGTAGCTCGTGGACTTGCGAGTAAGAAAACCACAACCGTAGGTGTTGTGATTCCAAATATTACCAATAGTTATTTCTCTACTCTGGCAAAGGGGATCGATGACATTGCTGAAATGTATAAGTACAACATCGTCCTTGCCAACAGCGATGAAGACGATGATAAAGAAGTTTCTGTTGTCAATACTCTTTTCTCAAAACAGGTCGATGGGATTATCTTCATGGGTTATCACTTGACAGAAAAGATTCGTTCAGAATTCTCTCGTTCTCGGACACCGGTGGTCCTTGCTGGGACAGTTGATGTCGAACATCAATTGCCAAGTGTCAATATTGATTACAAGCAAGCGACAGTAGACGCGGTTACACTATTGGCTAAACGAAATAAAAAGATTGCTTTTGTAAGTGGACCATTAGTAGATGATATCAACGGTAAGATTCGCTTGGCTGGCTACAAAGATGCTTTGAAAGCAAAAAAATTGTCTTACAGTGAAGGCTTGGTCTTTGAGTCTAAGTACCGCTATGAAGAAGGCTATAACTTGGCTGAACGCATCATTGCATCTAAAGCGACAGCAGCCTTTGTAACTGGGGATGAATTGGCAGCAGGTTTGCTTAATGGTCTAGCTGATCAAGGTGTGAACGTACCGGAAGATTTTGAGTTGATTACCAGTGATGATTCACAAATTACACGCTACACTCGTCCAAATCTTTCAACTGTAGGCCAACCACTTTATGATTTGGGGGCTATCAGTATGCGGATGTTGACAAAAATTATGCATAAGGAAGAATTGGAAGAAAGAGAAGTTCTTCTTGCCCATACCATCAATCATCGTGGGACTACGAAGAAGTAAAAACAAAAGGAAGCCAAGGCTTCCTTTTTTCTTATCTCTGTATGAATCTCCGGTAAAACTTGAAGGGGTCTGCTAAATCAGGTATAATAGAGGGTATGAAAGTTTTACTGTATCTTGAAGGAAAATCCGTTTTACAAAAATCAGGGATTGGTCGTGCCCTCCAACACCAGATGCATGCCTTGGATTTGGCTGGAATCCCCTATACTACGGATATTTTAGGAGATTACGATGTGGTCCATATTAATACCTATGGTCCTCGGAGTTTGTTGCTTTTACATGCTGCCAAACGTCGGGGGAAAAAGGTCATCATGCATGGGCATTCCACACGGGAAGATTTCCAAAATTCATTTATCGGGTCCAATTTATTTGCTCCCTTATTTGGCAAATATTTGGCTCATATGTATAAAAAAGCCGATTTTATTATCACCCCTTCAGAATATTCTAAGCAGCTGATTCAGTCCTATGGGGTCAAGACTCCAATAGTCGCTGTTTCCAATGGGATTGATTTGTCAAAATATAAAAAAGATCCCAAAAAAGAAGAGGTTTTTCGGAAGCACTTTAATATCCAAGAAGGAGAGAAGGTCGTTTTATGTGCGGGTCTCTACTTTAGACGAAAAGGGATTGAAGACTTTGTAGAAGTGGCTCGGCGGATGCCAGATGTCCGCTTTATTTGGTTGGGGTCGATTAATAAATGGTTGATTCCTCGGGCTATTCGTCGTCTGGTCGAGAAAGATCATCCGAGCAATGTTGAATTCCCTGGCTATTTTAAGGGAGCTGTATTCCAAGGGGCCATGACAGGTGCGGATGCCTTCTTCTTCCCGTCTTACGAGGAAACGGAAGGAATTGTTGTCCTAGAGGCCTTAGCGGGTCACCAGCATGTCGTCCTCCGGGATATTCCAGTTTATCATGGTTGGGTGGACCAAGAGTCAGCAGAATTGTGTCATTCAGTGGATGAGTTTGTGGACTCTCTTGAAAAAGTCTTGTCTGGTCAAGTGGACAAGCGCGACGCAGGGGATCGAGTAGCTCAAAGTCGCTCAATTGATTTGGTAGCGGATCAACTAGTGAAAGCCTACCAGCAAGTATTGGAGATGTAATATGCGTATTGGATTATTTACAGATACTTATTTTCCACAGGTATCGGGGGTTGCGACCAGTATTCGAACCCTTAAAACAGAATTGGAGAAATTGGGACATACTGTTTTTATCTTTACGACGACGGATAAGGATGTCAACCGCTATGAAGACTGGCAAATTATCCGCATTCCAAGTATCCCTTTCTTTGCTTTTAAGGATCGGCGGATTGCTTATCGCGGCTTTACCAAGGCTTTGGCCATTGCCAAACAATACAAACTGGATATGATCCATACACAGACGGAGTTTTCTTTAGGACTACTCGGGGTTTGGATTGCTAAGGAGCTTCGGATTCCAGTAATTCATACCTATCATACCCAGTATGAAGATTATGTGCGTTATATTGCCAAGGGGATGGTTATCCGACCAAGTATGGTCAAATACATTGTTCGTGGTTATATGAATGACTTGGATGGGGTCATCTGTCCGAGTGAGATTGTCTATGATCTCTTGCTGAAATACAAGGTCAAGGCTGAAAAACGGATTATTCCAACAGGAATCGAGCTGGCGAAGTTTGAACGACCTGAAATCACACAAGTGGAGACGCAAGCCCTTCGTGAAAAATTAGGGATTCAAGAGGGTGAAATTATGCTCTTGAGCTTGTCACGGGTTTCTTACGAGAAAAATATCCAAGCCGTTATTGCGGCTTTGCCTAAAGTGCTAGAAGAAAATACGCATATTAAATTGATTGTGGCTGGAGATGGGCCTTATCTGGATGATTTAAAAAAACAAGCGGCCAAGCTTGGTGTATCAGATACGGTTGTTTTCACAGGGATGATTCCACCAAACGAAACAGCTCTGTACTATAAAGCAGCAGATTTCTTCATTTCAGCTTCGACTAGTGAGACGCAAGGCTTGACCTATTTAGAGAGTATCGCTAGTGGGACACCCCTAATTGCTCAGAGTAATCCTTACTTAGATAATGTGATCAATGATCGGATGTTCGGAATCTTGTATGACCAGGAAGAAGATTTGGCAGTAGCTATTTTAGAAGCGACCTTAGCCACACCAGAGAAGGATGAGGCTAAGTGGGAGGAGAAGCTTTATGAAATTTCTTCGACAAATTTTGGTCGCAGGGTCTATGAGTTCTATCTAGACGCTATTATATCGAAAGATTTTTACAATGAACGTCATCCTGAGGAAAGCCGTACCAAACGGGTGACCAAGTCTATTGTGAAAATTCCGCAAAAGGTTATCGCTATGCCTGTGAATGGGTCTGTGAGAATCATGAAGGGCTCCTTTAAACAGGTGAAAAAGATACGCAACATTACCAAGCTATTGGATTAGAGTTCATCTCAAAAGCTAGGGGTCCTAAAGAAATGCTCCTGGCATAGGGGATAGGAAGCTTTTTCCTCTTGCAAAATATTTCAATCGTGCTATAATACTAGTCAGAGACATATCAAATCTAGGAAATCTGATAGAGAGCGCGTGGAGCTGGAAATCGCGTAGAGGATAGGTTTGGGACTACTCGGTGAACTTTTTATGCAAACATAAAACGGTGGCCACGTTAGAGCCAATCAGAGGTGTTCCTCTTTTTTGAGGAACATAAATGAAGGTGGAACCACGTTGCGACGTCCTTTCGAGGAGGTCGCTTTTTTGTTTTTTGATGAAGAAATCAAAAAGAGTTTTACCATAACTAAGATTTTTAAATATTTATAAGGAGAAGATCATGATTAAGATTACTTTCCCAGATGGCGCTGTTCGTGAATTCGAATCTGGCGTTACAACTTTTGAAATTGCCCAATCTATCAGCAACTCTTTGGCTAAGAAAGCCCTTGCTGGTAAATTTAACGGCAAATTGATTGACACCACTCGTGCTATCACTGAAGATGGAAGCATCGAAATCGTGACACCTGATCACGAAGATGCTCTTCCAATCTTGCGCCACTCAGCAGCACACTTGTTTGCCCAAGCCGCTCGTCGTCTCTTCCCAGATATTCACTTGGGTGTCGGTCCAGCTATCGAAGATGGTTTCTACTACGATACAGACAACCAAGCCGGTCAAATCTCTAACGAAGACCTTCCTCGTATCGAAGAAGAAATGCAAAAAATCGTTAAAGAAAACTTCCCATCTATTCGTGAGGAAGTGACAAAAGACGAGGCGCGTGAAATCTTTAAGAACGACCCATATAAATTGGAATTGATCGAAGAGCACTCAGAAGACGAGGGTGGCTTAACCATCTACCGTCAAGGTGAGTATGTAGACCTCTGTCGTGGCCCTCACGTCCCATCAACAGGCCGTATCCAAATCTTCCACCTTCTCAATGTAGCAGGTGCTTACTGGCGTGGAAATAGCGACAATGCTATGATGCAACGGATCTACGGTACAGCTTGGTTTGACAAGAAAGACTTGAAGAACTACCTTCAAATGCGTGAAGAAGCTAAAGAACGTGACCACCGTAAACTTGGTAAAGAGCTTGACCTCTTCATGATTTCTCAAGAGGTTGGACAAGGTTTGCCATTCTGGTTGCCAAACGGTGCTACTATCCGTCGTGAATTGGAACGCTACATCGTCGACAAGGAGTTGGCTTCTGGCTACCAACACGTTTACACTCCACCACTTGCTTCTGTAGAACTTTACAAGACTTCTGGTCACTGGGATCATTACCAAGAAGATATGTTCCCAACTATGGATATGGGAGACGGTGAAGAATTTGTCCTTCGTCCAATGAACTGCCCACACCACATTCAAGTCTTCAAACACCATGTTCACTCATACCGTGAATTGCCAATCCGTATCGCTGAAATCGGAATGATGCACCGCTATGAGAAATCAGGTGCTTTGACTGGTCTTCAACGGGTGCGTGAAATGTCTCTCAACGACGGTCACCTCTTTGTGACTCCAGAACAAATTCAAGAAGAATTCCAACGTGCTCTTCAGTTGATTATCGATGTTTATGAAGACTTCAACTTGAATGAATACCGTTTCCGCCTCTCTCTTCGTGACCCTCAAGATACTCACAAGTACTTTGATAACGATGAAATGTGGGAAAATGCCCAAACCATGCTTCGTGCTGCCCTTGATGAAATGGGCGTTGACTACTTTGAAGCTGAAGGTGAAGCTGCCTTCTACGGACCAAAATTGGATATCCAGGTGAAGACTGCCCTTGGAAAAGAAGAAACCCTCTCCACTATCCAGCTTGACTTCTTGCTTCCAGAACGCTTCGACCTTAAATACATCGGAGCTGATGGTGAAGAACATCGCCCAGTTATGATCCACCGTGGGGTTATCTCAACAATGGAACGCTTCACAGCTATCTTGATTGAAAACTACAAGGGTGCCTTCCCAACATGGCTTGCACCACATCAAGTAACCCTCATCCCAGTATCTAACGAAAAACACGTGGACTACGCTTGGGAAGTAGCTAAGAAACTCCGTGACCGTGGTGTCCGTGCTGATGTGGATGAACGTAATGAAAAAATGCAATTCAAGATCCGTTCATCACAAACTAGCAAGATTCCTTACCAATTGATCGTTGGTGACAAGGAAATGGAAGATGGAACTGTCAACGTTCGTCGCTATGGACAAAAAGAAACAAACACTGTGTCAGTAGATGAGTTTGTAGCAACTATCCTAGCTGATATCGCCAACAAATCTCGTGTTGAGAAATAAAACGATAAAACCTGGGATAAAAATTCCAGCTACCTAAAAAAGAGGTTGGGACAAAAGATCCCGACCTCACTTTTTATTAGCAATCAAAGTTTGACGAGGTAGCTGATTGAACTTTTTGTTCGTCTTTTAGACTCCAAAAAGCTCCTAATCATCCTCGCGGGGCTGGGACTACGAAATCGAGACTTTGTCTATCGATTTCTGTCCCACCGCATTTTTATATTTTGTTTAACCTGAGCTAGTAGTGATTGGTCAAACCACCACAAATAGTATCCTCATCAATAATCCTTTCTATCCATTAACTTTTGGATATAGGATATCCTCCCAAGATTTGCTTCCATGAGTTAGATGAGTTGATTATCCTCAATCCTTGTCTGCCTCATTTTCTTTTACGAGATCGTTTTGTGAATCTTTTTCAGAGAGTTTTTGATCGATATACTTGTCAATGTTTTCGTAAAATTCCTTGGTCGCCTCACTATCTAATTTTATCGAATTATGGACTTGATTGACTTTCAATTGAACAGATTCAATACCGTAAGAGGCTTGTTTTTGGCGAATGGTTTCTAATTCTTCTTCTGAAATCGGATCTCCAACAACTGTCAAGACCAATTCATTATTCCTTGACTTGTAGACTTGATTAATGACCGTATGATTAGCGAACTCTTTTCCTACAAACTGTTTGATCCCTTCTTTTCGCGCTTGATCCATCGTCAGAGTGACTGCTGAATAGCAGGCTGGAAGGACCAATAATACAATCAAGGATATCAACCCAATTTTCATTTTAATGTTTAGCTCATTAAATGAACTTAAGGGAGATTTTCTCATCAAAATTCTTGTTCCAACAATGTTGATTAGCATGATAAAGACACAGTTGATCAAGAAAAGATAGAGAGCTCCAAATAAGAACCGTACATTTCCATTAGCTAAACCATAACCTGCAGTACAGATAGGTGGCATTAGAGCAGTTGCAATGGCTACTCCTGGCACGATATTGTTTGCTTCTTTTTTTCTTGAACCAATAAAGCCTGCTATCCCACCAGCAATAGCAATGAGAACATCCCAAATGGTTGGAGAGGTTCGTGCAATCAATTCGCTACTTGCATAAGATAAGGGAGAAATCCAGAAATATAGAGTCGAGACAAGCAAACTGACCAATACTTGAGTAAATAAAACCCCTAGAGATTGCTTGATTAAACGCGTATCAAAAATAGCTAAACCAAACCCCAGTCCAATAATCGGTGTCATAAGAGGGGAAATCAGCATAGCTCCAATAACGACAGCTGTTGAATTCATATTTAGACCTATAGAGGCAATAAAAATCGCACACATTAAAATCACTGTATCTCTTAATCGAACATGAAGGTCATCATATAGTTTCTCGCGGAATTCACGTGTTGAATAGTTTCTGGTCATTGGTTACTCCTTTTATTTCATATAATCTTGTTTCTGCCTGGATGATGGTAGAGAGACTTATGTCCAATTTGACATATTTTTAGTTCTCATTTGTAATTCTTTTGAACATTATCTTTTAAATATCCATCAATCCATCCTTAACATTATATCAAAAATTTTACAGCCTTTTCTGAAGAAATCTATCAATTGAACAGATAGAGAAAGTCAGAAATTTTAGATTCCTTATTCAAAGAAGGAAGAACGGTATGTCCTCTGAAAGAAGATACCGTTTTAATGATTAAACATGATGAGTGTGTTGCAACAATCCTAGGTGATATCGCCAACAAATCCCGTGTTGAAAAATAACAGATAGAAAAGCTAGGCTTCAAACCTAGCTTTTTTGTGGATTGAAAATAATTATTCAAGCACTATTTTAGTGACTTCTATGTTGTTATTATCATTTTTTCTATTGCACAACCTTTTTCTTTCTCTTTCTTTACAAATCAAAGTATAACTCCCATTTTTCAAAGAAATTTGCTATAATGAAAGGACAGAGATTTGAAGAAGCAAAGAAAAAATAGAAGTAGGTACATGTATGAAGAAAATTCTTGTTGTAGATGATGAAAAGCCGATTTCGGATATTATAAAATTCAATATGGCCAAAGAAGGCTATGAAGTCTTGACTGCCTTCGATGGAAAAGAAGCACTGGCTATTTTTGAAGCTGAGAGCCCAGATATTTTGATCTTGGACCTCATGCTTCCTGAAATTGATGGTTTGGAAGTAGCACGTACCATTCGAAAGACCAGTAATGTGCCGATTATTGTCTTATCTGCAAAAGATACAGAATTTGATAAGGTCATCGGTCTTGAAATTGGTGCGGATGACTATGTGACTAAGCCATTCTCAAATCGTGAGCTTCAAGCTCGCGTAAAAGCTTTATTGCGTCGGACAGAACTAACGGTAGAATCACAGACAGAGTCTACATCAGATTCAGATATTGTGATTGGTGATTTGAAAATCATTCCGGATGCCTTCCTTGCTCAGAAAAAAGGCAAAGAGCTCGAGTTGACCCATCGCGAATTTGAGCTGCTCTATCACTTGGCAACCCATGTAGGCCAAGTCATGACCCGTGAGCATTTGCTGGAAACAGTCTGGGGCTACGATTATTTTGGAGATGTTCGGACAGTGGACGTAACGATTCGACGTTTGCGTGAAAAAATCGAAGATATTCCAGGCCGTCCGGAGTATATTTTAACGCGCCGCGGTGTCGGTTACTATATGAGAAACAATGATTAATCACATCAAAGAAGTCATGACCTCTTATAATTTTGTTTTTATATTACTCACTCTTGGATTTATTATCGTGGTGGCCTTGCTGATTCTAGAAAATCGTCGGGATAACATGAAGCTACGCCTGTTGAATGATAAAATTAAGAGTTTGATTGCTGGAGAATATTCAGATATTATTGATTTACAAGGAGGTCCTGAATTGACAGAGATTTCCAACAGTATCAATGATTTATCAGAAGTTATCCGTTTGACGCATGAAAATTTGGAGCAAGAAACCAAGCGCTTGACCAGTATTCTTTCCTATATGACAGATGGGGTTTTAGCGACCAATCGTCGTGGGCAGATTATCCTAGTCAATGAAATGGCTGCCAAACAACTTAATGTCGTGGTCGAAGAGGTCATGAACATCAGTATTCTGGATTTGCTTGGTATTAGTGAAGAGTATGAACTGCGAGACTTGATTACCAATGTTCCAGAATTGACGATCGATTCGCAGGATGAAAATGGGGAGTACATCTCTTTACGGGTTCGCTTCGCCTTGATTCGGAGAGAATCTGGTTTTATTTCTGGTCTAGTTGCCGTTTTGCATGACACAACCGAACAGGACAAGGAAGAGCGGGAACGTCGTTTATTCGTATCCAACGTTAGTCATGAACTCCGAACCCCACTGACCAGTGTCAAATCCTACTTGGAGGCCTTGGATGACGGAGCGATTTCCGAGCCAGTTGCACCGGATTTTGTCAAAGTATCTTTGACAGAGACCAACCGGATGATGCGGATGGTGACGGATTTATTGAGTCTTTCACGGATCGATAATGAAACCAGTCAATTGGATGTTGAATTGACCAACTTTACAGCCTTTATCACCTTCATTTTGAATCGCTTCGATAAGATGAAGAACCAGGCTGGAGAGAAGAAATATGATATTGTTCGTGATTATCCTATTTCTCCTGTCTGGGTTGAAATTGACACAGATAAGATGACGCAGGTTTTAGACAATATCTTAAATAACGCTATTAAATATTCCCCAGATGGTGGGGAAATTCGTGTGGGGATGAAAACAACGGATGCCCAGTTGATTATTTCGATTTCAGATGAGGGATTAGGGATTCCTAAAAAGGACCTTCCTCGTATTTTTGACCGCTTTTATCGCGTGGATAAGGCACGTAGTCGCGCCCAGGGTGGGACTGGTTTAGGACTTGCCATTGCGAAGGAAATTATCAAGCAGCACAAAGGATTTATTTGGGCCAAGAGTGAATATGGAAAAGGTTCTACTTTCACGATTGTTCTACCATATGATAAAGATGCTATCCTGGATGATGGATGGGATAATGAAGGTGAATAAGAAAACAAATGGATGAAAAAGGGTTTAAGTATAGTATTTTAGCTTCGGGTTCGAGTGGTAATTCATTTTACCTAGAGACACCTAAGAAAAAAATTCTAGTAGATGCAGGCTTGTCCGGGAAGAAGATTACAGGTTTGCTTGCAGAAATTGATCGAAAACCCGAAGATCTTGACGCTATTTTGATTACACATGAACATTCAGATCACATTCATGGTGTTGGTGTACTAGCTCGTAAATACGGGATGGACCTATACGCCAATGAAGCTACATGGAAGGCCATGGAGGGAAGCAAGTACCTTGGGAAGGTTGATGACTCCCAGAAACATCTTTTTGAAATGGGCAAGACCGTAACCTTCGGGGATTTGGATGTGGAAAGTTTTGGTGTCAGTCATGATGCTGCAGCTCCCCAGTTCTATCGTTTCATGAAGGATGGGAAGAGTTTTGTCATGCTGACGGATACAGGTTATGTCAGTGATCGAATGGCAGGGATTGTTGAAAATGCAGATGGCTATTTGATCGAGTCCAACCACGATGTGGAAATCCTACGAGCTGGCTCTTATGCTTGGCGATTAAAGCAGCGGATTTTATCTGATTTGGGCCACCTCTCTAATGAAGATGGTGCAGATGCCATGATTCGGACTCTAGGCAATAAGACCAAAAAGATTTATCTGGGCCACTTATCCAAGGAAAACAATATCAAGGAATTGGCCCATATGACCATGGTCAATCAACTGGCTCGAGCAGATCTAGCAGTGGGGCATGATTTTGACGTCTTGGATACATCTCCAGATACAGCGACTCCATTAGTAGATATCTAAATGATTAAAAAGAGAGTGGGACAGAAATCGGTAATTCGTTAGACTTCGATTTCGTCGTCCCACCTCCGCACAGTTGAGTAGGGCTGTAAAGCTGATGAAATCAGCGTAGTAGAGCCCACTCAACCACTGCGTCTTGCTCGGAAATCCAAAGACAATTGAGAGGCTAGGAGTTTTGTCTCAGCCTCTTTTAGGTCAGTGTTGTAGGCTTGAAATGAGTGGAAGGATAGGAGCAGTTAGTTTGAAATATGTGTATATAACAGTAGGGTTTATTTCCTTAGGATTAGGGATTATTGGGATTCCTTTACCTATTTTACCTACGACCCCGTTTCTTTTATTAGCCATGGCTTGTTTTGCCAAGAGTTCTCAACGGTTTGAAGACTGGTTACATGGGACCAAGTTGTACCAAACTTATGTAGCGGATTATCGGGAAACAAAGTCGATCTCTAAAAAGCGGAAAAAAAGAATTATTCTACAAATTTATCTTTTGATGGGGATTTCCATTTACCTGGCACCACTCTGGTTTGTGAAATTGGGTCTAGTGGGATTAACTATTTTTATCAGTTATTATTTGTTCAAAGTGATTCCGGATAAAGAAGAATGATATAAGGACAGAATAGGTCCTAAATCCTATCGTGAAAACAAGGGAAAGGAGTGCGAGACGCACTCTTTTTTGGTATAATAGAGGGGTGTATCTTTTGGACAGAATAGGTTACAGGATTCGATCCAGATGCATAAATGAAGAAAGAAAGTAGTAACGTGATGCAAGCCTTATATAACCTCCTTGCTGAGAAATTTCGTCTGACTTTTGACGATACAGAATTGTTGGAAACAGCTTTTACACATACCTCATATGCGAATGAGCATCGCCTCTTAAAAATTTCACATAATGAACGTTTGGAATTTTTAGGAGACGCTGTTCTCCAGTTAGTGATTTCCGAATATTTATTTGCCCTCTATCCAAGTAAGCCAGAGGGTGATTTGTCAAAAATGCGTTCCATGATTGTTCGTGAGGAAAGCCTGGCAGGTTTTTCCCGTGATTGTGGTTTCGATCAATTTATCAAACTTGGCAAGGGAGAGGAAAAATCTGGTGGACGGAACCGCGACACCATCTTAGGAGATTTGTTTGAAGCTTTTTTAGGAGCCTTGCTCTTGGATAAGGGCGTGGAGACTGTTCGGGATTTCATTCAGCAAGTCATGATTCCTAAAGTCGAGGCAGGTCAATTTGAGCAAGTGATTGACTATAAGACGCGCTTGCAAGAAATTCTTCAAATCCATGGGGATGTCTTGATTACCTATGAGGTGACGAGTGAGTCAGGACCAGCTCATGCCAAAGAATTTGAAGTGCAAGTGTCTGTCAATGGGAAAATAATCGGTCAAGGACGCGGCCGGTCTAAAAAGGCTGCAGAGCAAGAAGCAGCAAAAAAAGCAGTGGAAAATAAGGTGGATCCCTCATGTATTTAAAGGAAATTGAGATTCAAGGATTTAAGTCTTTTGCAGATAAGACCCGAGTTATCTTTGACCAAGGGGTCACCGCAGTGGTTGGCCCTAATGGATCTGGAAAATCAAACATTACAGAAAGTCTGCGCTGGGCCTTAGGGGAATCGAGTGTCAAGAGCCTACGTGGTGGCAAGATGCCGGACGTGATTTTTGCAGGGACTGAAACTAGGAAACCCTTGAACTACGCCTGCGTAACGGTAGTACTGGATAACCGGGACGCTTTTATCAAACATGCTGCTAAGGAAATCCGAGTGGAGCGTCATATTTATCGCTCGGGTGATAGTGAGTACAAGATTGATGGTAAGAAAGTTCGTTTGAGAGATGTCCATGATCTCTTTATGGATACTGGACTTGGTAGAGATTCTTTCTCTATTATTTCCCAAGGGAAGGTTGAAGAAATCTTTAACTCCAAACCAGAAGAGAGACGGGCAATTTTTGAGGAAGCCGCTGGGGTTCTTAAATTTAAGACTCGTCGCAAGGAAACGGAAGCTAAGCTGGTTCAGACCCAGGATAATTTGGACCGTCTGGAAGACATTATTTTTGAATTAGAAGGGCAAATCAAACCTCTTGAAAAGCAAGCGCTTGTGGCCAAACGTTTCTTAGAATTGGATCAACAACGCCAAGTTCTTTATTTGGATGTTTTGATCGCACAAATTGAAGTCAATAAAAAAGACTATGATCAAGCTGTCCAAGAAGAAGCTTCCATTCAGGAACAATTAAAGGCTTATTACCAGAAAAGAGAAGAGTATGAGGCGGAAAGTCTCCGATTGAAACAGAGTCGTCAGGCCCTTCAGCACCAATTATCGGATGATCAAGCTAGCCTCTTGGAATTGACTCGCCTCTTAAGTGATTTGGAGAAACAAATCGAATTGGCACGCTTGGAGTCGCAACAGGTGGCCCGAAGCCGTCAGGAGAATCAAGAGCGGGTCAATAGTCTGGAAGAACGCCTACAAGTTCTTCGGAATCAGTTGGAAGAAAAACAAGCCAATACAAAGAGTCTTCAAGAAGAATTGCAAAAGAGTCAAGAAGCTCTTGAAGGTCTGGAGAAAGAGTTGGCCAGCTTCTCAGAAGATCCAGACCAGGTGATTGATTATTTACGTGAAAAATACGTGGCCTTGATGCAGGATGAAGCGGAGCGATCAAACGAATTAACAACCATTGAAAATCAATTGGAAGCCTCAGCTCAATTGTCACAAAGTAAAAAGGAAGATTACCAAAATCAAATCCAAATGGTGACAGAGTTGCAGGAAAAAGAGCAGGTTGCTCAAGAAGCTTATCAAGGAGCTCAAGAGCATCTGAAACACTTGCTTGAGACCTATCAATCAGAGGCAAAACGGTTTGAGGAAGCTCGCCAGGCTTATCAAGAAGCGCAAGCCAAGATGTTTGATTTACTTGATCAAAGTAAGGAAAAACAGGCTCGCATTAACAGTTTAGAGGCGATTCAAAAAAATCATAGTAATTTTTATGCGGGCGTGAAGAGTGTCTTGCAAGAAGCGACTCGCTTAGGTGGAATCGTGGGAGCTGTCAGTGAAAAACTTTCCTTCTCACCAGAGTATCAGACTGCCTTAGAGATTGCTCTGGGAGCCAGCAGTCAGCATATTATCGTAGAAGACGAAGGAGCAGCAACACGGGCAATCGAACATCTGAAGAAGAATCGCTCGGGTCGGGCAACCTTCCTTCCTTTGACAACTATTAAACCACGCTACCTTGCAGGAAAGAATCAAGAACTGATTGAATCCTGTCCAGGATTCCTAGGGATGGCTAGCAGTTTGGTGGACTATGATCCTTCCCTCGAGTCGATTTTCCAAAACCTTTTGGGGGTCACGGCTATTTTTGATACGATTGAGCACGCCAAGGTGGCTGCCCGCAAGGTTGCCTATCAAGTTCGTATTGTAACGCTCGATGGAACTGAACTGCGCACGGGTGGTTCCTATGCAGGGGGAGCGAATCGAAGCAATAATTCGATTTTTATCAAGCCAGAATTGGATCGCTTGCACCAAGAATTGGCCTCTATTCAGAAGAATTTGCGAGAAGTAGAAGGGCAAGTTAAAGAGCAACAGGACCAAGTGACCCAATCACAAGAAAAACTAGAATCTTTGAAAGGCCAAGGAGAAGGGGCTCGACTAGAAGAGCAACGCCTTCAACTGGTTTTTGAGCAAGCTCACCAGCAACTCTTGGATGCCCAAGAACTGTTAGAAGTTATCCGTACAGAGCTAGATGAAGGTAGCGACCAAGAGCTTCTCCAAAAACGGGATGACTTGCAAGCGCGACTGAAAGAAATTGAGGCGGAAAAAGAGCAAGTCACTGCTGAGATTGAAGAAGTTAAGCTCAATAAAGATGTCGTTGTCGAGAAAATTGAAAATTTACGAGCAGCCATTGCCAAGCTCCAATTACAGAAAACAGAGTTGAAGAGTCGATTGACCTATGACCAGACAGATGCCGAACGCTTGCAGCAAGAGTTGGCTACTACTGAACGGGAAATCCAAGCTCTCCAATATGCGATTGAGCAGGGAGAAGATCGACATGAGCAAATCGATGTTTCTATCCTTGAAAAACAACTGCAAGCAACCCTTCAAGAGAAAACCGCTCTGGAGCAAGCTGTGATTCGTAAGCAATTTGAATTAGAGGATTTGGAAGGCCAGTCTGAAGATGTAGCGGGTCATATGGAACAAGCCCGTCGTCAAAATGAGGAGTGGATTCGCCTCCAGGCTAAAGCAGAATCTAATCGTGATCGCCTGGCAGATAAGCTAAATAAACTGATGTTAGCTCTGACCGATGAATTTAAGATGAGTTTTGAGGAAGCGTCTAAACAGGCCAATGAGCTAGAAAATCTAGCCCAGTCTGAGCAAGCCTTAAAAGACTTGGAGAAAGCGATTAAAGCCTTAGGACCTGTCAATATTGATGCTATCGAACAATACGATGAGGTCAAGACGCGATTTGATTTCCTTTCCGGACAACGAGAAGATGTCTTGGCAGCCAAGAATCTTCTTCTCGAAACCATTAATGACATGAATGATGAGGTGAAGGAACGCTTTAAATCTACATTCGAAGCGATTCGTGAATCCTTCCGAGTCACCTTTAAACAAATGTTTGGGGGAGGATCAGCTGATCTTATCTTGACGGATGGAGATCTCTTGTCAGCTGGGGTCGAGATTTCTGTCCAACCGCCTGGTAAGAAAATTCAATCCTTGAATTTGATGAGTGGTGGGGAGAAAGCTTTGTCAGCATTGGCGTTACTCTTCTCAATCATTCGTGTCAAGACTATTCCATTTGTCATCTTGGATGAGGTAGAAGCGGCTCTAGACGAAGCCAATGTAAAACGGTTTGGAGATTATCTTAATCGTTTTGATAAGGAAAGTCAGTTTATCGTGGTTACCCACCGTAAGGGAACCATGGCTGCAGCAGATTCCATCTATGGAGTGACCATGCAAGAATCCGGAGTCTCTAAGATTGTATCTGTGAAGCTGAAAGATATAGAAGGAATGGATAATGGAAATTAAATTAGTCGCAACAGACATGGATGGGACCTTTTTGGATGAAAATCATGAATTTGATCAAGCTTTATTCCTAAAGGTACTAAAGAAGTTTCAAGAAAAAGGGACCTACTTTGCGGCAGCAAGTGGTCGGCCTCTCCTCTCTTTGAAGACAATCTTTAAAGAGGTCCAGGATCAGATTATTTTCATAGCTGAAAACGGCAGTGTTGTTGAGTTTCATGGTGAAGATGTCTATGAAGCGACCATGAGTCCAGATTTTTATCAAGCCATGTTTGCTAAGTTGCAGGAAAGTCCCTATTTTGATAAAAATAAGTGCTTGTTAACGGGAAAACGCGGGAGCTATGTTTTAAAGACCGTTGATCCAGACTATCTAACTACTTCGCAAAATTACAATGAAAACATTCAAATGGTGTCAGATTTTTCAGAAATTGATGATCTTGTCTTTAAGATGACCACCAATTTTGACCAAGAAGTATTAGCGGAAGGTGAGGCCTGGGTTACCCAAAATGTTGAGGGTGTTAAGGCCATGACGACGGGTTATGAGTGTATTGATATTGTCTTGGATTATGTGGACAAGGGAGTCGCCATTCAAGCCCTCATGGATCAGTTGGGCATTAGTCGAAACCAAGTCCTAGCTTTTGGAGATAATCTCAATGATCTTCATATGATGCAGGTTGTTGGCCATCCAATTGCACCAGAAAATGCCCGTCCAGAGATTTTGGAATTGGCTGAAACCATATTGCCCCATCATTCGACAGGATCTGTCCTGCGCTATATGGAGGAAGAATTATGAGTCAGATTAAGGTTATCGCACTAGACTTGGACGGTACTCTCTTAAATTCAGAAAAGAAAATCTCCCCTCGGAATCTGGCTGCCATTCGTGCAGCACAAGAAAAAGGGGTCAAGGTGGTTTTGACGACGGGACGTCCTCTCAAGGCCATGGATTTTCTGCTCCAAGAGATTGGAACAGCCGGCTTGTCGGATGAATACACCATTACCTTTAATGGAGGCTTGGTACAAAAGAATACAGGAGAGATCATTGCGAAAACAGTTTTCTCTCGAGATGATGTCGTCCGCATTTATGAAGAGACAGAGGCCCTTGGTTTGCCCTTAGACGCCATTAGTGAGGGGGATGTTTATACACTGGCATCTGATCAAGAATCTCTTTACCCTCTCTATAATCCTTACTTGAACTTTATTCCTGTTTCTATTGAGGATTTGTCCAGTCAGATAGCTTATAATAAGTGTGTGACAGCCTTTCAACAGGACTATTTGGATGGAGCTATTTCAAAGATTTCTCCTGACTTAGGGGAGCGTTTTGAGATTTTTAAATCCAGAGACATGCTCTTGGAATGGTGCCCCAAAGGGGTTCAAAAAGATCGAGGCTTGGAGGCCTTGGTTGCGTATTTAGGAATCGATGCTAGTCAAGTCATGGCTTGTGGTGATGAGGCCAACGATGCCAGCATGTTAAAATGGGCAGGACTAGGAATCGCCATGGCCAATGCGGTGGATGAGGTGAAGAAAATCGCTACCCTTGTTTCGGACTACACCAATGATGAAGATGCAGTCGGAAGAGCGATTGAAGAATATGTATTGAAGGAGGGTCAATAATGGGATTATTTGACCGACTATTTGGAAGAAAAGAAGAAGCAAAACCACAAGCCCAAGATCATACAGAAGAGCTTGTGGAAAGTCCTGAGGAAGCAAGTTCCTTAGTTGAGCCAGAAACAAGTAAGGCTTCACAAAGTGATGATGCTAAGATTTCGGCAATGGAAGCCTACTATGCGGAATTGAAAGAGCGAATGGCTGCCGAATCAGCGCGATCAGCTCAAGAGTCGAAAGAATTTAGTGAAGAAGCACCTACAGAAGAGCCTGTCAAACAGGATACAGCTGTTGAGGAAGAGATGACTTCTCAACTAGAGCAAGATGTCTCTCCTGAGGAAGTAGCTGAGCCAGCTCCTGTGACTGAAGACCAGACTTTAGAACTAGAAGCTTCACAAGAAGTGAGTGTGAATGAGGAGCAGCTGGATTCTTCATCAGATCTTGCCCAAGAAACCCTTGAAGAAGAAGTTCTTGAAAGGCCAGATACAGAAGCTGAGACTTCAAGCTCTTCCAAAGAACCTGAGGAGGTAGTTGAAGAAGAGTCTGAAGTTGTGCCAGAATTGGAAGTGATAAAGGAAGCACCAATCCTTGAAGAAGAAACAGCTGAAAGTTCAGAGGCAGTAACCGAAGAGCTTGAAGTAGAATCACCAGTAGAGGCCCCTACTAACGAATCCGATTTTTCAGAAGGGATTGAAGAAGAGTCTGTAGTAGAAGAAACGACAAGTGATCCAGAGATTGCTGAACCAACAGAAACGGTTCAAGAAAAATACAATCGGAGCTTGAAGAAAACTCGGACCGGCTTTGGAGCAGCTCTTAATGCCTTCTTTGCCAACTTCCGTTCTGTCGATGAAGAATTCTTTGAAGAGTTAGAAGAACTCTTGATTATGAGTGACGTCGGAGTCCAGGTCGCTTCGAATCTGACGGAAGAGCTCCGATATGAAGCACGCTTGGAAAATGCCAAAAAACCGGATGCTTTGCGTCGCGTGATTATTGAAAAATTGGTGGATCTCTATGAAAAAGATGGCCAATACAATGAGCAAATCAACTTTAAAGACGGCTTGACCGTCATGCTCTTTGTGGGAGTGAACGGCGTTGGAAAAACCACTTCTATCGGAAAAATAGCTCATAAATACAAGAAGGAAGGGAAAAAAGTGATGCTAGTCGCAGCAGATACCTTCCGAGCAGGCGCCGTTGCTCAGTTGGCTGAATGGGGACGCCGTGTGGATGTACCTGTTGTCACCGGTCCAGAAAAGTCAGATCCTGCAAGTGTAGTCTTTGATGGAATGGAACGGGCCGTGGCAGAGCAAGTCGATGTTTTGATGATTGATACAGCTGGTCGCCTGCAGAACAAAGACAATCTGATGGCCGAATTAGAAAAAATCGGTCGCATTATCAAACGGGTGGATCCTACAGCCCCTCATGAAACCTTCTTGGCCCTAGATGCTTCCACAGGACAAAATGCCCTAGTTCAAGCCAAGGAATTCTCAAAGATTACTCCGATTACTGGTATCGTTCTCACGAAGATTGATGGAACAGCTCGAGGAGGAGTGGTTCTTGCCATTCGAGAAGAATTGGATATTCCAGTGAAATTAATCGGTTTTGGTGAAAAAATCGATGATATCGGTGAATTTAATTCTGAAAACTTTATGCGTGGCTTGTTAGAAGGCTTGATATAAACAAAAAAACTCATCTCTAGAAAGAGATGAGTTTTTATGTTGCACCTTTAGTCAGTTGAACGATTTATTCTTCAATTGCTGGTTGCCAGACCCATTCCGCATTGTAATCCTTCAAGAGGTCGAAGGAAGCTTGAGGTCCCATGGTTCCAGATTTATATTCATGAAGAGGTACTTGATTTTCAGACCACATGTGTTCGATTCGGTCAATCAAGCTCCAAGATGCTTTTACTTCATTCCAATGGCTAAAGTTGGTAGAGTCATTATTTAAGACATCATAGATCAACTTTTCGTAAGGCTCTGGAGAAGCACCGGTCGCTGTCGCATCCGTTTCATAGTCAAAAGATATCGGAGCAATCTGGAATTGTTCGCCGACTTCTTTCCCGTTGACACTGAGAGAGAAACCTTCATTCGGTTGAATGTAGATGGTCAGCACATTTGGTGCAATTTCTTGACCAAAAATAGAGTCCATCTGTTTGAAGACCACATTCACATGGGTTCCCTTTTTTGTCAGACGTTTTCCTGTACGGAAGAAGAAAGGTACTCCACGGAAGCGATCGCTGTCCACAAAGAAGGCACCAGAGGCAAAGGTCTCGGTCATGGACTCAGGATTGACATTTGGTTCACTGCGATAAGAGATGTCTTTTTTTCCTTGGATTTTTCCTGAACGGTACTGGCCTCGGATGAATTGTTTCTTTAATTCTTCATCAGAAGGGTTAACCAATTGTTCAAAAACTTTCACCTTCTCTTTACGGATGTCTTCCTTGGTGAAGGAGGCTGGTTTGTCCATAGCTAAGAGAGAAAGCAATTGGAGGGTATGGTTTTGGACCATGTCGCGGAGGGCACCAGATTCATCATAGTAGCCACCACGTTCTTCGACTCCTAGTCGTTCTGCGAAAGTGATTTGAACATTATCGATATAGTCACGGTTCCAGACGTTTTCAAAGATTAGGTTGGCAAAACGGAGGGCAAAAATGGACTGGATCATTTCTTTACCGAGGTAATGGTCAATCCGGAAAATTTGCTCTTCTTCAAAGGTTTCTTCCAGTTCTTTGTTGAGCTGACTAGCTGTTTCTAAATCCGTTCCAAATGGTTTTTCAACGATCAAACGTTCAAAGCCTTTTCCATCCACAATGCCTTCAGATTTCAAATGTTTGGCTATTGTACCAAAGAATTGAGGTGCCATGGATAGGAAGAAGAGTTTATTATGCTCAGCTTGGTAGGTGTCATTGAGCTGATTTTGAAGTTCACGAAGCTTGATGTAGTGTTCCGTGTCATTAACATCGTGACTTTGATAGTAAAAATGACTGGCAAATTCCTGCGCCTGTTCAGGACTGTCTGCTAAATCCGAAATGGATTCAACGACAACGGATTCAAAGTATTCTTTGCTCCAAGGACGACGAGCAGTTCCAATCACTGCAAAATGCTCTGAAAGATTTCCAGTTTTATAGAGTCTAAAAAGGGAAGGGTAGAGCTTGCGGTGGGCTAAATCTCCACTGGCCCCGAAAATGGTTACAATTACTTTTGAGGACATATTCATACCTATTTTCTAACTTGATAAACCATATTCTACCATAAAATTCAGAAAATTTCTCTTTGAAAGTAAAAGGATTCTGAGTTTCGTAGAGAAGGATGAGAGAAGGAGCCACGAAAAAAGGTTGGACCGAAAGGTCACAACCGAGTAATGTTTAGTAGCCTTTAGAAGACTCGATAGACATAGGGATTCGTAGGTTTTTCTACTGAGTGAGCTTCCTCTATGTCTAAGACAGGAAGGCTTTGGCCAAGTTGTTTATGGTATTGGATCTTGAGAGTTCCAGTCGCTTGGACCCAGGTATTGTCTTCATAGGTTTGAGAGGCCCCTTTGGTTAACAAACCATAGACACCTGAGTCGGCGATACAGTGGATAATCCCAAAACGGAAAAGGAACTGGCTACCCGGATCCTGGGGATCCTTATAAATGAAGCCGGTTAAGGTAAAGGTTTTCCCTGCAAATTCATCTGGATAGTCGTAGATGACTTCCATGACTTCCATATAGTTTTCTGTCGTGATCTGGATATGATCCTGCTTGAGGTACTTCTTAGCTGCAGCCCTCATCTCAGATTCATAAGCGGATTTGGTGAAATAACTGCTGGTATCAGGTTTGAGATATTGGTTGGTTGTTCCCTCGTCATTTTGAATATCCTTAGAAGAGCCAGCCGCAATGGGGAAATGATAGCCCTTGGCTGATACCGTTTGGGAATCTAAGGTCACAGTCGGGAAGCCAATCCCTACAATTAAGGGAATCAGGAGCAGAAGAATACTCATGACTTTGGCTTTTTTACTGGTAAGATGACTATGAACGGGCAGATTCTTCATCCAAATATAGAGCTGGACGACAGCCAGAATGAAGGAAAGAATCATAGAGATATAGGCTAAATAGGAATAATGCATATTGATGTATTGGTTGAGCTTACCAGAAAGCTGCAAATACATAGTAATTTCGAAATAGCCTGCTAAAATGAGAAATCGAATCATAGGACCACCCCCACAAACCAAGCATAAACCAAGACAACTAGGCTAACGATGCTAATGAATTGGACAATAAAGCGATTGGTCAGATAATTTTTCATCATCAAGAGGTTCTTGACATCTAGCATAGGTCCGATAACCAAGAAGGCTAGGACAGGAGCCAAGCCAAAACTTGAGAGGAGGGAAGAGCCAATAAAGGCGTCAGCCTCACTACATAAAGAGAGGAGGAAGGAGAGAAGCATAAGGAGAAGAATGGCTAGGAGTGGCGTCGCGGAGATAGAAGTCAGCACGCGAGTTGGCACATAAACCTGAACCACGCTGGCAAATAAACAACCGAAGACCAGATAGCGTCCAGTATCGAAAAACTCATCAATGGCCTGCACAAATACTTGAAAGAAGCGTTGACCGGCGGATAGTTTTGAAAAGTCATGAACATGGACTTCCTTGCGGTTGGCCCGTTGGATAGAAGCTGTTTGGAAAAATCCTAGGAAAATCCCCAGAACAGTTGCCACCAGTATCGATCCGATGGCCCGTAGGAGAGCCATTTGAATGGAATTCCCAAAGGCAGAATAAGTAGCAAAGAGAACAATGGGGTTAATAACAGGAGCTGTCACTAGGAAGGGCACAGCTGTATAGCTAGGGACCTTCTTCTCTAAAAAGCGATTGATAATGGGGACGATACCACACTCACAGGAAGGAAAAATAAAGCCAATCAAGGTCCCAAACAGAATTCTCCCCCATTTATTTTTGGGAAGAGCTCGGTAGACTTTTTCGGGGGTGATATAGACATCGATTGCCCCTGAAATGAGACTTCCAATCAAAACAAAGGGAAGGGCTTCAATTATAATTGAAAGAAAAATTGCTCCAGCTTGAAGGACACTGGTTGGCAGCTGTTGGAAGAAACTCATTTGTCAGAATCCTTCTGCTCTTTTTCCCCTGCTGTTACTTTCTTCTTAGCTTCTGGTAAAGGAACTTGAGGGGAATCTGGAAAGACAGCAAATTCCTCAAAGAGTTTGTCTAAATCGTCTGTTTTTGAAAATTTAATAGCCATGATAGGTCTCCTTTTCTTTTTTCTCATTATATCAAATTCTCAAAAAAGAGGGGAAAATCAAGTCCAAAAGTAAGATGAAAAAGCAGTATAGAAGGCCTTCTATGGTATAATAGAAGCTATGGAAAAATATGAAAAAATAGCCCAAGAATTGGGCGTCAGTCTCAAACAAATTGATACTGTTTTGACCTTGACAGCAGAGGGATCCACCATCCCCTTTATCGCTCGGTATCGGAAAGATGCTACGGGTAATTTAGATGAAGTAGCTATCAAATCTATTATCGACATGGACAAGTCTTTAACAGCCTTAGCCGATCGGAAAGAAACGGTTCTTGCTAAGATTGAAGAGCTTGGGAAACTGACCCCAGCCTTAAAAGAAGCAATTGAGCAAGCTGAAAAATTGGCGGATGTGGAAGAATTGTATCTTCCCTACAAGGAAAAACGCCGGACCAAGGCAACCATTGCGCGTGAGGCAGGACTCTTCCCACTTGCACGGATGATTCTGCAAGATCAAAAGAACTTGGAAACAGCTGCGGAAGGATTCCTATCTGAAGGATTTCCAACTGTAAAGGATGCCATTTCTGGAGCAATCGATATGTTGGTCGAAGCGATTGCAGAAGATCCGCAATTGCGCAACCTTACCTACCAGGAGATTCGCAAACACTCCTTGATCACTTCTAGCTTGAAGGATGAGAGCAAAGACGAGAAGCAAGTCTTCCAAATCTATTATGATTTTTCTGAGAAGATTGCAAACATGCAGGGCTACCGAACACTTGCCTTAAACCGTGGAGAAAAATTGGGGGTATTAAAGGTTGGATTTGAGCATCCTGTAGATCGTTTGATTCGTCACTTTGAAGCTCGATTTAAATCGAAGAATAGCTACATCGAAGAAGTTATTAACCAAGCTCTAAAAAAGAAAATGCTACCAGCTATGGAGCGTCGAATTCGGACAGAATTGACAGAAGTGGCAGAAGATGGGGCCATCCAGCTTTTCTCTGAAAATCTTCGTCACCTCTTGCTGATTGCTCCCCTCAAGGGGCGCGTGGTCTTAGGTTTTGACCCAGCTTTCCGTACAGGAGCCAAATTGGCTGTTGTCGATCAAACAGGAAAGATGTTAACCACTCAGGTGATTTATCCTGTTGCACCGGCTAAAGCAGCACAAATTGAAGCTGCCAAAGAAGAACTGAAACGGTTGATTCGTCAATACAGCGTGGAAATCATTGCGATTGGGAATGGAACGGCAAGTCGAGAAAGCGAAGCTTTTGTTGCGGAAGTCCTCAAGGAAGTTCCAAATGTGAGTTATGTCATTGTGAATGAAAGTGGTGCATCTGTTTATTCAGCTAGTGAATTGGCTCGCCATGAGTTTCCGGAACTGACGGTTGAAAAGCGTTCAGCCATCTCCATTGCCCGTCGTTTGCAGGATCCATTGGCTGAGTTGGTCAAGATTGATCCGAAATCAATCGGAGTCGGCCAGTACCAGCACGATGTCAGCCAGAAGAAATTATCTGAAAGCCTTGATTTTGTTGTCGATACTGTGGTGAACCAAGTCGGTGTTAATATAAACACTGCTAGTCCAGCCCTCTTGTCTCACGTGGCTGGTCTCAATAAAACCATTTCTGAGAACATCGTGAAATATCGGGAAGAAGAAGGGTTAATCACCTCTCGGGCGCAAATTAAAAAAGTACCTCGTCTGGGAGCCAAGGCCTTTGAACAAGCAGCTGGTTTCTTACGGATTCCAGAAAGTGAGAATTTTCTTGATCGGACAGGGGTCCATCCAGAAAGCTACCCTGCAGTGAAGAAGCTCTTTACCTTACTAGGGATTAGAGAGATGGATGAAGAAGCCCAAGCCAAATTAAAACAAATTGACATAGTTTCTATGGCCCAGGAGCTTGAAATTGGTCCTGAGACCTTGAAAGATATTGTCGCAGATCTTCTCAAACCTGGTCGTGATTTACGTGATTCTTTTGATGCTCCCGTCCTTCGCCAGGATGTTCTTGATTTGAAGGACTTGAAGATTGGTCAAAAACTAGAAGGGGTTGTCCGCAATGTTGTTGACTTTGGGGCCTTTGTCGATATTGGGATTCATGAAGATGGTTTGATCCACATCTCACAAATGAGCCAGCAATTTATCAAGCATCCAAGTCAAGTTGTTTCAGTTGGCGACCTAGTGACCGTTTGGGTTTACAAGATTGATTTAGAACGGGAAAAAGTAAATCTTTCCCTCTTGGTACCACATGAATCTGACTAAATACGTTCAAGAAGTATCGTTGGAAGATTTTGGCCGCCCCTTTCTTCATCAAGCCATCTGGAATAATCGTCTGCGTTCGACCGGTGGTCGCTTCTTTCCTAAAGATGGTCATCTAGATTTCAATCCTAGAATACTAGAAGAATTTGGCTGGGAAATTTTTCGAAAGATTGTCCGTCATGAGTTGTGTCACTATCATCTCTACTATATGAAAAAGGGGTATCGTCATCAGGATCAAGATTTCAAGGCCTTGCTCAAAGAGGTAGATGGCTTGCGTTATGCCCCTTCAGTTGGTAAGGAAAACTATAAGATTTATGTTTGTACGAACTGTGGGCAAGAATTCAGAAGAAATCGGCAGATTAATCTTCAAAAGTACCGCTGTGGCCGGTGCAGAGGACTACTCAGGTATCAAGGTCCAACTAAACTAGGAAATCGGCCTTGAGTCTGATGACAGTGACTTGATTTCGGGATATACTGTTCTAAAATAATAGGAGGTAGGCCCTTGAATCCAACATTTTATAAAGTACGTCGAGGCAGAATCGTTTTTGGAGTATTTGCTGGACTAGCGGATCGATTTGGGCTCGATGCAAACCTATTGCGTTTTCTCTTTGTGCTTTTTAGTATCTTTCATTTTTATGGGCTTGTAGGCTTAGCTATTTATTGCCTGTGTGCCTTCTCCTTGCCTTATAAAGAAGATCTTGAAAGAGAAAAGTACGGCCTCGGACCTCGCAAACGTAAGGATGCTCAAGTGATCAAAGATGACGATCCATTCTTTTAAAGAATTTTCATGAATCGAATAAGAAAGTGAGGCTGGGACAAAAGTCCTAGCCTCTCAATTTTCTTTTGATTATCGAGCAAGACCCAGTGGTTGAGTGAGCTCTACTATGCTGATTTCATCAGCTTTTACAGCCCTACTCAACTGTGCGGAGGTGGGACGTCGAAATCGAATTCTAACGAATTACCGATTTCTGTCCCACTCTCATCTTTTTTTCAAAAGAAGAAACGATTGAAAAATGGGAAAAAAGGATAAATAGGGAAATCAAAGGGTACTGGAATGCGTGTGAGAATAATAGCCTCAGTTTCGATACTAAAAAATGATGCTTGAGCAAGTCTTACCAGGGAATAATTTGCTATAATAGTAAGAGAAAACAAAAAGGGAGAAGCCTATGGCAATAACAGTCCGAGATTTAATTGATAAGCTTCGTTTGAAGGTTGTGTACGGCAATGAAAGCCTATTTGAAAAAGAAATCACAACGGCAGATATTTCACGTCCTGGACTTGAAATGACAGGATATTTTGATTACTATACTCCAGAACGAATTCAATTGGTTGGGATGAAAGAGTGGTCTTACCTCATCAAGATGACCTCCCACAATCGTCACCAAGTTTTGAGAAAGATGTTCCAGCCGGAAACACCGGTACTCATCATCGCGCGGGATCTAGAGGTTCCTGAAGAAATGCTCCGTGCTGCAGAGGAAAAGCAAATCGCGATTTTAAGCAGTCGCGTTCCAACTAGTCGCCTATCTGGTGAACTATCAAGCTACCTAGATTCTCTCCTTGCGGAAAGAACTAGTGTCCATGGTGTCTTGATGGATATCTATGGCATGGGGGTTCTGATCCAAGGAGATAGTGGAATCGGGAAGAGTGAGACTGGTTTAGAGCTCGTCAAACGAGGGCATCGTTTGGTAGCAGATGACCGGGTAGATGTCTTCGCCCGTGATGAGATGACCTTGTGGGGTGAGCCTGCTGAAATTCTACGTCATATGCTAGAGATTCGGGGAGTAGGGATCATTGATGTTATGAGTCTCTATGGTGCCAGTGCTGTGAAAGATTCTTCACAGGTTCAAATCGCGGTCTATTTAGAAAACTACACCAAGGAACAAACCTACGATCGTCTTGGCAATAATGCAGAAGAAATTGAGTTCTGTGGAGTGACTATTCCAAGAATTCGCATCCCTGTTAAGACAGGTCGCAATATTTCCGTTGTCATTGAGGCAGCAGCAATGAACTACCGCGCCAAAGAAATGGGATATGATGCTACTAAAACCTTTGAAGATCGATTGACCCAGTTGATTGATCAGAATGAGGTGAAAGTATGAATCCAGTAGCCATTCAACTTGGTCCCTTTAGCATTCGCTGGTATGCGATTTGTATCGTCCTCGGTCTCCTTTTGGCGGTTATCCTGTCTATGAAAGAAGCCCCTCGTAAAGGGATAGAGTCAGACGATATTATTGATTTCATTCTGATTGCTTTTCCAGTAGCGATCATAGGGGCCCGTCTTTACTATGTTATTTTTCAATGGTCTTATTACAGGGAACACCCAGGAGAGATTTTTGCCGTATGGAACGGTGGGATTGCTATCTATGGTGGACTCCTGGCAGGGGCTCTAGTCCTCTACCTATTTTCACGCAGTCGTTTGATTGACCCAGTTGATTTTTTAGATATCGCTGCACCGAGTGTCATGATTGCTCAAAGTATTGGCCGTTGGGGCAATTTTGTTAACCAAGAAGCCTACGGAGCCATTGTTAAGAATTTAGATTATTTACCTTCTTTCATTCGGAATCAGATGTTTATTGATGGACATTACCGTCAACCGACCTTCTTATATGAATCTTGTTGGAACTTGCTTGGTTTTGTGCTGATTCTTTACTTGCGTCGTCGTCCGAAACTGTTGAGAAAGGGCGAAATTACTGCTTTCTATCTAATCTGGTATGGCTTTGGTCGAATGATTATTGAAGGAATGCGGACAGATAGCTTGATGTTTTTGGGAATTCGAGTTTCACAATGGCTTTCCCTGGTCCTCATCCTGCTTGGAATCAGCATCATGATCTATCAACGAAAAAAGAATGCACCATTTTATAGAACGGAAATAGATTAAGGAGAAAAGAAATGTTTATTGAAATTGCCTATGGGCTTTTAGGGTTAGCTTTAGTAGTTTTGGTCATCTACTTGATTATCTTGTTTTCAAAGATTGGAAAAGTTGTAGATGAGACTCAAGTAACGATTAAGACCTTGACATCAGATGTAAATGTAACCTTACACCAAACCAATGAGTTGTTAGCAAAAGTGAATGTTTTGACAGAAGATTTGAATCAAAAAGTTGCAACCATTGATCCACTCTTCACAGCAGTGGCAGATTTATCTGTATCTGTGTCGGATCTGAATGATCAAGCACGTCAGATTAGCAAAAAAGCTGTCGTTGTTGGTGGAAAGACTGTTAAAACATCCGTCGGATTAAAAGCAGCTCGCATGGCTATGAAATTATTTAAATAAGAAAAGAGGTACCTTATGGGACGTTTATCATCATTATTAATTGGAACGATCACTGGCGCATCCGCAGCCTACTTCCTGACAACCAAAAAAGGGAAAGAGTTGACTGGTAAAGTCAAAGGTTTTGTAAAAGAATACCAAGAGAATCCACAAGAAGTTCATGATTCTGTGAAACAATCTGCAATGGAACTATCCAAGCAAGCATCAGACGCTATTCAGCAAACCAAGGAAAAAGTTGAAAGTGGCGAGATCAACAAAGACACTGTTATCGAGACAGTGAAAGATAAGACGCAGGATGTGGTAGAATTTTCACAAGATGCTATCCAAACGATTAAGGAAAAAATCCAGCAAAAGACCGGCAATCAAGCAAGTCCTTTCCAGCCTAAACAGGAAAAAGAAAGTGAAGAGATTGTCCTTGAATTGGAAGAAGAAACAGCTCTTCCAGAAGTGGAAGAAGAGATCAAAGAAACAGCTGTAGAAGAAGAATAAAATAATCCCTCACCATTGGTGAGGGATTTCTCTTATACAATGACAAACGTGGATGGGAAATGCCAAAAAGCCTCCCGAAGGAGGCTAAAAAATTCATCTTAGTCCTTTTTCCGTTTTAACTGGAAAATGCGGAAAGCTTGGATACTTCCCAAACTACAAGCAATTGCTGAGGCAAAAGCAAAAAAGGTATTCATCTTCATTGATAAAAAGACGAAACTAAATAAAACAGTTAAGACACAAAACACAGCAATATTAAGGAAAAATAGTAGCTCACTTAATTGCGGAGCTGGTTCAGTATCAAGGTTAAAATCATAATTAGTTGTTGTATTCTCTTGTTGAAGAGGGACTTCGACATAGTCGTATTCTTCAACAACTCTAAGTTTTCTTGCGGGCATATTTCTCTCTCCTAACAGTACTCTATTATTTTAACACGTTTTCAAGCATAGAAATGTTACAAAACTGTTACAATTTTTACAAAATTAAGAAATTTAGAGAGCAAAATGACTTTTTTGGTATAATAGTTTTCATGAAAAAGATAATTATTACAGCTACAGCTGAAAGTATTGAACAGGTTCAAGCCCTTCTAGAAGTAGGTGTGGACCGTATTTATGTCGGAGAAAAGGAATTTGGATTACGACTTCCTCACACTTTCTCGTATGACGAATTAAGTCGAATTTCTGATCTAGTCCATGCGGCAGGTAAGGAAATGACAGTGGCTGTCAATGCCTTGATGCACCAAGACATGATGGATCGTATCAAACCATTTTTAGATTTCCTTGCTTCGATTAACGTCGATTATATCACGGTAGGAGATGCAGGCGTCTTTTATGTATTGAAGCGGGATGGCTACAGCTTTAAAACCATTTATGATGCTTCTACCATGGTGACAAGTAGCCGTCAGATCAATTTCTGGGGACAAAAGGCTGGTGCTTCAGAAGCAGTTCTTGCTCGAGAAATCCCATCTGCAGAGCTTTTCAAGATGCCAGAAATCTTAGAGATTCCTGCTGAAGTATTGGTTTATGGGGCCAGTGTGATTCATCATTCCAAACGCCCTCTTTTGCAGAATTACTACAATTTTACGCACATCGATGACGAAAAGACGAGAGAGCGCGATCTCTTTTTGGCAGAACCAGGAGATCCAGAAAGCCACTATTCTATCTTTGAGGACAAGCATGGAACTCATATTTTTGCCAATAATGACCTGGATTTGATGACCAAACTCTCTGAGTTAGTGGAGCATGGTTTCACCCACTGGAAGTTAGAGGGGATTTATACACCTGGTCAAAACTTTGTGGAAATTGCCAAGTGTTTTGTGAAAGCACGTGAGCTTCTAGAAGCTGGGACTTTCACATCTGATCAAGCCTTCTTATTGGATGAGCAGATTCACCAATTGCATCCTAAGAATCGTTTCCTTGACACTGGATTTTATGATTACGATCCAGACATGGTTAAATAAAGGAGAAAAGCCTGCCAGGAGTGCGGGCCTTCCTTTTTAGTGATGGTAAAGAATGAGAATTGTCAAAACAATTCCCAAACCATTGCCTTTCGACTGGATTTGCTATAAAATAGACAAGATTGATAATCTAACTAATATACTTGTAATATACTAGGAGATATGATGACAAAACAATTGAAACGTCCTGAGGTTCTATCACCTGCGGGAACACTTGAAAAACTAAAGGTTGCTGTGCGCTATGGTGCGGATGCTGTCTTCATCGGTGGTCAGGCCTATGGTCTTCGTAGCCGTGCAGGGAACTTCACTTTCGAGCAAATGGAAGAAGGAGTCCAATTTGCGGCCAAGTATGGAGCCAAGGTCTATGTTGCAGCCAATATGGTCATGCATGAAGGAAATGAAGTTGGAGCTGGTGAATGGTTTCGTCGCTTACGGGATATCGGAATCGCAGCGGTCATTGTTTCAGACCCTGCCTTGATTACCATCGCAGCGACAGAAGCACCTGGCTTGGAAATTCACCTCTCTACTCAAGCTAGTGCGACTAACTATGAAACTCTCGAGTTTTGGAAAGACTTGGGCTTGACACGGGTCGTTTTGGCTCGGGAAGTTTCGATGGCAGAACTAGCTGAAATTCGTAAGCGGACAGATGTTGAAATTGAAGCCTTTGTTCACGGAGCAATGTGTATTTCCTACTCTGGCCGTTGTACTTTGTCCAATCATATGAGTATGCGGGATGCCAACCGTGGAGGATGTTCCCAATCTTGTCGTTGGAAGTACGATCTCTACGATATGCCATTTGGCCAAGAACGCAAGAGTCTCAAAGGGGAAATCCCTGAAGAATTCTCGATGTCAGCTGTGGACATGTCGATGATTGACCATATCCCTGATATGATTGAAAATGGAGTGGACAGCCTTAAGATTGAAGGTCGGATGAAGTCCATTCACTATGTCTCTACCGTAACGAATTGCTACAAGGCGGCTGTTGATGCTTATTTGGAAAGTCCTGAGAAGTTTGAAGCGATTAAGCAAGACTTGATTGATGAGATGTGGAAGGTAGCCCAACGTGAGTTAGCTACCGGATTCTATTACGGAACACCATCTGAAAACGAGCAACTGTTTGGGGCTCGTCGGAAGATTCCAGAGTACAAGTTTGTCGGAGAAGTGGTAGCCTATGATGCGGACAAGCAAATTGCGACCATTCGACAACGGAATGTCATCAATGAAGGAGACCAAGTGGAATTTTATGGACCTGGGTTCCGTCATTTTGAAACGGTGATTGAAGATTTGCATGATGCCAAGGGCAATAAAATTGATCGGGCTCCAAATCCGATGGAGTTATTGACCATTCATATGCCAACACCAGTTGAACCAGGTGATATGATCCGTGCTCTTAAAGAAGGCTTGATCAACCTCTATAAAGAAGATGGAACCAGCCAAACGGTTCGTGCCTAAAACGTAAAAAAAAACACCGCATGCTTCCCAAGCTTGGAAGTTTACGGTGTTTTTTGTTGTGCGATTCGAATCGTATGTGGAACGAGACTAATCTTTTGAATGTCAGAAATTCGAATGATGGTTGACATACTCTTTTTAAAATTCTTGACAATGAGTTGTTTTCGTTCCTGATCATATTTCACGATATCGCCTGTAAAACTCTTATTTTGGAAGATGACATGGACTCCTTGTTTTTTTCGAAGGGCCAGTTCAATAATCTGAATCGTTTTACCATCCTTTAAAGGAGCTGGTTGAGAGGTTTTATCGTTGAAAAATTCATTGGCTCTGTCCTTGAGAAGCTCAAGAAATCTTTTCATAGCATAATTCTCCATAAGTTGATACAATATATTATAGAAAATTTCATTCATTTTGTAAAATTTTTTACGAATTATTAAGGTGAAAGACATTGAAAAGGAGTATGAAATGGCAGATTTTAGTTTTGAAATTGAAGAACAACTCTTGGTCTTATCTGAAAATGAAAAAGGATGGACCAAGGAGTTAAACCGGGTTAGCTTTAATGGAGCACCTGCCAAGTATGATATCCGAACTTGGAGCCCTGACCATACGAAGATGGGCAAGGGGATCACTTTGACCAACGAAGAATTCCAAGTTTTGCTAGATGCATTTAAACAGTAATAGGATGAGTAAGAAAGAGAGTGGGACAGAAATCGGTAATTCGTTAGAATTCGATTTCGTCGTTCCACCTCCGCACAGTTGAGTAGGGCTGTAAAAGCTGATGAAATCAGCGTGGTAGAGCCCACTCAACCACTGCGTCTTGCTCGATAATCCAAAGACAATTGAGAGGCTAGGACTTTTGTCCCAGCCTCTTTTTTGATGCTTTCTATAATTATAGTTTGAAACTATATCCCATTCAAGAAAACAAGATTAACGCAAATCATTGTGGATGATGGGATGGACTGTTATAATAACCTTATTCATTTATGCCATGTAGCACTTATAGGAAAGGAATCCATATGTCAGATTTACTAAGTATTTATAAAGAATTGCAAGCTAAAAAATGGGTGGACTTGAGTCACCAAATCAATGCAGAAAGCCCACACTTCCCAGCTCTTCCTGCCTTGCAACAAGAAGACCTTTTCACATTAAAAGACGGTTTCCATGTCCAAAAATTTACAGTAGTTGGTCAATACGGAACACATATTGATGCACCGATTCACTTTGTAGAAGGGGGGCGTTGGTTGGATGAGATTGACCTAAAAGATCTCCTCTTGCCACTCTATGTTATCGACAAGTCTAAAGAAGTAGCAGCCAATCCAAACTTTATCTTGAGCAAACAAGATATCTTAGATTTTGAAGCTGAACATGGACAAATTGTAGAAGGAGCTTTTGTTGCCTTCCGTAGTGATTGGTCAAAACGTTGGCCAGATCAAGATGCTATGCGTAACCTCGATGAAAATGGGGTTCAACAAAGTCCAGGATGGAGCCGTGAAGCTCTAGAATTCTTGATTCATGAACGTCATGTTAAGGCTGTGGGTCATGAAACCTTTGACACAGATGCTGGTATTCCAGCAGCAGAACACGGCTTGGTCAATGAATACTACCTTTTGGAGCAAAATATCTACCAAGTAGAAGTCTTGAACCACTTGGATCAAGTGCCAGCAGTAGGTGCCTTGATTTCAATTTCCTTCCCTCACTGGGACAAGGCAACAGGTTCACCTGTTCGTGCCATTGCTATCTTGCCTTAAAAAAACAGAGCCTGAAGCGTATCTTCGGGCTCTTTTATATGGATGTTGAAATCTATTAGTGAATCTGATGGTTATCTTATCAAACCTTGTTATCTTACAAAAATGTAAGGAAAGAAAGTTAAAATGAAAGATTAGACTATGGTAGCTCCAATGATAATCCATTAAAATAAAAACAGAAGAAAAAGGCTTGTCAAACAAACCTTTTCTGATATTAGCGCATGGTAACGAATTCTTCGGATCCAGTTGGATGAATAGCGACGGTCGCATCGAAATCGGCTTTTGTGGCTCCCATCTTGATAGCAACAGCAAATCCTTGGATCATTTCGTCCACCCCATACCCAAGACCATGGAGACCGACAACGGTTTCTTCCGGTCCTACAGTGATGAGTTTAAATTTAGCCAACTGACGATGCTGGGTCACTGCTGAATACATAGAGGCGAAACTTGAAGTATAGACCTTGATAGCGTCTTTTCCATATTGTTTTTCGGCTTCTTCTTGAGTGAGACCGACTGTACCAATCGCTGGATGAGAAAAGACAACGGTCGGAATGGTTGCGTAGTCCATTTTAGCATCGGTTTTTCCATTAAAGAGACGTTCGGATAGGGTACGCCCTGCCTTGATAGCGACAGGAGTTAATTCTTTTTCGCCCGTGACATCTCCAAGAGCATAGATGCCAGGAACAACCGTATTCTGGTATTCATCCACTGCAATGAATCCTTTTTCATTTAAGATGATGCCTGCAGCTTCTAGATTGAGGTCTTGGACGTTTGGTTTGCGCCCAGTCGCCCAGATCACATGATCAGCAACAAAAGATGTTTGGTCTTCGAAATAGACTCGGATTTGACTATTTTCTTCCTTCGTGAGTCGGACAGGAACCTTGTGAGGATGGAGAGGCAATCCTTGTTTATCCATCTCCTCCATTAAGCCATCGACAATGTAAGAATCAAACTTTCTTAAGGGACGATCCCCTCGAACGAAGAGGTCTGTCTTAACACCAAGGGCATGAAGAACACCGGCTAGTTCTACCGCAATGTAGCCAGCGCCAATAATGGCAACTGATTTTGGTAGTTCTTCCCAAGCAAAGACATCGTCAGAGGTTTCTCCTAAATCTGCTCCAGGTAAATCTGGGATATAAGCATGAGCCCCTGTAGCGATCACAATGTGTTTAGCCTTGATGGTTTCCCCGTTGACTTCAACTGTATGGGCGTCGACAAAGCGTGCGCGACCTTGGATATACTCCACACCATTTCGTTTAAAACTACCATCATAAGAAGAACGAGCCCGATCAATATAGGCTTCGCGATTTTTCCTTAGGGTAGCAAAATCAAAATTGGTCTGTTTAGAAGTATACCCATAATCTGGACCGTAATCACGAATGGCTTCAGCAATTTGGGCGCCATACCACATAATTTTTTTAGGGACACATCCTTTGTTGACACAGGTCCCACCTAGCTGCTTTTCTTCAATAACAGCAGCGCGGGCTCCATGTTCTCCAGCTCGGTTCATGGTAGCAATCCCTCCGCTACCTCCACCAATGGAGATAATATCAAATTCTTTCATGGTCAGTACTCCTTTGTTGATTTACACTTTCATTGTAACAACAAAGGTTACAAAAATCAAGAAATTACCATCGTTGAATAGGAGGAGAAAACAAGATAGCAAAAAAAACGTGCAAAACAGATGATTCTGAATTGAAAAATGAGGAAATATGATATACTAAACTTATAAATTGAAACGCTTTCGAATACTGGAGGAAAGAAATGAAGAAATTTAAAAAATGGCAAATTATTACAGCGACAGGTGCTGCAATAGCAGTTGTAGGAATGGGGAGCTGGCTTGCTTTTGGAAAATCAAGTAGTGGCCCTGAAGAAATGGTCGATATAACACCTATGGTACAAACCGTGAAAGAAGGTTCGATTGCTTCCTCTGTTCTATTGACAGGTAAGGTCACAGCCAATCAAGAACAATATATTTACTTTGACGGAACCAAAGGAGATTTGCAATCGATCTTAGTGAATGTCGGGGATCAAGTAACCGCTGGCCAAGCTATTGTTCAATATAGTAGTACAGAAGCGCAATCTGCCTATGACGCGGCGGTACGTGCGGTCAATAAGGCAGATCGTCAATTGAACGATCTCTTGACCAATGGAGTGACCATTGATACAACAGGGGATGAGGAAGCAGATAGCAGTTCGGCCTCTCAAGCCCAACGCTCCTTGGATACACAAGTGGGAGATTTGCGCGATGCTCGTGCGGATGCAGTAGCCAATATGGAAAAAGCCAAGGCCTTGTTGGATGCTACAACCGTAAAAAGTAGTACAGATGGAACGGTTGTAGAAGTCAATAAAGATGTTTCAAAATCAACAACAGGAACCAACCAAACTCTTGTTCATATCGTCAGCAATGGAAACCTTCAAGTAAAAGGAGAGTTGTCTGAATATAATCTAGCCAACATTTCAGTTGGCCAGGAAGTGACCTTAACCTCCAAGGTCTATCCTGGGAAAAAATGGACTGGAAAGATTAGCTATGTAGCTAACTATCCGACGGATGCAGGTCAGGCAGGTGCAAGTGCTGCAGGTTCTGGACAAGGAACAGGAGGAGCCAAATATCCGTTTACTGTAGATATTACGAGTGAGATCGGCGATTTGAAACAAGGTTTCTCTGTCAATATTGAAGTAAAAAGTTCAACCATCCATCCCTTAGTTCCTGTGACAAGTGTCCTATCGGATGGCGAGCAAAGCTATGTTTGGACCATTGAAGCTGGTAAGGCTAAAAAAGTTATGGTTACCTTAGGAAATGCAGATGCAGAAAATCAGGAAGTCTTATCTGGCTTGAAGAAAGATGCGCAAGTGATCATCAACCCTTCTGGAGATTTGGAAGATGGGAAAGAGGTCGGAAAATATGACAAAATTGATTGAGCTGAAAAATATCAATAAAAGTTATAAAAATGGAGATCAAACCTTACAGGTATTAAAGGATATCCATTTAGAAGTAGAAGAGGGAGAATTTCTAGCCATTATGGGACCTTCTGGTTCTGGGAAATCTACTCTAATGAATATTATTGGCCTTCTCGATCGTCCGACTAGTGGTGAGTACAGATTAGAAGGGGAAGAGGTTGGGAACCTCAGTGAGAAGAAGTTGGCTCAGGTTCGCAATGAGCAAATTGGCTTTGTCTTTCAACAATTTTTTCTCCTATCAAAACTTAATGCCTTTCAAAATGTCGAGCTCCCCTTAATTTATGCAGGAGTGAATCCTTCCAAACGAAAGGAATTAGCCGAACAGTTTTTAAAGAAAGTTGAGCTAGATACGCGGATGCACCACCTTCCTTCTGAATTGTCCGGAGGGCAAAAACAACGGGTGGCCATTGCCCGGGCTTTGGTGAATCATCCTTCTATTATCTTAGCGGATGAACCAACAGGAGCTCTTGATTCCAAAACCGGCGAACAAATTATGGAGCTTTTGACAGCACTCAATCAAGAAGGGAAAACCATCATCATGGTAACCCACGAAACGGAGATTGCTGCCTATGCCAAACGTCAGATTGTCATTCGAGATGGAGTGATATCATCGGATAGTCGCAATGAAAGGAGGGCCTGATGCAGAACTGGAAATTCGCCATTAGTTCCATTATGGGACATAAAATGAGATCTTTCTTAACCATGGTAGGGATTATTATCGGGGTTGCCTCAGTCGTTGTCATCATGGCTCTCGGAGATGGGATGAAAGCTGGAGTGACCAAGACCTTTACTAAGGATCAACAGTATGTTCAGATTTCTTATTCCGCCCGAAAGAGTGGCTACATGACTGGTTTTAATCTTGGCCCAGAACCTGTCTCAGAAGAAGGCGGCGCTGAAGGTGGTGGGGAAGGTGGCGTCGCAAGTGAAGAAGACCAAGGAATGTCACCACCAGCTGGCTATGGAGAGGAAACTAGCGAAGATGTTGATAATCCAATCCTTGAAACCCCTCCTGTTGTCCAAGAAGAATGGGTCAAAGAACTGACCAAGATTCCTGGGGTTGATGGCTACTATGTTGGTAATACAGCCAATGCTACTATCTCCTTTCAGAAGAAAAAATCTGAAGGGGTGAATATTATGGGAGTCAATGATACCTATTTCTCTGTTAGAAAATTTGAATTGGTTTCAGGAAGAAAACTAAATGCCTCAGATTACCAGAGTTTTTCTCGGGTCATCATGCTGGATGAAGGCTTAGCTTCGACCTTGTTTGGAACGGAAAGTGCTCTCAACCAAGTGGTTGCTGTCGGAGACAATAACTATCGGGTGGTAGGAATCTTCAAGGATCCAAATGCTGGATCTGCATTATATGGGGCTTCTTCTGGAGGAAGTGCCTTGATGGCTAATACCCAAGTAGCTTCAGAATTTGGAACAGAAGAAATTTCTACTATTGTGGTGCATATCCCGGATGTCAAACAGATTAAACCAACTGGAATCGAAGCAGCGAAAAAATTAACCGAGCTATCAGGAGTTCGCCAAGGGGAGTTCCAAATTTTTAATATGGATAGTCTCTTAGAGCAGACCAATCAAATGCTCAGTATTATGACAACAGTCATTGGTGCGATTGCAGGAATTTCCCTTCTCGTTGGTGGGATTGGGGTCATGAATATCATGTTGGTTTCTGTGACTGAGCGGACACGTGAAATCGGTCTAAGAAAAGCACTTGGAGCTACTCGTAGCAAAATCTTGATTCAATTCCTCATCGAATCAATGGTCTTGACCATGATGGGAGGAATTCTCGGTTTGGGATTGGCCTATGGTGTCAATGCTCTCATCGCCACAGCTGCTGCAGGTGCTCTAGAAGGGCCTCCAGTCGTCTCCATGTCAGTGGCTATTGGAAGTATCATCTTCTCAGCTTGTGTCGGAATTATCTTTGGTATCCTACCAGCTAGCAAGGCATCAAAACTAGACCCAATTGAAGCCCTCCGCTATGAATAAGGTAGAATGACTTGAATGATGGATTGGGACAATCGTCGTGTTCCCTTCTGAAATCTAGGAATGTGATAGGAAAGGTAGCAAACTCCCTTTCCTTCCATTCCTTTTTTCATTTTTCCTGCTCAAGAATAGTGTATTTCCCTGGTAAATATGATAAAATAGGGGAGAATAACTTAGGAGGTTCCAAATGACTACTGAACATATGGAAGAATTAAATGACCAGCAGATTGTCCGTCGCGAAAAGATGGCGGCCCTTCGTGAACAAGGAATCGACCCATTTGGAAAGCGATTCGAACGTACTGCAGATTCTGGTCAATTAAAAGAAAAATATTCAGAATTAGATAAAGAACAACTTCATGACTTGAACGAGACAGCTATTATTGCAGGCCGTCTCGTGACCAAACGTGGAAAAGGGAAGGTTGGTTTTGCCCACCTTCAAGACCGTGAAGGTCAAATCCAAATTTACGTTCGTAAAGACGCGGTTGGCGAAGAAAATTATGAAATTTTCAAAAAGGCTGACCTTGGAGATTTCCTTGGTGTAGAAGGAGAAGTGATGCGGACAGACATGGGTGAGCTTTCAATCAAAGCTACTCACATCACTCATTTATCTAAAGCACTTCGTCCCTTGCCTGAAAAATTCCATGGGCTTTCAGATGTGGAAACCATCTACCGCAAACGCTACTTGGACTTGATTTCTAACCGTGAAAGCTTTAACCGCTTTGTAACTCGTTCAAAAATCATTTCAGAAATCCGTCGTTACTTGGATGGTCAAGGCTTCCTTGAGGTAGAAACACCTGTCCTTCACAACGAAGCTGGTGGAGCATCTGCGCGTCCATTTATCACTCACCACAATGCCCAAAACATTGATATGGTCCTTCGGATTGCGACTGAGCTTCACTTGAAGCGCTTGATCGTTGGTGGAATGGAACGCGTCTATGAAATCGGACGTATCTTCCGTAATGAAGGAATGGATGCTACCCACAACCCTGAATTTACCTCCATCGAAGTCTACCAAGCCTATGCTGACTACCAAGATATTATGGACTTGACAGAAGGCATTATCCAACACGCTGCTAAAGCCATTCATGGGGATGGTCCAGTTAACTACCAAGGAACTGAAATCAAGATCAATGAACCCTTTAAACGGGTTCACATGGTGGATGCCATCAAGGAAATTGCTGGCGTTGATTTCTGGAAGGAAATGAGCTTTGAAGAAGCAGTAGCCCTTGCCAAAGAAAAACATGTGCCAGATGAAAAACACTACACTGAAGTAGGTCACATCATCAATGCCTTCTTCGAAGAATATGTGGAAGAAACCTTGACACAACCAACCTTTGTCTATGGACACCCTGTAGCTGTATCTCCATTGGCCAAGAAGAATGATGAAGATCCTCGTTTCACGGATCGTTTTGAGCTCTTCATCATGACCAAGGAATATGCCAATGCCTTTACAGAATTGAACGACCCAATCGACCAATTGGAACGCTTCAAAGCGCAGGCACGCGCCAAAGAATTGGGAGACGATGAAGCGACTGGTATTGACTACGACTATATTGAAGCTCTTGAATATGGTATGCCACCAACAGGAGGACTCGGAATCGGTATCGACCGTCTCTGCATGCTCCTTACTGATACGACTACTATCCGTGACGTATTGCTCTTCCCAACTATGAAATAAGCTAAAAGAAAACACTGATCACAAGATCAGTGTTTTTGAATGTATACAGACTATTGTTTTACATAAGACAACTAGATGATTTTCAAAAAATATCTTTTATTTTTTTGTTATTTAAGAAGATTAAAAACTTTCCGCAGTGAGAAAAGTTCCTGAAACTAAATTGTTTCAGGAACTCGGGAGTTTTGGAACCTTAGGTCCAAAACTAAGTCATGGAACTTCTTCGAAGTTCGCTGACGTCCGCATTCACCTAAGGAAAGTTTCTAAGTGAACTTTGCCTCTATTCTAAAACAATTATCTTGCAATCAGTGTTTTTAAGTCTCCAAATAAGAGGTATCATTCCAAGTTTCTAAATAAAAGTGCTCAAAATCATCTGTTGTCAAAATGGTCACACTAGCATTGTTGAGGCCACCGTTTTTACGGAGTTCCTCTGCTTTATAGCCAAGTAGGGTCCGAATGGAAGCTGTTAAATTCGCCCCATGTCCAACGATAAGAACGGTATCGAACTCTTTTCCTTTCAGGCTTTTCACAAAATCACAGGTACGCTTGGTTGTTTCAGAAACGGATTCTGCCTCAAATAGGTCGTGATGGAATTGTGATAGATCGTGTCGGAAAGCCTTCATTTCCTCAGGATAGAGAGCTTTCAACTCCACAATTTTTCCACCTTCTAGCCTACCAAGCTGCCATTCCCGTAGAGCAGGAGTCTCTTGGAGGGAGGTAGGATGCTGATTTTGCTTGAGGAGGATTTGAGCAGTATGGACGGCTCTAGGCAAATCGCTTGAATAAGCCGCATCAAAGCGTGTTTGAGATAGATGCCGACCCAAGGCTTCTAACTGCTGTATGGAAGATTCTAAAAGCGGGGAGTCGCCGTTTGCCCCTTGGATACGGCCCTCCTCGTTCCACTCAGTGCGTCCATGACGGACAAAATATAGTTTCATAGTAGTTTTATCCTTTACTCGACCAAGTCCTCGAAGCTAGCCTTGACCAAATCAGCTAAATCTTGCGCCTTGATTTGAATACTGTGACCAACTTCACCTGCAGAGACAATCATCTGATCAAGTTGCAAGGCAGATTGGTCAATGAAAATGGGGTAGTTGTGTTTTTGTCGAATGCCAACAGGATTATTGGCCCCGTGAACATAGCCTGTTGTTTTTTCTAAATCTTTCTGTGGAATCATACTGACTTTTTTATTGCCAGATAGTTTGGCCAATTTTTTCTCTGACAAGTGCGCAGAGATGGGAACAATTCCGATAACAGGACCAGTTTTATCACCTGTAAGGGCCAGTGTCTTATAAATTTGCTCAGTCCTAATCCCTTCTGGAATCATTCCCTTAAGGGCATTAATTTGTAGTCCTGTATGGGGGATTTTTGCTTTTTGTAAGATTTGTTCAACCAATGTTTTTTTTACTTTTTGTTTTTTTGCCATCTTACTGTTGTCTTTCTCTAAATTTTCTAATATTATATCATACTCTTTGAGTTGCAGTTTAAGAGAAAAAGAGGCGTCTGCCTCTTTTAATTCTTTTCTACTGTAAATAGTTTTCGGTAGATTTTTTCTTGATCTTGTGTAGGTGCAATCTGGTTTAAGTCCAAGTAGTGGGTGAAGCCATTCAATTGCCCCTGAGAGGTGTACTGGTGAAGATCATACTCATCATCAGTAGATGGAGCTGCATTGTAATAGCCATCATCATACCCATAAGTTGGAATCCAGAGGGCGGTAAATTTATCAGTGGAGATACTATGTTCTTCCATGAAATAGGTCCCAATATAGATTCCGATATTTTTGGCTCCCAATGATGCTAGCTTGGCACGGAAGGCTTCCACTCCAGCGTTCATATCACCCATGGTTTTTTCTTCTACATCCAGCCAATAATAGGTTGGTTTGTATTTTTTGGATGCCTGATAGAACTCTTCTGCTTCCTTTTCCATTTCTTTCTTGTCCTTGGCAGCTACGTAAGCATATACCGCAACTGGAATATCTCGTTTTTGAAACTCTTTAATATGAGTTTCGTATGATTTGTCTATTCCATTTAAATAAGTCGCAGCATTTTCTTTTTTAGCTTGAGCGCCACTATGAACGCGAACAATGACTCCAGAAACATTCTGTGCTAAGAGATCATAATCAATCTCGCTTGGCAATTGCCAACCAGAGATGTCAATAATTGGTCGATTCAAAAATTCTTGATCTAGTTCTTCTACTGAGTCAGAAGAAGAACTAGATGGGAGTTTTGATTGATTGGTTTTCTTTGCCTCTTGTGTAGTCTTGCTTCTAGCAAGTTGATTCCTTTGAATATCTGCTACTGTTTTAGAAATGAGCAGAAAGGAAAAGATGCTTAGGAAAAAGACGAAGAGGACAATTGGTTTAATCCTTTTTCTCATACAGAATCATTTTACCGCAAAAGATGGAAAAAGGCAAAACAAAGGGTCTGAAAGCGCAAAAACAAACGATTGTCGTAAAAATGCGGATTACTTTTTTGGACTAAGCTAGTAGGAGGAAAAAAAAGGGCTAGACTGATCTGATTAATCCTCTATGACAGGTGAAAACCGAATCTTATTTGGTATTTCCTTTTTTTTACTATTGAAAGGTGATATAATGAAGACTGAAAATTAGAAGTATGGGTGTTACATGAAATTAGAAAAACGTCATTTTTTAAACTATTCAATCCTGATTCCGTACCTCCTTTTGTCAATATTAGGATTGATTATTGTCTACTCGACAACGAGTGCATTAGCCATCCAAAAAGGAGTTAGTCCTTTTGGGATGATCAAAAGCCAGGGAATCTTTTTTGTTCTGAGTTTGGTTACCATTCTCTTTATCTATAAGGTAAAATTGAATAACCTTAAGAAAAAGGCTTTCATTGGGATTGTTATCATTGCGGAGACGATCCTTCTCTTGCTATCGCGTTTTATCACAGACACGGTGAATGGGGCGCATGGGTGGTTGAATTTTGGAGGTTTCTCTATTCAGCCAGCTGAGTACTTGAAAATTATCCTAGTTTGGTATTTGGCCTTAGTTTTCTCTAAAAAGCAAGAAGAGATTCAGCAATATGATTACCAGGCACTTACCCATAATCAATGGATTCCTCGTGATTTGGCAGATTGGCGTTGGATGGTGCTCTTCTTGATCGCTATTGTAGTCATCATGCCAGACTTAGGAAATGCGACCATTCTCGCACTAACAACTTTAATCATGATTAGTGCAAGTGGGATAGCCTACCGCTGGTTCTCAAGCTTATTAGCTATGCTAGTGGGGGGATCGACTGTTCTCCTTTATTCCATTAAGTTAATTGGGGTTGAGAGATTTTCTAAAATCCCTGTTTTTGGATATGTAGCGAAACGTTTCAGTGCTTTTTATAACCCCTTTAATGATTTATCAGATTCTGGACACCAATTGGCCAATTCCTATTACGCCATGAGTAATGGGGGCTGGTTTGGCTTAGGTCTTGGAAATTCGATTGAAAAGCAAGGGTATTTGCCAGAAGCACATACAGACTTTGTCTTTTCGATCGTCATTGAAGAACTTGGTTTTGTGGGAGCTAGTCTCATCTTAGCCTTGTTGTTCTTCTTAATTTTGCGTATTATTCTTGTGGGGATACGGGCTAGAGATCCATTTAATTCGATGATGGCCATCGGTATAGGAGGGATGCTTCTGACTCAAACCTTTATTAATATTGGTGGGATTTCTGGGTTGATTCCTTCGACAGGGGTGACCTTCCCCTTCCTATCACAAGGAGGAAATAGTTTGTGGGTCTTATCTATTGCGATTGCCCTTGTCTTGAATATTGATGCGAGTGAAAAGCGCGCCCGGGCTATTCAAGAGGCCCCTTCTTACGAGAAGCCTCAGAAAATCCAAAGCTATTACTAAACCGGAGTGAGTAAAGAAAGGAGTTATCATGACTTTACAAAAACTAGAGAGCTATACCAACAAAGAGATTATCAAAGAAGAAGTTGAGATTTTAACCACTATTTTAGAAGACATTGCTAAAAATTTGGTGAGTCCAGAAACCTTTGATAAGATTCTTGAATTGAAAAAACTATCTGTCTCAAAAGACTATTTAAAATTGGATCAAATTGTTAGAGAGCTATCGAATGAAGAGATGATCGTGATTTCTCGATACTTTGCCATTCTCCCCTTATTGATTAATATCTCTGAAGATGTCGATTTGGCTTTTGAAATCAATCATCAGAATAATGTGGGACAGGACTATCTAGGGAAACTATCGTCAACCATCCGCCAGGTGGCTGAGACTGAAAATGCTCAGGAAATTTTGGAACGCCTCAACGTGGTACCAGTATTGACAGCTCATCCGACCCAAGTGCAACGGAAAACCATGTTGGACCTAACCACTCAGATTCACAGCCTTTTGCGCCAACACCGGGATGTAAAAGCAGGCTTGATGAACGAGACCAAATGGTACAATAATTTGCGTCGAAATATTGAAATTATGATGCAAACCGATATGATCCGTGAAAAGAAACTCAAGGTAACAAATGAGATTACCAATGTCATGGAATACTATAATAGTTCCTTCCTTCAGGCTGTTCCTAACTTAATGTTGGAATACAAACGTCTTGCCAAGGAGCAAGGGATCGAGTTACAGCAACCTAAACCGATTACGATGGGAATGTGGATTGGTGGAGACCGGGATGGGAATCCTTTTGTAACTGCTGAGACCTTGAAGCGATCAGCTACCATTCAAAGTGAAGTTATTCTAAACTACTATATTCAGAAAATATCTAGCCTATATCGGAATTTCTCCCTTTCTACCAATCTTTCAAAAACCAGTCAAGCGGTTGAAGAGATGGCGGCCCGTTCGAGTGATACCTCTGTCTTTAGAGAGAAGGAACCCTACCGTCGAGCCTTCCATTATATTCAATCCAAATTGGTCCAAACCTTATTGAATATTAAGGAATGGTCAGTAGTTGGCTCAACAGTAGATGAGCGCCATCCGATTGAACGTCTTCTCGGTGCTCACACCCATCAACAAGGAGTGGTTTCCGATTATATTGGTACCCGTATCAGTGGTGCTATCCAAGAGTTGGCAGAAGATCGTCCTCCTTATTACGAAACAGTTGAAGAATTTAAACAGGATTTGACCCTGATTCAAGAATCATTGATTGAAAATAAGGCAGAGGCTTTAATCTCAGGTGAGTTTGCTGAGTTATTAGAAGCAGTAGAAGTCTTTGGATTCTTCTTGGCTTCGATTGATATGCGTCAAGATTCGAGTGTCCATGAAGCCTGTGTTGCAGAACTTCTCAAAGAAGCTGGAATCAATGACCATTACAGTGATTTGTCAGAAGACGAAAAGTGCGACTTGCTTTTACAAGAGTTGTTAGAAGATCCTCGGATTTTATCAGCTACCCATGCAGAAAAATCAGAATTGCTTGAAAAAGAATTAGCTATTTTCCAAACAGCGCGTGAATTAAAGGATCGACTTGGTGAAGACGTTATTCGTCAAACCATTATTTCTCATGCAACCAGTGTATCTGATATGCTTGAGTTGGCCATCATGTTGAAAGAAGTAGGACTGATCGATAAAGATGGTGCACGTGTGCAAATTGTTCCCCTCTTTGAGACAATTGAAGACTTGGACCAATCTGAAGACACAATGAGAAAGTATCTATCACTTCCAATTGCTAAACGCTGGATTGCTTCTAAGAATAACTACCAAGAAATTATGCTTGGTTACTCAGATAGTAACAAAGATGGTGGTTATCTATCTTCTTGTTGGACTCTTTATAAGGCCCAGCAACAATTAACAGCGATTGGCGACGAGTTTGGTGTCAAAATTACCTTCTTCCATGGCCGTGGGGGAACGGTTGGTCGTGGGGGTGGTCCAACCTATGAAGCCATTACCTCACAACCATTGAGATCCATTAATGACCGCATTCGTTTGACGGAGCAAGGTGAGGTCATTGGCAACAAATATGGGAACAAGGATGCAGCTTATTACAACTTGGAAATGTTGGTCTCTGCAACAATTAACCGGATGATTGCTAAGCAGAAGAGTGAAAAGAGCATGTCCGATCAGTACAATGAGATTATGGACCAGATTGTCAATCGTAGCTACGATATTTATCGTGAACTGGTGTTTGGCAACGAACATTTCTATGATTACTTCTTTGAGTCCAGTCCCATTAAAGCGATTTCTAGCTTTAACATTGGTTCCCGTCCAGCAGCCCGTAAAACCATCAAAGAAATTGGTGGCCTGCGCGCTATTCCGTGGGTCTTCTCATGGTCACAAAGTCGGGTGATGTTCCCTGGTTGGTACGGTGTTGGTTCTAGCTTTAAGGAATTTATCGATGCAGACCCTGAAAACATTGAAACCTTGCGTTATATGTACCAAAAATGGCCATTCTTCAAGTCACTTCTTTCAAACGTAGACATGGTACTTTCAAAAGCCAATATGAACATTGCTTTTGAATACGCCAAGCTATGTGAAGAAGAGGAGGTTCGTGACATTTTCAATATTATCCTGGATGAATGGCAATTGACTAAAGATGTTATTTTACAAATTGAGGGTCATGATGAACTCTTGGCTGAGAACCCTTATCTAAAAGATAGTTTAGATTATCGTATGCCATACTTTAATGTTTTGAACTATATCCAATTAGAATTAATTAAACGCCAAAGACGTGGTGAATTGCCTGCAGATCAGGACAAGTTGATTCATATCACAATCAATGGTGTCGCGACAGGATTGCGTAATTCAGGCTAAAAAATCGGAACGAGAGTTCCGATTTTTTTCTACTTAGAAGCAGAAGAGATAGGGGATTTAATGGGATATTTTTCAAAGCTCGATCAAGATCTTTCTGTCAGATGGAAAAATAAAAGATTAGAAAAGGAATAATTAAGAAAATATAGGTAAAAGGCTTGCAATTTCATCTAAAATTAGATAGAATAGTAAGGAAAGTTAGACTGTATTGCCTACTGTCTATCTATAAAATATATTTTATTGGAGGCTTTTACTCAAATGGCAAAAGAAAAATACGATCGTAGTAAACCACACGTTAACATTGGTACTATCGGACACGTTGACCACGGTAAAACTACCCTAACTGCAGCTATCACAACTGTTTTGGCACGTCGCTTGCCTTCATCAGTTAACCAACCTAAAGACTATGCGTCTATCGATGCTGCTCCAGAAGAACGCGAACGCGGTATCACCATCAACACTGCACACGTTGAGTATGAAACTGAAAAACGTCACTACGCTCACATCGATGCGCCAGGACACGCGGACTACGTTAAAAACATGATCACTGGTGCTGCCCAAATGGACGGTGCTATCCTTGTAGTAGCTTCTACAGATGGACCAATGCCACAAACTCGTGAGCACATCCTTCTTTCACGTCAGGTTGGTGTTAAACACTTGATCGTCTTCATGAACAAAGTTGACTTGGTTGACGATGAAGAATTGCTTGAATTGGTTGAAATGGAAATCCGTGACCTTCTTTCAGAATACGATTTCCCAGGTGATGACCTTCCAGTTATCCAAGGTTCAGCTCTTAAAGCTCTTGAAGGTGATTCTAAATATGAAGACATCATCATGGACTTGATGAATACTGTTGATGAGTACATCCCAGAACCAGAACGCGATACTGACAAACCATTGCTTCTTCCAGTCGAAGACGTATTCTCAATCACTGGACGTGGTACTGTAGCATCAGGACGTATCGACCGTGGTATCGTTAAAGTCAACGACGAAATCGAAATCGTTGGTATTAAAGAAGAAATCCAAAAAGCGGTTGTTACTGGTGTTGAAATGTTCCGTAAACAACTTGACGAAGGTCTTGCAGGGGACAACGTTGGTGTGCTTCTTCGTGGTATCCAACGTGATGAAATCGAACGTGGACAAGTTATTGCTAAACCAGGTTCAATCAACCCACACACTAAATTTAAAGGTGAAGTTTACATCCTTTCTAAAGAAGAAGGTGGACGTCACACTCCATTCTTCAACAACTACCGTCCACAGTTCTACTTCCGTACAACTGACGTAACTGGATCTATCGAACTTCCAGCTGGAACTGAAATGGTAATGCCTGGTGATAACGTGACTATCGACGTTGAGTTGATCCACCCAATCGCCGTAGAACAAGGTACTACATTCTCAATCCGTGAAGGTGGACGTACTGTTGGTTCAGGTATGGTTACTGAAATCGAAGCTTAATTCGATCTAGTTCCCAGATTAACAATTATATAGACAGACAGAAAACCCCGTGAAGACGGGGTTTTTATTATGTTAAAAAGCAAAATGAGCTTGTGCAACCTTTCATTATGACGAAAATTATGGTAAAATAGTTAGTATAAAATTAGAAAAACGAGGTATGTGAAATGTCACGTAAACCATTTATTGCTGGTAACTGGAAAATGAACAAAAACCCAGAAGAAGCAAAAGCATTCGTTGAAGCAGTAGCATCAAAACTTCCTTCATCTGATCTTGTTGAAGCTGGAATTGCAGCTCCTGCACTTGACTTGACAACTGTTCTTGCTGCAGCGAAAGGTTCAAACCTTAAAGTTGCTGCTCAAAACTGCTACTTTGAAAACGCTGGTGCTTTCACTGGTGAAACTAGCCCACAAGTTTTGAAAGAAATTGGTACAGACTACGTAGTCATCGGTCACTCAGAACGTCGTGACTACTTCCACGAAACAGACGAAGATATCAACAAAAAAGCAAAAGCAATCTTTGCAAATGGTTTGCTTCCAATCATCTGTTGTGGTGAGTCACTTGAAACTTACGAAGCTGGTAAAGCTGCTGAATTCGTAGGTGCTCAAGTATCAGCTGCTTTGGCTGGCTTGACAGCTGAGCAAGTCGCTGCATCTGTTATCGCTTATGAGCCTATTTGGGCTATCGGTACAGGTAAATCAGCTTCACAAGACGACGCACAAAAAATGTGTAAAGTGGTTCGTGACGTTGTAGCTGCTGACTTCGGTCAAGAAGTTGCTGACAAAGTACGTGTTCAATACGGTGGTTCAGTGAAACCTGAAAACGTTGCAGAATACATGGCTTGTCCAGACGTTGATGGAGCTCTTGTAGGTGGTGCATCCCTTGATCCAGAAAGCTTCTTGGCATTGTTGAACTTCGTAAACTAATGCAGAATAAAAAAGGCGAGAGACTTCTCGTCTTTTTATTGTCTTAAAAGAGAGTGGGACAGAAATCGGTAATTCGTTAGAATTTGATTTCGTCGTCCCACCTCCGCACAGTTGAGTAGGGCTCTAAAAGCTGATGAAATCAGCGTAGTAGAGCCCACTCAACCACTGCGTCTTGCTCGACAATCCAAAGACAATTAAGAGGCTAGGACTTTTGTCCCAGCCTCTTTGTTTTTTTATGAGCGTCCTAAGATTCGTTTGATCAAGGACAAGGCTTTAAATTTCAGAGGATTTGGGTAATAACGGAAGGTTCCCATCTTACGAACGATATAGCCATTGAAGTTTTGTTTAAAACGAAGAACGCCGTCTGAACCGTCGAAGATCCCTTGAATACCAAGGAAATTGTATAAGGTGATTCCTTTTTCTAGTGCACGCTTCATGGCATGGTATTGAATCAAGAAGGCTGCAGAGAATTTCTGATATTTGGTATACGAACCACCAAACAAATAGGTCACTTCTGATGGATTATAGATGATCAGGGCACAGGCCAAGGGTACTGTTTCAACCGTTTCGTCCGCCAAGGTCTCCCGGACAATTGTCTTTTGTTTCTCTAATTTTTGCAATTGTTGCTCATATTGTTTGGATGAAGGATTGAGCAAGGAAATCTTCTGGTCTAAGTAAGCGATTGCATCTGCTGTATTGATTTCAGCAATGAGAAATTCTGCTTTGTCTCCAAAGGTATCATAGAGATCGTAGTAGTAGTCCAGGCTCTTGTCTTCAAAGCCTTGACGTTTTCCAGTTTCCTCAATAATTTGTTTAAACTGAGGGATCTCATCTCTACTAATATTTCGGATGGAAATGTCATAGTTAAGGGCAGTCGTAATATTACGGCTACAGTTTTTGTTGAAGGATTTTAGGAGAGATTTCGCATCATAATCAGTTAGGTCTTTCAGATAATGCCAAACAGGTTCTCCTCCTGGATAGCCTACTTGTAAGCCATCAAATTGATAGCCAAGATCCAGTAATGAATGGAGAAGTTGTTTTTGCTCTTCTTCGGTCGGGTTTCCATTGCTATCGAAAACTTGATAGTGGTCATAAGGTTTTAAAATAAATTCGATACCACCATTTTCTTTTACATAATCCTGCAATGCTTCGTAAAAATCTGGTAGGTAGCGAGCATCCGTCACGATTGGTCCACTATTGATTTCGTAATGCAAGCCTCCTGTCATGGGTAGGCTATATAAAATGGCAGAGATAGCTAATGTTCCTTGCTCTTTCCATCCAATATATTGAATAGTTGCGCCTCTTTTTTGAAGCAAATCAGCCATTTCAATACTCTGTAAAAAAGAGTGATTGGAAGTAGTAAGAGAGTGTTGGTAAAATTCTTCCCTACTAATAATATTGAATGTCATAGGTCACCTTACTGTTTATTTCTTAGTTTTTTTCGTAATTGATAGGCCTTGTTAACAAGGGGATAAAGAATACTTGTTGGGAGGTTGAATTCGCCAACAAATTCTTCGATCATTGGATTAAATTTTGACTTGAAGTGGTAGAGTCCTCCATCTAAATGGTTCTCAACTCCTCCCATATTTTGCCAATCAGCTCCACGGTCAAAGGCATGCTGGGCTGTTTCATACCAAGTCAAAATAGCTGGTTGATAACGGCGGAAGTTCTCATCCATCCCTGCATAGACATTCTCTGAAGTGCCTCCAAATTCAAGAGTCAAGGTTCCAGAAAGAGAAACGATTTCTTGGCCGTCTTTTAGCTCTTGATTGAGAAATTGGATTTCTTCTTCCAAACGTTCTTTTTCTTGACGGTTGTTGTCAATCTTGCCTGGTTTTGTTTTTTCGTTAAAACGACTAGCTTCTGCTTGATTTTTTTCCAGTTGCTCTTTGAGTGAAGCAAGGCGTTGAGCCAAGTTAATTCTTGATAGAGTGATGTAAGATTGTCCTGCATAGGTTGTTAGCAGTTTCTCATAATAGTCTTTTCCACGAAGATGGATACCTTTACGAGCCTCTGTTTTTTTCATTAGAGCTGCAAATTCGTCTAAGAGTTCAGTGCCTCCAAAGATGACTTCGACTCCTTTATTTCGGGCGGTCCGAATGGCTTGCTTGGTGGATTTAGACAGTTGGTCCTCTGTGAAGTATTCCTTGTAGATATTGGCCTGGAAACGTGGTTGAATGGTTTCCCCCATATCTTCCGTCCGACCAACCCATTCCACTCCACATTCTTTTAAAGATTGGATAATCTCTAAAGTAGCCTCTTGATCCTTTGCCTCTTGGCCAATTAACCCTTTTCTAAGGAAAAGAGAGGGATCAAATTTGGCGAAAACAGCTCGCTTACTTTTAGCATATGTTTTGATGGATTGGAGCATAAAGGACACTAATTGGCTATTTTGGTAATCCATTATAGGTCCACGTGGGATATAGAGCATAGTAAAACCAAGTGGGAGTGGTTGGATTAAAATACTTGCAACTGCAACTAGTTTTTGATCTTGGTAAATCCCAAGGCGTTCATTGCCCCAGTTATCTTTGATCTTTGCCCAATCTGAGCTTTGAAGCAAATTGGTTTGGGGGCTATTTTTAACGAATTCATCATGTTCTTCGGCTGTAATACCGATTTTATAACTATACATTAATGGAGTACCCACTTTCTAAGGGCGTAAGCGACACCCGACTCATCGTTGGAGCGCGTGACGACTTTAGCGATCTTTTTTAATTCAGGACTGGCATTGTCCATTGCTACAGGGAGACCAGCAACCTCTAGCATAGCCTGGTCGTTTTCTTGATCTCCGACCGCCATCACTTGGTCCGGACTTAGGTTTAACTTGGACGCTAACTGTAAGAGGGCTTGACCTTTATTTACTGTCTTAGGTAATATCTCAAGGTAAAAAGGTGCGGAACGCACAATCGTAAATCGATCGTAAAAATTATCCGGAATAGCGGAGAGGACCGTTTCTAAGATGTCTGGTTCATCGACATACATACACTTGAGAACCGTATGGTGCTCCATTTCTTCAGGAGTCCGATAGAAAAGATCCGAGTGGACCAATTTGGCTTCATGGACGGTATAGGTACCAATGTTACGATTAGCTGTATAAATGCCAGACTTGGTACTAGCGTGCATAGGAACAGCCAACTTACGAGCTAGCGCTTCAATATCCAAATAATCGTTGTAGGAGAGGTGTTCTTCATAGAGAGTTTCACCAGTGTGGGCGTCTTGAATCAGTCCCCCATTGAAGGTGATGACGAGGTCACCTGGTTGATCCAAATGAAGTTCCTCCAACAATCGAAGGACACCAGAACGAGGACGACCAGTTGCTAAGACAACATGAACCCCTTGAGCTTTGGCATCTTGGATAGCCTGGAAAACTTCGGGGGTTACTTGGCCGTCAGACGTTAAAAGGGTTCCATCGATATCCAAGGCAACAAGTTTAATGTTCATGTTTCTCTCCTGTGAAGGTATCGTTAATAATATAGGACTGGAATAATTGTAGTTGAGGTGTAAACAAGCTATTTTCAAGCAACATTTCTTTCGGGAAATAGAAGCGGTTATCCCCTTGTCTACTACCAGCTAAGGAAGCAACGATAGGAGAGAGTAAGGATAGCTCAGCTAATTTACCATCCTTTTGGATGATCTCAATTTGAGTACGAGGTTTTTCTGAATCTGGTCGGTAAACGTCGTAAGGAAGGTCAAAGTTTCGATGGATAGCTGTATAATAGATCGGATCAAAACCAACCTCTTGAATCAGTTGTTTGAGAGCAGCTAATTGTTTTTCATCCTTATCTTGAAAGAGAATGGATTTGAAAACCTTGCGATTGATAAAACGCTGGGCCAAATCAGAGAGAACAGAATCAGGACTCTCCATCCAAGATTGAAAATAGGTATTCATGACGCCGTCGTCCAAAGCCAAGTAATCGGCAAGGTTCACTTGGTGTTCAAAGAATGGAATCAAGCGAGGTGAAGTCGCGTGAAAGAACTCCTTGTGCGTAGCATAGAGATGACGTGCTCGCTTGAGTAGGTTTTGCAATAGGACTTCCATTGCTCTAGTGGCTGGGTGAAAGTAGACCTGCATATACATTTGGTAACGAGAAACAACATAATCTTCAACCGCATGCATCCCATTGACCTGAAAGGCAATCCCGTTTTCTACTGGACGAATAACACGCAAAATACGAGTTAAATCAAAGTTCCCGTAAGAGGCACCAGTGAAGTAGGCGTCTCGTAGAAGGTAATCCATGCGATCGACATCAATCTGACTAGAGATTAACTGCACCACCTGTTTATTAGGGTAGGTGTGGTCGATAACACTGGCTACCTTTTGAGGGAAGTCTGGTGCTACTTGAATTAATACCTGGTAGATTTCTGTTTCAGGACAGGTAATAATTTCCTGGGTCATTTTTTCATGATCTGTATCAAATAGCCCTTCAAAGGTATGCGAATAAGCACCGTGTCCGATATCATGGAGCAAGGCGGCAACCATGGTGAGAAGGGATTCGCTTGAGTCCCATTGGTCGGTGTATTTCTCATCAAAGATTGATAGGATGCGCCGAGCAATTTCATAGGCTCCTAGACAGTGCGAAAAACGACTATGCTCGCCCCCATGAAAGGTAAACCCAGAGGTTCCTAACTGTTTGATGCGACGTAGTCGTTGAAATTCTTTTGTATTAATGAGCTTGTAAATGACTGGGTGATCCACGTGAATATAGTTGTGCACAGGATCCCGAAATACTTTTTCATTCATGCCTCTATTATAGCAGAAAACGGCCTAAATTGGTATCGAGAGATGGTTGCAATAGCAAAAAGAAAGAAGTTTTTGGTAAAATAAAGGAAAGAGGGAAAGGATGGGAACTTTTGAAGATTAGAATACAAAATCAGATTCAATTTGATGATCAAGTGGAAGTGATGGACCAATATTACGAAGGGGAATGGAAGGAAAGAGGCGGCTATCACTATCTGCTTTACGTTAACGAAGAAGGCGAAAAAGTCGCTTTGAAATTTCATGATCAAGAATTGACCATGACGCGCTTTTCAACGCCAAAATCCATCATGAAATTTATAGCTTCAGAGAAAGGTCATGCGCTCATTCCAACTCCCCTAGGCATGCAGCAGTTTGTGATTGATACTCAGGAATATAGATTGGAGCAAAATAGGCTTGGTTTGTCCTATCAGTTGTTAACGGCAGACGGAAGTCAACAGTTTGCGACCTATCGATTAGAAGTGACATGGGAAGACTAGTTTATCAGTAGTTTTTCTTGATTTTTTTACGAGTTGTGGTATAATGAAACCACTCAAGGGAGTAGCTGGCGGTTAACCGCGATAGTGTCGTCATTACGAATTATTTCCGGCACTATATTAAACAGCGAGACTTTTTTTTTAAAAAAACAGGTCTCTTTTTTTGTAAAAAGAGGCCAAAAAGGAGGAGACTGTTTTGTCAAAAGAACAAAATAAAGACTTGTTTTACACACAGACCTCAGAAGAAGTCCTAAAGAACTTGGACTCATCCGTTGAAGGTTTGTCAACTGCCCAGGCTCAAGAACGCTTAGTGACTTATGGTCGCAATGAGTTGGAAGAGGGCGAAAAACGGAGCCTACTAGCTAAATTCCTTGATCAATTTAAGGATTTGATGATTATCATCTTGCTTGCGGCAGCGGCACTTTCTGTGATTACAGAAGGAATGGACGGTCTAACGGATGCCATTATCATCTTGGCCGTTGTTGTCTTGAATGCTGCCTTTGGGGTTTACCAAGAAGGGCAAGCAGAAGCAGCCATTGAAGCTCTGAAAAATATGTCTAGCCCGATGGCCCGTGTTCGTCGTGATGGTCATGTGATTGAGATTGACTCAAAAGAATTGGTACCTGGAGATATCGTCTTGCTTGAAGCGGGAGATGTCGTGCCTGCAGATATGCGTTTGTTTGAAGCAGCTTCTCTTAAAATAGAAGAAGCAGCACTTACAGGGGAGTCTGTCCCAGTTGAAAAAGATGTGACAGGACTTGTTGAAGCAGATGCTGGTATCGGGGATCGTGTTAACATGGGTTACCAAAACTCAAACGTAACTTACGGTCGTGGTATTGGTGTTGTGACTAACACTGGTATGTATACAGAAGTTGGTAAGATTGCAGATATGTTGGCTAATGCTGACGAGACAGAGACACCATTGAAGCAAAGCCTGGAACAATTATCTAAGGCCTTGACTTACTTAATCATTGTGATTGCAGTGATTACCTTCTTGGTTGGAGTCTTTGTTCGTGGTGAACATCCATTAGAAGGCTTGATGGTGGCGGTTGCCCTTGCAGTAGCGGCTATTCCAGAAGGGCTTCCTGCCATTGTAACTATCGTTCTATCTTTGGGAACTACAACCCTTGCAAAACGTAATTCGATTGTCCGCAAATTGCCAGCGGTTGAAACTCTTGGTTCAACAGAAATCATCGCATCTGATAAAACAGGTACCTTGACTATGAACCAAATGACGGTTGAAAAAGTTTATACCAATGGTCAATTGCAAAGTTCGGCATCTGAAATTGCTGCTAACAATAATACCCTCCGTATCATGAACTTTGCCAATGATACCAAGGTGGATCCATCTGGCAAATTGATCGGTGACCCTACTGAAACTGCTCTTGTACAGTTTGGTTTGGACCACAACTTTGATGTTCGTGAAGTCTTGAAGGATGAGCCACGTGTTGCTGAATTACCATTTGACTCAGACCGTAAGCTTATGTCGACTATCCATAAGGAAGCTGATGGTTCATACTTTATCGCTGTCAAGGGTGCGCCTGACCAATTGCTCAAGCGTGTGACACGTATTGAAGTAAATGGGGAAGTTCGCCCTATCACAGAAGAAGACAAGAAAGCTATCCTTGCAATCAACAAAGACTTGGCCAAACAAGCCCTTCGTGTCTTGATGATGGCTTATAAGACAAGCAAGGAAATCCCAACCTTGGAATCTGAAATTGTTGAGTCTGACCTCATCTTCTCTGGTTTGGTCGGCATGATTGACCCTGAGCGTCCAGAAGCTGCCGAAGCTGTACGTGTCGCTAAGGAAGCAGGTATCCGCCCAATCATGATCACAGGTGACCACCAAGATACAGCGGAAGCCATTGCCAAACGTCTTGGAATCATCGATCCAAATGATACAGAAGACCACGTCTTTACAGGAGCTGAGTTGAATGAACTCTCTGATGAAGAATTCCAAAAGGTCTTCAAGCAATACTCTGTTTACGCTCGTGTATCACCTGAGCACAAGGTTCGTATCGTGAAAGCATGGCAAAAAGAAGGTAAGGTTGTTGCTATGACAGGTGACGGGGTTAACGATGCGCCTTCACTTAAGACAGCTGACATCGGTATCGGTATGGGGATTACAGGTACAGAAGTTTCTAAGGGAGCTTCTGATATGGTCCTTGCTGATGATAACTTTGCAACCATTATCGTAGCGGTAGAAGAAGGACGTAAGGTCTTCTCCAATATCCAAAAATCTATCCAATACCTCTTGTCTGCCAATATGGCTGAAGTCTTCACCATCTTCTTTGCAACCCTCTTTGGTTGGGATGTGTTGCAACCAGTACATCTTCTCTGGATCAACTTGATAACCGACACGCTTCCAGCCATCGCTCTTGGTGTGGAACCAGCTGAGCCAGGTGTCATGACCCACAAACCTCGTGGCCGCAAATCTAATTTCTTTGACGGTGGGGTTTTCGGCGCTATCCTCTATCAAGGGATCTTCCAAACTATCTTGGTACTTGGTGTTTACGGTTGGGCTTTGATTTTTCCTGAACACTCTACCCGAGCAGAAATCCATGCAGATGCTTTGACCATGGCCTTTGCGACTCTTGGATTGATCCAATTACTCCATGCCTTTAACGTCAAGTCTGTTTACCAATCTATCTTTAAAGTGGGACTCTTCAAGAACAAGACCTTTAACTGGTCCATCCCAGTTGCCTTTATTCTCTTAATGGCGACGATTATGGTACCTGGATTCAATAAACTCTTCCACGTGTCTCATTTGAGCTTGACGCAATGGTTAGTTGTTGCTGTAGGTGCCCTTATGATTGTTGTTTTGGTTGAGATTGTCAAAGCCGTTCAACGTGCACTTGGTAAGGATAAAAACGCCATTTAAACGCGTATCAAAAGTCATCTTCGGATGGCTTTTTTGTGTGCAGAGATGTCTGGGCATATTTCTTGAGGCAAGACTGGATTTTTGATAAACTAGACAACAGTTTGAAGAAAGGAAACTTATATTATGAAAAAGTTTTTTGCTGAAGTAATCGGCACATATATGCTTGTCTTTATCGGGACTGGCGCAGTTGTTTTTGGAAATGGGACAGAAGGTCTTGGGCATTTAGGAATTGCCTTGGCATTTGGTTTGTCCATTGTTGCAGCTGCATACTCTATTGGGACTGTTTCTGGTGCTCACTTGAATCCTGCTGTTTCGATTGCTATGTTTGTCAACAAACGCTTGTCATCTAAAGACTTAGTCAACTACATTGTAGCGCAAGTAGTAGGAGCTTTCCTTGCGACTGCTTCTGTCTTCTTCCTTTTGTCTAATTCAGGGATGTCAACAGCTAGTCTTGGTGAAAATGCCTTGGCTAAAGGAGTAACTCCATTTGGCGGTTTCTTGTTTGAAGTGATTGCATCCTTTATCTTTATCTTGGTCATCATGACAGTGACATCAGCTTCTAAAGGAAACGGGAAGATTGCTGGTCTTGTCATCGGTTTGAGCTTGACCTTGATCATTCTTGTAGGTTTGAACATTACAGGTCTTTCTGTAAACCCAGCTCGTAGCTTGGCTCCTGCACTCTTTGTAGGTGGTGCAGCCCTCCAACAAATTTGGATCTTTATCCTTGCTCCAATCGTTGGTGGTGTCTTGGCAGCGCTTGTTGCAAAGAATCTCCTTGAAACTGAAGCTTAAGCTATTTTAACGAAAAAAAGATTTCGATTCCCTGTGGGGTCGAAATCTTTTTCTTTTTAGCAGTCAAGGATGGTTAAAGCCTGACGAAATTCGCTTGCTAACTGCTGTCTTTTGTATTGATGAAATTCAGGTAAGTCTTTCACAGCGTTGTAGCGTTTATGAAGACGATACATGTGAGGGATCTTGTACTGTGGATAGGCCTTGAAAAAGTCTTCTGTCAGTTGCCATTCTCGAATATAGCCAAGAGGCCGCATGTGATAATGGACGTTATCGATGGCTCTGGAAGGATGGCGATGATGCAAGTGTCCGAAGACGACATCAGCTACCTCGTGCTTTACAAAGAGATCGTGAAAAGCTTGACTACCTAAGAAGGCGTTGAATTTCTGAAAGTAGGGGTGACTAACGAGGAAGTCCTTGTGGGGGACAAAGTGAAGAGCGACGATGATTCTACCATCTAAAGAAGCGAGGACCTGATCCAATCGGAAGAGATCTTCTTGCGTGATGGTTGGATCATCTAAAGGACGTTCCAATCTTCGATCAAACCAGAAAGTATTCTTGGTACGCAGGTGGGCTTCCTTGCTCTTTTCAGGAACAAAGCTATAATCGTACCATCCAGCAAGAGATACTAAATGGCTGTCTCCAAAGGTCTGGACCTGAAAATCATACTGCTTGATTTCTTCTTCTGAAAGAGATAGCATATCGTGATTGCCCAGGTTAAAGGAGACAGGAAGCTGTCTTTGGAGGTCCTGAATGAAGGGAAGGCTTATCTGTTTAAAGTCATTAGAGATGTCTCCAGCTAGATGAAGATGATCAATCTGTTCTTCTTGTAGGACCTGCAGGAGTTGCATGCGTTCGGCCTCGCCAAACTGATTGGAATCCAGGTGCAGGTCACTCATAAAACCAATACGTGTCATATCACTAGTGTATCATAAGTTGATGAGAAAGAGAAAGGTAACCAACATGTAACAAATCTAACAATTATGTAACAAGGGAGGTGACAACGACCTGGTTTTATGCGATTTTTGTAGGGTAAACTATTCTTACTATCTCTTACTATGTGCAAATGACGGGGTTTGTGGTATAATAGACTGATACTTAGAAAGAGGTACTTATGGATATTTCAGAAATCCGTCAGAAAATTGACGCGAATCGTGAAAAATTAGCTTCTTTCAGGGGGTCTCTTTGACTTAGAGGGTCTGGAAGAAGAAATTGCCATTTTGGAAAACAAAATGACAGAACCTGATTTTTGGGATGATAATATTGCGGCGCAAAAGACATCCCAGGAATTAAATGAGTTGAAACAAACCTATGAGAATTTCCATCAAATGACAGACTTGTTTGATGAATCCGAAATCCTTCTTGAGTTTCTCTCAGAAGATGAATCCGTTCACGAAGAGCTAGAAGAGAAGTTGACAGAGTTGGATAAGATGATGACCAGTTATGAGATGACGCTTCTCTTATCAGAACCCTATGATAATAATAATGCAATCTTGGAAATCCATCCGGGATCTGGTGGTACTGAGGCTCAGGACTGGGGAGATATGCTTCTTCGGATGTATACCCGCTTCGGAAATGCTCATGGCTTCAAGGTGGAAGTCTTGGACTATCAGGCAGGAGACGAGGCTGGGATTAAATCTGTTACCTTGTCTTTTGAAGGACCGCATGCCTATGGCTTGTTGAAATCTGAAATGGGCGTTCACCGTTTGGTACGGATCTCGCCATTCGACTCAGCTAAACGTCGCCATACATCCTTCACATCAGTTGAAGTCATGCCAGAATTGGATGATACCATTGAAGTGGAAGTCCGAGATGATGATATCAAGATGGATACCTTCCGTTCGGGTGGAGCTGGTGGACAAAATGTCAACAAGGTTTCTACAGGTGTTCGTTTGACTCACATCCCAACAGGGATTGTAGTTGCTTCGACGGTTGACCGGACTCAGTACGGAAACCGTGACCGTGCAATGAAAATGTTGCAGGCGAAACTTTATCAATTGGAGCAAGAAAAGAAGGCAGCTGAAGTAGATTCCTTAAAAGGTGATAAAAAAGAAATCACCTGGGGAAGTCAGATTCGCTCCTACGTCTTTACACCATATACCATGGTGAAGGATCACCGTACAAGCTATGAAGTAGCCCAAGTTGATAAAGTAATGGACGGAGATATTGATGGCTTTATTGATGCCTATTTAAAATGGCGTCTCAATTAAAGTCCTCCTTCTATATAAAATGTGGAAAGGAATTTTCAATACATGTCAATGATTGAAATGAAAGATGTTGTCAAAAAGTATGACAACGGAACGACAGCTCTTCGAGGAGTGACCGTTCATATTGAACCAGGAGAATTTGCCTATATTGTAGGACCTTCTGGTGCAGGTAAATCAACCTTTATTCGCTTGCTTTACCGTGAGGTGAAGCATGATAAAGGTAGCTTGAAAGTTGCTGGTTTTGATTTAGATAAAATCAAAAAACGCGATATTCCGATGTTGCGTCGGAACGTTGGGGTAGTCTTCCAAGACTACAAATTGCTTCCTAAAAAGACCGTTTATGAAAATATTGCCTACGCAATGGAAGTAATCGGAGAGCGTCGTCGCAACATTAAAAAACGCGTTATGGAAGTTTTAGACCTTGTTGGTTTAAAACACAAGGTTCGTTCCTTCCCAAATGAGCTTTCAGGTGGTGAGCAACAACGGATCGCTATCGCGCGTGCCATCGTCAACAATCCTAAAGTATTGATTGCGGACGAACCAACAGGGAACTTGGACCCAGATAACTCTTGGGAAATTATGAACCTCTTAGAGCGAATTAATTTGCAAGGTACCACTGTTTTGATGGCGACTCATAATAGCCAAATTGTAAATACACTTCGTCACCGTGTTATCGCCATTGAAAATGGCCGTGTTGTACGGGATGAAGCGGAAGGAGAGTACGGATACGATGATTAGAAGATTTTTCCGCCATCTCATTGAATCATTTAAAAGTTTAAAACGGAATGGCTGGATGACCATTGCTGCGGTTAGTTCGGTGATGATTACACTTGGACTTGTAGCGATTTTTGCCTCAGTTATTGCGAATACGATCAAGCTATCAGATGATATTCAAAATAGTGTACGGATTGTTGTCTATATGCGTAAGGATATCCAAGATCAAAGCCAGCAGATCGAAAAAGAAGGCCAGATGGTTGATAATGAGGACTACAAAAAAGTCTACAATGCGTTGACAGCCATGAAGAATGTTGATAAAGTTGAGTTCTCCAGCAAGGAAGAACAATATGAAAACTTGATCAAGACTGCCGGTAACAACTGGAAAATTTTTGACGGAGATGCCAATCCACTCTATGACGCCTATTTTGTAGAGACAACGGCTCCTAAGTATGTGAAAGAAGTCTCTAAAGCCGCTAAGAAAATCGAAGGGGTATCTGAAGTAAAAGACGGGGGAGTTGATACTCAACGTCTCTTTGCTCTAGGGAACTTCATCCGTATTTGGGGCTTGATTGGTGCCGCTTTACTAATCTTTATCGCAGTCTTCTTGATTTCTAATACGATTCGGATTACCATTATTTCACGAAGTCGAGAAATCAAGATTATGCGTCTGGTAGGGGCTAAAAGTGGCTATATTCGTGCGCCATTCCTTCTGGAAGGTGCCTGGATTGGCTTGATTGGTGCAATTCCACCAGCTCTCTTGCTTTATTATGTCTATAATATTGTCTACAAGTCCATGTACAATACCCTACAAGATCAGAAATTGTTCTTATATAGTCCAAACCTTCTTGTTCCGATTATGGTCGGAGGACTGTTTGGTCTCGGTATTTTAATTGGAGCGATTGGCTCATCTATTTCAATGAGACGTTTCTTGAAGATTTAAGAATATAAAAAAAAGAGGCTGGGACAAAAATCCTAGCCTCTCAATTGTCTTTGGATTGTCGAGCAAGACGCAGTGGTTGAGTGGGCTCTACTACGCTGATTTCATCAGCTTTTACAGCCCTACTCAACTGTGCGGAGGTGGGACGACGAAATCGAATTCTAACGAATTACCGATTTCTGTCCCACTCTCTTTTTTAACGATTCCGAAAAAAGGGATTAAACATTTTTTCATGACCGATGGTGGTGTCATTCCCATGTCCTGGGTAAACTGTATAAGAGGATGGAAGAGTGAGCAATTGTGTCTCAATACTTTCAAGGAGTTGGGGACCGCTTCCTGTTGGCAAATCGGTCCGTCCAATGGTTTCTCGGAAAAGAGCATCTCCTGTCAAGACAAGGTGGTCATCAGGAAAGACCAAGGAGACCCCTCCGATGGAATGTCCTGGTGTGTGAAGAACATAAAAATGGAAGTTCTTCAAATGATAATCTGTTCGGTATTCAAAATGCTCTTCGGCTGGCTGGCAGACCACATCCGTTAAATCAGAATGGCGGTCTAAACCAGAAAGATTGTCCACAGGACTTTGAAGCCAGGCTGCTTCATGAGCATCTACATAAACAGGTGGATGGCCATAAGTTTCCCGCACCTTCTCTAAACTCATGATATGGTCGTAGTGGGTATGGGTGAGGAGAATAGCAGCAATTGGTTTTGCGAGTTGATCGATGCGGCTGCGAATTTGTTCCCAAGCACTCCCAGGATCAACGACGAGAAGATAGTCCTCGTTTTCAAGCAAGTAGGTGTTTTCATAAGCGATGGGATTGACAATGCGGTGGATTTTCATAAGAGCTCCTTTCTCTATTAGTCTATCAAAAATATTGTAAAATAGCTGACTAAAACGCCTCTAGAAACCGAAGAATCGTCGCTTGGCTGGATTTGGTCCTTTCAATGTCATAAAATACCAAGCAAAGCGAGTCGGAAAATGATATAATTTTAAGTGCTATGACGACGAATGTTAAAAGAAAATATGCTGTCGTGGACCTAGAAGCGACCAGTGCAAGCAGCAATGCAAAAATTATTCAAATCGGGATTGTCATCATTCAAGATGGGCAGATTGTAGAGACCTATGAGACTGATGTCAATCCGCATGAGGAACTAGACGAACATATTCGTCAACTGACTGGGATTACCAATCAGCAACTCAGGAAGGCCCCTGACTTTTCACAGGTGGCCAGACAAGTATACGAACTGATTGAAGATGCTGTCTTTGTGGCTCATAATGTCAAATTTGATGCCAATCTCTTGGCAGAATCATTGTTTTGGGAAGGCTTTGAGCTCATAACCCCCCGGATCGATACGGTTGAATTGGCCCAAGTCTTTTTCCCAACATTAGAAAGATACAATTTAAGTAGCCTGTGTGAAGAATTGGCGATTCCTCTAGACCATGCTCACTCAGCTATTTCTGATGCGCAAGCAACCGCCCAGCTATTTCTTAAGCTTCGTGAAACGATTGCTTCCTTACCAAGGGAATTGGTGGAAACCTTGCTATCATTTTCTGATAATCTGATTTACGAGTCGAGACTCTTGATAGAGGATGCATTCGAGGATGCGGGAGCTTTTCATAAAGAGGACTTGACATCTCACCATGGGATTTTTCTTCGTAAGCCTCTGATCAAAAGAGATGCCAAGAATTTTTCTGATCAGTTTGATATTAATATCCAGTTAATGGGCATGGAACCCCGTCCCTTGCAACAAGAGTTTGCCCAGTCAATTGAAGAAAGTCTTCAGTCTTCAAGAGAAGTAGCAACCTTTATCGAGGGACCTACTGGGATTGGAAAAACCTATGGCTACCTCCTTCCCTTACTAGCGCATACAAAGGACCAGATTGTTGTCAGTGTTCCAACCAAGGTCTTACAAGACCAAATCATGCAACAGGAAGCTAAGATGATTGAGGACGTTTTTCAGACTTCTTTTCATAGCCTAAAGAGTCCTCAAAATTATCTAAAACTGGATGAGTTCTTTCGAATCTTGCATGAACCAGAGGAAAATCGCCTCTGGAATCGGTTCAAAATGCAATTGCTAGTCTGGCTGACCCAAACAAGGACGGGTGATCTAAACGAAGTGGGACAGCTCCATCGTTACGGGAATTTTGTTCAACGAATCCGTCATGACGGAAAGCTATCAAAAAAATCTTTATTTTACACAGAAGATTTTTGGCATCTCGGTCAAGAAAAAGCCAAAATGAGTCGGGTCTTGCTCACCAATCATGCCTATTTATTGACTCGATTAGAAGATGATCCTTCTCTAGTAGAAAATCGGACTCTAGTGGTGGATGAAGCACAAAAACTTTATTTTTCATTGGAGCAGTTTTCAAGGGCTTCCTTATCATTATCAGATTTCATGCTAGATCTGCAACGGGAGATAGAAATAGAAAAATCCTTGCTGAAACGACGGATCCTTGAGAGTCTCCAATTTGAATTGAATGCTCTACTCAAACATCTTGAATCGGGTAGCAGAAAGGTCGAACTAACACCGGAACAGGTGAAAAAAATTCGCCAGGATTTATCTGAACTAGATAGTCCAGTCTTGGCTGCATTAAAAACGGTCTTTGATCCTCGTTTTCAAATTTTTTGGATTGATCGTACACAAGAGAATCAGCATCCGATAATTCGCTTGCAGTCTGGAAGAGAGGGCTTGGTTTCCCTTCAAGACTTTATTCCAACAACTACCAGACTTCTCTTGGTCTCAGCTACCTTATCCATTAGTAAAAAGGTCAATCTAGCCTCGATTTTAGGAATTGAGAATTACCAATTCATTGGGAAAGAACTGTCCTATCATCAAGGGCAAACCATCTTCATCGATCGAGAATTTCCTGATTTAACCAACCTGACTCAAGAGGAATTAGCTGGCTCTTTAGCAAGTTATTTGGATGATCTAGCAGCTACTGGCTTGCCTCTCTTTGCCTTGTTCACTTCCAAGGACTTGCTTTTAGCAACTTCTCAGCTGATGACAGTGGGTCATCTGGCTCAGTATAAGAATGGTGAAGCAGCAACTATTAAACGCCGATTTGATAGAGGGGAAGCTTCCGTCCTTTTAGGATCCGGTAGTTTTTGGGAAGGGGTCGATTTTGCCCAGCAAGCAAAAATCATTCAAGTCATTCCTCGCATTCCTTTTGATAATCCAAGTGATTTCTTCGTGCAAAAACTGCACGAAACCTTGCGTCTAGAAGGGAAAAATCCTTTCTATGATTATAGTTTGCCACTAGCTATCTTACGCTTGAAGCAGGCTCTTGGACGCTCGAGTCGTTCGAGCGAGCAAGAATCTCTGGTCATTTTATTAGATCAACGCTTATTAAATCGCCAATATGGCTCGCAGATTCAAGCCAGTTTAGAGAAAATAGCTCCTCTTGTCATTGTTAAGACAGGAGAAGTAAAAGAAGTTGTTGAACAATTTAGGAGTTAACATGAATCAAAAACCCAATGGAACTCAGTATGTTCCCGGTGTCTTGCTAGCCGCTCTCACAGCAGGACTATCTATGGTGTTAGGAAAAGCAGTACCTATCCTTGGCTCTAGTCTCTTTGCTATCCTATGTGGCATCCTTTTGAATGCTAGCCAACTCTTGCCTCAAAATAGTAGACCGGGTCTAGCCTATTCAGGGAAAAAACTCTTGCAATATTCCATTATCTTGATGGGCTTTACCATGTCTTTTCAAAAGGTGACTCAATTGGGCCTGTCTTCTTTGGTCATTAGTTTACCGACCATCAGTATTGCCTTTCTCTCTGCTTTTGTAATGGGCTACCTCTTAAAAGCTCCAAAGATCCTAACAGCCTTGGTTGGAATGGGGACAGCTATTTGTGGAGGTTCTGCAATCGCGGCAGCCTCTCCTGTTCTAGAAGCTGATGAAAATGACATCGCTCTGTCTATGTCGACCATCTTTTTCTTTAATATCCTAGCGGTTTTCCTCTTTCCTTTCTTTGGTCACCTCCTTGCTATGACGGATCGGCAATTTGGTTTTTGGGCAGGAACAGCTATTAATGATACCTCATCTGTTGTAGCGGCCGCATTTTCCTATAGTAAAGCAGCGGGTGAAGTGGCTACGGTTGTAAAGTTGACCCGAGCTTTGATGATTATTCCAATCTGTTTTGGGATGTTGGGACTAAAACTTCTAGGACGGTCGAAACAGGATCGAGAAGGGAAGCAAGTGAAATTGAGTAAAATTGTTCCTTGGTTTATTTTCTATTTCCTTTTGGCTTCTTTAGTGACGTCCTTTGGCTGGTTTCCAAGTTCTTGGATCCCCTTCTGTAAATGGTTGTCACAATATTTGATGGCCATGGCCTTGGTTGGCATTGGAAGTCAAGTGTCTATTCAGGCCTTCCGTAAGCAGGGGGTGGCTCCTCTCATCATCGGCCTTGTGGCCTGGCTAGCTGTATCCATTTCTAGTTTGCTACTTCAACACGTTTTAGGAATCTAAATGAAAGGGAGATGAAATGAAGAGACGTCAGTCTTTCAAACTTAGAGGAGATTTCTCCTTGATCACCACTGTTTTGTTATTATTGGCATTTGGAGTGGTGGCAGTCTACATTGCAGTTTCGAATGATTATCCTGACTTGGTTTGGTCTATTTTAGGCCAACAGGTTGCCTGGATTGTTTTAGGATGTATGATTAGTTTTGTCGTTATGCTCTTTAATACAGAATTTTTATGGAAAGTAACGCCCTATTTGTATGTCTTTGGCTTGGTCTTAATGGTCTTGCCCCTTTACTTTTACAACCCAAACCTGGTTGCTTCGACCGGTTCTAAAAACTGGGTGGCCTACAAGGGGATCAGCCTCTTTCAGCCATCAGAATTTATGAAAATTTCTTATATCTTGATGGTCTCTCGTGCGATTGTTCATTTTTTACGAAACAATAGGGAAGAAAATCGGACGCTAAAAAAAGACTTTTCTCTCATTCTCCAAATTGCTGCCTATACCATACCGGTCCTGGGGCTTCTAGCCTTTCAACATGATTTTGGAACCTCCTTGGTATTTATGGCTATCTTCTCAGGAGTAGTCCTTATTTCAGGGGTCTCTTGGAAAATCATTTTACCAGTCTTTTTGACCCTCGCAGGTGGAATTGCTCTCTTTTTGGCCGTCTTTCTATCCGACGGTGGGCGGGCCTTTCTCCATCAAACTCTGGGGATGCCCACCTATCAGATGAACCGCATTTTAGCCTGGTTGAATCCTTTTGATTATGCACAAACCATGACCTTCCAACAGGCTCAGGGACAGCTGGCCATTGCCAGCGGTGGTCTATTGGGGCAAGGTTTTAATGTATCTAATCTGTTGATCCCGGTCAGGGAGAGTGATATGATTTTTACGGTCATCGCGGAAGATTTTGGATTTGTAGGAGGACTGTGCCTCCTTCTCTTATACATGTTTCTAGTTTATAAGATGTTGCGCATTACCCTGAAATCTAATAATCAATTTTACACCTATATCTCAACTGGTTTCATCATGATGCTGGTCTTCCACATATTTGAGAATATTGGGGCTGTAACGGGGATCTTGCCTCTCACTGGAATTCCCTTGCCATTTATCTCACAAGGAGGATCCGCTATTGTGAGTAACCTTATTGGGATTGGTTTATTATTATCCATGAGCCATCAAAATAGGGTGAGTGAAGAACGGAAAAAAGAAAGTCGACTATTGAGACAGAAACAATTGAGTCGACTACACGAGAAAGGAATAATTTGATATGACAAAAGTAGCAGTGATGTTAGCAAATGGTTTCGAGGAAATCGAAGCCTTGACCGTTGTCGATGTTTTGCGAAGAGCAGCAATCGAGTGTTTGATGGTTGGATTTGATCCAGAAGTGACAGGTTCCCATGGGATCACAGTGAAGGTTGATGAGGTCTGGTCCGGTTCGTTGGATCATTTTGATGGCATTGTCCTTCCAGGAGGGATGCCGGGAGCAGCAAATCTACGCGACCATGAGGGCTTGATTCAGTCTTTAAAAGAAGCCCATGAACAAGGAAAAAGTCTAGCAGCTATTTGTGCAGCTCCGATTGTCTTGGATCGCGCTGGACTACTTGATGAAAAACGCTATACCTGCTATGATGGCTTTGAAAAAGAAATTGGAAGAGAGCATTATGTGAAAGAAGCAGTGGTCCAGGATGGTCACATTTTGACCAGTCGGGGTCCTGCAACAGCACTTGCTTTTTCCTATGCCCTGGTCAACCATTTTGGGGGAGATGCCACAGCGTTGAGAGAAGGGATGCTCTATCAAGATGTTTTTGGAACATCGGCCCCTTAGTTGTTGAGAAGAAAAATGAAGGTAGGAAAATTCCTGTCTTCATTTTTTTATCGTCTAGATTTCTTAAAATATAAATGCTTTTTGAATGAAAGTAAAATAGGTGGGAGATGACTGTAAAAAAACCGTGAAAACATTGACTTTACAAGCAATTTTTTGAAAAATATGGTATAATTGAAGCTATGGATTATCATGATTTTATATGGGATCTTGGTGGGACTTTATTGGACAATTATGAGACCTCTACAAAAGCTTTTGTAGCGACCTTACAGTATTTCCAAAGGGAGGCTGATCATGATTCTGTTTATGCAGCTTTAAAGGTTTCCACGGATTATGCTGTTCAGCAATTTGCCGCAGACCTTCCAGACTTTCTGGGAGAGTATAAACAGCGAGAGAAAGAAGCTCTTGAAATCCCCTGCTTATTCGAGGGGACTGAAGAGTTATTGCATCGTCTGACAGTGGTCGGAGCCCGTCATTTTTTGATTTCTCACCGTGACCATCATGTAGAGACCATCTTAGAAAAAACAGGGATTCGTCATTACTTTACAGAAGTTGTGACAGCTGATGATGGTTTTCCACGTAAACCAGATCCTACGTCCATGTTGTATCTAAAAGACAAGTATGCGATTGAGTCTGGCTTGGTAATTGGAGATCGCCCGATCGATATCGAAGCTGGTCAGAGAGCTGGTATGGCGACCTATTTGTTTGACTCAATGGATCAATTAAGTGCCTATATTTTTAATTAGAAAAGGGAAAGAATGACAGAAGAATTGAAGCAAGAAACGACTGGTCAAGAATATGATGCCAGTCAGATTCAGGTTTTAGAAGGTTTAGAAGCAGTTCGGATGCGTCCGGGGATGTATATCGGATCCACTTCTAAAGAAGGTCTTCACCATTTGGTCTGGGAAATCGTCGATAACTCAATCGATGAGGCCCTTGCAGGATTTGCTAGCCATATCGAAGTCTTTATCGAAGCGGACAATTCGATTACAGTCGTCGATGATGGACGGGGAATTCCGGTTGACATTCAAGAAAAAACGGGTCGTCCAGCGGTTGAGACTGTCTTTACCGTTCTCCATGCGGGAGGAAAATTTGGCGGTGGTGGTTACAAGGTGTCTGGTGGACTCCATGGAGTTGGATCATCCGTCGTAAATGCCTTGTCGACTCAGTTAGATGTTCACGTCCATAAGAATGGCCAAATTCATTACCAAGAATACAAACGCGGACAAGTCGTTGCAGATCTTGAAGTGATCGGTGAAACAGATCGAACTGGTACAACCGTTCATTTTACTCCAGACCCAGAGATTTTCACAGAAACCACTGAATTTGACTTTGACAAGTTGAATAAACGGATTCAAGAATTAGCCTTTTTGAACCGTGGTTTACGGATCTCGATCACGGACAAGCGTGAAGGGCAGGAGCAAACGAAAGATTACCACTATGAGGGTGGGATTGCTAGTTATGTAGAATACATCAACGAAAACAAGGATGTCATCTTTGAAACTCCGATTTATACCGATGGAGAATTGGATGATATCACGGTTGAAGTAGCCATGCAGTACACGACTGGTTATCACGAAACCGTCATGAGTTTTGCCAATAACATCCATACCCATGAAGGGGGAACTCATGAACAAGGTTTCCGTACAGCTTTGACCCGTGTTATCAACGACTATGCGCGTAAGAATAAACTTCTCAAAGACAATGAAGAAAATCTAACAGGGGAAGATGTCCGGGAAGGGTTGACGGCAGTGATTTCTGTCAAACACCCAAATCCACAGTTTGAAGGACAAACCAAGACCAAACTTGGAAACTCTGAAGTGGTGAAGATTACCAACCGCTTGTTCAGCGATGCCTTCTCTGATTTCTTGTTGGAAAATCCGCAGATTGCTAAGAAAATTGTCGAAAAGGGAATTTTGGCTGCCAAAGCGCGTGTTGCTGCTAAGCGCGCCCGTGAAGTCACCCGTAAGAAATCTGGTTTAGAAATCTCAAACCTTCCTGGTAAATTAGCAGACTGTTCATCTAACAATCCAGCTGAGACAGAACTCTTCATCGTCGAAGGAGACTCTGCCGGAGGATCTGCTAAATCAGGTAGAAACCGCGAGTTCCAGGCGATTCTCCCTATTCGGGGGAAAATCCTCAACGTGGAAAAAGCCAGCATGGATAAGATTTTAGCCAACGAAGAAATTCGTAGCATTTTCACAGCTATGGGAACTGGTTTTGGTGCAGAATTTGACGTATTGAAAGCCCGTTATCAAAAATTAGTCATCATGACAGATGCCGATGTCGATGGAGCTCATATTCGAACCCTCCTCTTAACCTTGATCTATCGCTATATGAAACCAGTTTTGGAGGCAGGCTATGTTTACATCGCCCAACCACCAATCTATGGTGTAAAAGTCGGTAGTGAAATCAAAGAATACATCCAACCAGGAGCCAACCAAGAAGCAGAATTGGCTGAAGCCTTGGAGCGCTATTCTGAAGGTCGTTCCAAACCAACGATTCAACGATACAAAGGTTTGGGTGAGATGGATGATCATCAGCTCTGGGAAACAACGATGAACCCAGAACATCGCCTCATGGCGCGTGTGACAGTTGATGATGCAGCAGAAGCAGATAAAATCTTTGATATGCTCATGGGGGATCGAGTAGAACCTCGTCGTGAATTTATCGAAGAAAATGCCGAATATAGTACACTTGATGTATAAAATTCTGCGATATTTGCCAATTATTCGAATATTTATGATATAATAACTACGATTACTTTCAAGTAATTTAATGAAGGAGTTTTTATATGTCTAGTGGACTAATTATTCTCATTATTGTCATTGGGGTCCTCTTGGTTTTAGGATATGTAGTGGCAGTCTTATTGAGAAAGCGTAACGAAGCCTTACTGGCATCTCTGGAAGAACGAAAAGAACAGTTGTATAACCTTCCGGTAAATGATGAAGTAGAAGAAGTGAAGAATATGCATTTGATTGGTCAAAGTCAAGTTGCATTTCGTGAATGGAATCAAAAATGGGTGGACCTATCCCTCAATTCTTTTGCTGATATCGAGAACAACCTCTTTGAAGCAGAAGGCTACAACAATTCTTTCCGCTTTTTAAAAGCCAAGCAAGCAATTGGAAATATTGAGAGTCAGGTTCAATTGATTGATGAAGATATCAAGGCCATCCGTCAAGCTTTATCTGAATTAAAAGAAAAAGAAGAAAAGAATAGCGGTCGGGTTGTTCATGCCTTGGATATGTTTGAAAACTTGCAAAGACAAGTAGCTTCTGATCCAGACGCATACGGCCCAGCACTTCCCGAAATCGAGAAGCAAGCTGAAAATATTCAAGTTGAGTTTTCAAAATTTGTAACCTTGAATTCATCAGGTGACCCTGTTGAAGCTGCTGAAATTCTTGACACAGCAGAAAACCATATTGTAGCCTTGACTCACATTGTTGAAAAAGTTCCTGCAATTGTGAAGGATGTCCAAACAACTCTTCCTGATCAATTGGAAGATTTAGAAGCTGGTCATCGTAAACTTTTGGAATCTGGTTATCATTTTACAGAGACTGATTTGGAAGCACGTTTCCAACAATTGCATGCAGCTTTGAAAGCCAACCTGCAAAATGTTGCTGCTCTTGAATTAGATAATGCGCTCTATGAAAATGAGCAGATTCAAGAAGAAATCAACGCCTTGTATGATATTTTCACTCGTGAAATTGAATCACACAAAGTTGTTGAAAAATTGGTCAAAGCCTTACCAGGTTACCTTGCCCATGCGAAGGAAAATAACAAGCGTTTAGCAGAAGAAGTTGAACGTCTCAGCAAAACATTTGAAAGCAAAGAACTTAAGGAAAATCATTTGAAGGAGTTAGAAGCTGAATTAACAGCTCAAGAGCTCGTTGTAGAAGATGCCTTGAAGGATACATCTGAAACTCAAAAAGCCTACTCTATCCTTCAAGAAGAGTTAGAAGCGATTGAAGAACGTCTGAAAGAGATTGAAGATGATCAAATTGCTTTGAGCGAAACCTTGTCTAAGATTGAGAAAGACGACACAAATGCTCGTCAAAAGGTAAATATCTACGCCAACCGTTTACATGCCATTAAGCGTTACATGGATAAGCGTAACTTACCTGGAATCCCTCAATCCTTCCTTACTATCTTCTTCACTGCAAGTGATAACACAGAAGCTCTCTTGGCTGAGTTAGAAGGTCGTCGTGTCAATATTGAAAACGCCAACCGTCTCCTGGATATTTTGACCAACGATATGACAGAGTTAGAGGAAGAAACTTACAAATTAGTACAATATGCTACTCTAACAGAGCAGTTGCTTCAATACTCAAATCGCTATCGTTCATTCGACGATCATGTCCAAGCAGCGTTTGATGAAGCCTTGTACATCTTTGAAAAAGAGTATGACTATCCTGCTTCATTCAAAGTCATTTCAGAAGCATTGGAAACAGTTGAACCAGGAGTAACAGAGAGATTTGTTACCTCATTTGAAAAAACAAGAGAATCCATCCGATTCTAATCTAAAACATCCAGGAGAATATTCCTGGATGTTTTTTTATGGAAATGAAGCTGTGATGGGAAAGGGAAGGATAGAAAAAGGAGATGAGTCCATGAAAGTTTTAATTGCTCCAGATTCATTCAAAGAAAGCTTACCTGCGAAAGATGTAGCGGAAATTATTGCAGAAGGCTTGCGTCAGTCTCTCCTCCATGTAGAACCGGTCACCTGTCCTGTTGGAGATGGTGGGGAAGGGACAGTGGATGCCATCAGCTACTCATTGGGATTGAAGGAAACTTTTACCCTTGTCACAGGTCCATTTGGAGAGCCGGTAGAAATGCGGTATATGGAGAAGGATTCTTTGGCTCTCTTTGAAGTAGCCGACTTGATCGGTTTAGGAAAAATTCCAGTTGATCAACGCCGTCCACTTGACCTAGAGACCCGAGGAATTGGTGAACTGATTTGTTTTTTAATCAAACAGGGGAAAAAGGAGATTTATATCGGGGTTGGAGGAACCGCGACCAATGATGGGGGCCTGGGACTTGCAGCAGGTCTAGGTTACCAATTCTATGATAGAGTAGGAAGAGAATTAAAGGCCTGTGGACAAAGTCTTTTAGAATGGGATTCCATCCGTAAAGAGGAAGCGTTCAAGATCCCAGACAATGTCCAGATACAGATCTTAGCAGATGTTTCCAATCCCTTATGTGGACTAAATGGTGCGACCTATATTTTTGGAAAACAAAAGGGGCTCAGTCCCAATATGTTTGAGCAAGTGGATCAAGCTATTTACAGCTTTTACGAAAAGCACTGTCCAAGTATTTTGACTCAAGCAGGGATGGGAGCTGGTGGAGGTCTTGCTGCGGGTCTTTGTGCCTTCGCGCAAGCGAGGCTGGTATCAGGGATTGATAGCTGTTTAGATTTGATCGACTTTGACTCCAAAGTAGCCAATGCAGACATGGTCATTGTCGGTGAAGGACGACTGGACCATCAGAGTCTATCCGGGAAAGCTCCGATAGGGGTTGCGAGACGAACCCCAAAGGGAATCCCTGTCATAGCTATTTGTGGAAGTCTTGCAGATGATTTACCAAGTCTCCCATTTGAAAATATAGTCGGAGCTTTTTCCATAACGAAACACCCTGATAGTTTAGACCAACTTCTGAAGAACGCAAGGGAAAATCTTCTCTTTACAGCTAGAAATATTGGAAATCTATTAAGCATAGAAAAAAGCGGTTAAACCGCTTTTTTCTATGTAATCTTTTGCTATTGATATAAATGCCTAGGGGACAGTCATGATCAACCAAACCATTTCTTCCAAAGAGAAGGTTTGCTCGGTTTCTTTTCTTCCTCCCAGAGATCCGAAAAAGCAGTTCGGAGGTCCTTGTCAGTAGTGGTCACTGGTGCATCTGTATGAATCACGAGCCCAAAAGGAGAGGAGTCGTGTTCCTCCGAAACAATTGTAGCCTGGCAACCAAATTCTTTTGCTTGTTTTAGATAGCTCAACTGGACGCTAGAATCAACATTTGGAGAGATCTTTACAAAGAGAGGGTTAGCTTGTTCATTCAAGCTTTTCAGCACCTTCAAAAAGCCCTTCTGAAGCTGAGGACTATTGCTTGTTTTTAAATCGGCATATCCTAGAACGCGCTCTTCAAATGTACCTAGAAAGCGACGCTGTTCATCAGGATTTAATTTTAGGCCACCGTTAGCCTTTTCCATAATTTCTTTAGATAGATCAGTCATAAGAATAGTATATCATACTTTAGGTTGAAAATGCCAAACGAATAAAGGCTGTTCCAAACAAAAAGAAAGCGATTTCTTGATAAAGTTAAGGAAAATCTGCACAAAGATAACGTTTTTTCTTGAAAAACGCGTATTTTTAAGGTATCATAGAGGTGTAAAAAATTTAAACTCAAAGGAGAGTAAGAAATGTCAATTATTACTGATGTTTACGCTCGCGAAGTCCTAGACTCACGCGGTAACCCAACACTTGAAGTAGAAGTTTATACTGAATCAGGTGCTTTCGGACGTGGTATGGTTCCATCTGGAGCTTCTACTGGTGAACACGAAGCAGTTGAACTTCGCGACGGTGACAAATCTCGTTACGGTGGTCTTGGAACTCAAAAAGCTGTTGACAATGTAAACAACATCATTGCTGAAGCAATCATCGGTTACGATGTTCGTGATCAACAAGCTATTGACCGTGCAATGATCGCTCTTGACGGTACTCCTAACAAAGGTAAATTGGGTGCGAACGCAATCCTTGGTGTGTCTATCGCTGTAGCTCGTGCTGCTGCTGACTACCTTGAAATCCCACTTTACAGCTACCTTGGTGGATTCAACACTAAAGTTCTTCCAACTCCAATGATGAACATCATCAACGGTGGTTCTCACTCAGATGCTCCAATCGCTTTCCAAGAGTTTATGATCTTGCCAGTTGGTGCACCTACATTTAAAGAAGCTCTTCGTTACGGTGCTGAAATCTTCCACGCTCTTAAGAAAATCCTTAAATCACGTGGTTTGGAAACTGCCGTAGGTGACGAAGGTGGATTCGCTCCTCGTTTCGAAGGAACTGAAGATGGTGTTGAAACTATCCTTGCTGCGATCGAAGCTGCTGGATATGTACCAGGTAAAGACGTATTCATCGGGTTTGACTGTGCATCATCAGAATTCTACGATAAAGAACGTAAAGTCTACGACTACACTAAATTCGAAGGTGAAGGCGCTGCTGTACGTACTGCTGCAGAACAAATCGACTACCTTGAAGAATTGGTTAACAAATACCCAATCATCACTATCGAAGATGGTATGGATGAAAATGACTGGGACGGATGGAAAGCTCTTACTGAACGTCTTGGTGGAAAAGTTCAATTGGTTGGTGACGACTTCTTCGTAACAAACACTTCATACCTTGAAAAGGGTATCGCAGAAGGAGCAGCTAACTCAATCCTTATCAAAGTTAACCAAATCGGTACTCTTACTGAAACATTCGATGCTATCGAAATGGCTAAAGAAGCTGGTTACACTGCCGTTGTATCACACCGTTCAGGTGAAACTGAAGATTCAACAATCGCTGACATCGCAGTTGCAACAAACGCAGGACAAATCAAGACTGGTTCACTTTCACGTACAGACCGTATCGCTAAATACAATCAATTGCTTCGTATCGAAGATCAACTTGGTGAAGTAGCTGAATACCGTGGATTGAAATCATTCTACAACTTGAAAAAATAAGCTAGTTTACTAGACTAAAAAGATCCTTGAGTTTTCTCAAGGATTTTTTTTGCTATCGAGCTAAACAAAAAATCCTCAACCAAGTAGTTGAGAATTTTAGGGATTAGAATAAGCCTTTGATTTTATCAACAGCACCGCTCACTAGATCGTTTCCAGCAACAAGAGCTTTTGCTTGTTCTAAGTAGTCACCAAGGTTATCCTTGTTGTCATCGATAAATTTTTTAGCAGCATCGAAATCTTTCTTTTCGATCATTTCTTTGACTTGGTTAAATAAATCCATTGGGTTCATGAGTTTTCTCCTATAAACTATTTATTAATATCACTATTTAATCACTTTTTAACCAAACTAGCAAGCGTTTTGATTGTTAGTTGAAGAGGACACAAACCGCCTCTGGTACGTGGAAATCATGGCTTAATTCAGTCAATCTACCACTCGTTTTATCGCGTTTAAAAACAGTGGCATTGTCTGAATCTTGATGAACTGCAATGAGATATTCTTGGTCCGGACTAAGAATGAAATCACGTGGATTGAGTCCATTGGTTGGAACGATTTCCAGAAGCACTAAGCTACCATCTGCCAAGATTTCATAAACTGCAATGGAGTTATGGGCACGATTTGAGGCATAGAGGAATTTCCCATCCTCTGAGAGGCGAATAGCAGCGGCCCATTTTTGACCTTCATACTCTTTAGGTAGGGTTGAGATGGTTTGGAAATGTTCAAAGTAGCCAAGTCCGTCATAGAAAAGGACATCGATGGTAGCGTTTAATTCGTTAATGAGGTAGGCGGTCTTGTAATGAGAGTGGAAAATGATATGACGTGGACCAGCACCTGGAGCTGTTTGATAGGTTTGAGTCTTCGTTAGTTTACCAAGATCATCGACTTGATAGACCACTACTTGATCGGTACCCAAATCACAAGTGATGAGTAGCTTATCGGGAGTGAGATCTGCATAATGTACATGGGGACTCGCTTGGTTTTCGTGAGGTCCAGAACCCTGATGAGTCGCTTGGTCGACAAAGGTTAAATGACCATCTTCATGGATGCGATATGAGAGGACTTGTCCCTTGTGGTAGTTAGCTCCATAGACCAAGCCACGCGCCTCATCAACAGAGACATAACAGAGGGGCGCCCCTTCCTCGACCACATGATTGATTAACTGGTGATCAGGACTAAAGCTTGCAATGCCGCCAAGACCTTGCTCCGCACCCACACTGTATAAGAAACCAGCTTTTGAAAAAGCGAGATAGGTTGGGTTTGGCTCTTGAGCAACTAGTTCTAAGTCGCTAAGTTGACCAGTTCTTTCATCGAAGGAAGCCTTATAAATTCCTTTAGAGTCTCGTTTGGTATAGGTTCCGAAATAAATATCTTGCATCACATGCACCTCGACTTTGTTGATAGCTCCATTATATCAGAAAAGAAGGGGATGGAAAACGATTAGGTGAAGGATTGACAAGCTAAGCATTAAAAAAAAGCTCACATTTCAGCTATATCGTGAAATTATGGACTAAAAATGCTAAAATAAAGACAGATTGAAAACGAAGGAGATTCCCGTGGAACATAAAGAAAAAGATTTTAGTTTATCCTGGTTTTTTAAATGGTTTGTAGATAATAAAGCCATTACTGTTTTTCTAGTAACCTTACTGATGGGATTGAATATTTTAGTTCTCAGCAAGATTAGTTTTATTTTTACACCCCTGTTAGAGTTTGGAGCAGCAGTCATGCTACCAGTCATTATTTCAGGGCTCCTCTATTATTTGTTAAATCCAATCGTGGACTTTTTGGAAAGGCACCGAGTCAAACGGATCATTGCAATTTCCATCGTCTTTATTTTGATCGCGCTTCTCATTTTATGGGGCTTGGCTGTCGCTATTCCAGCTATTCAACATCAAGTTCTTAGTTTTATGAAGAACCTGCCAGATTACTTGGAAAAGGCCAATAGGACCATCGATGATGTCTTAGACAACAAAGTGTCGCCAGAAATCAAGCCTCAGCTGGATGAATGGACCAGCCAATTGTCGCAGAATATTACCAGTTGGGCGAGTTCTTTTTCCGCCCGAGCAGTCAGCTGGGTCAGCAATCTGATTACTGTCGCCTCTCAGGTCATTATCGCTTTGATTATTATGCCTTTTATCGTCTTCTATCTTTTGAGAGATGGAAAGAACTTAAAAGGGCAAATCATCCGTTTCTTGCCAACCAAGATTCGTAAATCTGCAGACAAAGTACTGTCTGATGTCAATACACAATTGGCTAATTATGTCAGAGGTCAGATTACTGTTGCTATCATCGTAGCTTTAATGTTTATTCTTCTGCTTAAGATCATTGGGCTTCGTTACGCTGTGACACTCGGTGTAACCGCTGGCTTTTTGAACTTGATACCATACTTGGGCAGCTTCTTGGCCATGCTCCCAGCCTTAGTCTTGGGGTTGGTGGCAGGACCAGAGATGTTTGTCAAAGTCGTCATTGTCTTTATTGTTGAGCAAACAATCGAGGGACGTTTCGTTTCCCCACTTGTCTTGGGGAGTCAGCTCAATATCCACCCAATCACGATTCTGTTTGTATTGATTACTTCTGGCTCTATGTTTGGAATCTGGGGAGTCTTCTTAGGAATCCCGGTTTATGCTTCGGCTAAAGTAGTCATCAGTGCTCTATTTGAATGGTATAAAGAGGTCAGTGGTTTGTACGAAAAGGACGAAGTTGAGGAAATTCAAAGTGAAGAATAGTCAAAAAATTCTAGAAGCAATTGAGAAACAAGAGCTAGATCGTCTGCCAGCTTATTTGGATAAGGCTTTGCTAGAAGATGATCCAGCTACCTTGTTAGAATTGGGACAATATTTTGAAAGTATTGGTTTTTACCCAGAAGCCAAGCAAACCTACTTGCATCTGAGAGATGATTATCCAGAGGTCTATCTGAGTCTAGCCACTATCGTAGCGGAAGATGGACTAATGGAAGAAGCCTTTGCTTATTTGGAAGAAATCCCGGAAAGTTCGGAATGGTATCTAGCCAGTCTCTTAGTCAAGGCAGACCTCTACCAAAGTGAGGGCTTGGCAGATGTGGCTCGAGAAAAACTGATGGAAGCAGCGACTCTTTCAGATGACCCTATTATTCAACTAGGCTTGGCAGAGATTGATTTAGAACTTGAAAATTACCAAGAAGCCATTCAAGAGTATGCTCAGTTAGACAACCGTCTCATTTTAGAAGAAACGGGCATTTCCACATACCAGCGGATTGGCTATGCTTATGCGAATCTGGGTCGGTTTGAGTCTGCTATTGAGTTTTTAGAAAAGGCCTTGGAAATTGAGTTTGATGACCAGATTGCCTATGAATTGGCAACCCTTCTCTCTGACCGAGAAGAGTATCAACGTTCTCTGATCTACTTCAAGCAGATTGATACACTGTCGCCAGACTTTGAAGGGTATGAATACGGCTATGCCTTGGCTCTTCAAGCTGAAAATGACCGAGAAACAGCGTTAGCAATAGCAGAGCAAGGAATCCAAAAGAATCCTTTTGACGCTTATCTCCTCCTTCTAGCCTCCCAATTGGCCTACGAGTTGCACCAGCCAGAAAAAGCAGAGAAGTATTTGTTAGAAGCCAAAGAAGTTGCTGAGGATCTTGAAGATATCGCCCTTCGTCTGACAACTCTTTATCTGGAACAGGAACGTTATGAAGACGTCCTTGAATGGCAAGAAGTGGAAGTGGAAAATGTCGTCACCCGTTGGAATATCGCTCGTGCCTTGGTAGCACTCGAAGAGGTTGAAAAAGCGGCTCCGATCTATGAAGAGCTCTACCCAGATTTGAAAGAAAATCCAGAGTACTTAGAAAGCTATAGTTACCTCTTGAGAGAGTTGGGGAATATCGCAAGAGCCCGGGAAGTGGCAGAAGGCTATTTGCAGCTAGTCCCAGATGATGGGCAAATGCAAGCTTTCTATGAGAGCCTGTTAGAAGATTAACTACTTGACCCTTGAAGGGCGGGAATCAGAACAAGTTTGTATCATGGTTCGGTCCCGCTCTTTTTTAATCAGTCTTTCTGTTATTGTCCTTGAGAATATGGTATACTGGAAGGGCTAAAAAGAAGACAAGATGAATGAGGGAGAAGATAATGGAACCGGTGAAATTGTTTCAATACAATACCTTGGGGGCTTTGATGGCTGGTCTCTATGGAGGATCCTTTACGGTTAAAGAATTACTAGAGCATGGAGATTTAGGAATTGGGACCCTGGACTCAATCGATGGCGAATTGATTGTCTTAGATGGTAAGGCTTATCAAGCTAAGGGTTCAGGAGAGGAACCAGAGATTGTGGAAGTATCTTCAGATGCGACTGTCCCCTATGCAGCCATTGTTCCCCACCAGGCCGAAGTGATTTTTCGACAACGCTTTGAAATGACAGATGAGGAGTTAGAGGCTCGCATTGAATCTTATTACGATGGCGAAAATTTGTTTCGTTCCATCAAGATTCACGGTGATTTCGCCAAAATGCATGTGCGCATGATTCCCAAATCAACTTCGGAGACCAAGTTTGCAGATGTAGCAACCCATCAGCCAGAATTTACACGAGAAAATGTTACAGGAACCATTGTTGGTTTTTGGACGCCAGAGATGTTTCATGGGGTCAGTGTAGCAGGCTATCACCTTCACTTTATCTCAGATGACCATACCTTTGGAGGACATGTTATGGATTTTGTCATCAAAGAGGGCATCGTCGAAGTTGGAGCCATTGATCAATTGGACCAACGCTTTCCTGTCCAGGACCGCCAGTATCTCTTTGCCAAGTTCAACGTTGACCAGGTCAAAGAGGATATCCACAAATCAGAATAAAACAAAAGGGCTGAGATGATTCTCAGCCCTTTTTATTACTCATTGATGCGCATAGATTTGATCTTTTCTTCTTCAGGGGTGACCCGTAGGGTTTTCTGACCGGTATAGGTTACAAATCCAGGTTTTCCTCCGGTCGGTTTGTTGAGTTTTTTTGTTTCAATCATGTCGACTTGGACCAGATTGGACAGGCGTCCCTTAGAGAAATAGGCTGCAAGCTCAGCTGCATCGGTTTTGACCTCATCTGAAGGGTTGAGGTTACCTGTAATGACCACGTGACTACCTGGAATATCCTTAGCGTGGAACCAGAGTTCGTCCTTTTTAGCCATTTTGAAGGTCAATTCTTCGTTTTGAAGATTGTTCCGGCCGACCAGAATAATGGTCTTGCCATCTGATGCTAAGTACTTCTCTGGTTTTTTCCGTTTGTGGATCTTTTCTCGGTTGCGTCGTTTGATAAAGCCTGTTTGGATCAGCTCTTCGCGAATCTCGGCTACTTCAGAAAGGCTGGCTTGGGCCAGAGCGGTCTCGACCGTCTCTAGGTAGGAGATAGTTTCCTTGGTTTCCTGGATGAGAGAGGTCAAATGTTTGACGGCTTCTTTTAGCTTCTGGTAACGCTTGAAGTAGCGTTGAGCATTTTGACTGGGGGTCAAGGCCTTATCCAAAGCAATGGTAATAGGCTGGTTGGTATAGTAGTTGTCCAAGGTGACCTGGTCTTGATCATTTGGGACTTGATGGAGGAAGGTAGTGAGTAGTTCGCCTTTTTGACGGAATTCTTCGGCATTTTCTGTCGCTGCTAGTTCGGCTTCCTGTTTGGCCAATTTTTTCCGGTTCTTTTCTAGCTCATTATCCACCTTGCGGATTAGTTCCCCAGCTTGTTGTTGGACCCGGTCGCGCTCAGCCTTGTCCAAGTAGTAGTGGTCGAGTAGATCTGATAAGGTTTCAAAGGTCTCCTCCTGGCTATCTGCATAAGCGAGAGCAGCAAAAGATTTTTTCGTTAGACGGGGATCTGTTGGAGCTTCAAAGAATGCTCGGAAGGTTTTTAATTTTTCTCCGCTTTCTAATCGACTGGCCAATTCTTGAGCAGTATCTCGACCAAGACCCTGGAAATGGGTTTGAAGGTTTTTAGGTGTCAACTCTTCTCGGTGAAGAAAGGCGAATAAGGCTTCGTCTTTAATGGTAAAGGGGTTGACCGCTTCGGTTTTTGGAGGAGCTACATAGGTTGATCCAGGGAGAATGGTCCGGTAGCTATTTTGTGAGAAGCCCACATGCTTGATTGCTTCGATGATTTTTCCAGTTGCCTTGTCCAGAAGAATGATATTGCTGTGCTTACCCATGATTTCAATAATCAGGGTTACAGATATATCATCCCCAATCTCATTTTTATTGGAGACGGCAATTTCTAAAATACGGTCATTCTCCAGTTGCTGGATCTGCTCAATGACTGCCCCTTGGAGATACTTGCGCATGACCATGATAAAGGTATTAGGGAAGGCAGGATTCTCAAAATTGGTCTGAGTCCGTTGGATCCGACCAAAAACAGAGTGGGAAGACAGCAAGAGTTTTTGATTCTTGCGATTGCTACGAATTTGTAAAACCAACTCTTGTTCAAAGGGTTGGTTAATTTTTTGGATGCGACCATTTAGGAGTTCGCTTTGTAATTCATTCACCATATGGTGTAAAAAAAATCCATCAAAAGACATGGGGTTCCTCAACATTCTAGACTAATTCTAGTAAATTATATCAAAAAAGTGCCTGAAAACCCAGTAAGAAGGCGGTTTTCAATCCTTGTAAAAGCATCCGTTAGAAAATGAATTTCAGGAAATGACGAACGTTTTCAAAAAAAACATAAAAAAGTATTGACAAGGCTTACGGAAACATTTACAATGGATTCAATTAGAAAAGTAATAAATGAAAATTTAATAGAGAGCTCACGGTTGGTGGAAGTGGGTAGTGGACATTTATGAAATTGGACTAATGATGAGATGAATTTGAAACAATAAAAATTCGGTCGGCACACCTTATCGTGCAACTTGTTGCTAGACAAGACAGAGACATGGGAGGAGTATATCCATTTTCCCATAAGTGAGGTGGCACCGCGATGACACGTCCTCACATAGCTATAGCTATGTGTGGGCGTGTTTTTGTTTCAAAAAGAAGGGAGAAAAGAAGATGAAGAAACGATGGCGACTCAGTCTTTAACAAAGATGCGAAAAAACGAAAAAATAAATAATTGAGGTAAAGAAAATGAAAAACAAACGTGTATTGGGAATGATTGGTGCTTTGCTAGCTATTATTTTAGTAGCAGTAGTCTATCCAATGTTAAACAATAAAAATGAAGCTAATAAAGCAGATGGAACTAAAAAGGTAAAAGTCGGTGTCTTGCAGTTGGTCAGCCACCCATCGCTAGACGAAATCTACAAGGGGATTCAAGATGGCTTGGCTGAAGAAGGCTATGACAAGGACAAGATTGAGATTGAATTCCTCAATGCAGAAGGGGACCAAAACAAGGTTGCTACCATGAGTAAGCAATTGGTCCAAAACAACAACGACGTTTTGATCGGAATCGCAACCCCATCTGCTCAAGGTTTGGCTAGTGCAACCAAGGACAAACCAATCGTCATGGGTGCTATCACAGACCCAGTCGGCGCTAACTTGGTCAAAGATTTGAAAAAACCAGGTGGCAATATCACAGGAGTATCTGACCACAACCCAACGGAACAACAGTTGAAATTGATCAAAGAGTTGACTCCAAACGTGAAAACAATCGGTGTCCTTTACTCAACCAGTGAAGATAATTCTAAAACGCAAGTAGAAGAATTTACAAAATTGGCTGAAAAAGCAGGCTACAAGGTGGTTCCTTATTCAGTCCCTTCTACAAATGAAATTGCTTCAACGGTTTCTGTCATGACTGGTAAAGTGGATGCTATCTGGGTTCCAATTGACAACACCATCGCTTCAGCCTTCTCAACGGTAGTCGAAGCAAACAAAACAGCTAAAAAACCAATCTTCCCAAGTGCGACAGCCATGGTCGAAGCTGGTGGTTTAGGCTCAGTCGTTGTCGATCAACACGATCTTGGAGTGGCAACTGGTAAAATGGCTGCGAAAATCTTGAAAGGTCAAAAACCAGGTGATACACCAGTCGAAATCTTCACAGATGGTAAATCTGTCATCAACAAAAAAGTGGCAGAAGAATTAGGCATTACCATTCCAGAATCTGTCTTGAAAGAAGCTGGACAAGTCATCGAATAAAAACAAACGGATAACAAGAACGGCAGAGGAATTTGGCTTTGGCAGGTCTTTAAATCCTGACCTTTAAAAATGTTCACCAGTGCCCAGGACCAGCTTATTTTACTCTTGGTAGAGGAGAAAGAATTGAAAATCAAAATAACAGATCTTCATCCGACCCAACTATATTTATCAGAAAAGAAGTTACATGATATCCAGATGCTTGATCAATCGGCGGAAATCATCAATGTGGATCCAATTAGTATTCTTGCGTTTGGAAATTGCTTCTTGATTACAAACGGGCATCACAGGGCTTATCAGTCTTTATTGGCAGGTCGGGATACGATTTCTGCTGAGTTTGATAAAGATGGTGGTGATGAAATTTATCATCTCTATGCGCAAGCTTGTGAGGAAAGAAAGATATCCTCTGTTTTGGATTTAAAACATCGTATCTTACCTCAAGATGAGTATGAAGCAAAATGGTATAACTGGTGTGATGGTTTTAACCAAGCAGCAACTCTTCTATTGAAAAGGAAAGCAGATGAAACAGACAAGGCAAATAAATAATGCCCTGGGTCTTGTTTCTTTGTCTATTGAAATTAGTCTCATCTAACTTGTTTTTTAACTAAAAATCTGCTAAACTAGATAGTAATTGAATAGAAATCTGCAAGACTAGTACCTCAAGGGAAGTGCAACAGGGAGAAGAGCCGTGACTGAAAGCTCTTTGCATGAAAGCTGAGTGAATTCACTTGCGCAAGGATTTAGAAATTAAGGTCTGAGTTTCAGATAAAAAACGGATGGTACCGCGTGTCAACGCTCCGAATATGGATGTGGCGCGTGGTTTTTTCTATGTCTGAGTGAGGACCATGATGGAGGAAATATGTCAACGATTGAAGAACAACTAAAAGCGCTTCGAGAAGAAACGCTGGCAGCCTTGAAGCAGATCTCTGCTGAAAATAAAAAAGAGATGCAAGAGCTACGCGTCTCTGTCCTTGGGAAGAAAGGCTCTCTAACCGAGATCCTCAAAGGGATGAAAGATGTCTCTGCTGAGATGCGTCCGGTCATCGGGAAACACGTTAATGAAGCCCGTGATGTTTTGACGGCTGCCTTTGAAGAAACAGCTAAGCTCTTGGAAGAAAAGAAAGTCCAAGCCAAATTAGCTAGTGAGAGTATCGATGTGACCCTTCCGGGACGTCCAGTCGCAGTTGGTCATCGCCATGTCTTGACCCAAACCAGTGAAGAAATCGAAGATATCTTTATCGGGATGGGCTACCAAGTTGTAGATGGCTTTGAAGTCGAAAAAGACTACTACAACTTTGAACGCATGAACTTGCCAAAGGATCACCCAGCTCGTGATATGCAGGATACCTTCTATATCACAGAAGAAATCTTGCTTCGGACCCACACATCACCAGTTCAGGCGCGTGCAATGGATGCGCATGACTTTAGCAAGGGACCTTTGAAAATGATTTCTCCAGGCCGTGTTTTCCGTCGGGATACAGATGATGCGACCCACAGCCACCAGTTCCATCAGATCGAAGGCTTGGTTGTTGGGAAGAACATTTCTATGGCGGACCTTCAAGGAACGCTTCAGTTGATCGTGCAAAAGATGTTTGGTGCAGAACGTCAAATCCGTCTGCGTCCTTCTTACTTCCCATTCACCGAGCCATCCGTTGAGGTCGATGTATCTTGCTTCAAATGTGGTGGAGCGGGATGTAATGTATGTAAGAAGACAGGTTGGATCGAAATCATGGGGGCCGGTATGGTTCACCCACGCGTGCTCGAGATGAGTGGCATTGATTCGACAGTCTATTCAGGATTCGCCTTTGGACTTGGTCAGGAGCGTGTAGCCATGCTTCGTTATGGAATCAATGATATCCGTGGCTTTTATCAAGGAGATGTTCGCTTCTCAGAACAGTTTAAATAATCATGTTAGTTAGAGTAAAAATCGATCAATTACAGACCTTACGTGACCTAGAGGTGGAAACCTATCGGGAGACCTTTGGTCCCTATATTGTTGAGGAAGACTTGGAAGAGTACTTCTCTACCGTGCTCTCTTTGGAGCAAATCGAGAAGGATCTGCTAGATCCAGAATCTGAAATCTATTTTGTCCTCAATGAAGAACAAGAAATCTGTGGTTTTCTCAAGATCAATTGGGGGCAAGCACAGACGGAGCCAGTAGAGATGGACAAGTCCTTTGAGATCCAACGGATCTATGTCAAAAAGGAATTTCATGGGGCTGGTTTTGGCAAGGAAATGTTTATCTTTGCGCTGGATCAAGCCAAGAGCCGGGGCTTTGAGTGGGCCTGGCTAGGTGTCTGGGAACGCAACTTTAAGGCGCAAGATTTTTACTATCGCTTTGGTTTTGAACGATTTAGTGAACACCAGTATGTTACCGGAGATACCGTGGATACAGACTGGTTGTTGAGAAAGAAATTGATCTAGAATGGACAAGAAGTCTCAGAATTGGAAGCTTCCATTCTAGAGAAGGGGAGGTTATTAGACCTTCCTAAGCTAGCCTCGAGCTGGAAAACACAAAATGAAAGGATCAAAACGAGGGTGGATGGAGATCTAGGAAAGATAACTAGATTTCTGCTTGGCCCTTGGTATCTTACATATGTTAGTTAGTTATAAATGGTTAAAAGAATTGGTGGACATTGATGTGCCATCACAAGAGTTGGCTGAAAAAATGTCAACCACAGGGATCGAAGTAGAAGGTGTGGCATCACCAGCTGCCGGTCTCTCAAAAATTGTCGTCGGAGAAGTCTTGTCTTGTGAAGATGTGCCAGAAACACACTTGCATGTCTGCCAAGTCAATGTGGGTGAAGAAGAAGCCCGTCAAATCGTCTGTGGAGCACCAAATGTTCGCGCTGGCATCAAGGTCATGGTAGCTCTTCCAGGTGCTCGCATCGCGGACAACTACAAGATAAAAAAAGGGAAAATCCGTGGTTTGGAATCTCTCGGAATGATCTGTTCCCTTGGTGAATTAGGGATTTCTGACTCCGTTGTACCCAAAGAATTTGCAGATGGAATCCAAATCTTGCCTCAAGATGCTGTTCCAGGAGAAGAAGTCTTCTCTTACCTCGACTTGGATGATGAAATTATCGAACTTTCCATCACTCCAAACCGTGCAGACGCTCTTTCTATGCGTGGGGTAGCGCACGAAGTAGCAGCGATTTATGACAAGGTAGTCAACTTTAAGGAATTCAGTTTAACAGAAACAGACCAAGCTGCAGCGGATGCTCTTTCTGTCAGCATTGACACAGACAAGGCTCCTTATTATGCAGCTCGTATCTTGGACAACGTAACCATCGCACCAAGTCCACAATGGTTGCAAAACCTCCTTATGAACGAAGGTATCCGTCCGATCAATAATGTGGTTGACGTGACCAACTACATCCTGCTTTACTTTGGTCAACCGATGCATGCCTTTGATTTGGATACCTTTGAAGGAAACGACATCCGTGTCCGAGAAGCGCGTGCGGGTGAAAAATTAGTAACCTTGGATGGTGAAGAGCGTGAGTTGGCGGAGTCAGACCTCGTGATTACGGTCGCTGACAAACCAGTTGCCCTTGCAGGCGTCATGGGTGGTCAGGCTACAGAAATCTCTGAAAAGTCTAGTCGTGTAGTCCTTGAAGCTGCTGTCTTCAATGGCAAATCTATCCGTAAGACTAGTGGTCGTCTCAACCTTCGTTCTGAATCATCTTCTCGCTTTGAAAAAGGCATCAATGTGGCAACAGTCAATGAAGCCCTTGATGCGGCAGCGAGCATGATTGCTGAACTTGCAGGAGCAACTGTTCGTAAAGGTATTGTTTCAGCAGGTCAATTGGATACTTCTGATGTAGAAGTTTCTTCAACCCTTGCAGACGTCAACCGTGTCCTTGGTACAGAACTTTCTTACGCGGATGTAGAAGATGTATTCCGTCGTCTTGGCTTTGGCCTTTCTGGAAATGCTGACAGCTTCACAGTAAGCGTTCCACGTCGTCGTTGGGATATTACCATCGAAGCGGACCTCTTTGAAGAAATCGCTCGTATCTATGGTTATGACCGCTTGCCAACCAGTCTTCCAAAAGACGATGGGACAGCAGGTGAATTGACTGCGACACAAAAACTCCGTCGTCAAGTTCGGACGATTGCTGAAGGAGCTGGTTTGACTGAAATCATTACCTACGCTCTGACAACTCCTGAAAAAGCCGTTGAGTTTACAACTGCCCCAAGTAATTTAACAGAGCTCATGTGGCCAATGACCGTGGACCGCTCAGTTCTCCGTCAAAATATGGTTTCTGGTATCCTTGATACAGTTGCCTACAACGTTGCACGTAAGAACAAAGACTTGGCTCTCTACGAGATTGGAAAAGTCTTCGAGCAAACGGGTAATCCAAAAGAAGACTTGCCAAATGAGATCAACAGCTTTGCCTTTGCTTTGACAGGTTTAGTCGCTGAAAAAGACTTCCAGACTCCAGCTGTTCCAGTTGATTTCTTCTATGCTAAGGGAATCTTGGAAGCCCTATTTGCTCGCTTGGGTCTTGAAGTGACTTATACAGCAACCTCTGAAATCGCTAGTCTCCATCCAGGACGTACAGCCTTGATTTTACTCGGTAATCAAGTTCTTGGTTTCCTCGGTCAAGTACACCCTGTGACGGCTAAGGCTTATGATATTCCAGAGACTTATGTGGCTGAGCTTAACCTTTCAGCTATCGAAGCAGCCCTTCAACCAGCTGCTCCATTTGTGGAAATTACGAAGTTCCCAGCGGTCAGCCGTGATATCGCCCTTCTCCTCAAAGAAGAAGTGACTCACCAAGAAGTGGTCGATGCCATCCAAGCTGCAGGCGTGAAACGTTTGACAGATATCAAACTCTTTGACGTCTTCTCAGGTGAAAAACTGGGTATCGGAATGAAGTCCATGGCTTATAGCTTGACCTTCCAAAATCCAGAAGATAGCTTGACCGACGAAGAAGTCGCACGCTACATGGAAAAAATCCAAGCATCACTTGAAGAAAAAGTAGACGCAGAAGTGCGTTAAATCGTAAAAATATGAAACAGTTGAGAATTTCTCAGCTGTTTTTTTCTTACAGGATTTGCAAGTTATAGGCCTTGAAACCCTATAAAAATAAAGAAATTCCTTTAAGAACTCAAAATATCCATGTCAACCATCTTTCTATTTTTGACAAATATTTTTATTTTTTTGACAAACATACTTGTCAAAAAGAAAAAGAAGTGTTACAATGATTTTAGTTGAAAGAAGGGGAGGTTTCTTATGGGAGCCATATGGATTCTTTTTATCCCTTTTCTGATTATGGTTTATGCGAGCTCAGAAAAGAAGATTAAAAGGTTGAACAAACGCATTAGACGATTAGAAAAACAAGTGAAAGGAAATCAAGACATGTCTAGAATTTTAGAAGAATTGAAAGGTCAAACGGCCACTGTTACAGTGAGTGGTGTTGGGTTCGAGTATGAAATTTTGGATATCGACGAAGATTGGGTCAAACTGACTCGTGTGAATAATAAACAACAAAGAGAGACAAAATTAGTTCGCATCGAAGATATTCAAGGTATTCAACTATAAGGGGGCGAAAGCCATGATCTTAAAAAATCGACTGAAAGAGCTGAGGGCGCGTGATGGGCTCAACCAATCCGAGCTAGCTAAGCTAGCAGGGGTCTCGCGCCAGTCCATCAGTCTCTTGGAGCGGGGGGAATACACCCCTTCGGTTATCATTGCCATCACCATCGCCCAGATTTTCAAGGAACCGGTGGAGAATGTATTTAGTCTAGTAGAGGGAGAAGAATAAAAGTGAAAAAGCGACAACAAGAACGATCTGATCGTTACCGTTTTTGGAGAAATGTGGGAATCATCACAGTTTCCTTTTTGATCGGAGGAGTCATCGGATTTTTGACAGTGATGTTTGGATCCAAAAAGCCCCTAGAAATCCAATCCTTCTTTAGTAAAGAGATGCTCCTTTTGGGCTCAGTAGTTTTATTCTTGGTCGTGTTTATGATCACGATGGTCCTATTGATGCGGGTAAGTATACTTCATTACAAGATTCTCCATATAGAAGACGAGGATGAAGCTTATCACTATGATATCCAGAAGGAAAAACTGTATGGGTTAGCGACCATCTTTAAAGGAATCATGATCTTGCCATACTTTTTTATTATCATCTTTTATATTCAATTGGTGTATTTGGATAAACCTGCGGCTTTTATCTTTGGACCTTTTACCATGCTCTATCTTTTTCTTGCCTTGATTGTCCTATTTTTCCTAGTGGGTATCTTCTATCGTAAGACCTTTAACTTGGTTTACGGGAAACCGATTCCCCGCAATGCCGATGCCAAGGAAATGCGTGAATTTATGATGAGTATGATGGATGAGGCAGAAAAACAGATAAACTACGAGGAAAATTTCGAAGTGGTGATTAAGTTAAGCAATTATATCTTGCCGAGCCTTCTCCTTGCTCTCCTCCTCATTGGAGTTGCCTTCAAAACGGATATCCTCTTAGCTTTGTTCGTCGTATCCATTCTCTATATTTATATCCTTATTTCACAATACAAAATTACCAAACGTTATTATAAAGAGTAAAGGAGTCATCCATGTTAGAAATTAGAAATTTAGAAAAAAGCTTTGGGAATAAACAGGTTCTCTTCGGAGTGGATCTGACAGCTCAACAAGGTCATATCCTTGGCTTAGTTGGGAAAAATGGGGCAGGGAAAACAACTATTTTCCACAGTATCTTGCGCTTTTTGGACTACAGCGGTGAGATTCGCCTAGGTGGCAAAGCGATTACCCAAGAGACCTACAAGGAAATTGGCTATTTGCCAGAAGAGCGGAGTCTCATGCCTAAGTTGACCATCTACGAGCAGGTCCGCTATTTGGCTGCCTTAAAAGGAATGAGCACCGCCGAGGTTAAGGAAAAATTACCGATTTGGATGGAAAAACTCCAAGTAAAAGGGAAATTGACCGATAAGATCAAGAGTCTCTCAAAAGGGAACCAACAGAAGGTGCAACTGATCATCACCTTGATCCATGAGCCTAAATTGATCATTTTAGATGAACCATTTAGTGGCTTGGATCCGGTCAATACAGAAGTGCTCAAGCAGGTCATCTTTGAAGAAAAAGAGCGTGGGGCAACCATTATCTTTTCTGACCACGTCATGACCAACGTCGAAGAATTGTGTGATGATATCCTAATGATCCGTGATGGTTCGGTTGTCCTTTCAGGGCCTGTCCAAGAGGTCCGGAATAGCTATGGCAAGACTCGCCTCTTTGTCTCTAACGACTTTAGCAAAGAAGAGCTAGAAGCTCTGCCACACGTGACCAAGGTCAGCATGACCAAGCAAGGGACTTGGAAGTTGATCTTGGATGATGCGTCAGCTGGTCCAGAATTATTTGACCACTTGACCAAGGGCCACTACCTAGCAACCTTTGACCACCAAGCCCCAACCATTGATGAGATCTTTAAACTTGAATCAGGAGTAGAAGTATGAAACAGATGTTTGTCGTAATGAAAGAAACCTATATCAGACAAGTAAAATCATGGAGTTTCCTCTTCATGGTCTTCGGTCCCTTCCTCTTTTTAGGATTGAGCATTGGAATCAGTTATCTGACGGGTTCTTCTACAGAAGCCAAAAACCAGGTGGCCTTGGTGACAGAAGTGCCAGCTGTCAAAGAAAGCCTCAAAGGAACCGATGGCTTGACCTTAGACTACAAAGATGAAGCTGCAGCTAAAAAAGCCATCAAGGATGAGAAAGCAGCTGCTTACTTAACGGTCGATGAAAAAGATGGCCAGCTAGAAGCTACTTATGTGGGCGACCAAGCCATGAAAATGGGATTGAAATCCCTTGTCACTGCGAAATTAAGCCAAGTCCAACAAGGAATCAATCTAGCGCGTGCCAATCTAAGCAAAGAACAACTGACAGCCTTGTCTCAACAGGTTTCTCTGAAAGAAAAGATTGATGAGAAAAAAGAAGGCTTGAAAATGGTGCAAACCATGGTTGCAGGTGCTCTAGGAATGCTGCTTTATATGATTTTGATGTTCTACTCTGGTATCACAGCCCAAGAAGTGGCCAGTGAAAAAGGAACCAAGATCATGGAAGTGGTCTTCTCTAGTATCAAAGCAACCGACTATTTCTTCGCACGCATGCTCGGACTCTTCGGTGTGATTATTACCCATATTTTTGTCTATGTAGTTGGGCTAGTAGCTGTTTGGATCTTTAGAGCAGATATCCCTGTTGTCAAGGATTTTCTCGCTCCAAACTCTCCAATTACCCAACACCTAGCAGAAGCGATCTCGCTCAATACCGTCTTCTTCATTATCCTTGGGGTCTTTATGTATGTGGTGCTCTCTGCCTTCTTAGGCTCCACAGTAGCACGACCTGAAGATTCAGGAAAAGCGATTTCGCCACTGATGATGTTAGTCCTCTTTAGCTTCTTTGGGGTAACCACCTTGGGAAGTGCCGGTGATGTCTTCTTATTGAAGATCGGTTCCTACATTCCATTCATTTCAACCTTCTTCATGCCTTTCCGTACCATTAATGGCTATGCGACTGGTCTTGAATCTTGGGCTTCATTGGGAATTGCGGTTCTCTTTACCATCGTGGGAACAGTGCTCATCGCCCGTATCTATGCCAGCCTGATCCTTCAGACCGATGACCTCGGACCATGGAAGACCATCAAACGTGCTCTTAGCTATCGCTAATCAAACAAGCTCTCAGTTACAGCTGAGGGCTTTTTGATTGCAAATTGACTTTTGCAAGCCTTTTCACTACAATAGAACTACAGAAAAGGAGGCGGACATGAACTATATTGAGTTTGCTGAAAATGAGCGTCTGTCCACGATTGTCCTTGGGATGATGCGGATCAGCCAGATGAGTGAAGATGAAGTGGAGGCCTTGGTGGAGGCGGCCTTGTCGATTGGGATCAACACCTTTGATCTGGCAGATATCTATGGCGATGGCCAGTGTGAGGTCCTGCTGGGTAAGGTTCTCAAGCGTCGTCCGGATCTTCGGGACCAGATGTGGATCCAGTCCAAGTGTGGGATTCGCAAAGACGGCTTTACCTATTTTGATTTTTCTAAGGACTATATTTTTGAATCCGTCGATGGCATTCTCGAGCGCCTACAGATCGAGCGCTTAGATAGTCTCCTCCTTCACCGACCTGATGCTCTCATGGAGCCTGAAGAAGTGGCAGCAGCTTTCGATCACTTGGAGCAAGCGGGCAAGGTCCGTCATTTTGGGGTGTCCAATCAAAATCCTATGATGATGGAATTGCTCAAAACGGCTGTCAAACAGCCTCTCAAGGTTAACCAGTTGCAGTTGAGTGCTGCCTTTACACCGAGTTTTGAAGCTGGTTTTCATGTCAATATGGAAGGGCCAAAAGCAGCCGTGCGAGATGGCAGTGTCTTTGAGTATTGTCGTTTAACGGATACAGTGATTCAAGCCTGGTCTGTCCTCCAGCATGGCTATTTCAAGGGAAATTTTGTCGGCAAGGAAGAGTTTGCGGCCCTCAATCACGTCCTCAATGACTTGGCGAAGAAATACCAGGTCACTCCGACAGCCATTGCCCTGGCTTGGGTCCTCCGCTATCCGGGTAAGATGCAGGCCGTCATCGGAACGACCAAACCCCAGCATGTCCTTGAAGCGGGGAAAGTAGCAACAGTCACCCTAACGCGTAAGGAATGGTACCAAGTCTACCTGGCTGCAGGAAATGATTTGCCATAGAATATTTATTAGTAGACCAGACTTCACTTGTATCAGTGGGCTGGTTTTTTTGTTTTATGCTTTACGGATTTTTCTTGACAATTCTCCCTTTGTTATGGTATTCTTTATGCAACACATGTTGCGTAACAACTGTTGCGCGAAAGGAGTCTTATGCCACCAAAGGTTAAATTTAGTAAAGAGACTATGATTGGGACGGCTTTACAATTGGTGAGAGAGCAGGGCATGGCTAGTTTGACGGCTCGAGCTTTAGCAGAGAAACTGGGAGCCACACCAAGAGTCATTTTTGGGCAATTTGCTAATATGGCTGAGTTACAAGCAGAGGTTATTGGTGCTGCGGAGATGGTCGTGGTGGAGTATATTCGCAAGGCCTTAGAAGATGAGAAACCTTTCCGATCTGTCGGGGTTGCTTATATCCTTTTCGCCTCAAAAGAACCCCAACTCTTTCAATTGCTTTTCCAAAATCCTAGCAAAGATCCGATTCGTCGCTTTCAAGATTTTCTTCCCATGAAGGATCATAGTTACCAATTGGTTCTGGATTCGATTGTCGCAGACTATCCTTTGACTGTAGAGGAGGCTAGTCGCTTGTACCAGCATCTATTTATCTACTCACACGGGATGGCCTCTATGGTTGCTTCTGGTATTTACCAGTTCGGCATGGAAGAAGTGATTGGATTACTGACAGAGGTTTGTCAATCTCTCATCAAAGAAATGGTAGGAAAGAAATGATTCAACTAGAAAATGTGCACAAAAGTTACGGCCAAACCAAGGTTTTAAAGGAGATTGATTTGCAGATTCAAGACCAGGATGATGTGGTTATCCTCGGCCCTTCTGGATCGGGGAAATCAACTCTCTTAAATGTGTTATCAGGCTTAGAAAAGGTAGACGAAGGGCATATCCTCATTCAAGGACAAGATTTATCACAACTCACAGATGCTCAATTGACAGCCTTTAGACGGGAGAAGATTGCCTTTATTTTCCAGCAGTATTATCTATTGCCGAATCTGACGGTCAGACAAAATGTAAAGATGGGAGCTGACCTGGCAAACAATCATGATTTTTTGCAGATCATCGAGGATTTGGGGCTTGGCGATAAGCTGGACAAGTATCCGAGTGAATTGTCTGGTGGGGAACAGCAGAGAGTCTCCATTGCTCGGGCCTTGGCCAAAAGGCCAGAGATTCTCTTCTTAGATGAGCCGACGGGAGCCCTGGATGAAGAAACAGGGCGCAAGATTCTCGACTATATCTGGAAACTGAAGGAAAAACTGGGCTTTACCCTCATCATGGTGACGCACAACCAAAATATTGCGGATATGGCAAGAACCATCATTCGTGTCAATAGTGGCAAGATTACCGAAGTTGTGACCAATGATCAGCCTCAGACTGCTTATGAGATTGGATGGTAAGCCATGTTTTCAGTAAAAGATATTCGAAAATTAGTTGTCGTCAGTATCATTGGGGCTTGTGCGGTCTTTGTAGCCAATCTCTTCTTGAATTTTTACCTGGATATCGAGCAGTTGGAGATTTCGAAAACCAATCCCATGATTCAGACCTACTATGATGCCCAGGTTTCGCTTTCCTGGATGGTGGCCATGGTCAGTGGAGTCGTCCTGTCCTTGACGTCGGTCCTTCTCATGTGTTTTTATATCAAACAATTTGTCGATGACCACAAGGAACAATTAGGGATTTTAAAGGCTTTGGGATATAGCAATGGCCAGTTGGCTAAACGGTTTTGGGCCTTTGGACTCAGTTTTGGAGCTGGAGCGCTTCTTGGCTATTTTGCTTCTTTTCTTATGATGGGACATTTTTATGACTTCCGCAATGAGAAGAGGATTTTGCCAGAAATCACCATTCATTTTCACTGGCAGCTCTTGCTTGCTTTGGTGATTCTTCCAACAGCATTTTTTATGCTTCTCGCGATTGGCTATGCTAGAAGACAATTACAAACGCCGGCACTTCGCTTATTGAAAAAGTCCCCAACTCCAATCAAGGTCCAAAGGAGAAAGCGGGCTCCTAAGAAAGAGAAAGACTTCCTAAAAGAGCTGTCCTCATCTCTGATTTGGGGGAGAAAATCGATCTTGTTTTTTGTGGTCTTTGGCTCTATGTGTTTTGCGGCTATGGTGCAATTGTCCTTTGGCTTAAGAGATTATACAGATGACATCATCCAAACCATGATGATCATGATTGGCTTGATCCTTTCTTTCTCGATTCTCTTTTTGTCATTGGGGATTGTGGTCTCTGAAAGTCGTGAAACCTTGGCTCTTATGAAGGCTTTTGGCTACACCGATCGTGAATGCCAAAGTCATATTCTCGCTCCCTATCGTTTTTGGGCTTATTTAGGATTTGTTCTTGGGACAGCTTATCAATATGGCATCATGGAAATCTTGATCGGTGTGATCAAAGATACGGTTCCTGAAAAGATTGAGCATCACTTTGATGGGAATGTGTGCTTTTGGACCTTGCTCGGTTTTGCTTTGATTTATGAAAGCCTGTTTTATCTATCCAACAGAAAACTCCAAAAACAAACCATCAAAGAAGTGCTCTTAGCTGAATAAATAGAAAAGAGAGTGGGACAGAAATTGGTAATTCGTTAGAATTCGATTTCGTCGTCCCACCTCCGCATAGTTGAGTGGGGCTGTAAAAGCTGATGAAATCAGCGTAGTAGAGCCCACTCAACCACTGCGTCTTGCTCGACAATCTAAAGACAATTGAGAGGCCAGGACTTTTGTCCCAGCCTTTTTCTTGTGGAATCATTGACAGGGGGAGGCTTTTCCGCTATTCTAGGGGAATGAAAGAAAGGAAAGGGATTGAGATGAAACGGAGTTATTGGCAGGACCTGAAGGGGGCCTTTTACTTAATCTGGCGCAACAAATGGTCCTTTATCTCTGTGGGGATCCTTTTGCAGTTTGTGGTTGGTATAGGAGCTGCGGCCTTGAGTTGGGTCTTTCAACTGGCCCTCCTCTTATCGGGTGAGTCCAACATTGACAAGAACAATATCCTCACGACCTTGACCAATCCATTGAGTCTAGTGGCATTGATTTTCTTTGCCATTGTCTTCGCCTTTCTCTTTATGCTGGAGATGCGGACCATGATCGCCCTGATCTATCTGTCTCGTACGGATCAGCACCTCTCTTTTAAAAAGGTTTTTCGCCAGTCTTTTGGTCGCTTAAAGGATTTTAGCGGTTGGAACCTGTTGCATTTTCTCTTTTATATGGTTCTGACTCTGCCTGTAGCGGGTCTCTTCATTGGCTCCACTCTGACGGACGGTCTCTATATTCCGAACTTTATCACAGGGGAGTTTAGCAAGACGACCGCTGGTGCCATCGGTCTCTTCATAGTTCAACTGCTTCTGATCTATCTCAATCTTCGTCTCATCTATACGGTACCTAATATCGTGATTGAAGAGCTTCCTTTTGGGGCTGCCATGCGCAAGAGTTGGGAGATGACTAAGAAGGGTGGGATCCGCCTTATCCTGCGGATCTTCTCCTTTGAGTTTATCCTCTCTGTAACGGGTATTCTCTTGATCCTTGCCCTTGTCTTTGCGTCTAGTCAGCTAGACAAAACGGGCCAGCATATCTGGGTGCAGACTATCTTTTTGGTCTTGATCCGCCTCTACATTTTCCTCTTTTCTGTCATGTCTAAACTGGGAACCTTGGGAATCATTCTGGACAATGGCTGGGAGGCTCCAAGTCGCTCGGTCATCAAGACTCGAGGCTCTCGCAAGATGAAGGGACTCTTTGTCCTGACCTTTCTTTTCCTCCTGGCTCAGTCAGGGATGGCAGCATATGACTTAGCGACCTTAGAGGTCAATGACCAGGTAAAAATCGTAGCCCATCGTGGCTATGTGGCCAAGGGTGTAGAAAATTCCCTCGAAGCACTCGAGGCAGCTGCCAAGGAGAAGGCTTCCTATGTCGAGATGGATATCCTCTTGACCAAGGACCATCAATTCGTCGTCATGCATGACTACAATCTCAAACGCTTGGCTGGAGTGGACAAGGATGTCAAAAATATGACGCTGGCTGAGGTGCAGGGATTGAAGATCCAACAGGATGGTCACACCAGTCACATCCCCTCCTTTGAGGAGTTTGTCACCCGGGCCAAGGAGCTGAAGATGCCCCTCTTGGTCGAGCTCAAGCCTCATGGTGCAGAACCAGAAAATTACGTGGATCTCTTCGTCCAAAAGATGAAGGACTTAAGAGTTGAAAAGGACTATCCAACCATGTCCTTGGATCTGTCGGTGATGGAAAAGGTGGAGAAGAAAGCTCCGGAGATTAAGACCGGCTATGTCATTCCGATTCAGTTTGGACAATTTGAAAACACCTCGGTCGACTTCTTTGCGATTGAAGACTTTTCTTATCAGGAGGATTTGGTAACCCAGGCCCATGAGATGAAAAAAGAGCTCTATGTCTGGACCATCAATGATGAGCAAAAGTTAACGGCCTACCTTCAACGGCCGATTGATGGGATCATCACGGATGAAGTAGCAGAGGCACAAAGCCTGAAGAAAAACTTGAAGAAGAATAAGACCTACTTTGATCGCTTCCTGAGCTTGGTGTCTCTCAGTACCAGTGAAGAGTAGGAACTTGTCTCCAGAAGAATGTCAGTCTATTTGGTAAGGACTGACTAAAAGTTTGATTTTTATCCATTGTTAAGCTATAATAACTATTACAAATAACGAAAGTCGTCCCTACAGTCACGCTGTCAGGGCGCTTTCTCTTTCTATAGCTTTCGCATGCAGAGATGGCTGATTCTGTTCAAATGATTTTTTCTTTGTTGGGAATGGACATCATGCTGACGAAAACTGTACTAACTAGTATTTTAGGAGGTATCTATGCTTCAGTCATTGATTGCTGAAATCAAGGAATACAAGAAACCCTCAGTTTTGGCCTCACTCTATATGGTGTTTGAGGTCATGTTTGAGATTTCTATTCCCTTTATCATGGCGACGCTTCTGGACAAGGGGGTTCAGAAGGGGGATATGACCACGGTTCTGACCTATGGTCTCCTCATGTTGGTCTTCGCCTTTCTCTCTCTTTTCTGTGGGATGCAGTCGGCTCGCTACGGGGCTTTTGCATCAGCCGGTTTTGCTAAGAATCTACGGAAGGCGATCTTCAAAAAGATCCAAACCTTCTCCTTTGAAAACATCGATAGCTTCTCCTCAGGTGGTCTGGTAACCCGGATGATGACGGATGTGACCAATGTGCAGAACTCCTATCAGATGGTCATCCGGATCTGTGTGCGTGCACCGCTCAACTTGATCTTTGCCATTGTTGCTAGCTACTTGATCAATCCGCAGATGGCCATGATCTTTGTCGGGATTACCCTTTTCTTGGGGCTGGTCTTGGGTGTGATCACTAAGATTGTCTATCCACTATTTACCAAGGTCTTTGACGCCTATGATAACTTGAACAACAGCATCCAGGAAAATATTACCAACATGCGCGTGGTCAAGTCCTATGTCAAAGAAGAAGAAGAGACGGTCAAGTTTAAGAAGGCTTCTCGCTTGATCTACAACATGTTCATGAAGGCCATTCGCATCGTGATCTTGAGTAGTCCAGCCATGATGCTGTCCTTGTATGCTTCTTTTATCTTGATCTCTTGGATCGGGGCCCAACTCATCGTGGCTGGAAGCTTTACGACAGGTGAGCTGACGTCTATGTTTGCCTACGTCATGACCATCCTCATGTCTCTCATGATGTTTATGATGATCTTTGTCATGCTCTCGATCTCTATGGCATCTGTGGAGCGGATCAATGAAGTCCTTGGGACAGAGTCAACCATCGTCTCTCCTGAAAATGGTCTGACAGAAGTAGCAGATGGATCCATTACCTTTGATCATGTGAACTTCGCCTACACAGACGAAAATGGCGACAAGGCCCATGTCTTGTCCGATATCAACCTCAGCATTCGCTCGGGTGAAGTGATCGGAATCCTTGGGGGGACTGGTTCTGGTAAGTCTAGTCTGGTCCAGCTCATCCCTCGTCTTTATGATGTAGAGTCTGGTAGTGTCAAGGTAGCTGGTCAGGATGTGCGAAACTATGATCTAGACCATTTACGCAAGCAAGTTGCCATGGTGCTTCAGACCAACGTCCTTTTCTCTGGTACCATCAAGGAAAATATGCGCTGGGGTAATAAGGACGCGACGGATGAAGAAATCGTGGAAGCTTGTAAGATCGCTCAAGCGGATGAATTTATCCAGAACTTTAAGGATGGCTATGATACCATGATCGAACGTGGTGGAGCCAATGTCTCAGGAGGTCAGCGCCAACGTCTCTGTATCGCCCGCGCTCTCTTGATGAATCCAAAAATCCTAATCTTGGATGATTCGACCTCAGCTGTCGATACCAAGACAGATAGCCTGATCCGTCAAGGACTGGCGTCTAGTCTCAAGGATACGACCAAGATTATCATTGGCCAACGGATCTCTTCTATCCAGGATGCAGACCGGATCGTGGTCATGAATGATGGGAAGATCGATGCTATCGGGACTCACCAAGAATTGCTCGAGACCAACGCCATCTACCGTGAAGTCTATGATATGCAAACCCAAGGGAAAGGAGGACAAGCAGATGAAGAATAAGAAAAAAGCTAGCTGGGGCTCTCTCCTACGCTTGCTAGACTATATGTGGAAACAATATAAGTTCGTTCTCCTCCTAGCAGCAGTCCTTATTGTGGCAGCCTCCCTCTCTACGGTCTATATTACCTCCTCTATCCGGGCCTTGGTGGACCAATACATCCAACCCATGTTGGATAGTGGAAGCAGAGACTTTGGCCCTCTCCTCAGCTTCTTGATGATGCTGGCGGTAGTCGGTATTTTGGGAGTTTTGGCCAACTATGGTTTTTCCCTCATTATGGCGACAGTCTCTCAGGATACGCTGCGCTCGCTACGGAACCAGCTCTTTGCCCGCATGCAAAAGCTCCCTGTCAAGTACTTCGATACCCACCAACACGGGGACATCATGTCGATCTACACCAATGACATCGATGCTCTTCGCCAAGCAATCGAGCAGTCTATCCCGCAACTCTTGCAGTCTGCCATCACCATTATCGGGGTAGCCGTCAGCATGATTATGATCAGCCCTCTTCTTTTCCTTCTCGTTCTTTTGATGGTCGGAGTCATGGCCTATGTCATCAAAGATATCTCTGGCAAATCTGGTCGCTATTTCGCCGATCAGCAAAAAAATCTAGGGATTGAAAACGGCTTTATCGAAGAGATGATGTCTGGTCAAAAGGTGGTCAAGGCCTTCGTTCATGAAAAAGAAAGTATTGAAGCCTTTGAGTGGATCAATGACCAACTCTTTGAATCTTCTTATCAAGCCAACCGCTATGCCAATGTCTTGATGCCTATCTTGGGGAACCTGGGAAATGTCTCCTTCGTCTTGACCTCACTGGTCGGAGGGATCTTTGCCTTGAATGGCATCAGTGGCCTCACCATCGGGGGACTCATGGCCTTCCTCCAGCTCAACCGTTCCTTCAACGGACCTATCACCCAAGTATCGCAACAGTTGAACTTTGTCCTCATGGCTCTTGCTGGTGGAGATCGGATCTTTGATTTCTTGGATGAAGAAGTCGAAGTGGATGAAGGGAAAGTCACCTTGGTCAACTATGAAGAGGTCGATGGTCGCATGGTCATCACTGATAAGAAGACCAACCTTTGGGCTTGGAAACACCCTCGGGAAAACGGCGACTACGAACTGGTCAAACTGGTCGGAAATGTCGTCTTTACAAATGTAGACTTCTCCTACAATGAGAAGAACCAAATCCTCTACGATATCAACCTCTACGCAGATAAGGGGCAAAAGGTGGCCTTTGTCGGTGCGACTGGAGCAGGGAAGACCACCATTACCAACTTGATCAACCGTTTCTACGATATCCAATCAGGATCTATCACCTATGATGGAATCGATGTGAAGCTGATTGAGAAGGATTCGCTCCGTCGTTCGCTAGGGATCGTCTTGCAGGATACCCACCTCTTCACTGGAACTATCGCAGAAAATATCGCCTATGGTCGATCAGATGCGACCCGGGAGGAAATCCTGGAAGCAGCCCGCATTGCCAATGTAGATTCCTTCGTCAAACATTTGGACCAAGGCTACGATACTGTCTTGAACGATGATGGAGCCGGTCTCTCTAACGGTCAACGTCAGCTGATCGCTATTGCGCGTGCGGCCTTGGCCAATGCGCCAGTCTTGATCCTTGATGAAGCGACTTCCTCGATTGACTCACGGACAGAGAAGATGGTCCAAGAGGGGATGGATCGCCTGATGGCAGGACGGACTGTCTTTGTCATCGCCCACCGTCTCTCAACCATCGTCAACTCGGATGTTATCATGGTTATGGACAAGGGACGCATCATCGAGCGAGGCAACCACGCTTCCTTGATGGCAGAACTCGGGACTTATTACCGCCTCTACACCGGTGGCCTTGAAATTGATTAATACAAAAAGTCTGAGTGAGTCTCAGACTTTTTGCTTATGGATAATGTTGTCTTTGAAACTTTTCTCACGGAGGAAAGTTTCAGTCTCTATTTGAATCACTTTTAAACTAATACATTTTTTGTAAAATCGATGATTGTTTTATGAAAAATGGTCTTTCTATATTTAATGTCTGAGTTGGTCTCAGACTTTTTTCGTGGAAGTAAATCTTTTTACGAATGATATAAGTGAGGGAGGAGTTGGTTCTCCCTCATTAAGAATGTAAAAGGAGGAAAAAGATGCGCAAACGCCATCCCCATATTTCACCCACTCTGGATCTTATTGCAAAGAAAATTTTTAGTCTTCCAGATGTCACTGCAAAATTTATCCAAGAGGTCTTGGATTTACCCATCCACTCGGTAGAAATCCTAGAAGGCAATCAAATTCATGAACAAGGTTTCCTAGGAGATTTCCCATTTGAAACTTCTGTAGATGTGCGAGCAAAATTAGATTCGGGCCTAGAAGTCATTATTGAGATTCAAGTCATGAAGCAGGAGTACTTTGTCAATCGTTTTTATTATTATCTGGCCAACCAGTTGATTGAAAATGTCCGAAAGAAACGGAAGAAGGGCCAGACCCATCAGATGTACGAGGATTTGGTTCCAGTCTACGGGATTGCGATCTTGGAGAAGAGTATTTTCCCTGATGAGGCTTCTCCTGTCAATGTGTATGAAGTGCGTCATGCCATCCATGGGGGCCCCCTTCTCGCTAATAGTAAGGGGAATCAGCGTCATAATTTATTGCGACTTGCCTTTTTAGAATTGGACAAGTATAATGAAAGTAGAGGAACGCAAGTGAGTGATCCATTGCAACAGTGGCTAGAATTCTTCGGAAACCATCCCTTTAGCCATCAACCTGATCAGGTGATCGAACAAGCAGAGTCACTCTTAATCCCATCCAATTGGACCAAGGAGGAAAAAGACATGATAGATGAACGCATCCGCCTCAGAGAAAACTGGAATATGTGTATGGAAACCTTGCTCAAAGAAACCAAGGAAGAAGCTGGGAAGATTGCATTAGAACAAGGTCTAGAACAAGGACGAGAAGAGGCTGCTCTTCGTATCGCCCAAGGGCTCTTGGCCAATGGTTTTAGCACTGAGGAAGTCCAACAGTACACCGATTTAAGTGAAGAGCAGATAGAACAGTTAAAAGCCTCCCTTTGATAAATAAAGTGGAGAGAAAAAACGGGCCAAGTAGGTCCGCTTTTTTTATGACTTAACTCATTTCCATGGTATAATGGGAGGACTATTGATAGAGAAGATCAAAAGGAGACACGAGTGGATCAAAAACATCACTGCCAAGTCCTATGGGCGAAAAATAAATACCTGGTGCTGAGTCATTCCAGCAACATTTACAAGGAGATCCGGGAATACCTCAAGCAAGACCAGGTTGAGGTCAGTCACGTCGAGGACCTGATCCAGCAAGCGCTGGCCTTGCCGGAAAATCGTGGCCAGGTCTCCAATGCCTTCCAGCATATCTGGGGTTATTTTAAAAAGCAGGCGACTTCTGAGGAAAAGGCTGACTTCATGCTGCTACTTGAGAAATACCAGCATGGCCAAGCTAGCCAAGAGGATCTCATCAAGGGGATCCAGACGCTCCTTAAGCGCTACCCCAATCGCTACTTACAAGACTCGACGCTACTAGGAGGCCAATAGATGAGACTGTGGCACCAAGACTTGATTACCAAACTCCCTCGACCCCAGCTTCTCGGCCAACACCGGGAATGCTGCGCCCTGAGAGGCAATGGCTGGGGCAAGAAGCACGCGACGGTCAACTATGTCTTTGACTACTCGCCTTATCGCCTCTATGCCTATCACCGCTTGATCATGGAGGAGATGACGGCTAGTGGCTACAAGGTCAGCCCGGAGTGGTGGGAGCCGACTTACCGAGGCAAGACCTGCCCAGCCTATCCAGAACTGAAAGAAGAAGCCTTGAGCACCCCTATCTATCCCGAGCATCAGGACACTTACCTCCAAGAATGCATAGACAATCTAGCAGAAAAAGGGATTCAACTAGACTAAGAAAAAACGAACCAAATCAGGTTCGTTTTTTTGCGCGAAAAACCAACAAAATGCTTTGAAAGCGTTAATTTCTTTCTCAAACATGCTATAATAATAGGAGATTATGTACAGGAAAAGGATAGAGGGATGAAGGCAGTAGCAACTCCAGAACTTGAGATTGAAAGACAGTTGATCCAGCAGTTGACATCAGGAGAGAGTCAGTGGACTTATCGCGAGGATCTCAAGAATGAAGACCAGTTATGGGACAATTTCTTTGACAAGCTCGCGCAAAATAATGTCGCATTGTTGGCAGACCATCCCTTGACCGAGCAAGAAAAGCGCCAGATCAAGAACCAGCTCAACTTTGTCAGCTACTATGAAGCGGCCAAGTGGCTAGCTGGTGAAAATGGAATCGCCAAGGTAGAAGTCCAGCGTGAAGATGCTAGTCTAGGGACTATCCGTTTAGCGGTCATCTGGCGGGACAATATCGCAGCTGGTAAGTCCAGCTATGAAGTGGTCAACCAAGTCGAACGCGACAAGGCCTATCCACTAGACCAGGATCGACGGCTCGATACGACCCTTCTGATCAATGGCCTGCCCCTTATCCATATCGAACTCAAGAGTCCACGAGTGGCCTTTCTAGATGCCTTTCATCAGATCAAAAAGTACGACCGTGAAGGCAAGTTTCGGGGCATATACTCCAGCTTACAGATGTTTGTCGTGACTAATAAAGTAGACACACGCTATATCGCTGCAGCCCGTGAAAGCAAGCTAAACAAGCAATTTCTGACCAAGTGGGTGGACAAGGACAACCAACCCATGATCGATCTCAATAGTTTTGCTCATGAGGTTCTCTCCATCCCCCGGGCCCATCAAATGGTCATGCAGTACTCGGTCATCGATGATAGCAAGAAGGCCCTCATCCTCCTGCGTCCCTATCAGATCCATGCTATCGAGGCCGTGCAGGAAGCCTCTCGCCGTCAAGAGTCGGGCTATATCTGGCATACGACCGGTTCAGGCAAGACCCTGACCTCTTACAAGGTGGCTCGCAATCTCTTGCAGATCCCAGCCATCCAAAAGACCATCTTTGTCGTCGACCGAAGAGACCTGGACCAGCAGACGACCTCGTCCTTTCTCTCTTATGCAGCTAATGATGTCATCGATATCGACGAGACGGACAATACCCACGAACTGGTCAAGCGCCTTGGGGGCAATGACAAGCGCGTGGTAGTCACGACCATCCAGAAAATCACGACCATGATGCGCAAGTTTGAAGAAGGAAAGTACCAGCGGGATGCTGGGAAGATCAAGGACCTGCGCGTGGCCTTTGTCGTGGATGAGTGCCATCGAGCTGTCACCCCACAGACGCAAAAGGAGATCAAGGCCTACTTCAAGAACTCTCTCTGGTACGGCTTTACAGGAACTCCGATCTTTAAGGAAAACAAACGCAAACAAGTGGGAGACCTGGCTCAGACCACTCATCAACAGTATGGCGATCGCCTACATGAATACACCGTCAAGGAAGCCATCCATGATGGAGCGGTTCTAGGCTTTAAGGTCGACTACCGCAATACCATCATCTCAGATCTGCTAGAAGAAGAGATTCCAGACCAAGCCTATGAGGACAAGGAGCACATGCTAGAGGTCCTCGATGCTATCCTCAATAAGAGCCAGCAACAGCTTAATATCCCTAAAGGGGTCGGAAAGAGCTATGAGGCTATTTTAACAGTCAAGTCTATCCCACGAGCACAGGCCTATTATAATCTGCTCAAGAGCATTCTCGCTGGCAAGGAGCGGGTCAAAGTCTCCGAGCGGGTCAAACGCTATTTACCAGATTTTCCAAAATTTACCATCACCTACTCGGTGACTGAAAATGAGGAAGAGTCTATCGGCTACCAAGACCACATGAAGCAGGTCATGGAGGACTACAACCAAGAGTTTAGTACGCATTTTAGCCTAGCGGATCTCCGGAGCTTTAATACTGATGTCAATAATCGCCTGGCCAGAAAGCAGGACAAGTACCTCTACCGCAATGAGCAGTTGGATCTGGTCATCGTGGTCGATCGTCTCTTGACAGGCTTTGATGCCCCTTGTCTTTCTACCCTCTTTATCGATCGCAAGCCAATGCGCCCACAGGACTTGATCCAGGCCTTCAGCCGGACCAATCGGATCTTTGATGACAAGAAGCATTTCGGCCATATCATCACCTTCCAGCGCCCTCAAGCCTTTAAGGAAGCTGTCGACAATGCCCTCAAGCTCTACTCCAATGGGGGAGAAAATGAGGTCCTAGCACCAAGCTGGGAAGAAGAGAAGCGCAACTTCCTAAAAGCATGGGCAGAGTTTAAAGGCCAAGTCACAGACTTGGAAGAAGAAGGAGTCGCCCTCGAGCAGGCTCCAACGGCCCAGCTCCGAAAAGTCGCCAAAGCCTATCAGGTCTTTGACAAGTACCAAGCCTCGATCCGCGTCTACTCAGAGTACGATAAGGAGGAGATCTATCGGGAAACTGGCCTCAGCGACAGCCAGCTCGAAGCCTATCTGGGCCTCTATCAAAATATCCTGGCGGAGATCAAGAGCAGGGATTCAGAAGTGGACAGCCAAGATGAGCTGGACATCCACTATGAGCTGGAGTCTGTCCAAGTCGATGAGATCAACTATGCCTACATCCTGATGCTGATCCAGAGTATGATCCAGCAGGAGGAGAATGAGGAGCAGACTTTGAGTGACAAGGATATCGCAACCGTGGACAGTTATATCGAGAGCTTGAACCGGACCAATCCAAGCCTAGCGGAGATCATCCAAAACCTCTGGACCCAAGTCCAAGAAGAGCCCGAACGCTACCGAGGACAATCCATCACCGGAGTCTTGGACCAGATGATCGAATCTATCATCGATAGCCATATCGTAAGCTTTGCCAAAAAGTGGTATATCGGAGATGACGAGCTACGCTACTATATCCAACACTACCGCAAAGGTGCAAAAAAACAAGCCGGCGAAAGCCAGCTGACCAAGAGCCAACGCTACAAAGACTACAAGGCAGAAGTAGCAGATGCCCTCAACCCACTCAGCTACAAAAAACAAATCAAAGAAGCCTATACCCAACTGATCGAAGAGGTGATTGAACCACTAAGAGTGGGGAGGTAAGAGAGAATGTTATGTGTAATTATCCAAATGAAAGATTGTTTATAGATTTTTTTACAGATGATATGCTTAAAGAATTGGGTGTAGTGTCGATTAAAGATCTTAATTTTGAAAAAGGTAGTTTTAGGATATCGACACCAATCAATAATCTAGAATGTTTCAACGAAATTGACATTAGTAATCCTATAAATTTTGGGCTTAAGAATAATTTACCTATTGGTGGTATTGGAAATATATCTTTAAGTTCAATAAGTGAAGTTAAAGGAAGAGGTCCAAAAGGGACTTCGCCATTCAAAGAAACAGGATTTGACGCTGGCCATATTTTAGGTAGGCAGCTTTTTAAGGGTACTCGTTTTAATACTAGTAAGAAGAATAATAAAAATATATATAAGCAAACTAAATGGTCAAACCAGGGTAATCACCACACTGCTAAATGGGGGCATAATCAAACCTACTTTGAGAACTATATTGTATATCAAATTAAAAATAAAACCCCAGATGCAGTAGTAAAATACCGTGCTGACTTAATATACGGTAATTCTGAGGAGAAAGTACCAAGAGGTATCCATATAAGAAGTAGTTGTGAGCAAAATGAAGAATTGAATTTCAATGTTTTTGTACCAAATGTTGAGATAGAAGGACGTATAAATTATAACAATAATAATTTGGAGATTGTAAAATAATTGGAGATTAATGGAAATGAACATTCAATATTTTAATGTTTTTTTGTGTCGTAATGGTGAGAAGACAAATTATGATTTATCTAAGTTAATTGATAAAATTCGAGTATCTTCTCCTGTAGAAAGAACTGTAAAGTTAGGGAGTCAGCATACTATGTTTATGAATAATAGTAGAAACCCTTCAAGTAGCAGGACGAGTGGTTCTTCTTTGGATGGTTTAGAGTATCTCCCTAGAAATAGAACAGTTTGGATTGGTAAATACCGTAGTGAAAAACCATATGAAGGAAAGATTGGTGAAGAAGAAATTAAACAAATTGACGGAGACCTTTTTGAGCCTAGTGTTTGTTTGATTATTCCTACATCTTATCTCTTTTTAATGGAAAGAAAGTTTTTAGGGCCTTCGATTAACCAAATAGGAGAGTATTTATCAAGCTTTATAAAGAGTAAAGTTCCTAATGTAAAGTATTCGGTGAAATTTGAGCCTATGAAAACAGATAGTTTAAAACCTTTGATAGAAGCTTCTGAGAGCATCAAATCAATCGTGATTCAAATTAAAAATGAGGGTTTTGAATTGTCAAGTTTGTTTCCAAATATTAACGACAGCAACAAATCACTTTTAGAAAAGTTATTTGGTAATATGATGGAAGTATCTGAAGAATTAGATATAAATACAACTACTGTAGCATTTAAGAAAAGTCGGTATAAAAGAGAAATGGATATAAAACGTGTTGACAGTATATTAAAGTTATTAAATTCTTCGGATAAAAATTTAATATCTGCAAAAGTTGAATTTTTAAATCCAGAGACACGTAGAGTTGATGAAGTGGATTTAAAGAACGATGGCTTTTATATTTTGGAAAAAACTTCTTTAAAAACCGAGGATTTTAATAAATTAGCTAATCTAATGACAGAGCATTATTATGATGACCAGAATCGTAATAAAGATTTCAACTATACCTCATTTGGTTCTTTGTTATCTGTTGATGAGAATGAATTTGAAATTGTAACTGAAAATAGCATATAAAATCCAAAACTAGAAAGGAGATGTTGGCATGCTTAAATTTATTGATAAATATTTTTGGTGGAGTTTATTAAGCATAATTGTGTTAATTGTTACAATGTCTCTTTTTTTAGGAAATTATTCAGAGTTATACGATTGGTTTTACAAAAATGCTTATACAGATAATACGAATTTAGTAACAATCTCAACAGTTTTTATTGGCATTTATTTTTCTTTATACGGTTTTTTATTAAGTTCAGATAAAAATTCCCTTATATCAAAACTAAAGTTAAAAGAGTATAAGAGACTAGTTTCAATAGTTAATAAAGGATTTTTATCTAGTTTTATTATCGTTATATCTTCTTTTTTTAATGAAAATATCTATAATTGGGTGGGTGAAATTTATATATTATTCCTGTTTTTTATTTTTCTCTTACTTATTGGTTCTGCAATTCAAATAGCTATTTATTTTACATTACTTTTTAGATATGATTTGAATAAAAAATATAATAGTTTTGAGGAAGATATACAAAAAGAGATTCTAGATGATGAATTGCGTAAAAAGTTAAAACAATTTTTAGATAGAGAGTTATGAGAGTTGAGGATAAGAATGAAACCTAAAATTATTTTTAGTGAGGAAAAGAAGAGTTGGATTAAAAGACCTTTATTATCTAATATAGAAAAAATAATAGATTACAGGGGTAGAACACCTAAAAAATTAGGTTTAAGTTGGAGTGATACAGGTTATCTAGCTTTATCAGCATTAAATGTAAAAAATGGGTATATTGATTTTAATGCTGATGCAAATTATGGAGATCAAGAATTGTATGATCGATGGATGGGGGATAATCATCTTCATAAAGGGCAAGTTGTCTTTACTACTGAAGCACCAATGGGAAATGTTGCACAGATTCCTAATGATGATTTATATATTCTAAGTCAACGTACGATTGCCTTTGAAGTTAAACATGATTTAATTATAGAAGATTTTTTAGCCACTTTATTACGAAGCCCAAAAATATTTAATGAATTAACTTCTTTGTCAAGTGGAGGAACTGCAAAAGGAGTTAGTCAAAAATCTTTGTCAAATCTCAAGGTTTGTGTACCTGCATCATTAGAAGAAGAATCCGCCATCGGTTCCTTCTTCCTCACTCTAGACGACCTCCTGGCTAGCTACAAGGACAATCTTGCCAATTATCAATCTCTCAAAGAGACCATGCTTTCCAAGATGTTTCCTAAAGCTGGACAGACTGTTCCTGAGATTCGTTTGGATGGATTTGAAGGGGAGTGGGAAGTAGTTAGCTTAGGAACATTGATAGAAAATTATGACGAGATAATATCAGGTGAATCAGGTTTTCCTATTGCAACATCTTCTAGAAAAGGTCTTTATTTACAGAATGATTATTTTGAAGGTGGGAGAACTGGAATAGATTTGACACTTGATTTTCATAGAGTTCCAATGGGCTATGTCACTTATCGTCATATGTCAGATGATTCTATTTTTAAGTTTAATAAGAATAATTTTGAAACTGATGTTCTGGTTTCTAAAGAATATCCTGTATTTATTAGTAATGATAGCTCTGATATCGATTTCCTACTTTATCATTTGAATAACTCTAGGTTATTTTTAAGATTTTCAACTATGCAAAAATTGGGTGGTACACGCGTTCGGTTGTACTATAAAAACCTTATTACTTATAAGCTTGCAGTACCAACACTTAAAGAACAACAAGCCATTGGGAGCTATTTCTCTAATCTCGATAACCTCATCATTACTTACCAAGAAAAAATTTCTCAGCTAGAAACTCTCAAAAAGAAACTCTTGCAGGATATGTTTGTTTAAGGGGGGAGTTATGTATAGTTCTAAAAAAGATTTAATTGAAAAAATAGAATCAGAAAAGGAAAGGTTTCAAGATAAGAGTCAAATAGCCGATTATGAAAATGAATTATATACTAGAGTAGAAAATTATTTATTAACACTTATTGATTTAATAAGTAAAGAGTTAGATGATGAAGTTTTATCTAATAATGTAACAGTAAAGTTTAAAACATTACGTGATAATTTGTTAGAAAGCATGTACAATTGTTTTGGTGGCAATATTTATCTGTATGATACTATGCTTCCTCAAATTCTAGAGAATATTAAAATAATTAAGCTTTTCTCTTTCATTTCTAAAATAGATTCTACTACTGTTATTATAGGAGCGAACGGGGCAGGAAAATCAAGTCTTATTAATGAATTAAGAAAGAATAATAGTAATGAAATGTATGTCTTACCAGCCCAAAAATTGTTATATTTTGTTTCAAATATCCATGATCGTAATGGAATTACTAGAGAAAGATATATCCAAGATTTAAAAGAAGTCGATCTTAAATATGACACAATTGATTTACAACCTATCCAAATTGATAAGGATTTTTCAAATACTTTCACTAAATTAATAACATTTTTGATAAAGAACTATGCTAAGATAGCGACTTATAAATCTAGAGGGATGGAAGGGTTATCTATAGCTTTATGGGATAGAGTAGAGCAGGTTTGGAATTCAATATCACCCGAAATAAAATTTATACTAGAACCCGATAATAGAGTTGTTGAAGTTGAAAAAAATGGCTCTAGATATAGTATAAATGGTCTAAGTGATGGTGAACGTTGTATACTGTTTTATATAGGAAATGTACTTCTTGCTCCTGAAAATAGTTATATTATTGTTGATGAACCTGAGACTTTCTTAAATGCTGCTGTCTATAATGAATTGTGGGATTTGCTCATATCTCAGCGGTCTGATTGTCAATTTATTTTTGCTTCACATAATATGGACTTTGTCCAATCTAGAACAAATGCAAGTTACATATGGTGTAAGAAATTTGAAGCACCTTATGATTTGGAGTATCAGATTTTGGAAGGTACACAAGAAATGCCTTTATCCTTATTAACTGAAGTATCTGGTACAAAGAAGCCAATTCTATTTTGTGAAGGAACTAAAACTAGCATAGACTATCAGATTTATTCTAAATTATTTAGTGAATGGTGTTTTGTAAAACCAGTTCAAGGCCATAAGCAAGTTATCCAATACACAAGAGCCTATAATAAATTACAATATTTGCATGGGAATATAGCTTATGGCATAATTGATAATGATTGGATGGAAGAAACACGTATTGAGAACTATAAACAAAAAAATGTTTTTGTGCTCACTTTTAATGAGATAGAGATGCTTTTAGTTGATGAATCAATAGTGAAGTCTATTCTTAGCTCTGATGAACAGGATAAAGAAGAAAAATTAAATGAATTCCAAAAAGCTATTAAAAGTTATTGTGTGAAAAATAAAGACAAGATAATAAGTATCGCTTTGAAAAAGAAACTTGATGAATTTATGGAAGGTAATTTGATAAATAATAATGAACCAACAAGGGATGATGCTGAAATATTTTTAGAGGGTTTATCAACAGAATTCGATTTAACTTCAAAACTAGGAAATATAACTAAAATTGTTGAGGATAGCTTAGATGCTTCAGATTTCTCATCAATTTTAAAGATTTGTAACCTAAAAAAAGAAATAACCAATCAACTAGGAAATACAGTAGTCACTCGCGATTTTAAAAATAAGGCATTAAGTAAGATTGCAACAGATTCAGAGTTGCAAAATATATTGAGAACTAAATATTTTAGTGAACTTGTAACTCTACTAAGTCATAAATAAACGTGATTTATTTGTATTATTCTCCAGCTTTAATACTAAAGAAACTCTTACAAGATATGTTTATCTAACCTTCAAAAGTTCCCTTTATCAGCATCTATAAGCACAGCCTTTTTCGAATAGTATAAGTAAGCCCCTTTGATCCTTTCAAAGGGTGCTCCTTAGTATTTAATAACTTAAAAGTATTTACATTTAATAACTTTAGAGTTATAATAAATTCGAAAAGAGGTTGCTTTGTGCACGCTATTTATTTTTATAAAGACAAACAGGGGAATCAACCGGTCTTGGACTACATGAGGGAGCTAGCTCGTCACGATAGCAAGGACAGCCGGATCAAACTAAACAAGCTCAACGACTATATCGAGCTTTTGAGCCAGCAGGGGACACGTGCTGGCCAACCCTACATCAAGCATCTGGATGCGGAGATCTGGGAGTTGAGACCCTTACGGGATCGGATTTTATTCGTGGCTTGGCTGGATGGGAGCTTTGTCTTACTGCATCATTTTGTCAAAAAGACGCAAAAGACACCCAGAAGAGAGATCGAGAAAGCCAAGCGGGAGTTGCAAGATTTGAAGGAAAGAGGGCTGAGAGATGAAGAATAGTGCCATCGGCAGCAATTGGAAAGATGTGAGAGCAGAGCTCTTCACCAAGGAAGAAATCCTGGAAAGTGATCTCCGGGTCGCGATTATGACAGAGCTGATCGAGGCTCGGCGTGAAAAGGGCATTAGCCAAAAGAAACTAGAAGAACTCAGCGGGGTCAGTCAACCGGTTATCGCTCGGATGGAGACAGGCAAGACCAGTCCTCAATTGGACACGGTCTTGAAAGTCTTAGCCAGTCTGGGCAAGACCCTCGCTGTCGTCCCACTGGAACAAGAAAAGGTTTAAAAGAAATCAGAAAGAATTACTATGGAAACAACACAAACCTCCCAGTCGCTCTACCAAGCCCTGTGGAACTCAGCGGATGTGCTCCGCTCTAAGATGGATGCCAATGACTATAAGTCTTATCTCTTGGGGATGATCTTTTACAAGTACCTCTCAGATAAGTTGCTCTTCTTCGTGGCGGAGACTATGTTGGAGGAGACAGAGGACTTGGATGAAGCCTTGGCGCTTTACCGGTCCTACTATGAGGATCCCGACTCTCAAGAGGAGCTGATCTCCGTCATCACCGATGAGCTCAACTATGTCATCAAGCCAGACTTGACCTTTACGGCCTTGGTGGACCGGGTCAATGAAGGGACCTTCCAACTGGAAGATCTGGCTCAGGGCTTCCGAGACATCGAGCAAAGTGATGACCTCTATGAGAATCTCTTTGAGGACATTGATCTCTACTCCAAAAAGCTAGGTGCCACTCCTCAAAAGCAAAACCAGCTAGTGGCTGCCGTTATGAAAGAATTGGCAGTGCTGGACGTGGCAGGTCATGCGGGTGATATGCTTGGAGATGCTTATGAGTACTTGATTGGTCAGTTTGCGACCGACTCGGGTAAGAAAGCTGGAGAGTTCTATACGCCCCAGCCTGTAGCCAAGCTCATGACCCAGATTGCCTTTTTAGGGCGTGAAGACGTGCAGGGCTTTACCATCTACGATGCCACCATGGGATCAGGATCGCTCTTGCTCAATGCCAAGAAATTTTCTCACCAGCCTCAAACTGTCCAATACTTTGGTCAGGAGCTCAATACCTCTACCTATAACCTGGCTCGGATGAACATGATCCTACACGGGGTCCCGGTGGAAAACCAGTTCTTGCACAATGCCGATACGCTGGACGAAGACTGGCCGACCCAAGAACCGACCAACTTTGATGGGGTTCTTATGAACCCTCCATACTCAGCTAAGTGGTCCGCAAGCTCTGGCTTTCTCCAAGATCCTCGCTTCTCCCCATTTGGCAAGCTGGCGCCTCAGTCCAAGGCAGACTTCGCCTTTCTCTTGCATGGTTACTATCACTTGAAACAAGACAATGGTGTTATGGCCATCGTCCTCCCTCACGGAGTTCTTTTCCGTGGCAATGCTGAAGGAACCATTCGCAAGGCCTTGCTGGAAGAAGGGGCCATTGATACCGTGATCGGTCTACCTGCCAATATCTTCTTCAATACCAGCATCCCAACGACGGTCATCATTCTCAAAAAGAACCGGACCAATCGGGACGTTTACTTTATCGATGCCTCTAAGGAATTTGACAAGGGCAAGAACCAGAATATCATGACGGATGCCCATATCGAGAAGATCCTCCAGGCCTATAAGAGTAGAGAGGATATAGATAAGTTCGCTCATCTGGCTAGCTTTGAGGAGATCGTCGAGAATGACTATAATCTCAATATCCCACGCTATGTGGATACCTTTGAGGAAGAAGAAGTAGAGCCACTGACAGATATCGTGGCTAAGATCAACCAAACCAACGCCACTATTGAAACCCAGACAGCATCTCTTTTAGACATGCTTAGCCAGCTTCATGGGACGACACCTGAAGCCGATGCCGAACTCAAGAAATTTGTTCAAGAGTTTAAGGGGTAAGTCTTAATAATATTTAACAGACAACACCCTCCTTAGTTTTCTAAGGAGGGTTTTCTGTCAAGTTATTTTATTTGCTTCTTTTAAAAAAGAGTGTATAATGATGTAATATAAAACATTACAACAAAACAAAACCCAAAAGGAGACTCCCATGACCTACGCCTACAATAGCAAGATTAACTTGGCAGAAGCTGCGCTCAATGTGAAAGACCTGGCGCGCCAGACCGCTTTTTATACTCAAATGTTGGGCTTAGAGATTCTGTCTCAGTCGGAGGAGGAAGTTCTTCTTGGGGCTGGAGGCAAGCCCTTGGTGCATCTCATCCAAACGGATCGGACCGAAGCCGTTAAAGCAAGTTATGGTCTCTACCACATGGCCATTCTTCTACCTAGTCGGGAGGATCTAGCTGATGTCTTCAAGCATATGGCTGAGCTGAAGGTTCCCTTTGTGGGGGCTGCGGACCATGGCTACAGTGAAGCTCTCTATCTCGAAGATCCAGAGGGCAATGGCATTGAGCTCTACCGGGATAAGCCAGTGGCGGAGTGGGATATCCGTGAGGATGGCCGTATCATCGGGGTGACGGAGGATCTTTCTACGCAAGAGATCTATAAGATGGGGCGCAAGGTGGAGCCCTTCCAGATAGCATCCGCTACCCGCATGGGGCATATTCACCTCTCTGTGAGAGATAGCCAAGCAGCGTCTGTCTTTTACCAAAAGGTACTGGAGTTATCGGATAAGTTTACTGTTTCATCTGCCAGCTGGATTGCCTCTGGGGACTATCACCATCACCTGGCAGTCAATGAGTGGGGTGGCAATCACTTGGCTAAACGCGAAAACCAGCTTCCTGGCCTTGCCTATTACGTCGTCCACGTAGAAAAGAAAGAAGACTTGGTTGCCATCGCCGAGAGAGCAAAAGAGCAGGAGGCAGCTGTCACCTGGCTGACCTCAAGTGAGCTCGCGTTTACAGATCCGGATGGGATCGTGACTCGAGTCAGAAAGGATTAGAAAGCCTGATAAATTAGGCTTTTTGATAGAAAAAAACTAAATAGTAAAAATTAGTGATATTTCAAGTTGTAATTCTTGACAGTACATCTAGTCCTTGTATAATAGTTTTTGTAATAAATAAACTTACAACAGAAAGAAGAAACAGCTATGAAAAACATTTTATTTATCGTCGGATCCCTTCGTCAAGGATCTTTCAACCACCAAATGGCTCAGAAAGCAGAAAGCCTTCTTGAAGGAAAAGCAACTGTGACTTACTTGGACTACAAAGACATCCCTATGATGAACCAAGATTTGGAAACACCGACTTTGCCAGCAGTGCAAGCAGCGCGTGATGCGGTCCTTGCTGCAGATGCCATCTGGATTTTCTCACCAGTTTATAACTTTGCCATTCCAGGTGTGGTAAAAAACTTGATCGACTGGCTCAGCCGTGCGCTTGACCTATCAGAAACTCGTGGCCCATCTGCTCTCCAAGACAAGATCGTAACAGTCTCTTCAGTCGCTAACGCAGGACACGAACCAATGTTTGCGGCTTACCAAGCCCTCTTACCATTCGTTCGTACCCAAGTAGTGGGAGACTTCACAGGAACGACCGTAAACCCAGAAGCCTGGGCAACAGGTGAATTGGTCTTAACAGACGAAGCCATCGTAGGATTGGAAAAACAAGCCCAAGTCTTATTGGAAGCATAAGAAAAGAGAGTGGGACGAAATCGGTCATTCGTTAGAATTCGATTTCGTCGTCCCACCTCCGCACAGTTGAGTAGGGCTGTAAAAGCTGATGAAATCAGCGTAGTAGAGCCCACTCAACCACTGCGTCTTGCTCGACAATCCAAAGACAATTGAGAGGCTAGGACTTTTGTCCCAGCTTCTTAGAATGTGGGCAAACTACTTTTTGCATAGACTATCTAGATGATTCTTTCAAATAATGGCTATAATTTTAGTCATTGAAGATCAAATACTTTCCGTCGTGAGAAAAGAGCCTGAAACGTAATTGTTTCAGACACTCGGGAGTTTTGGAACCTTGGGTCCAAAACTAAGTCATGGAACTTCCTTGATTGCTGAAATCATCCACTGGATAATTTCACCTAACCTCCGTACTCACCTAAGGAAAGTTTTTAGAGGATTAAATCTTCAAGTTGAGCTGAGACTCTTGTCTCAGCTTTTTTTAAATACTAAACAATTGTCCAAAGAGATAGGTAACACCCATAGTCAGTAGTCCGATGACCAAGTTACGGATCATGGCTTGCTTGGTTGGTGCTTTTCCTAACTTAGCACTGGTGTAGCCGGTAAAGAGAAGGGAGAGGGCTACGATGAAGACTGTTGCTGGAATGCGGATTTCCTTGGGAAAGAGGAGGATGGACAGCATAGGAGGAAGTGATCCGAGGACAAAGGCAATAAAGCTAGAGATGGCCGCATGCCATGGATTGGTAAACTCTTCAAACTCCAGGCCATACTTTTCTTCGACCAAGGCCTTGAGAGGGTGTTTGAGAAAGGCCCGCTCGGTCATGATTTGAGCAGCGGTTTCGCATTCCCCATTTTGAATATAGGCTGCATAGAGAGAGTCGCGTGCAACTTTTGGATCGCGATCCAGAAGGGCTTGTTCTCGGCTAACGGCAGCTTCTTCTGTATCCTTTTGGGTCGATACAGACACGTATTCACCCCCGGCCATAGAGAAGGCACCAGCCAGAATTGCAGAGAGACCAGAGAGAAAGATGATCCAGAGGTTACTGGTCGCACTGGCAACTCCGATAACAACTCCAGCAATTGAGATGATTCCATCGTTTGCTCCAAGGACTCCTGCCCGTAAAATATTTAAGCGGTCGTTGAATGAAGCATCAAGACCATGTTTGGTTTCAGTCATACTCGTCTCCTAAAACTTATTTAGAATGATTATAATTAATCTTATATAATTTTGCAAGTCTTTTGGTCCAAATGATAAAAGTCCGACAATTTAAGAAAGGGCCATGGTTGGTGAAAGTTCTATCTCATCTTGTTAAATAGACCGCCAGCAGAAGGAGCTAAGATATTATAACACTTTGACAATAGAAATAATTTTAGATATAATTTACAAAAGCAAAATTATTTATAGGAGAGAACCATGAAAAAATTAGTCGCAAGTGGAATCACTTTGCTTTCAGTCTTGACCTTGGTCGCATGTTCGGGAAATCAAACTGCAAAACCAGAGGCTTCTTCAGAGAAATCTTCTAGCAAGGTGGAAAAGAAATCTTCTTCCTCTAAGAAAACATCCTCTTCTAAGAAGAAATCATTTTCTTCAAAGAAATTTGAGTTGACGGATGATACAAGTAGCTCTTCCAGCCAGTCTTCATCAGACTCTGGCGCTCAAGCAACCGCTCCAGAAGTTGTTTTGGTAACAGATCAAGAAATTGAAAATGCTAAAACGATCGGTGAAATCAAGGGACTTTATGCAAAACTAGCTGAAAATTATAAGAAGCATGCCAATGAATTGGGAGAAAAGTTACCAAAATCTGAACAAGAATCTTACTTCAAGACTTTGGAACCTGGTATCAAAAAGATGGATGAAGAGTTGGCTTCTGTGAATGAAACCCTTGCTCAATTTGGAGATGATACAACGCTTTTCCCAGAAGAACACCGTGCAGCCTTTATTGAGGCCTTCAAAGCAACCCGTGATACCATGACAAATGCTTTGGTAACTGCTTATAAGTTTGTTGGAGGTTTGAGTAGCTAATGTTCCTATCTTCTCTGTGGGAACTTAGTTTCTGCAGCTATAGATTGGATCAAGATCGAAAGTAAGAAAAGAGTCAGCAGATTGCAATTTCCATCTGCTGACTCTTTTTTGCTGTCTTGCTTTGCTAGTCTTTTAAAGGCAGTCGTGCTATAATCATACTAGCAGATTATTGAAGGAGAAATTCATGAATCAAACAGTCGAATATCTAAAAGAACTCACAGCCATCGCATCACCGACGGGCTATACGGAAGAAGTAGCAGCATACTTGGTCAAGACTTTGACAGACATGGGATACAGTCCTGTTCGGACAGCTAAGGGAGGCGTGACAGTCATTCTCAAGGGTGAAAAAGACGAACAACACCGCTACATCACGGCCCATGTGGATACCTTGGGAGCGATCGTGAGAGCAGTCAAACCAGATGGCCGTCTCAAGCTGGATCGCATCGGGGGCTTCCCTTGGAACATGATCGAAGGGGAAAACTGTACCGTCCATGTGGCCAATACAGGAAAGACACATTCGGGTACTATCCTTGTCCACCAAACCTCTTGCCATGTCTACAAGGATGCGGGAACTGTGGAGCGGACCCAGGACAATATGGAAGTGCGCTTGGATGAAAAAGTGACCAATGAAAAAGAAACGCGTGACTTGGGGATCGAAGTGGGAGACTTTATCAGCTTTGATGCTCGGACTATTGTCACGGATACAGGCTTTATCAAGTCTCGTCACTTGGACGACAAGGTCAGCGCCGCTATCTTGCTCAACCTCCTCCGCATCTACAAAGAAGAAGGAGTGACACTTCCAGTAACGACTCACTTTGCCTTTTCTGTCTTTGAAGAAGTGGGACATGGGGCTAACTCTAGTATCCCAGCTCAAGCTGTTGAATACTTGGCAGTGGACATGGGGGCGATGGGAGATGACCAGCAGACAGACGAGTACACGGTATCTATCTGTGTCAAAGATGCTTCAGGTCCTTACCACTATGGTTTCCGCCAACACTTGGTGGCCTTGGCCAAGGAGCAAAATATCCCTTACAAACTGGACATCTATCCTTTCTATGGATCCGATGCCTCCGCAGCCATGAGTGCAGGAGCAGAAGTCAAGCATGGTCTTCTCGGAGCAGGGATCGAGTCTAGCCATTCCTATGAACGGACCCATGTGGATTCTGTGGTGGCGACAGAGCGCATGGTCGATGCCTATCTCAAGAGTGACTTGGTGAAATAGGGGTCATTTTCAAATTTAAAAAATCGGATGGAATCTGCCTGGACAAGGTGTCTAGGCAGATTTTTTAGGATAAACTGTCAAAAAATTCTTGACAAGCCTAAAAAATGTAGTAAAATATGAAGTAAATCAGAAAGTAACTAGTCTAAGATTTTCAGGGAGCCTGCGGGTATTGTGAGCAGGTAGTCGGAGTTAGTGAACATTGGGCTGATTGTTTAGAGTAGGAGAAGATAACACATATTCTTCTCGGTAGGCACCCCTTATCGTGCGACTCCTTGTTAGAGGAGATAGAGATAATGGTCGCTTTCTACCCTTTTGACCATTAACTGAGGTGGTACCGTGTTAAACCCGATTTAATGCCCTCACAGAGTGTTACTCTGTGAGGTTTTTTGTATTCTTTTGAAGTTGGTCTAGTTGTTAACTTTAAAGAGTATTGGATGTGATTGGATCAGGACTTGCATCGCTTCGTCCCTAGGAAAAGAAAGGAATTCCTATGAAAAAAATTTTACCAGCTGATACCTTAACCCCCATTCTAGCCTACATGCGTGTCCAAGGTGACCATAAGGTCATCCTTGAGTCGATCCCGCGTGAGAAGGAGAACGCCCGCTTTTCTATCGTGGCCCATAATCCAGTGTTTGAGGTGGTCTATCAGGATGGGATCCTGTATGAGAATGGCAAGGTGCTGAAGCAAGATCCTTTTGACTATCTCCATCAGGTAACGGTCAAGGGACTGACATCTGATCTTCCTTTTGCCGGTGGAGCTATCGGTTTTGCAGGCTATGATATGATCGGGGTTTTCGAAGAGATTGGACGGATTCCTCAGGATACGATCGGGACACCAGACATGCATTTCTTCATCTACGAGTCCTATGTGATTTTTGACCACAAGAAGGAAAAAGTCTATGTGGTGGAGGACAATATCTACTCTGGTCGGAACAATGATGCGGTCCGTCAATCACTGGGGCAAGTGGTGATCGATCTGCAAACTCAAGCGCCCAATGAGTTCACCCCTCAGGCCTTGCAGGCTCTGCAGTTCAGCAACCACATTGAGAAGGAAGTTTTTATGGAGATGGTGGATCAGGCCAAGAAGCTGATCCGCGAAGGCGATATGTTCCAGTGTGTCCTTAGTCAACGCTTCTCAGCAGACTTCGAGGGAGATCCCTTGGATTATTACCGAAATTTGCGTGTGACCAACCCATCCAACTATCTTTATTTCTATGACTTTGGAGACTACCAGATCATTGGAGCCAGTCCGGAAAGCCTGGTATCGGTGAAGAAGGGAGAGGTGACGACTAATCCGATCGCCGGAACTCGACCTCGTGGAGCGACGGAAGAAGAGGACCAAGCTCTGGCTCATGAACTCCTCCACGATATCAAGGAGACAGCTGAACACCGCATGCTGGTGGATCTGGGACGCAATGATATCGGGAGAATCGCCCAAAATGGGACGGTCGAAGTGACCAAGTATATGGAAGTGGAGTATTTCCGCTATGTCATGCACCTGACCAGTGTGGTCAAGGGGCAACTCCTGCCTCACTTAACAGCTCTCGATGCACTCAAATCCACCTTGCCAGCTGGGACAGTCTCTGGGGCTCCTAAGATTCGGGCCATGCGTCGGATCTATGAATTGGAACAGGAAAAACGTGGCGTCTATGCAGGGGCTATCGGCTACCTCTCAGCGACAGGAGATATGGACTTCGCCATTGCCATCCGGACCATGATCCTCAAGAATCAAAAGGCCTATGTCCAAGCAGGAGCAGGGATTGTCTACGACAGTATTCCGGAGAATGAATTTTACGAAACGATTAACAAGGCAAAATCAATGACAAGAATAGGAGATGTTCAATGATTTTATTAGTGGATAATTACGATTCCTTCACCTATAATTTGGCCCAATACTTGGGAACTTTTACAGAGGTCGAAGTCTTGCGAAATGATGATGAGCGCTTGTATGAGCAGGCGGAAGTGGCAGATGCCCTCGTCTTCTCCCCGGGGCCAGGCTGGCCAGCAGATGCTGGTCAAATGGAAGCCATGATCAAGGACTTTGCAGGTAAAAAGCCCATGTTGGGGATTTGCTTAGGTCACCAAGCCCTGGCGGAGACCTTTGGTGGCAAGTTGCGCCTGGCTAAGAATGTCATGCATGGCAAACAAAGCCAGATTACCTTTGAATCACCATCTCCTATTTTCGAGGATATTAAGAATGATGTGCCCATCATGCGTTACCATTCTATCGTCGTTGACCAAATGCCAGAAGAATTTGAGGTAACGGCTATTACCACGGACGACCAAGAAATCATGGCTATCCAACACAAGAGCCTGCCCATCTACGGACTTCAGTATCATCCTGAGAGTATCGGTAGTCCAGATGGTCTAAAAATGATTGAAAATTTTGTGAAGCTGGTCCTAGACTAGACCAGCACTTCCAAGCAGCTAAAATTTCTATTGAAACGTGTAGAAAAGACAAGAGGAAACCCTTATGAAAGAACTATTCTTACAAATCTCTAATCGCCAAGACTTGACGCAAGAGCAGGTCCAAGAAGTCTTTGATCAAATCTTGCAGAACCAACTATCAGAAAGTCAAATCGCTGCCTTTTTGATGGGACTCAAAACCAAGGGAGAAACAGCAGACGAAATTACCGGAATTGTACGCGCCTTAAAGGCTCATGCGACGGTATTGCCAGAGACTTTCTCAGATGCCATGTGTAACTGTGGGACTGGCGGTGACCAATCCTATAGCTTTAACATTTCGACGACTGTTTGCTTCGTTTTGGCTGCTGGAGGGATCCGCATGGCCAAGGCCGGCAATCGCTCTGTTTCTTCTAAGTCAGGCTCTGCAGATGTCCTAGAAGCGCTTGGCATCAATGTGGCAGCCTCACCAGAGACTCTCTCTAAAGCCTTGGACGAGGTTGGCTTGGCCTTTATCTTTGCGCAAACCATGCATCCAGCTATGCGCTTCATTGGCCCTGCTCGTCAAGCGATGGGGATTCCAACCATTATGAACCTGGTCGGTCCTCTTGCCAATCCACTGGATCTTGAAACCCAACTCATGGGGCTCTACCGTGTCGAATTGCAAGAGATTGTCGCTCGTGCCATCCAGCAGTTGGGACGCAAACGTGCCGTCGTCATCACTGGTCCTGACAATATGGACGAAGCAGCTCTATATGGAACCAATACCTATACCCTCCTAGAAGACGGCAAGATCAGCCAGCATACCTTTACCTATGAAGATCTAGGGATGGACAAGGTAGAGCTGTCTGAAATAACTGGTGGCGATGCCAAGGAAAATGCAGAAATTCTCCTCAGTGTCTTGAAGAATGAAGCCAGCCCTTATCTGGAAACGACAGTTCTCAATGCTGGTCTTGGTTTCTATGCCAATGGAAAAGTGGCAAGTATCAAAGAAGGTGTGGAGCTTGCGGGTCAATTGATTGCGGATGGTTCTGCCCTTGCTAAATTGCAACACTTACAAGAGGTTCAAGTATGAGTAAAGCCTTTCTACCGACAATCCTAGAACAAAAAGAAAAAGAAGTGGCGCAAATGGTCATGGAAGACCTCCAGCCTCTTCGTCAGACCTACCGTCTCTACGATTTTCTCAAGAGCCATCAAGAGCACTTGCAGATCATCGCTGAGGTGAAGAAAGCCAGCCCTAGTATGGGGGATATTAACTTGGATGTGGATATTGTCGCCCAAGCCAAGACCTATGAAGAAAACGGGGCAGCCATGATCTCAGTCCTGACGGACCAAGTCTTTTTCAAGGGAGATCTAGACTACCTTCGTGAGATTTCTTCCCAGGTGTCAATTCCAACCTTGGCCAAGGACTTTATCATCGATGAGAAGCAAATTGTCCGCTCTCGCAATGCCGGAGCGACGGTCATTCTCTTGATTGTCGCAGCCCTGCCAGAAGCCCGGCTCAAAGAACTCTATGACTTTGCGACGGGGCTTGGTTTGGAAGTGCTTGTAGAGACCCATAACTTAGCTGAGCTCGAAATAGCCCATCGGATCGGGGCGGACATCATCGGGGTCAACAACCGGAACCTGGTCACTTTTGAAACGGATCTGAATACCAGTCTTGAATTGTCCGCGCATTTCAAAGACCAGCCAGTTTATATATCGGAGTCCGCTATTTTTAATGGGTCAGATGCAGCTCTAGTCGCTCCTTACTTTAATGGGATCTTGGTAGGGACTGCCCTTATGACAGCAGGAGATGTAGCAGAAAAGGTCAAGGAGTTGCAAATTGACAAAGGTTAAAATATGTGGCCTGTCTACAGTGGAAGCAGTGGAGACGGCTGTCCTAGCAGGCGCAGACTATATTGGTTTTGTATTCGCTGAGAGCAAGCGACAAGTCAGTCTGGAGCAAGCCCACGAATTAGCAAAACTGGTGACTGGCAAGACCAAAATTGTTGGAGTCTTTGTCTCACCAAGTCTAGAGGAGTTGGAGCAAGCCATTTCTCAGGTTCCCTTAGACATTGTTCAGATTCATGGAACGTTTGATGAAGCTCTGATACCAAAGACTTCAGTTCCCGTCATTCGCGCGATCCAGCTCAGTGCTCAGGAAGCCCAAGTGTCAAGCCAGGCAGATTATCTACTCTTTGATGCTCCAGTAGCTGGGAGTGGGCAAACCTTTGATTGGGACTTGCTGAAAGATCAGAAGATCCGGCAGGACTTCTTTATTGCAGGGGGCTTGACAGTGGACAATGTCCGCCAAGCTCGAGAGACCTTTCAGCCCTATGCCCTGGATGTCTCTTCAGGGGTCGAAACAGACGGACACAAAGATATAGAAAAGATAAAAGCATTTATAGAAGGAGCGAAAGCATGAACTATCAACTACCGGATGAAAAAGGGTTTTATGGAAAATTTGGGGGCCAGTTTGTCCCAGAAACCCTGATGACAGCCGTGATCGAACTGGATAAGGCGTACCGAGAAGCCAAAGCAGATCCAAGCTTTCAAGCGGAATTGGATGACTTGCTCAAGAATTATGTAGGACGGGAGACTCCTCTATACCACGCCAAAAGCCTCTCCAAGCACATCGGAGGAGCACAAATCTACCTGAAACGAGAAGACCTCAACCATACAGGGGCCCACAAGATTAACAATGCCCTTGGTCAGGTCTTGCTGGCTAAACGGATGGGCAAGAAGAAGATCATCGCGGAGACAGGGGCTGGTCAACACGGAGTTGCGACAGCGACGGCAGCAGCACTCTTTGAGATGGAGTGTACCATTTATATGGGAGAAGAAGATGTCAAACGCCAGGCCCTCAATGTCTTTCGGATGGAGCTCTTGGGAGCAAAAGTCCATAGTGTGACAGACGGATCGCGCGTGCTGAAAGATGCGGTCAATGCGGCCCTTCGTGCATGGGTAGCTGGGATTGATGATACTCACTACATCATGGGATCTGCCCTTGGACCAGCTCCTTTCCCAGAGATTGTCCGAGATTTTCAATCTGTGATTGGTAAGGAAGCCAAACGTCAGTTTGCAGCAATCTCAGGTGGAAAACTTCCTGACGCGGTCCTAGCCTGTATCGGTGGGGGCTCCAATGCCATTGGCATGTTCTATCCTTTCGTAGAAGATGAATCAGTAGCCATGTACGGAGCAGAAGCTTCTGGTCTTGGTTTGGATACGGACAAACACGCGGCGACCTTTGCCAAAGGTCGTCCAGGAATTCTTCACGGAGCCTTGATGGAAGTGCTTCAAGATGCCCATGGACAGATCATGGAAGCTTTCTCTATCTCTGCTGGATTGGATTATCCTGGTGTGGGTCCAGAACATTGCTATTTTAATGAAATTGGCCGGGCAAGCTATGATTCCATCACGGATGAAGAAGCCCTCGAAGGATTTAAGTTGCTTTCTCGTTTGGAAGGGATCATTCCAGCATTGGAGTCCAGTCATGCTATCGCTCTAGCGCAAAAAGTCGCAGCAAAAATGACTCCGGACCAACATCTCATCATCTGTCTATCTGGTCGTGGAGACAAGGATGTCATGCAGGTGAAAGAACGGTTTGAAGCAGAAGGGAAGTAGAGATGACCAAAACACTAACTCAGCATTTACAAGCTATTAAAGACAGCAAGCGTGGAATTTTTGTCCCTTACATCATGGCGGGGGATCATGAGAAGGGACTAGATGGGCTTTTTGAGACAATTCAGCTCTTGGAGGAAAGTGGGGCATCGGCTATTGAAGTGGGGATTCCCTGGTCGGACCCTGTAGCGGATGGGCCAGTCATCGAGATGGCTGGGCAACGCAGTTTGGCCAAAGGAGTGACCTTAACCGCTATTGTAAAAAAACTCCAAGAACAAGAGACCAAGATTCCCCTGGTCATCATGACCTATATCAATCCAGTCTACCAATATGGGATTGAAGCCTTTATAAAAGAATTGGCTTCTACCTCCGTCAAAGGCTTGATCATTCCCGACTTGCCAAATGAGCATGCGGATATGATAGCACCTTACTTGGAAGGGAGTGATATTGCCCTTGTTCCCTTGGTCAGTTTGACCACAGGCATCGAACGCCAAAAGGCCTTGATCCAAGAAGCAGAAGGCTTTATCTATGCGGTAGCCATCAATGGGGTTACTGGAAAGATGGGCAACTACCGGGACGACTTGGATCAGCACTTAGCGACCTTGAGAGACTTGGCCACTATTCCAGTTCTGACAGGATTTGGGGTCTCCACCCAAGAAGATATCCAACGCTTTAATCAGGTATCAGATGGTGTCATCGTGGGGTCAAAAATTGTTCGGGACCTTCATGAGGGCAAAACCAGCGATGTTAAGGCTTTTGTAGACTATGGTTCACACTTTAATAAATGCTAAGGATAAGAAAAATTACAAAATTTAATAAATTTTCAGAAAATTACTTCTCTTCTGAAAATCTTTGTGGTATAATCTTAAGACAACCTTAAAAATTTATTAGGAGTAAACAATGAAAAAAAGAAATGTCATTGCTCTTGCAGGAGTAGCTCTTCTTTCAGCAGGTATTCTTGCAGCATGTTCTGGTGGTTCTAAATCATCAAGCTCAAGCTCAAAATCAAGTGAGTCAGGTCAAAAATTCTCTTACGTCTATGAGACAGAACCTGAAAACTTGAACTACATCACATCTGGTAAAGCTGCAACCCACGAAATCACAGGAAACTTGATTGATGGTTTGTTTGAAAACGACAAGTATGGGAATTTGATTCCTTCACTTGCTAAAGATTGGACAGTTTCAGAAGATGGCTTGACTTATACTTACAAACTTCGTGATGATGCCAAATGGTATGATTCAGAAGGGGAAGAGTATGCGGATGTGACAGCAGATGACTTCGTTGCAGGGATCAAGTATGCCGCTGACCACAAGTCTGAAATGCTCTACATCATTCAAAACTCTATCAAGGGCTTGAATGATTATGTTGAAGGTAAGACTTCAGACTTCAAAAATGTAGGCATTAAAGCAGTTGATGATCATACCCTTCAAATCACTTTGAACCAAGCAGAGCCTTTCTGGAATTCTAAGTTGACTCTTGGAATCACTTTCCCAATCAACGAGAAATTCGTTGAATCAAAAGGGGATAAATTTGCCCAAGCAAGTGATACTAGCTCTCTTCTTTACAATGGTCCATACATCTTGAAGAGCTTCACTTCTAAATCATCTATCGAGATGAGCAAGAATGAAAACTACTGGGATAAGGACAATGTTCACATCACAGATGTTAAGCTCGAGTACTATGATGGTCAAGACCAAAGTAAATTGGCGAACTCATTTGAGGACAACGCTCTTAGCCTTGCTAAATTGTTCCCAACTGGACCTGGATTTACAGACCAAGCTAAGAAATTTAAAGATGAAATCATCTACACTCCTCAAGATGCCAGCACCTTCGTTATCGGTGTGAATATCGACCGTCAGTCATACAAGTACACTGCAAAAACAACAGATGAAGAAAAATCATCTACTAAGAAAGCTCTTTTGAACAAAGACTTCCGTCAATCCATCAGCTTTGCCTTTGACCGTGAAGCCTATGCTGCCCAAGCAAATGGGAAAGATGGAGCAAGCAAACTGATCCGTAACTTGTACATCCCACCTACATTCGTTCAAGCTGATGGCAAGACCTTCGGTGAGATGGTTAAATCTGAGTTGGTGACTTATGGAGACGAGTGGAAAGATGCAAATCTTGACGATGGTCAGAATGGTCTTTACAACGAAAAACAAGCCAAAGAAGAGTTTGCCAAAGCGAAATCTGCACTTGAAGCAGATGGCGTGAAATTCCCAATCCACTTGGATATGCCAGTAGACCAAACGACTCAATCTAAGGTTCAACGTGCTCAATCCTTCAAACAATCGGTTGAAAGTACGCTTGGAAAAGAAAATGTCGTTGTCGATATCCATATGGTATCCAAAGAAGACCTCTTGAACGTAACCCTCTTTGCTGCTAAAGCAGAAGACGAAGACTGGGATATCTCAGATAACGTTGGATGGAGCCCTGACTATCAAGACCCATCAACTTACCTTGATATCTTGAAAGCATCTTCTGGTGAAAACACTCGTACCTTCCTTGGATTTGACCCAAGCGAAAACAATGAGGCAGCTAAGAAAGTTGGCTTGTATGACTTTGAGAAGATGGTAACAGAAGCAGGAGCTGAAACACAAGACCTTAACAAACGTTATGAGAAATATGCTGCAGCTCAAGCTTGGTTGACAGATAGTGCTTTGGTCATCCCAACCACTTCTAAGACTGGTCGTCCATTCTTGACTCGTGTCGTACCATTCTCAGCACCATTTGGCTGGACCGGTGGTAAAGGGAAAGACAACGTTGTCTACAAAGGTATGGAACTTCAAGACAAGGCTGTAACAACCGAAGATTACAACAAAGCTCTTGAAAAATGGAAGAAAGAGCAAGCAGAGTCTAACCAAAAAGCTCAAGAAGAATTAAAAGATCATGTGAAATAAACATCTTTTGATCGAGGCAAATTTGCCTCGATTTTTTTCTTGTTTAGAATTTGCTATAAAAGCGCTTACATAGTATAATAGCTATATTGATTACAAAATAGCGAGGTCTCTTTTATGAAAAAGAAAACAGTGGTGTCCATGGTGGCTTCAAGCCTTCTGCTAGCTCCCTTTATCTTAAATCAAGTGGTAGCAGCAGATGAGAACCTACCAGAGCTTGCTCCAACGAAAGAAGTCGTGACTCAGGTGGCTCCGGAGCCTGTAACTTCTGAAGGAGCAGCTTCCCAATCTCAAGCAGACCAGTCTGCATCCGCTCCAAGTGTGGATACTAAGAAGGAAGTAGAGATTTCTGAACCTGCAGGACCGAGTCTAATTGCTCCGGCAGAGACGGAGAAGGCTGACAAGCCAGTTGGACAAGAAAAGACCTTGACGGTAACTGAAAAAACAAACCTCCCACAGGCACCACAGGGGGCAGGTGTCCCAGCTAGTCCAGCGGCTTCGACGGGAACATCAACTCCAGCGACAGGACAAGCTTTAACCTCGTACACAGGAAGCTTGGCAAATAGTGAGCTCAAGGATAAGGAATTAACGGTTCAAAATGCTGTTGATGAATTGCTTCAGTGGGCTGCGACGGATTCCAAACAGGTCGGTCAATCGGCTGCGGATCGGGAACGCTTTGCTAAGAGTCTAGGGATGATCAGCACTCAAGAGGACTTGAACCGCAAGGTCAGTCAAGAAGAGCTGACCAATATGTATAGCATTGCTAAGAAACTCTATGATGCCTATCGCTCTGAAAAGAAAGCTCCTCTCTTCTTAAATGGGCGGGCTCAACCCATCTTTCCTTATACAAGTGGGGAAAAATCAGATGAAGACTATCACTATGAGGATAGCGAAATCGTCCGCTTCCCAGTCTATGTAGAGACCGATTACGATACAGATGCGGATGGCAAGCCGGATCTAGTCAAGGCCATTGTCCAGTTGCCTAAGGCAGTTGCCAGGGGAGACTTCAAGGCAGCGACCATTCTGGAAGCACGTCCTTATGTAGCAGGAACCTTGGATGAGAACTATGTGACCCTTGAAAGTTTGGGCTTACCGACAGATGGCTCCTATGATATGAAGAAATTGCGGAAGCAACCGGCTAAACGTCAGGCAGTTGGAAACTCGTCAACAGTAGAAGCGGCTAAGAAGGCCAAGGCTTCGGATTGGTATTACTACAGTCCCTACGAGTATATCTATGACTACGAAAATCTCAACTGGTACGACTATTTCTTGGTCAGAGGCTATGCTTTTATCTCCAGTGCAGGACTTGGTACCAAGGGATCAGAAGGATTTAACACCACAGGATCTGATCTCGAAATCAATGCCTTTAAGAATATTATCGAGTGGGTCAATGGCAAACGCAAGGCCTACACCGATAAGACCAGCAATGTCGAAATCAAGGCAGACTGGGCTACAGGAAATGTTGCCATGACCGGTCTATCTTGGGCTGGAACCACGACCTTTGGTGTGGCAGGTACAGGAGTCGAAGGTCTAAAGACCATCGTACCAGCTGCTGGGATTGCTTCTTGGTATGATTATTTCAATAGTCAAGGAACAGCCTATGGGAACCCACCATATAGTGATTTATCTTGGTTATCCCTCTATGTCGGGACTCGGATTCTAGATGAAAAAGACTGGGCTGGTATTTGGCAAAATTATGCCAACTATATCAACCAGCTCAACAAGGATCAAAATGCGCACGAACGCAATTACAGCGATGTCTGGAAGGAACGGGATTATACCCTTCATCCTGAAAAATTCAAGACCAGCGCCCTCTTGGTTCACGGCTTGAATGATGACAACGTTAAAACCAAGCATTTTGAACTCATGTACGATGCCCTCAAGAAGGCAGGCCAAGATGTCAAACTCTATCTCCACCAAGGAGACCACGTCTATCCAGCAGCCATGTCTCGTGGTTATGGCATCCAGGCCAATGGCCAAGATTTCTATGATCTTTTGAATACCTGGCTTAGTCATTACTTGTACGGGGTAGAGAATCAGGTTGACAAATTACCAGCTGTTCTAGCTCAAAACAACTATGACCCAAGTAAGTGGACCACTTATGATAACTGGAAGACTTCGCAACGCCTCTTCCTCAATGCCCAGTCGAAACGCTTGGAAGAGACGATTTCAAGTGACTACGCAGGAGCTGGCATAGAGATTGCTAAACGCAACGAAACTGTGAGCCAAGCTTCTTCAAAAGCCAACATGACCTTTGTATCAGAAGTGACAGAAGATACTACCATCAAAGGACATATCCCTGTACACTTCAAGGCAGCCCTGGCTAAGGGGCAAGGCAAGAACTTCCAGATCAATGCCCTTTTAGTCGATGTCTCTGATGAGGAATTTGATGTGGTCGGCAACGGTGGCGTCAAAGCAGATAAAAAAGCAGACGGCTTCTGGATGGGAAGTAACCTTTCTAATCTCTCTGTAGCAGAGTTTGAAACCATTAAGACCAAATACAAGGTCATTGCCAAAGGTTGGATCAACCTGGCCAACCCTGAGTCTGGCTATGATTCAGCCAGCTCAAGAAATAGTATCGAGCCAAAAGTTGGGGAATTCCACGACTATACGGTCCATCTCCAACCAAACCTCTATACGGTTAAAAAGGGCCACAAATTAGCCCTAGTCTTCAATACCTATGATCCATCTGACTTAACCGTTGAAAATCCTTATGAAGTCACCTTCAAGACAGATTTAATCCGTGCGAGCATTCCAATTGTAGAAGGGACGCGTTCGCAAGTGGCTTCTTATCTTCCTAACGCAGCTGATACAGCATATGCTGCCCTTCCAGAGATTCAGGGGGCAAAATTGGTAGAACCAGCAGTTCATTACATCGAAGAATACCATCTGCCAGTCCTTCCAGAGCTTGAAAGATATGGTAGATCAGAGATTCCTGCTAGTCCAAATCTTCGTCCTCTCGTCAAAACGGCTGAGAAAGAAACTGCAAAACCAGAATCTCTATCTGTTGCTTATGGACAAAAATTTGTCTATGAGACGGGTAAAGCAGTCCTTCCAGCGCAAGAAAAAGCAGGTCAGCTTCCTCAAACAGGCACGGAAGAGGAATGGATAGGGTTCTATGGGTTAGGTACCCTCCTCTTGTCTAGCCTTCTTTTCTGGAAGAAAAAGAAAGAAGATGTCCAAGGCTGAGAACGTAGCAAATATTTCTAAAAACTTGAATTTTGGTGTAGAATAGAACTATCAATAAGAGATTAGTGGAAATCACTAATCAAAGGAGGAACTATGGTACACGTACTAACAGATGCAACATTTGAACAAGAAACTAGCCAAGGCTTGGTCTTGGTCGACTTCTGGGCAACTTGGTGTGGTCCTTGCCGGATGCAAGCCCCAATCTTGGAACAATTGGCAGAAGAAATCCATGAAGATGACTTAAAAATCTTTAAGATGGATGTGGATGAAAATCCAAACACTGCTCGCAATTTCGGCATCATGTCCATCCCAACACTCCTGTTTAAAAAAGATGGGCAAGTGGTGAAACAAGTCGCTGGTGTTCATACCAAAGAACAACTCAAAGCGATTGTTGCAGAATTAAGCTAACATAAAAGAAGCCCTTGCTTCTTAGCGAATCAAACTCGTTCATTTCCGATGATGGAAGTGGGCGAGTTTTTTCTTTTTATGAATTTGTTAACAGAATAAGATAAGGAATTGACAGCGCTTTCCTAAGGTGTTAGAATGAACCTGTGGTTTGCCATGAAATATAAGAAAGAGAGTGGGACAGAAATCGGTAATTCGTTAGAATTCGATTTCGTCGTCCCACCTCCGCACAGTTGAGTAGGGCTGTAAAAGCTGATGAAATCAGCGTAGTAGAGCCCACTCAACCACTGCGTCTTGCTCGACAATTCAAAGACAATTGAAAGGCTAGAACTTTTGTCCCAGCCTCTTTACTCAATTTTATTTTCTAGTTAGTCTGCCAAAATCCATACGCTGACGGAACGTTCTGAGACTGGGAAATCAGCCCAACCGTCTTCTTCAATTTGGATGGTATCTTGGTAATTTCCTAGGGCATCGTAGTAGGTCTGTCCTGCATATGTTTGGCCGATTTCCATCCGTTTAGCCGATGCAGCCGCATTTGAAATGACGCAGGCGATAGGAGCAGACTCTTCCGTTCCAGAGCGAGTCCAAGCGATACAGTTAGGATCGTCAAAGTAGTCTCTTTGTTCACCGTAGGCTAAGTCTTTGCGGATACGAAGGAGTTGATCAAGCTCGGCTTGGAAATCCTGCTGGGCAAAGTCCCCTGAAATCCCGTAATAGTCTCCGTAAAAGACACATGGAAGTCCAGCCTCGCGGAGGAGAATGAGGGCATAAGCGGCAGGTTTGAACCATTCACCAACAGTGGACTCTAAAGCTTGTCCTCTCTGGGTATCGTGATTATCGACAAAGGTTACAGCACTTTCTGGATGATTGCTTGCGAGTGTACCATTGAAAATAGTCGTTAAATCAAAGTTTTCTCCTTCTTGGCTAGCTCTAAAGAGATTCTGGTGGAGGGCGACGTCCACTAAGTCAAACTTGTAGTCGATGCTGGCTAGGTAGTCATTGTTGCTTTGTTCATCCCCATTCCAAAACTCACCAAATACATAGAAATCTTCTCCATATTTGTCCGTGATTTGTTGAATGAAGTTCTTCATGAAGAAGGAGTCGATGTGTTTGACCGCATCTAGACGGAAACCTTGAACTCCAGTGGTTTCAATAAACCATGCAGCCCATTGGTTGAGGTTTTCGATCACTTCTGGGTGTTTAAAGTCGATATCGGCATACATAAGATAGTCATAGTTCCCATTTTCACTGTCTACGAGATCGTCTTGTGCCCAACCTTTATTGTCTCCTTGGATCTGGTAAATCCCACTCTTATTGCGGGAAGCATCGTAATCAGTACCAGTAAAGTGGTACCAGTGCCAGTGGAAGTCATTATAGGCTCCATTTCGACCATCAAAGGTAAATTTAGTCCAGCCCTTGATAGTAAAAGGCTCTGTCAAGACGATGGTTCGATCGTTAGGGTCCACTTCGACCACTTCAAATTTTTCCAAACCATCGGCAGCTGCCTTATGGTTGAGAACGACATCGGCCATGGGCTGGATTCCAGCTTCTTTTAAGGCTTGGATCGCTTGTAAGTAGTCGTCTTTGAAACCATATTTGGTCCGAACAGTTCCTTTTTGGTCGAATTCTCCAAGGTCAAAGAGGTCATAGACGCCGTAGCCGACGTCATTGGCAGATGTCGCTTTAAAAGCTGGTGGCATCCAGATTTTACGAATGCCCAAGTCTGCCAGGTGAGGAGCATCTGCAGCTAAGCGGGACCAGTGTTGACCATCCGAAGGTAAGTACCATTCAAAATATTGCATTAAGGTTTGATTTTCCATTTGTTTCTCATCTTTCGTGAATTAATGCTTTATTTTACCAAAAATGACAAGATAGGGCAAAGGTTTGCACTCTCGAAAACGCTGTCTTTATTGGATTAAGGATAAATGGGCTGGAAACGAGCTCTCGCATGAGAAAAATGGGGAATTTGCCCTCATGAATAGGAACTATTTTTTTCGGTTTTGTTCAAGTTGGCTCAATCTGTCTAAGAAGGCTTTCTACTAGAAGAAGTGTCTCCATCATTTGATTGACAGGAAGGAATGTCTGTAGGATCTTCCCTGCTGTCAGTTAAGTTGTTATCCTGTTTGAAAGCTAGCTGACTACCAGATAAGAGGAAAACTAGCTTGCTGACAGGAGGAGATGCTGTTGTTGAAAGGAGGGTTCGTTTTTACTGCATCTATTAAAGAATGATTTTGTCTAATTTTTGTCGTTTCGGTTAAAACGGTCAAAACGACACGTTTCAAAGGAGTTAGTATATGAAAAAATCAACCATTGTTTCGATTGTGTTTGCAAGTTTATTAATAAGTCCAGTTATTTTGGCGCGTCATGTCCAGGCTGAAGAAGTGACTGCGAATAGTCAAGAACCAGCCTTAACCTCTCATGTGGGACAGCCAAGTACAGCAGAAGCTTCTGCTGTTTCAAATGAAATTCCAGCAAGTGGGGAGCTGTCTCCTAAGAAGGAACTTACAAATCAACCTAACTTGGACCAAGCGACTGCTGAAACAGGTCCTACAACAATTCAGCCGACAACGGGAAATGAATCCTCTCCGACCAAGGAGACTGCTGTAGTAGAAAAAGCTCCAGTCCAGCCTACTAGTGATGTTCCTCAATCAGCAGAAGTGTCTGTTGCAGAGAAGAATCCATTGCCTGTTTCTAACGCTCCTAAAGTGACTCTAGGAGAACTTTCAGAAGTGACAGGTCAACCAGTAGCAGAGGCAGATGTGAAGAAGGAAGCTACAGTGATAGACGCTGTCAACCACCTCTTGAACTGGGCTTCGACCAAGGAGAATCAAGTCGGATCTACTGATAAAGACCGATTGGCTTTTGCTAAGAGTCTGGGGATGGTCAAGGAGGGAGTGGAGGGTTCTGCTCCGGTCACGGATCTCTCCAGCATGGTGGAAGTGGCTAAAAAGCTCCATACTGCATACAGAGCAGAGCGGAAGGAACCTCTCTTTTTGAATGGACGAGCACAGCCTATCTTCCCATTTTCACCTGGGGATGATATTGAGCATTATTCCTATGATAAGAGTGACATTGTCCGCTATATTGTCTATGTTGAAACTGATTATGATACGGATGGAGATGGCAAGCCTGACTTGGTCAAGACCTTTGTACAGGTGCCAAAAGCTGCTGTCAATGGGGACTATAAGGCTGCCAGTATCTTTGAAGCTAGCCCTTATGTAACAGGGACGACCGAAGAGCGGACTTTAGAAGGGATTGGCCTAAAAGAAGGCGGTAACTTCGAGATGGCCAAGCTCTATGAAAAACCTGTCAAACGCCAAGCCAGCAAAACCGTAACGACAGAAGAAGTAGCGAAAGCGACCGATCCAAAAGAATGGTACTATGTCAATCCTCGTGAAAGCTCGGATGACTATACACACTATGACTATGAAAATCTCAACTGGTACAATTACTACTTGGTTCGTGGCTATGCAGTGGTGACCAGTAGTGGTTTGGGATCAAAAGGATCAGACGGAATCAATACGACCGGCTCAGACCTTGAAGTGGCAGCTTACAAGAATATCGTGGAGTGGCTTAACGGCAAACGAAAAGCCTACTCTGATAAGACTAGCAACCACGAAGTCAAGGCAGACTGGTCCAACGGCAATGTCGCCATGACAGGCTTGTCTTGGGCAGGTACGACGACATTTGGTGTAGCGTCTACTGGGGTGGAAGGGCTCAAGACCATTGTACCAGCAGCAGGGATTGCCAGTTGGTATGACCATTTTAACAGCCAAGGATCTCCTCTTGATACAGGAGCTTCCAATGACCTCTCTTGGTTATCAGTCTATACCTCAGGCCGTATTCTTGATAAGGAAGATTGGGACAAGGTCAAGGATTACTATGCAGCCTATATCACCAAGCTCAATGAACTCCAGCACAAGGATGGTCATAATTACAACGAAGAATATGCCAAACGTGACTACACCTTGAACGCAGCCAATTTGAAAGCTGCACCATTGATTATCCAAGGCTTGAATGACGACAATGTCAAGCCTAAACATTTCGAACTTATGCTGGAAGCCTATAAGAAGGCAGGGATTGATCCCAAGGTCTTGCTCCACCAAGGCAATCACATCTATCCATCCACGCGTTGGTCAGGGACAGAAGTGGCAGGACAAGCCTTTAATGACCTGATGAACCTCTGGTATAGCCATTACCTCTACGGTATCGAAAATGGCATTGAAAACCTCCCGCAAGTAACAGCTCAGGACAATCTGGATCCTAGCAAGTGGCACCGTTTTGACAAATGGGATACGGATCAAGCTATCTCAGGTCGGATCTACTCTAAGCGTGAAGAGGTAACGGTGACGGGTGATTACTATGGAACGGGAAACAATTGGACCACACGTAACCAGGATGCGGCCTTCCATTCTTCCGAAGTAGCAGCTTCCTATGCAGCAACCGTTGACCAAGATACGACCATCAAAGGTCATATTCCGGTACATTTTAGCGCAGCTTTTGTCAAAGGAGATAAGAAGCATGCTCATGTCAGTGCGACCCTGATGGATGTTTCAGATGAAGAATTTGATGTCGTTAAGGAAGAAATCACCTATGATAAAGATGGCTATAGCACGCGCACATTGGAAAAAGAAACCATTGATGAGACAGGTTACTGGAATGGTAGCAACCTTGAAACCTTGCCTCTCAAACGTTACAAGACCCACAAGGTTAAGAGTGTGGTGATTGCGCGTGGTTGGATGAATTTGGCTAATCCAGCATCTCGCTATGACTCAGCAAGTTCTAGTCATTCTATTGATGTCAAAGAAAATGAATTCCATGATTACACCATGTACTTGCAGCCAAACTTGTATACAGTGAAAAAAGGTCATCGTCTGGTCTTGAGTCTACATACCTATGATCCAGATTATATCTATTTTGCGGATCCATATGAAGTGACCTTCAAGACAGACTCTATTTCAACAACCATCCCAACTGTCGAAGCTAGTCGGTCACTCTTATTCCGCTACCAGCCAAGTGAAAAGGATACTGAATATGCAAGCTTGCCAGATCGTATTCTCCCAATCGCTAAGAAGAATCCTACTGTAGTGGAAGAAGCCGGTAAGGATTCTGTTCCTGATCAAGCTAGTCATCTGGAACAACAACCACCAGTCGGACGAGACCAAATGGACTTCCGTAAAGAACAGAAAGAAGAATTGGCTCAATTAGCACACGTCAGCGAAAGTACAAGTCAAGGAGAGGAAAGTGTCGCTCGCTTGCCTGAAAAGGAGGAAATTCACTTGCCTGAGACTGGGGAATCAGCAAATATCTGGACAGTTTATGGCTTGTTAACCGTACTTGCTACTAGCTTGTGGAAAGTTGTCTACCGTCGCAAAGAAGATCAATAATGTCAGACTTATCTCCAAAGGGTGATAGAAAAAAGGATCCAGTCCATCAGAAGGAGGCTTCCATTGAGATCCATAGAACATTTCCAAGAACAAATTGCCACCATTTTTCAAGAGGCAATGTCCATACCTAGCTTTACCAATACCGAGACAGAAAGGGAGATAGAAGACTATTTAGACCAACGAATTGAGGCTATTCCATATTTTAAGACTCATCCCCAGCACTTTGGACGCTACCCTCTTCCCAATGACCATCTCCATCGTACTGTCAATTGGGCCTTGGTCGATAAAGGCAAGAAAAAGACAGTGATCCTTTTTCACCACCACGATACGGTAGATCTAGAAGATTACGGTCCCCTAGCCCCTATAGCCTTGGATTCCGAGGCTCTGGTTCAAGTCTTGAAGGGTATTGATTTTCGATCAGAAATGCAGGAGGACCTAGATTCTGGCAAATGGCAATTCGGACGAGGTTCTTGTGACATGAAGGCGGCCTTGGCGCTTCAGCTGGGTGTCTTAGAAGCCTACGCCTCCGATTCAGAAGGAGGACAGGTCAATCTCCTCTACCTTTCTGTGGGAGATGAGGAGTCCTATTCACGTGGAATGAGAGGAGCCTTGGGCCTACTTTGTCAGTTAAAAGAAGAGTTTGACTTGGATTATGTCTTAGCGGTGGATTCAGAGCCTTTTGAAGCCACTAGTGACAAGGAGAAGGTCCTGCACATCGGAACGGTCGGCAAGCTCATGCCAGTCGTCGTCACCCAGGGAGTCTTATCCCACATGAAGGAACCTCTCAAAGGAATCAACGCCCTCTCTCTCCTAATAGCAGTCGCATCGAAATTGGACCTCCATCCAGACCTATCCGACCAAGCGCTGGGAGAGCAATCTCCTCTTCCTTCTTGGTCTTATCTGCGAGATTTGAAGGATCAATATGATGTATCAACTGTCCTTCATGCTGCTGGCTATTTCAGTGTGCTGCATCTGAAAAAGACCCCTCAAGAATTGTTGCAACGCATCAAAGAGTTGAGCCAGGAAGCGGTCGATGAGTTTTATGTCAAATACCTGTCCCTCCAGGACCAAGCAGGACAAGACCATGTGATCTCTCAGCCAAGGGTGATTAGCTATCAAGAATTGCTGGATCGTTGCCAAATGAAGGAAGGATTTTCAAGCTTCCAAGACCAGTGTGCGCAAAGAGCCTACAAAGATTTCTTAGCCGGAGTCGGCTATCAGGCCATTGCCATCCAGCAGATCCAAGGTTACTTAAACTTCCTAGGTGAGAAAGCTCCATTAGTTGTCATTGGCTTTGCTCCACCTTATTACCCTTCTATGAATTGTCGGTCTTTACCGAATACCAGTCTAAAAATTGGCAGCCTTGTAGATGATTACCGCCACTATTTAGAAAGCAAGGGCTTGTCACTGAAGGTGGAAGAGTATTTCATGGGCATTTGCGACACCAGTTATTGTGCCTTGGAGAGAGATCTAGCAAGTTATCAAGTCGTATTGGATAGTTTAGCTACCCCCTCTCAAGTTTACGAGTTGGATCTTGAAAACATTTCACAGATCCAAGTGCCTGCGGTCAATTTAGGGCCTTGGGGCAAGGAACTCCATCAAAGAGGAGAGCGGGTCTTTAGGGGGGATCTCCTGGAGACCATCCCTAACTATCTATTTGGCCTTCTCTACCGTTTTGAGGAATTGCTTTAATACTTGAGTTTTCCATTGACAAAAGAGGAAAAGAGGAATAAAATATAGGCAATATGAATAAACCATTTTCTTTTATTAGAGAAGTGGAATAGGAGAAGGAGAATCTATGATTGAATTTCAAGGAGTTACAAAAGATTACGATGGGCATCTGGCATTGAACCACTTGAATCTGACCATTGAAGATGGGCAGATTGTCGGCTTGATTGGCCATAATGGAGCCGGAAAATCAACGACCATTAAGAGCCTAGTCAGTGTCATCACCCCAACGACCGGTAGCATCCTAGTAGATGGAAAGGACCTCTATAGCAATCGCCTAGAAATAAAGAAGAAAATTGGCTATGTAGCTGATTCACCAGATCTCTTTCTTCGTTTAACGGCCAATGAATTTTGGGAGTTGGTTGCCACGTCCTATGATATGAGCCAGCAGGAATGTGATCAGCGCTTGGATCATTTGCTCCACCTTTTTGACTTTACTAGTCATCGCTATGAAGTCATCGAGTCTTTCTCTCATGGAATGCGCCAGAAGGTATTTGTTATCGGGGCTCTACTATCTGATCCAGACATCTGGGTTCTAGATGAGCCCATGACTGGTTTGGATCCCCAAGCCTCTTACGACTTGAAGCAGATGATGCGGGAGCATGCGGATAAGGGAAATACCGTCATCTTCTCTACCCATGTCCTCGAAGTGGCAGAGCAACTCTGTGATAAGATTGCCATCCTGAAGAAGGGGAACCTCATCTTTTATGGAACTATCGAGGAGCTCAAGGGGCAACACCCAGAACAAAGCCTAGAGTCCATCTATCTTGGACTGGCTGGTCGAAGAGAAGAGGTGAGTCCAGATGCGTCTTAAGATGGTTCGTCGCCTAGTGGATGTCAACATCATTTATGCTACTCAGCCGGCCCAATTAGCGAAATTTCGTAAGAAGCAGGAAAAGGATCCCACTAGGAAGGTCAATGTTTCCGCTCAGTCCATTCGGACCTATATTTTTATCGGTCTCCTTTATCTTTTCCTTTTTGGGATTCTCTCGAGTGCCAATGATTTTGTCTCTAACCCTGGTCCCTTTGTCAATATGATTACGCTCTTTGCGCTCTTAGCCATATCCCAAGGTTTGATGAGTTTTTACAATGTCTTTTACGAGAGCAAGGATTTGCAATTTTATCGTCCCTATGCCTTTTCGGATGCAGAAGTGATTGCAGGAAAGAGCATCTCGGTCATTTTAGTGCTCTTGATGGCCCTGCTTCCAATGATTAGTTACTTCATCATTCTGCCCATCCAAGCAGGGGGAAATATTCTGGTGGGGCTCCTTCTTGGCCTTCTTTGTGCCATGATTCTCCTCTCCATCCTCTTCTTGGGCACCTTGTTCTTATCCCACCTGATTACCAAATCAGCTATCTTTAAGAAGCACACGAGTTTGGTGTCTAACCTCATCATTGGCTTGAGTAGTCTCATTTCCATTGGAGCTTACCTCTATATTAATATGCTCCAATCAGAGCATTCGGTGGCTGGTGATCTGGTTACTCAACCCAGTATTTTTCCTCCAATAGAGGTCTTTCATAGCTTTATCTTGAATCCTTTGGATTCAGGTGCTCTGCTTGGGATCTTGGCTTGGGTATTGGTTCTAGCAGTCCTCCTTTGGCTGGTCAAAAGTCAGGTCTTGCCTCATTTTTATGATGCTGCCCTTGAGGTTTCTTCCAGCCATGCGGTTAAGGAGCGGGTGAGTCAGATGAAGGTGGGAGATCAGAAGGCCTTCCATCGCTTTACTGTTTCCTATCATAAACGGCTTCTAAGTGATGGTACCTTGCTGACGCAGGTCATCTTCATGATGGCGATTTTCCCTTATCTTTTCACATTTGGCTTGTTTTTAGGGGCGTCGCGAGCTTCCCTTCAAATTGAGAACTACCTCACACCCCAATATTTACTTCCCTTATCCCTCATCGCTTTCATGATCGGAGTCTTCAACTCTGTGGAAAGCTTGACCAGTATTGGGATCTCTTTGGAACGGGAAAATTTCGCTTATCTTCGTGCCCTTCCGATTGACTTCAAACGCTATTGTTTGAAGAAATTTTGGATTCTCTTTTCGGTTCAGTCTGCTTTGCCGATTGTGCTTTTGGTAGGGGTGTCCTGTTACTTTGGTGTCCATCCCCTCTCTCTTCTAGCCATGCTTTTAATTTGGTTTTTGACCAGTTTGAGTTTAAGTGTGATCGCTTTTCGACGTGACTACAAGCTCTTAACCACTAATTGGTCGACTGTAACGGACCTGATGAACCGTAATAGAGGAAATGCAGCCCTGAGAGGATTATTGATCTTCGTCTTTATTATCGTTATGCTAGTCCTGATAGGCTTTACCTTCTATCTATCCGCTGTGGCTTTCACCACCCTGATTGCTAGTGTGATTTATCTTCTCATTGCTGGTATAGGTGCTCTTGCGACTTACTTTATTTATAAAGGTACCTTCTACAAATTTAACCAAGAAATTGGTGAATAAAAAAGATTCCCTCTGGTTTGACCGGAGGGAATCTGTATGGTAAAAGAGAGTGGGACAGAAATCGGTAATTCGTTAGAATTCGATTTCGTCGTCCCACCTCCGCACAGTTGAGTAGGGCTGTAAAAGCTGATGAAATCAGCGTAGTAGAGCCCACTCAACCACTGCGTCTTGCTCGACAATCCAAAGAAAATTGAGAGGCTAGGACTTTTGTCCCAGCCTCTTTTTATGTTGATTTAAATTTCATAGCCGATTAAGAGGCCACCTTCTTCAGCGTAGAAGCTGCAGAGGCCTGAGGTTGGAAGAGCTTCGATATCCGCATTGGCGAACTTTTCATGGACCAAGGCAGAGAGTTGTTCTACGAATTTTTCGTTGCGACGGTGAGCAATGGTGATATGCCCTCCTTTGTAGCCGGCTTTAAGCATTTCTTCAAAAGTAGTGGTAATAGCTTTCTTTTGGCCACGGGCTTTATGGAGAAGCTCAAGGGTGCCAGTATCGCTTGCTTGGCCGACCATACGGATGTTTAAGAGGCCGACAACTGTTCCGATAATTTTATTGAGTCGGCCATTTTTGACCAAATTATCGACTTTAGCAAGGACAAAGATTAGTTTGGTTTTTTCCTGGTATTTGGTGATGACTTCGACCACTTGATCAAAGTCAAGGTCTTGAGCGATGAGTTGGTGAAGTTTACGAACGAGTAGATCCACTTCACCACCAGCTGATAAGCTATCAATCACGTGAATGTTGGTAGTCGGATGATCTTCTTGATAAAGCTTTTTAGCGACTTGAGCACTATTGTGGCTACCAGACAAAGTACCAGTGATGGTAACAACGATAATATTGTCAGCTCCCTCAAAGGCTCTCATATAGTCATCAGGACTAGGACAAGCTGATTTGGAAGCAGTAGTCGTTGCATACATATCTTCCATCATTTTATCTGTATCCAGATTAGCGTCGTCTGTATAAATGGTCTCACCAATCTGAATGGTAAGGGGCACTGAAACAAAGCTAGTATCTGGTGCAGCACTTTCGTAAGTACGATAATCACAGCCAGAATCTGCAATAATTTTCCATGTCATTTTTATTACCTCAAAATGTAAATAATTGTTCATTGACAAGTGGTTAGTCTTTTTTTACAATTATATCATGAAGTTGCATTCTCTGAAAGCAGATACATTCAGATGATACAGATAGAAAGTAAGTGTTATGGCAGAAAGAAAGATATCCGAAAAATCCTTAGAAAATTTGAAACGATCTAACCAAGAAAGCAATGCCATCACACGGGAGTCCTTGGAGATTTCCTTGCTTCAGTTGTTGGATAAAAAGGACTTGAAAAAGATTACCATTTCAGAATTGGTGGAGAGAGCAGGAGTTTCTCGCGCAGCCTTTTACCGAAATTATGAGTCGAAAGAAGAATTGCTGGAATCCATCTTCCAATCAACTGTTTCGAAAATTACCAAGTCTTTAGAGGGGTATAATTTTAAGACCGATTTGTACCAGATTTGGGTTTATCTCTTTAAAGAGGCCAAGAAGGAAGCGCGCATTATCAGCTTAGCCGTTGATTATAATTTTGAGAAATTGCTTACCAAGGCTGTTTATGAGTTTCTGGAAAAGAGAAGTAAAAGTCAAAAATCCTCACAAGGACCGGCTAGTTATTTGAATTCCTTCCTCAGTTCAGCCATTGTCTCTGTCCTAGCCAAATGGATCAAGGATGGCATGAAGGTGCCGGCGGAGAAGATGGCTTCTTTAGGACTTCCCTTGTTTCCTCAAAAGAAAAGAAAATAAGAAAAATGATCTACTAGATCGAATATTTACTTCGATTCCAGTAGATCATTTTTGATGTTATTGAGGAAACGGTCTAGTTCCTTTTGGTTTTTGAGAGTGATGAATTTATCGGGATAGGTGGAACGGATATTTCGATACCTTTCTTTGGCATTCTTAGTTCGACCGTCCCAGAGAATCCAACGGATGAATTCCCAGTCAAAGCGTTCTGGGCAGCCTGCTGCCATACTCTCACGGACTCGGCCTTTATAGCGACGGTATCTTTTCCATCCTCTATAGAGGCAGTTCCAACGGGAGAAATTCAGGAAGATAATCTGGTCGGCTTGCTCCATTCTCTCCTCATAGCAGCACCAAGAGTAATTGCCATCAATGACCCAGTCTCTATGATTACTGAGAAACTGTTTCATTTCTTCCTCCATCCAATCCCGGTCACTGTCTATCCAACCCGGTTGAAATTGAAGGGTATCCATGTGGAGTTTGGGAATGGAGTAGTAGCGGGCTAAGGTTTCAGCCAAAGTTGACTTGCCAGAACCTGAATAGCCGATAATCGAAATTTTCATCGTATCCCCTCATATCGAAGCAACAAAAAAAGCTCCGGAGAGCTCATTTTGTATGCAATTCTTGATTAACCAAGTTTCGCTGCAAGACGTGCTTTATCACGGCTAGCTTTGTTTTTGTGGATCAAACCTTTAGTTTCTGCTTTATCGATAGCTGAGCTAGCAGCGCGGTAAAGTTCTTCAGATGGGTTTGCTTCAAAAGCTTTGATTGCAGTACGCATAGCTGATTTTTGAGCTGAGTTTTTTTCGTTGTGTTTAACGTTCAATTCAGCGCGTTTGATAGCTGATTTAATGTTTGCCAATTTTTTCACCTCCAATGATATTCTAACTCTCTTATTATATCTGAAAACTTTTCTTTTGACAAGCCCAAACTAATTTTTCTTCGAATCGCCATCTTTTGGGGGTCGTTTTGTTACAATCTCTTTATCTCTTGAGATAGATTTCATCGATTTCATGGTTGGCAGCTTTGTGCAGAATCAGTTCGGCTCGGTTTCGAGTGGGTTCGATATAGTCTTTTAGATTTAAGAGATTGATCGACTCCCATACCTGATGAGCGAAGGCTAGGACTTCAGCTTCTGGTTGCTGGGTAAAGCGGTGGTAGTAGTTGCTTGGGTCATCCTTTGCACGGTCCAACAACTTTTTAAAGCGATCAATATACCAAGACTCAATGTTGGCAACCTCAGCATCCACATAGATGGAAAAGTCAAAGAAGTCCGTCATATAGAGACGATCATTTTGAGGATTCTGAAAAACATTGATCCCTTCTACGATAATGAAGTCTGCAGCTTGGATGGTTTGCTTCTGGTCAGGGACGATATCATAAATCTCGTGAGAATAAACGGGAATCTGGTAACTCTGACCATTTTTAAGCTGATTCAAGAAATCTAAGAGAAGTTCCATATCATAACTTTCAGGGAAGCCCTTGCGATTGAGAATGTTTTGTTCAATCAGGGTCGCATTGGGATATAAGAAGCCATCTGTCGTCACTAGCTCCACTGTAGAACCGGAAAAGGTTCGAGAAAGAAGGATTTGAAGGAGGCGACTAGTCGTTGATTTGCCGACAGCCACAGACCCTGAAATTCCAATCATAAAAGGCTGTTTTTTGCTTTCCTGTTGGAGAAAGATGCCTTTAGAGAAAGCTAAGTCTTCTTTCGCTTTTTTGTAGATTTGAATTAAGTGTGTCAGGGGTAAATAAATGTCTGTTACATCTTGTAAACTAATGAGGTCATTAAAACTCTTGATTGAATTCAATTCCTCTTCAGATAGAGGAGGAGTTGATTTCCGGTGGAGATTTTGCCAAGTTTGTCGATTGATCTTTTCGAAGTGTAGAAATTCTTTATCCATTTCAAGCTTTTCCTCCATAGTGACCTTTAGTATATCAGTTTTAAGATCTTCTGTAAACGATTTAAAAATAGGTTAAATTATGCTATAATGCTAGTATGAGTAAAATGTACTATGATGAACATCCAGATGCTCAACATGATATCCATGAGTTACATGTGGTCCTTCTAGGAGAGCGGATGAAATTTTTGACGGATGCCGGTGTTTTTAGTAAGAAAATGATCGATTTTGGCAGCCAGGTCCTCTTGTCTTGTCTGTCTTTTCAGCAAGGAGAGATGGTTTTGGACGTCGGTTGCGGGTATGGTCCTCTTGGTCTCTCTTTGGTTAAAGCGCAAGGGGTTCATGCTACTATGGTAGACGTTAATACACGTGCCCTTGATCTAGCTCAGAAAAATGCGGCTTTAAATAAAGTCGAAGCTAAGATCTTCCAATCCAATGTCTATGATGAGGTTGAGGGGTGTTTTGACCATATTATCAGTAACCCTCCCATTCGGGCTGGGAAAAAGGTAGTTCATGAAGTACTTTCTGGAAGCTTTGACCATTTGAATCCTGGTGGAGACCTAACCATTGTCATTCAGAAAAAACAAGGTGCTCCCAGTGCGAAAGCAAAAATGGAAGAAGTCTTTGGAAACTGTGAAATCCTCAAAAAAGACAAAGGTTATTATATTTTAAGGAGTGAGAAAGTTACATGAGAGCTGTAGATATCATTCAGAAAAAACGTGATGGCATTGAGTTGAGTAAAGAAGAAATTCACTGGCTGATTGAGGGCTATGTAGCGGGAACAGTACCGGACTATCAAATGGCTGCCTTTGCCATGGCGGTTTATTTCAAGGGAATGACGACTCGAGAAATATCAGATTTGACCATGAAGATGGTGGAAACAGGGGAGCAATTCGACCTCTCTGCTATTAAAGGCATCAAGGTGGACAAACACTCAACAGGTGGTGTAGGGGACAAAGTAACGATTGTACTGGCCCCTCTAGTAGCCAGCTTTGGAGTTCCAGTAGCCAAGATGAGTGGTCGTGGTCTTGGACATACAGGGGGGACCATTGATAAATTGGAATCGATTAAAGGATTCCAAATTGAGCGGACCCAAGAAGAGTTCATCAAACAAGTACAAGACATTGGTCTTTCTGTTATCGGCCAATCTGATCAATTGGTCATGGCGGATAAGCTTCTCTATGCACTTCGAGATGTGACGGCAACAGTTGACACGATTCCCTTAATTGCCAGTTCCGTCATGAGTAAGAAGATTGCGGCTGGAGCAGATGCTATCCTTCTCGATGTTACCGTTGGAGAAGGGGCCTTTATGAAGACCATCGAAGAGGCGCGTGAATTGGCCCGCACTATGGTGGACCTTGGAAATGCTGTCGGGCGCAAGACCATTGCTGTCTTGACGGATATGAGCCAACCTTTGGGAACCAGCATTGGGAACCGTTTGGAAATTCTTGAAGCCTTAGATATTCTTCAAGGCAAAGGCAGAGAAGATGTCACCCACTTTATTTGTGAATTGGCTCAAATTATGTTGGAGCTTGGCGGAGTGACGGCTAGCTTGGAAGAAGTCAAGCAACATTTGACAGCCGGCAAAGCTCTGAAGAAATTTGAAGAAATGGTCCTCGCTCAAGGTGGCGATTTAGAAGATCTCTACCGTCCAGTTCAGGTAAAAAAACAGGTGCCTGTCTATGCAGAAGAGGATGGCTATATTGCAGCCTTGCCTGCCATGGAACACGGACTCTTCGCTATGCGTCTGGGGGCTGGCAGAGCAGTAAAATCAGATGATTTAGACTATGAAACAGGAATTGTTTTTGCTAAGAAAGTCGGTGATCCTGTTCAAAAAGGGGAGCTTGTTGCAACTATTTATACAAATCTAGAAATTTGTCAAAAAAACATTGCAGAATTCCAAAAAAATGTTAAAATACTAGACGAGGTTGTAAGCGTTTCAGAGATTATTGAAATCGTTTCGTAATTCGTTTGGGGGGAGATTTATTAATGAAATTAAACAAATATATTGACCACACATTATTAAAACCTGATGCACAACAAGAACAAATCGAGGCTTTGATCGAAGAAGCGAAAGAATATGATTTTGCGAGTGTTTGTGTCCAACCGACCTGGGTTAACTTCGCTGCAGAAGGACTTCGGGATTCAGATGTAAAAGTGTGTACGGTGATTGGTTTTCCTCTTGGCGCGAACACACCAGTTGTTAAAGCATTTGAAACTCAAAATGCCATCCAAAATGGAGCCGATGAGATTGACATGGTCATCAATATCGGTGCCTTGAAATCAAAAAATCTGACATTAGTAGAAGAAGATATTCAGGCCGTTGTGGATGCTAGTGGCGATCGCTTGGTAAAAGTGATTATCGAAACTTGCTTATTAACTGAAACTGAAAAAGTAGTGGCTTGTCAGATTGCCAAATTGGCAGGAGCAGATTTTGTGAAAACTTCGACTGGCTTCTCTACTGGTGGAGCAACTGTTGAGGATGTAGCTCTCATGCGCGAGGTTGTTGGACCGGATATGGGAGTGAAAGCATCTGGTGGCACTCGTAGCTATGAGGATGCTCAAGCCATGATCCAAGCGGGTGCTAACCGAATCGGTACTTCCTCTGGAGTAGCCATCATGAAGGGAGAAGTAGCCCATGGCGACTACTGAGTTGATTGACCTAGCTGTAAAAACAAGCGAGAATGCTTACGTGCCTTATTCTCGTTTTCCAATTGGTGCTGTTCTTGTGACAGATGAGGGGAAGATTTATACAGGCGTCAATATTGAAAATGCGAGCTTCGGCTTGACCAATTGTGGCGAGCGGACAGCCATCTTTAAGGCTGTTTCAGAAGGAGAGCGTTTATTTAAGGAATTAATTATTTATGGTCAGACGGAAAAACCAGTTTCACCCTGTGGTGCTTGTCGCCAGGTGATGGCTGAATTTTTCGAGCCAGACCTACCGGTTACTCTGGTAGCCAAAGATAAATCGACGGTCGTGATGACGGTCAAGGAATTGCTTCCATATTCCTTTACAGATCTTACCTAGTAACATCTGTAAAGGCGGTCTATTGACCCTTTCATTAATCCGCAACTTAGTTGCATATCTTATTTAGGAGGTTCAGAAATGAACAAGAAACAATGGTTAGGCCTAGGTCTAGTAACTGTCGCTGCAATCGGACTTGCTGCATGTGGAAATCGTGCGTCTCGCAAAGATTCTTCAGATGCAAAAACTGATTTGAAAGCTGCTATCGTTACTGACACAGGTGGTGTTGATGACAAATCATTTAACCAATCTGCATGGGAAGGTCTACAAGCTTGGGGTAAAGAAAACGGTCTTTCTAAAGATAACGGATTCACTTATTTCCAATCTACAAGTGAAGCAGATTTTGCGAATAACTTTAGCCAAGCTGCTACAAACGGCTACAAATTAGTTTACGGTGTTGGTTACAAACTTGCTCCAGCTGTTACAGCAGCTGCAGATGAAAATGCTGATATCAACTATGTTATCATTGACTCTGTTGTTGGTGATAAGAAGAACGTAGCATCTGCTGTTTTTGCAGATAATGAAGCTGCTTATCTTGCAGGGGTTGCTGCTGCCAAAACTACGAAAACAAACAAAGTTGGTTTCATCGGTGGAGCACGTGGTGAAGTTATCACTCGTTTTGAAAAAGGATTTGAAGCAGGCGTGAAGTCTGTAAACAAAGACATTTCAGTTGATGTACAATATGCTGAAGACTTCAACAACCCTGAAAAAGGTAGAACAATTGCAGCAACACAATACGCTGCAGGAGCTGACGTTATTTACCAAGCTGCTGGTGGTACAGGAGCTGGTGTCTTCAAGGAAGCAAAAGACTTGAACGAGAAGAAAAACGAAGACGAAAAAGTTTGGGTTATTGGTGTAGACCGTGACCAAGTTGATGAAGGTAAATACACTTCAAAAGATGGTAAAGAATCTAACTTCGTATTGGCTTCTACTTTGAAACAAGTTGGTAAAACTGTTCAAGAAATCGCAACTCAAACTGCTGACGGTAAATTCCCAGGTGGAAAAGTAATTACATTTGGTTTGAAAGATGCTGGTGTTGATTTGACAACTTCTAATCTTTCAGAAGATGCTAAAAAAGCAGTAGAAGATGCTAAAAAACAAATTATTGATGGTAGTGTAAAAGCACCTGAGAAATAAAACCTTCCAGAAGCGATCCATCCTTCTTGGGTCGCTTTTTTATGAGGTGTTGAGACATTTTGTCTCAATAGAACTTACTAACTCGTTTAGCAGGTCCTACTGAAATAAAATATAGTTTTCTAGAAAGGAATATTCGAATGGCACACGAAAACGTCATTGAGATGCGTGAAATTACCAAAATCTTTGGTGAATTTGTCGCAAACGACAAAATCAACCTCGAATTGCGTAAAGGTGAAATTCATGCACTTCTTGGTGAAAATGGAGCTGGGAAATCAACCCTGATGAATATGTTGGCTGGTCTTTTGGAGCCAACGAGCGGAGAAATTGTGGTCAATGGGAAATCTGAAAAACTAGATTCCCCTTCAAAGGCTGCTTCTCTAGGGATCGGGATGGTTCACCAGCACTTCATGTTGGTAGAGGCTTTCACTGTTGCAGAAAATATCATTCTTGGTAGCGAAGTAACGAACAAGGGTGTATTAGATTTGAAAAAAGCTAATGCAGATATTCTAGAGTTATCTGAACGCTACGGCTTGGCTGTGGATCCTACAGCAAAAGTTGAAGATATTTCTGTTGGGGCTCAACAACGTGTAGAAATCTTGAAGACACTCTATCGCGGAGCTGATATTCTGATTTTCGACGAGCCTACAGCAGTGCTAACTCCTGCTGAAATTTTGGAGTTAATGGATATTATGAAAACCCTCGTTAAAGAAGGCAAATCCATTATCCTCATCACTCACAAACTGGACGAAATTCGTGCCGTCGCAGACCGTGTCACAGTTATTCGTCGTGGGAAATCCATTCAAACAGTTGGCATCGAAGGTGCTACCAATAAAGACTTGGCGGAAATGATGGTTGGGCGCTCAGTGTCTTTCGTAACAGAAAAGGAAGAAGCGCAACCTAAAGAAGTGGTTCTGCAAATTTCTGACTTGGTCGTGAATGAAAACCGTGGTGTTCCTGCGGTCAAAGAACTATCTCTTGATGTTCGTGCAGGCGAAATTGTCGGAATTGCAGGGATTGACGGAAATGGTCAGAGTGAATTGATCCAGGCTATTACCGGACTTCGCAAAGTCAAATCAGGCAGTATCAAAATTAAGGGACAAGAAGTTGTTGGCCTTTCCCCACGTAAGATTACTGAAATGAATGTCAGCCACGTGCCTGAAGATCGTCATCGCGATGGTCTTGTGCTTGAAATGATGCTTTCTGAAAACATCGCACTTCAAACTTACTACAAAGAACCTCTTAGCAAGAATGGTGTGTTGAATTACAATCAAATTAATTCCTATGCTCGCAAGTTGATGGAAGAATTTGATGTTCGTGCAGCCAATGAGATTGTTCCAGCAAGTGCTCTATCAGGAGGAAATCAACAAAAAGCCATCATTGCTCGTGAAGTTGATCGGAATCCAGATTTGTTAATCGTTAGCCAACCGACACGTGGATTGGACGTTGGTGCGATCGAGTACATCCATAAACGTTTGATTGGTGAACGTGATAAAGGAAAAGCCGTCCTCGTTGTCAGCTTCGAATTAGATGAAATTCTAAATCTATCAGACCGGATTGCTGTTATTCATGATGGAAAAATCCAAGGTATTGTGAAGCCGTCTGAGACCAACAAACAAGAGCTTGGTATTCTAATGGCTGGTGGAGAAATCAAGGAGGCTTCAAATGAATAAAAATACAAGACAAATTGCTATTCCTTTTATTTCTGTAATCCTAGGAATCATCCTCGGAGCCATTATTATGTGGATCTTTGGTTATGATGCTCTTTGGGGTTATGAAGAACTCTTCAAGACAGCTTTTGGTTCCATAAAAAATGTGGGTGAAATTTTCCGTACTATGGGGCCACTGATATTGATTGCTCTCGGATTTGCGATAGCCAGTCGAGCTGGATTTTTTAATGTCGGCTTACCTGGACAAGCTTTGGCAGGTTGGATTGCGGCTGTATGGTTCGCTCTATCCTTCCCAGATATTCCTCGCGTTCTAATGATTCCTTTGACCGTCCTTGTGGCTGCAATTGCCGGTGGTCTCATTGGATTGATTCCAGGACTCCTACGAGCATTTTTGGGAACGAGTGAAGTGATCGTTACCATTATGATGAACTACATCGTACTGTTTGCTGGAAATGAAATCATCCGGAACTTCCCTAAAAAGTTCATGGTCGATTCTGAATCTAGTATCACAGTAGGAGCAAATGCAAGTTACCGCCTAGGGTTCTTGACAGAATTGACTAAGTCACGGATGAATATCGGGATCTTCATTGCTTTGATTGCCGTTGCAGTGATTTGGTTCATTATCAAGAAAACAACACTTGGATTTGAAATTCGTTCTGTTGGTCTTAACCCCAATGCTTCAGACTATGCAGGGATGTCAGCTAAACGGACCATCATCCTTTCCATGGTGATTTCAGGTGCCCTCTGTGGGATCGGTGGAGCAGTAGAAGGAATTGGTACCTTCCAGAACGTTTATGTTCAAGCTGGTTCCTTGGCTGTTGGATTTAATGGGATGGCAGTTGCTCTCCTTGCTAGCAATTCTCCTATTGGAATTGTCTTTGCGGCCTTCTTGCTTGGAACCTTGCAAACAGGTGCGCCAGGTATGACCACAGCGACTATTCCACCAGAACTTGTCAATATTGTGACAGCTTCGATTATCTTCTTTGTAAGTGCTCATTACATTATTGAAAAATACATCAAGCCTAAGAAACAAATGAAAGGAGCAGAGTAAGAATGAATACTGTTGCTATACTAACGATTCTTGTATCGAATATGCTGGTCTATGCTGCTCCCCTCATTTTCACTAGTATCGGAGGAGCCTACTCCGAACATGCTGGTGTCGTTAATGTCGGTTTGGAAGGTATCATGGTTATGGGAGCTTTCACAGGGGTTGTGTTTAACTTGACTTTTGCTAGCTCTCTTGGTGGCATGACAATCTGGTTGTCTCTCCTTGCAGGTGGTTTGGTTGGTCTTATTTTCTCTGCCATCCATGCGGTAGCGACTATTAACTTCCGTGCTGACCATGTGGTGAGTGGTACGGTGTTGAACTTGTTGGCTCCTGCCTTAGCCGTCTTCTTGGTAAAAGCTATCTACGGAAAAGGCCAAACCAACAACATCGATTTGTCATTTGGTAAATTTGATTTTCCTTTCTTGTCTGATATCCCTGTCATTGGTGATATCTTCTTCAAGAATACAAGTTTAATGGGATATGTCGCGATTGGATTTTCATTTGTAGCATGGTTTATCATGTTTAAAACGAAATTTGGTCTTCGCCTTCGCTCAGTCGGTGAACATCCACAAGCTGCGGATACCCTAGGGATTAATGTTTACCTCATGCGTTACTACGGTGTGCTCATCTCTGGATTTTTAGGAGGAGTTGGGGGTGCCTTGTATGCGCAATCTGCTTCTGTCAATTTCTCTGCCACTACCATTGTGGGACCTGGATTTATCGCCCTAGCGGCTATGATCTTTGGTAAATGGAGCCCAATCGGTGCCATGCTATCAAGTCTATTCTTTGGTCTTTCACAAGCCTTGGCGGTCGTATCTACGCAGATTCCTTTCCTTGCCCATATTCCTGGAGTATACCTCCGTATTGCTCCGTATGTGTTGACTATCATCGTACTAGCAGCCTTCTTTGGTAAGTCGGTTGCACCAAAAGCAGATGGTGTGAACTACATCAAATCCAAATAAAAGCCTCCATTATGGAGAAAGAAAGCACGAGTCATTCGGACTCGTGCTTTTTGTATGTTTATGGATTAGGTTGCATTTCGGCAAGTAGGTTTTCTGCTGTTGTAGTTGGTAAGATCCGCAGGCGTTTTAGTGAGTAGAGGCCATCGTCTAGACTAGCTAGTCCATTGTTGGTCGTTAAGCCCATTTTGTAACCATTGTTTTCTGCTAGTTCCATGGTGACATCAGAGTAGCGGCCGGCAGGGTAAACAATGGTAGTAGTAGTTTGATGGAGTTTCTTGTCTAGTACTTGTTTGGAAGTTGCCAATTCAGATTCCTGACGAGAGCTATCTGATTTGGCCAAGTCTGGGTGAGATACCGTATGACTCTCAAACGTCATACCTTGCGCTTTCATTTCTTTGATCTGATCGAAGGTTAAAACACTAGGTCTTTCTTCGTCAGAAAAGGAAGTAATGATATTGTTGGTTGCGGTCATTTGGTATTTTTTTAGGAGAGGATAGACTATGGTATAAAAGTCAGCGATTCCATCATCAAAGGTCAACCAAACGACTTTGCCACCTTCCGGCAGTTCGTTTTTTGTGAGTGCCCGATAAGCTTCTTCAGGAGTTAAAGTGTAGTAACCGGCCTCTTTTAAGGCTTTGAGATGACTCTCGAAAGTTTCTGGTGCTACAATAAGGTTGGCATTGGCTTCTTCAGAAGGAGCCATCGTGTGAACGGCGTGGTACATGAGGATCGGTATTTTTACAGGTTGATCTTGTTTTACCCATTTAGTGGTAGCTCCTGGCTGTTTCATCGTCTGACTTGTATTTGTTTCCTGCTTGTCAGCAACAGGAGTGCTAGCCCCCCGTTTTAATAAGAGAAAACCTAAAAAGAATATGCAGGTTAGCAGAAAAGCATTTAAAATAAGTAGTAAGCGTATTTTCTTTGGGACACGTCTTTTTCGGTGATTCATAGAGACCCCTTTCTAATTCATTATCATTATATCATAGGGGCAGGAAATCTTTTCAAGACAAAGTTACAAATGGACTAAAATTTTGGGAAATCTCCTTGATTTTTGAAGGAATGGCTTGCTAGTACGTTTAGTGAGAAGATTTAAATCTGAGAAAGTGGAGTTCTTGTAGAGGAAGAAGGCCATAGAACTAGTCAGAAGGGGCTAGTTTTTGATATAATAGACTATATTAGATTTTTAAGGAGACCAACATGTCTGTAAAAATTGCCTTACTAGGATTTGGTACTGTTGCCAGTGGCGTACCATTTTTATTAAAAGAAAACCATGAAAAGATCAGCCAAGCTGCTCAGTCTGAAATTGAAGTAGCTAAAGTTCTTGTCAAGGATGAAGAAGAGAAAGCCCGCTTATTAGCTGCTGGTCATGACTATAACTTTGTGACCAATGTTGATGAGATCATTGAAGACAAAGACATTGCCATCGTGGTTGAATTGATGGGTCGAATTGAGCCAGCTAAGACCTTTATTACACGAGCTCTTCAAGCTGGAAAACATGTCGTAACAGCTAATAAAGATTTGCTTGCGGTTCATGGAGCTGAGTTGATTGCGATCGCCAAAGAGCATGGCGTTGCCCTCTATTATGAAGCAGCAGTAGCTGGAGGTATTCCAATCCTTCGTACCTTGGTAAACTCTCTCGCTGCAGATAAAGTGACTCGCGTACTCGGTGTGGTCAATGGAACCTCCAACTTTATGATGACCAAGATGGTCGAAGAGGGCTGGTCTTATGAAGATGCTTTAGCTAAGGCCCAAGAGTTGGGCTATGCGGAAAGTGACCCAACCAATGACGTAGATGGGATTGATGCGGCCTACAAAATGGTGATTTTGAGCCAGTTTGCTTTTGGGATGAACGTTCAGTTTGACCAAGTAGGTCATAAGGGGATCCGCAACATTACTCCTGAGGATGTTGCTGTGGCTCAAAGTTTAGGCTATGTAATCAAATTGGTGGGATCTATCGAAGAAACTCCTTCTGGTCTCTCAGCAGAAGTAACTCCAACCTTCTTACCAAAAGCACACCCACTAGCTGGCGTGAATGGTGTCATGAATGCAGTCTATGTGGAATCGATCGGGATTGGTGAGTCTATGTACTATGGTCCTGGTGCAGGTCAAAAACCAACAGCCACTAGTGTAGTCGCTGACATTATTCGCATTGTTCGTCGCCTCAATGAGGGAACAATTGGAAAAGCCTTTAACGAATACAGCCGTCCTGTGCAATTGGCTAAACCAGAAGATGTGAAGAGTGATTATTACTTCTCTATTCAAACTCCAGATATGAAGGGACAATTGCTCAAGTTGGCACAAATTTTCAACCAAGAAGATGTTTCCTTTAAGCAGGTTCTTCAAGCAGGTGCTAAAGATTCTGTGGCTCGTGTTGTGATTATCACTCACCAATTGAATCAAACACAATTGCACCACATCATTGAGAAAATTGATGCTGAAGCTGACTTTACCTTGTTGAATACCTTTAAAGTATTGGGAGAATAAGATGAGAATTACAGTACCAGCGACCAGTGCCAATGTCGGTCCAGGATTTGATTCTGTTGGAATCGCTGTTTCTAAGTATTTGACCATTGATGTGCTAGAAGCGCAAGAAAACTGGTGGATTGAACATGACTTGGGAGAGGAAATCCCAAGCGATGAAGAGAATCTCTTGCTTCAAACCGCTCTCCAAGTTGCATCTGATTTGCCTCCTCATCGTCTTAAGATGACCAGTGAAGTGCCTTTGGCGCGTGGTTTGGGGTCATCCAGCTCTGTTATCGTAGCAGGGATTGAGTTGGCCAATCAACTGGGCAAATTATCCCTAAGTGATGAAGATAAACTAGAAATTGCGACAAAAATCGAAGGTCATCCGGATAACGTAGCGCCAGCCATTTTTGGAAATCTAGTCGTAGCGAGCTATGTGGATCAGCAGACCAATCATTTGGTCCTTCCCTTCCCTGAATGTGCTTTGGTAGCCTTTGTTCCCAATTACGAACTCAAGACCAGCGATAGTCGAAATGTTCTTCCAAGTGAGTGGACTTACAAGGAGGCTGTTGCAGCTAGTGCAATCGCAAACGTGGCTATTGCCGCCCTTGCTAAGGGAGACTTGAGAGTCGCAGGGAAAGCTATCGAAGCGGATCGCTTCCATGAACGCTACCGCCAACAGTTGGTTGCAGAGTTCCCTCAGGTGAAAGAAGTTGCACATCAACACGATGCTTATGCCACTTACCTTTCTGGTGCAGGGCCAACGATTATGACCTTGCTCCCAGTTGAACATGCAGAAGCCTTTGCCAAAGACCTAGAATCGAAGGGCTTAAATGGTCAGGTCTTCTCTTTAAATATTGACACAACTGGTGTGAAGGTAGAGAACAGCGAATCTTGATTTAATAAAAAAATGATTAGATAGGCTAAATTAGTCTATCTAATTTTATTTATCTATGATAAAATAGTTCTATAAATCATTTGTCTATCAAATTATTTTAGGATAATAAACAATTATTCGAAAGATAGATAGAATTGTAAAGGAGATTGTAATTCTAATGAAAGACTTTGAACGTCATCAACTTGCTACGGAACTTGGATTCCAGTATGATCCTGAAACTTCATCTATTTATGGGGAAAATGCTGGCTATTTCTTCTTACTGAGTGAAACTGACACAAAAAATGTTTTTAGCATTGCACTTTCTGTGTCGCGTGATGATGCAGAAGAAGCAGCGGCTCAATTGCATCAAATGGTGAAAGACTCTTCTGTTTTGAAGAGCATTAGCCTCAACCAATATGTCACAACTTTCACTGTAAAAGCTGGAATGACCAAAACAAAAACGATTGAAAACGTTCGTCAAGCCTTAACAGAAATCCTGCAATTTTTGCAAACCAATGGCTTCTACACTGTTTGTGGTTACTCTGGTGAAAAAGGACCAGTTGGTCTCTATCAGATTGGAGATTCCCTCTTCTTGATGAACGAAGATAGCTTCCAAGAGCTCAGTACTCAACTAAAGATTGATACGGATTCGTATAATAGTCAGAAAGAAAATGTCCTTCTTGGAACAGTCGGTGCCTTTATTGGTGCCATTATCGGAGGAGCTGTTACTCTTTTCATTGCTCGCCTCGGCTACGTAGCTTTTTATGCTGGTTTTATCCTTGGTATCTGTGTTGTCAAAGGCTATGAAATCTTAGGGAAGAAATTTAGTAAACTTGGAGCAGTTATTTCTAGCATTCTCTTGTTAGTGACTATCGTTCTCGTGCAACAATTTGACTACGCTTTAGAAGCAGTTAAGCAACTTGGAGTCGACTTTAGTGATGGATTTGATTTGATCAATACCCTTGTTCTAAATGGTGAAGCACCTGAAAAATACTTCTTTAACTTCTTTATGTTGGCAGTCTTCACTATTATTGGGGGTGGTGTTGCCATTAGTTCAGCCTTGTCCACTCATAAGACACGTGGCATTGCACGTAAGATTGGCTAATTCAATTAACCCTTGTTTAAAAAATTAAAACAGAATCGGTCCTTTGGCTGCTTCTGTTTTTTACTTCTGAGTCGAAAAGTGGGCTAGTTTTTGTTATAATGGATAAGATAACGTATAGAAGAGAGTTGTGAGATGGAAATCCTAAACCAAATCAAAGAGGAGTTGGCTGGTATTGAGATTTTGTTCAATGAGCCACTCAAACAATACACCTATACCAAGGTTGGAGGAGCGGCAGATTATTTAGCCTTTCCACGCAATCAATATGAATTAAAACGAATTGTCACCTTTGCTAATGCTCAGGAAATTCCTTGGATGGTCTTGGGGAATTCTTCCAATATTATCGTCCGTGACAGTGGGATTGAAGGCTTTGTGATCATGTTTGATCATTTTCATGACGTCCGAGTCAATGGCTATGTGATTGAAGCGGAGGCGGGAGCTAAGCTAATTGATGTGACTCATGTAGCCCGCTACCATAGCTTGACAGGCTTTGAATTTGCTTGTGGGATTCCAGGTAGCATCGGTGGAGCAGTCTATATGAATGCTGGTGCCTATGGCGGTGAGATTGCCCATATTCTTCAATCATGTAAGGTCTTGACGCCAGAAGGAGAAATTAAAACCTTAACAGCAGAAGAATTAGCTTTTGGCTATCGCCATTCCAAGATTCAAGAAACTGGTGACGTAGTGATTTCTGCCAAGTTTGCCTTAGCACCTGGTAATTATGATCAGATCGATCAAGAAATGGCTCGCTTGACTCATTTGCGTGAGCTTAAGCAACCACTTGAGTATCCGTCTTGTGGTTCGGTCTTTAAACGACCAGTCGGGCACTTTGCGGGTCAATTAATCAGTGAAGCAGGATTGAAAGGGCATCGAATTGGTGGTGTGGAGGTTTCTGAAAAGCATGCCGGCTTTATGATCAATGTCGATCATGGTACTGCCAAAGATTATGAAGACTTGATTGCCCATGTCATTGCGACAGTTGAAAAATCATCTGGGGTGACCTTGGAGCGCGAAGTCCGTATTATTGGGAAAGATTAACGGTTCGAGATGGAATAGGGGCTACTCTAAGGTAGACCCTTCCTACTTTAGAAGGGGGGTGAGTGCCTATCGATACCGAAAATAGGTGGGGCAGTCTTATAAGTCCCCGAGAGGTGTTGGTGGTCTGACGGGTCCGCTCGTCAGCCTATGAGACTAATGGTTGGTCTCAGAAGGAAACGCATGAAAAAGAAGGAATTTATGTGAATTGAAAAAACCAATTATTGAGTTTAGAAATGTCTCAAAAGTATTTGAAGACAGTGATACAGTGGTTCTCAAAGACATCAACTTTGAGTTGGAAGAAGGGAAATTCTATACCCTCCTCGGTGCTTCAGGATCTGGTAAATCAACGATTCTGAACATCATTGCTGGTTTGTTAGACGCTTCGACAGGAGATGTCCTCTTGGATGGTGTTCGGATCAATGATGTACCGACCAATAAACGGGACGTCCATACCGTCTTCCAATCCTATGCCCTTTTCCCACATATGAATGTGTTTGAGAATGTTGCTTTCCCTCTCCGTTTGAAGAAAGTTGACAAGTCTGAAATCGAGAGACGAGTAACAGAAGTCCTCAAGATGGTGCAATTGGGAGGCTTTGAGAAACGGTCCATCCAGAAACTTTCTGGTGGTCAACGCCAGCGGGTAGCCATTGCACGGGCGATTATCAATGAACCGCGAGTAGTCCTCTTGGATGAGCCCTTGTCTGCCCTTGACTTGAAGTTACGGACTGACATGCAGTATGAGCTCCGTGAATTGCAACAACGCTTGGGTATTACCTTTGTTTTTGTAACCCACGACCAGGAAGAAGCGCTAGCGATGAGTGACTGGATCTTTGTCATGAACGAAGGAGAAATCGTCCAATCAGGAACGCCAGTTGATATCTACGATGAGCCCATTAATCATTTTGTTGCGACCTTTATCGGTGAGTCCAATATCCTTCCAGGGATCATGATCGAAGACTACTTAGTAGAATTCAACGGTAAACGCTTTGAGTCAGTCGATGGAGGGATGAGACCAAACGAACCGGTCGAAGTCGTCATTCGTCCCGAAGACTTGCGAATCACCCTGCCCGAAGAAGGTAAGCTCCAGGTAAAAGTGGATACCCAACTGTTCCGAGGGGTACACTATGAGATCATTGCCTATGATGAATTGGGCAATGAGTGGATGATCCACTCAACCCGTAAGGCTATCGTGGGTGAGGAAATCGGTCTGGACTTTGAGCCAGAAGATATCCACGTCATGCGTCTCAATGAAACGGAAGAAGAGTTTGATGCTCGGATCGAAGAATACGTAGAAGTGGAAGAGCAAGAAGCCGGATTGATCAATGCCATCGAGGAGGAAAGAGATGAAGAAAACAACCTCTAACCTCTTTGTGGTTCCCTACTTTCTCTGGATCCTCCTCTTTGTCTTGGCTCCCGTAGTTTTGATTATTTGGCAATCCTTTGTCAATGTCCAAGGACAAGGTTCCTTAGAGAACTACCAAACCTTTTTTACAGCGCAGAATTGGACCTACCTCAAGATGAGCTTCAACTCCATTCTCTATGCTGGGATCGTTACTTTTGTGACGCTTTTGATTTCTTACCCGACAGCTTATTTTTTGACCCAGCTTAAGCACCGCCAACTCTGGCTCATGCTGATTGTCCTTCCAACCTGGGTCAACCTCTTGCTCAAGGCTTATGCCTTTATCGGGATTTTTGGTCAAGGGGGATCTATTAACCAATTCTTGAGCTTCATCGGAATCGGTCCGCAACAGATCCTTTTTACGGACTTTTCTTTCATCTTTGTTGCTAGTTACATTGAGTTGCCTTTTATGATTCTTCCTATCTTCAATGTATTGGATGATTTGGATCCAAACCTCATCAATGCTAGCTATGACCTAGGAGCTAACAAGTGGGATACCTTCCGTCGAGTTGTCTTCCCACTATCTATGAACGGGGTTCGCTCCGGTGTCCAATCAGTCTTTATTCCAAGTTTGAGTCTCTTCATGTTGACGCGTTTGATCGGAGGAAACCGGGTCATTACCCTTGGGACTGCCATCGAGCAGCACTTCCTTACGACGCAAAACTGGGGAATGGGATCCACCATTGGGGTGGTCTTGATCCTTGCTATGCTCTTAGTCATGTGGGTAACGAGAGAAAGGAGTGAACGATGAAAAAGATTTCACGTATCTATTTAGGATTGATTTTCTTGCTCCTTTATCTACCAATCTTTTACTTAATTGCCTATGCCTTTAATGCTGGAGGGGATATGAATGCTTTTACAGGCTTTACCTTGGAGCATTTCCAAAGTCTCTTTGAGGATACGCGTCTCATGTTGATCCTCTCACAGACCTTCCTCTTGGCCTTCTTGTCAGCCTTGATTGCGACTATTATTGGGACCTTTGGGGCAATCTACATTTACCAGTCTAAGAAGAAGTTTGAAGGACCATTTTTGTCCATCAATAACATCCTTATGGTGGCACCTGACGTTATGATTGGGGCTAGCTTCCTGATCCTCTTTACGACCATCAAGTTCCAGCTGGGCTTTGCTTCTGTCTTGATGAGTCACGTGGCCTTTTCTATTCCAATCGTGGTCTTGATGGTCTTGCCGCGCTTGAAGGAAATGAACCGTGATATGGTCAATGCGGCCTATGACCTAGGAGCTACTCAGGTACAGATGTTGAAGGAAATCATGCTTCCTTATTTGACACCTGCCATCATTGCTGGTTACTTTATGGCCTTTACCTATTCCTTGGATGACTTTGCGGTGACCTTCTTTGTTACAGGAAATGGGTTTACGACCTTGTCTGTTGAGATCTACTCACGGGCTCGTCAAGGGATTTCGTTGAATATCAATGCCCTTTCTGCCTTGGTCTTCCTCTTCAGTATCTTACTGGTGGTCGGCTATTACTTCATCACTAGAGAGAAGGAGGAGACAGTATGAAAAAACTCTATTCATTCTTGCTAGGGATTGTCGTGGTTATCCTCGTGTTAGCGGGACTAAGTGCCCGTCTTGAAGCCAAAACCAATCCAAAAGACAGTGACAAGCTAGTCATCTACAACTGGGGAGACTATATCGATCCAGAATTGCTCAAGGAATTTACCAAGGAGACAGGCATTCAAGTCCAATACAATACCTTTGATTCCAATGAAGCCATGTACACCAAGATCAAGCAAGGGGGGACGGCTTACGATATAGCGATTCCAAGTGAATACATGATCGCCAAGATGATGGACGAAAACTTGCTTGAAAAATTAGATAAGTCTAAACTGAAAGGCTTAGACAATATCGACCCACGCTTCTTGAACCTGGATTTTGATCCGGACAATCAGTACTCAGTTCCTTACTTCTGGGGGACCCTTGGTATCATATACAACACCAAGATGGTCGACAAAGTTCCAGAACACTGGGCTGATCTATGGAGACCAGAGTACAAGAATGACATCATGATGTACGATGGGGCGCGTGAGGTCATGGGGATTGGACTCAATAGCTTAGGCTACAGCCTCAACTCCAAGGATCCTCAGCAATTACAAGAGTCTGTTGATAAGCTCTATACCTTGATGCCCAATATCAAGGCTCTTGTAGCCGACGAAATGAAAGGCTACATGATCCAAAACAATGCGGCTATTGGGGTGACCTTCTCCGGTGAAGCCAGTCAAATGCTAGAGGCCAATGAGGACCTCCGCTATGTCGTCCCATCAGAAGCTAGCAACCTTTGGTTTGACAACATTGTCATTCCAAAAACCGTGAAGAATAAAGAAGCAGCTTATGCCTTTATCAACTTCATGCTTCGCCCAGAAAATGCATATAAGAATGCTCTCTATGTCGGTTATTCCACACCGAACAAAGAAGCTAAGAAGATGCTACCAGAAGAGGTCCAAGAGGACCAGGCCTTCTACCCAAGTGATGACACACTAAAGAACTTAGAAGTCTATGAACAACTTGGTAAGAAGTGGTTGGGAGTCTATAACGACCTCTACCTACAAGTGAAGATGTATCGGAAGTAGGAGAGGATATCTATAAAAGTTAAAGCAAGTTTCTACCGGTTAATAGTCGGTTCGAAACTTGCTTTTTTGTGTGAAAAGAAGAATTGAAAACGAAAATACCTTTCTCATAGGTTCTTTCAATTATCTCAACTTTCAGAAAGATTATATTTTGATAATGCCTTTTTATTTGATTTGACTATAAAGTGTAGAGAGACTACAATGAAGTCGTAAACGCTATCATTTTATTTGAAGGCCTTCCTTCTTTCAAATCTCTACAATTTTAAAGGAGTTTCATTATGAGTAAAAAGAAGTTTACTTTTATTCTTTCTGCTTTATTACTATCGCCTATAGTAATAGCCAATCAGGTTCAAGCTGAGGAGCAGGCTGAAAAGCCGACCGAAGCAGTTTCTGAGCTAGTTCGTTCTCCAGAAGCTATTTCTACTGAGAATTCACAAACAAATGCCCAGTCTGAAACTGCAAGCCTTGAGTCAGTAGTGGAGGCAGATGCTGAGATAGAGCGTCCAGTGGAGGGGGACGCTAGCAAGCTAACTGAAACTGACGATACTTTAGGAGGATTACCGAAACCTTTATCGGTTTCAGAAACGTCTGGAAAACTCTCTAGTTTGATTGAAAATCCAAATGTGGCAAATCAAAATTTGACCATAGGGGAAACAGCAGACGAGTTGCTGAAATGGGCGGAGTCCAAACCGGACCAAACAGGTGCAACGCTTGAAGATCGACTTGAGTTTGCAAAGAGCTTGGGGATGATTCCAGATGGAGTAGGCAAGGATGAGCCGGTCCAGAATCTAAACCATATGATTTCAATCGCTAAGAAATTAAGAGAGGCCTATCGTGCAGAGAAAAAAGGACCTCTCATCCTTAATGGAAAGACCCAGCCTATTTTTCCTTTTACTCCAGGTGATGTAGAAACTGGTTATTCTAATGAAAAGAGTGATATCATCCGCTTTGTCGTTTATGTCGAATCAGACTATGATACAGATGGTGATGGGAAAAGGGACCTCATTAAAACATTTGTCCAACTTCCGAAAGCAGCTGCCAATGGAGATTATAAGGCTTCGACCATCTATGAGGCAAGTCCTTACGTGGCGGGAACGACCAATAAGGAAACCCTTGGAGAAATTGGTCTAAAAGAGGAGGGCGAGTTTGACAACAAGAAACTCTATCGTTATATAGATCCTCGTCGTCAAACTGGTTCTACCACAACTTTAGAACATGCTAAAAAGGCAGATTCCAAAGATTGGTACTATAAAAATCCAAACGAAAGTGATGCAACCTTCACACGCTACGATTATGAAAATATTAACTGGTACAACTATTTCTTGGTGAGAGGCTATGCGGTCGTTACCACATCTGGATTGGGGAGCTATCAGTCAGAGGGCATCAATACAACAGGAAGTGACTTGGAAGTAGCTGGTTATAAGAGTGTCATTGAATGGCTAAATGGAAAACGGGTTGCTTATACAGATAAGACATCGAATATTGCTATTAAAGCAGACTGGTCGAATGGAAAAGTCGGTATGACGGGATTGTCATGGGCAGGGACCACTACCTTTGGAGTGGCTGCGACAGGAGTCGAGGGACTGAAGACTATTGTTCCTGCGGCTGGAATCGCGAGTTGGTATGATTATTACAACAGCCAAGGAACGACCTTTAACGTCGGTCCCTACAGAGATTTATCGCATTTGTCTGTCTATGTATCCAATCGGATTCTAGATCCGGCTGACTGGTCTAAGATTAAAGAGGACTATGCTCGCTACATTACTCAGTTGAATCGCGACCAACATAAACATGGCTATAATTATAGCGACATCTGGAAGAATCGTGATTATACCCTTCATCCAGAAAAATTCAAGGCTAGTGCCCTAGTCATGCATGGGTTGAATGATGATAATGTCAGAACTAAACATTTTGACCTGATGTATGAGACTCTGAAAAAGGCTGGCCAGCCCGTGAAGCTCTATCTCTATCAAGGAGATCATATCTATCCTGTCAATAAACGCTTCGGAATTAAAGAGGGGCAACAAAGTGTCAGTGACCTTCTCAATCTATGGTTTAGTCACTACCTATATGATGCAGAAAATCAGGTAGAGTCTTTACCAGAAGTAACCGTTTCTAATAACTATGATCCATCTAAATGGGAACATTATTCTAGCTGGAAGTCTAGCAATCAATTGACCTTGAAGACACTTTCTAGACGTGAGGAAGAAACCATTGATAATGATTACTATGGTGCAGGGATGGATTGGACCAATCGTGATTCTCATACCACCAAGCAATCCTCTACTGCCAATGCTTTGTTTACAGCAGAAGTGACAGAAGATGTGACCATTAAAGGGAATATTCCTGTCCATTTCCAAGCTGCCTTAGCCAAGCTGAATGATCAAAAGCACAAAGACTATCAAGTTAATGTGCAACTGGTCGATCTCTCTGATGAGGAATTTGATGTTGCATCCAATAAGATCACTTATGATGAAGCAGGCTACAAGTACCAAGAAATGCCTCTAAATATCCTTTCTGAAACAGGCTACTGGATGGGAAGTAATTTGAAAAACATTCCTAACAAGCAATTTGGAACCATTAAAACCAAGTATAAGGTCATCTCTTCTGGTTGGATCAACCTAGCCAATCCAGATGCAAGCTATGCCTCCGCTAGCTCAAGTAGTAGCATCGATCCCAAGCTCGGAGAGTTTCGGAACTACACCGTCTATCTACAACCAAACCTTTACACGGTTAAGAAGGGGCATAAACTGGGCTTAGTCTTTACTACCTTTGATAGTAACTATGTCTGGACGGATGATCCGTATTCCTATCGCTTGAAAACACAGTCCATCGTAGCAGAAATACCAACTGTTCAAAAAAGTAGTCTTCGCTATGCTTGGTATGTTCCAAATGAGAAGGATGAAACTTATCAGGTACTTCCATTGGTTGAAGAACCCCTGCCAGAGTATCCACTGGATACCCTTGTGCATACTGTGGATCAGAAAGAGCAGACACCAAACAAGGATTATACACCATACGAGTCAGGTTCATTAGCAGTTGAGCCTAGCAAGAAGAATACGCTGGTACCACTAGCTGTTAACTACCAACAAGAAACATCCGAGACGGTGGATGAAAATCTCCCTCAAGTAAGCAGTACTCGTAAGGAAGGACTTTATTTGCCGCAAACTGGAATGACCACCAACTTTGAAGTCATTTCAAGTGTGTTGGGAATCGTTCTTATAGTCGGAATGGGAATCGTCCAACTAAAAGAAAGAGAAAATTAGTCATATAGATTGAATCACCAGCTTTCCTATTTTTTAGGGGAGCTGATTTTTTAGTAGTTTGCGTGCTTCTAAGCATTGTCCTGAACTAGAAAAATAGCCTTAAATATAGTATAATGAGGTGATATGCTTAGAAGGGAATGTAGAAGTATTGAGAACTTCAGAATTGCTAATTATTATTCCTGCTTATAATGAAAGTGGTAATATAGAAAAAACAATCAAGATGATTGAGGAACATACGCCAGAATTTGACTATGTCATTATCAATGATTGTTCCACAGACAATACTCTGGAAATTTGTAAAAGGAATCAATTTAATGTCATTGATTTACCCATCAATTTAGGAATTGGTGGTGCTGTACAAACAGGATATCAATATGCAGTTAGACACAGCTACCAATACGCTGTCCAAGTAGACGGAGACGGCCAACACAATCCTGAATTTATTAAAAAAATGTTAGAAGTTCTTCAAGAAAAAAAAGTCAACATGGTGATTGGTTCTCGTTTCATTGAAAATCAAGGTTTCCAATCCTCATTCGCGCGGCGGATTGGAATTTCATTTTTTGAAAAATTAATCAAGGTTTTGACGGGTCAAAAGGTAACAGATCCTACATCTGGGTTGCGGGTGGTAGATCGCAAAGTGATCGAAGAATTTGCTAAACAATATCCAAGTGATTATCCAGAACCAGAGACGATTGTGTCCCTGTTAACCTCAGGATATTCAGTTGCAGAAGTGCCTGTATTAATGAACGAACGAGAACACGGGGAATCATCGATTACATTAAGCAAATCTGTTTACTATATGATTAAAGTGACAATGGCTATGTTATTGGCTAGAATCGGTGGAGGATATAAGAAATAAGATGCTAAATATTTGGTTGACCATTATTGTGATTGTTTTTATGCTTTATATTCTACGACTGGTTGCAAAGAAGCTTGTTGAAATGAGAAATGTCATCTCTTGGCTTATTCTTTGTATCGTCTCGTTGCCAGTCATTTGGTTTCCGAATTTGATTGGAGCAATATCTGAATTTCTTGGGATTCAGACGTTAAGTAACTTTGTTTTTCTATTAAGTACATTTTTATTAATATTTTTAATCTTTTCATTAACTCGTACTGTATCGAAGCAATCAGTACAGATTAAGAAATTGTCACAAACAATTGCCTTATTAAGAAGTGAGAATGAAAATGAACAATAAAGCAAATAGGAGTGTTTATTTTTGGAATTTTGCTGGGAATATAGCAGCGGCTGCAGTTTCTATATTGTATTTGATTATTGTCTCTCGATATACTTCCGCAAGTGATGCTGATAATTTTAGTTTAGCTTATGCAATTGGGAATCTCTGGATTGTAATTGGTATGTTTCAAGTAAGAAATTATCAGGCGACTGATTTGAAAGAAACATACTCATATTTGGAGTATTGGCTAACTAGGGTTATAACAATTTGTTTGATGTTAGTCACATTATTTCCATATTTACTTTTTAGTGGAAATAATGTTGGAAAAGGAAATTTATTTTTAATTATAATCCTAACGGTGCTTTATCGTTCTTGTGATGCTTTTTCTGACTTATTCCAAGGATTGTTTCAACAACATGAACGTTTAGATATTGCCGGGAAATTAATGGTGCTACGTTATGGTTTGAGCACAATCATTCTCCTAATTAGTTTGTTACTTTCAGATTCTTTAATTTTTTCTTTAATTTGTTTATGCTTATTTAATGTTTTATTTGTTTTTTTAGGTGATTATTTCCAATCCAAACAAATTAGAACGATACCCTTTAATCAGATTTCATATACTACATTTAAGCGTTCAATTAGTATCATGAAAACTTGCCTTCCCTTGTTTGTCAATGGTTTTTTATTAGTGTATGTATTGAATTATCCAAAACAAGTGATTGATAAATTGCTAGTCGAGGGTGTATTACGTGAAGGTGCTCAAAGAGACTTCAGTATCTTATTCATGCCTGTTTTCTTTATGAGTTTATTTGTATTAGCATTAAGACCGTTAATTACCGATTTGGCAAAACAATGGTCAGAAAAAAGATTTCATACGTTTAATGCTATGGTTCGTAAGATTTTATTATTACTTATGATTTTGGGACTGGTGGTATCAATACTAGCCTATTTGTTAGGGATCCCTATTTTGAATATTATAAGTGGTATTGATTTATCAAATTATAGTTTATTACTTACTATTTTAGTGCTTTCCGGCTTTTTATATTCTATAGCGTCTGTCATAGGTGATTTTTTAATTATATTGAGGAAGCAAGTTTATCTACTCTATGTTTATATCGCAATGGCGTTGTTGACAAATCTTCTTACGCCTTTAGCGATGAGGGAATTTGGCTTGTTTGGAGCAGGGCTTAGTTTTGTTATAGTTATGTTATTTTACACGCTTGCGAGTTGGAGTGTCTTTGTAATTATGAGAAGGAAGGAAATTCAAAAATATGAATCAGTGGAATGATCATACATTTGTAATCTGTGCCTACGGGGATAGCCCTTATTTAGAGGATTGTATAAAATCGTTATTAAGCCAAACCGTAAAAAGTAATATTATTTTATACACCTCTACTCCAAGTGTATTTATCGAAAGTGTTTGCCAGAAATATGCCATTCCATTTAATACAAGTGTAGGTGGTGGGATTGGGAAAGATTGGAATAATGCATTATCTTTTGTTACCAGCCAATATGCTACGATTGCCCATCAAGATGATTATTATGAGCCAACCTATTTAATGGAAATTCAAGAGAGGATAAAGAAGCATCAAGATGCTATCATTCTTTATTCTGATTATTTTGAAGAAAAAAATGGTGAAGTTATTAAACCAACTTCAAATCTAAAAATAAAATCATTAATGTTAAAAACAATCTCTTTATTCCCTAAAACTAAGTGGTGGAGAAATCGCATTCTTGCTTTTGGAAATCCGATTTGTTGCCCTGCTGTAACTTATAATTTAGAATTGGTTAAGGGGTTTAGATTTGATGAGGAATGGAGAGTTAGCCTGGACTGGCTTGCTTGGTACCATTTAGCAAAGTATGATGGCAGATTTGTATATATTCCAAAAAAATTAATGTGCCATCGTATTCATGAAGATTCTGAAACGAGTAATACCATTAGTGATAATACTCGAACTAAGGAAGATTACATGATGTATAATCTTTTTTGGCCAAAAGGATTAGCGAAATGTTTAAATCGTTTTTATAAAAAGAGTCAGGATACAAATGGTTAAACATTACTTGTTTGAGGTTTGCTAACAATATAAAAGTTCTATTTTCTTGCTTATCTGTAAAAACCATGAGTGATATTTATAAATATAAAGGATAAAATTGTGAAAGAAGCGCCTAAGATTAGTGTCATTATTCCAGTATATAATGCAGAATTATATCTCAAAAGATGTATAGATTCAGTTTTGAATCAAAGTTTTAAATCATTTGAAATTATTGCAATTGATGATGGTTCAAAGGATAATTCGTTCAAAATATTGAATGAATACCAACAATTTTCTCCAAGTATTAGAATTTTGAGTCGGGAAAATCAAGGTGCAGCCTATACTAGAAATGAAGGTATCAAGCTTGCAAAAGGTGAATTCATCATGTTTATCGACAGTGATGATTACATAAACCCAGACTACTTGCAGGTGTTTTATGATGAAATATCAAGTGGGATAGATGATGCGGTTATTGGTGGACTTCAGAGAGTAAACCAAGATGGTAAACAACTATTTTCTATCCAATTGGGTAAAGATAAATGGTCGAAATACAGATCAATTTCACCATGTGCTCGCATCTATAGAAAAAAATTTTTAGTAGATAACGAACTTTCTTTTCCAGATATTCCGCTGGCTGAGGACTTGTTATTCAGCTTAACGGTATATACAAAATCTGAAAATATAAGAACTATCCCATATTGTGGATATAATTGGTTTTACAATGAGAATAGTGCATCTAATACATTAAATAAAGGATTTAACCCAAATTTAGATATCAAGAATGTACTTGATAAAATTGCAGCGATTATCCCTAAAGATTTTTCTGAAACTAAATTAATTAAATTTTTTATAAAAAAATTTACTCTTTATTGGTTATTGGACGGTGGGAGACATTCAACAAGTGAGGAGTTTTTACGTCAATATAAAGAAATTAATGATTGGGTCAAGATAAATGGAATGAAGTCCACACTTTCTGTTTTTAATCGAGAAATTAGAGATGAGAGATTGATGGTTAAACTAGCTATCTTTACAATGAACTTGATTGAAAAAGTCGGTTTATTAAAACTGTTTGCAAAACTGTATTGTAAAGGATAGTTAGAAAAACTATAGTTTACCGAAAAGATAATAGTAAATGTTAATAGGAGCAATGAATGGTTATATCAGTTGTAGTCCCGTGTTTTAACGAAGAAGAATCGATTCCATTATTTTACGAAGAAATGGAACGAGTTCGGACCTCCATGGGGGAAGAATTTGAATATATTTTTATTAATGATGGGTCTTCTGATAAAACGTTAGATGTTTTACGTGAACTCAATCTCTTGAATCCTTATGCCCATTATCTTTCTTTTTCACGAAACTTTGGGAAGGAAGCAGCTCTCTATGCTGGCCTCCAACACGCTACAGGAGATTACGTAACGGTCATGGATGTGGACCTACAAGATCCGCCAGAGTTATTGATCGAAATGAAGCAGAGGTTGGATCAACAGCCAAATTTGGATTGCGTCGGAACCCGTCGGGTAACCCGTGACGGGGAACCACCGATTCGTTCTTTCTTTGCACGGATGTTTTATAAATTGATCAATCATATCAGCCAAGTTGAAATGGTTGACGGAGCGCGTGATTTTCGTTTGATGCGCCGTCCCATGGTCGATGCCATTCTTAAACTATCTGAGTACAATCGGTTCTCTAAGGGGATTTTCGCCTGGGTTGGATTTGATACAGAATACCTAGAATATAAAAATGTAGAGCGCGTGGCAGGAGAGACTTCCTGGAATTTTTGGTCCCTCTTCAAATACTCGATCGAAGGGATTGTAAACTTCTCAGACGCCCCACTAAATATTGCCTTTATTGGTGGACTGTTATCTTGGGTATTAGCCTTTGTCATGATGGTTCTGATTGTGATCCGGACCTTAGTATTTGGAGATCCAACTTCTGGATGGCCATCCCTCATGACGGTGATTCTCTTTCTTGGAGGATTCCAATTACTAACCATTGGAATTTTAGGTAAATATATTGGTAAGATCTTCATGGAAACCAAGAAACGTCCAATCTATGTCATCAAGGAGAAAAGCAAGTAAAAAGCAGAAATCTTCTGTTTTTTTTGCTATAATGATAGGGAAAAATCATTTGAAAGGAAATTACCATGATTTTAATTACAGGTGCAAATGGTCAACTTGGAACGGAGCTTCGCCATTTGTTAGATGAACGAAATGAAGAATATGTAGCTGTTGATGTAGCTGAAATGGACATCACAAATGCAGAGAAAGTAGATGAGGTTTTTGCGCAAGTGAAGCCAACTCTAGTCTATCACTGTGCTGCCTATACAGCCGTTGATGCTGCTGAAGATGAAGGGAAAGAGTTGGACTATGCGATCAACGTGACTGGTACGGAAAATGTAGCGAAGGCGTCTGAAAAACATGGGGCAACCCTAGTCTATATTTCTACGGACTATGTGTTTAATGGGAATATGCCAGTTGGGCAAGAATGGGAAGTAGACGATCAACCAGATCCCCAAACAGAGTACGGTCGTACCAAACGTATGGGGGAAAAATTGGTTGAGAAGCATGTTTCGAACTTCTATATCATCCGTACAGCTTGGGTCTTTGGAAACTACGGTAAGAACTTTGTCTTCACCATGCAAAACCTTGCCAAGACTCACAAAACACTTACAGTCGTCAACGACCAACATGGTCGTCCAACCTGGACACGTACATTGGCTGAGTTCATGACTTATTTGGCTGAAAACCGTAAGGAGTATGGTTATTACCACTTGTCTAACGATGCGAAAGAAGATACAACTTGGTATGACTTTGCAGTTGAAATCCTCAAAGATACGGATGTTGAAGTGAAACCAGTGGATTCTAGCCAATTCCCAGCTAAGGCAAAACGCCCGCTAAACTCAACGATGAGCTTGGCAAAAGCGAAAGCTACAGGATTCGTTATTCCAACTTGGCAAGATGCCTTGAAAGAGTTCTATAAACAAGAAGTGTGATAGGAGAAATTTGAAGCGACCCTCAAGGGTCGCTTTTCTGTTTGAATTAGGCAAAAAGCCTAGAAAATGGTATAATTGAATAGACTGTAAATTGTTAGAAAGGGAATATTATGCAACACGTTTTTATTATCGGAAGTCGTGGGCTTCCGGCTCAATATGGCGGTTTTGAGACTTTTGTGGACCAATTGGTCTCCCATCAAGTGTCTTCGAAAATCCAGTACCATGTTGCTTGCCTTTCTAATGATCTAGCCTATCATCATTTTGACTACAAGGGTGTCGATTGTTTTACGATTAAAGCACCGAAACTTGGGCCAGCTCGCGTCATTGCCTATGATATGATGGCCATCAACTATGCTCTGAAGGTTATTAAGAAACAGGGAATTGAACAGCCGATTTTTTATGTCTTAGGCAATACAATCGGAGCCTTTGTGGCGCCTTTTGCGCGTAAGATCCATAAGATGGGTGGACGATTCTATATCAACCCAGATGGACTGGAGTGGAAGCGGGCCAAGTGGGCTAAACCGATCCAAGCCTATCTCAAGTATTCCGAAAAGATCATGACGCGCCACGCTGACTTGGTAATTTCAGACAACCCAGGTATTGAGTCCTATATCAAGGAAGCCTATCCTTGGTCCAAGACGACTTATATTGCCTATGGGACGGACTTATCTCCGACCAACCTGAGCAGTCAGGATAGGAAGGTCAGAGAACTCTATCACAAGTGGCAGACACAAGAGAAGAACTATTACTTGATCTTGGGTCGCTTTGTCCCAGAAAATAATTATGAGACTGCCATTCGTGAATTTATGGCCTCTTCCACCAAGCGGGATTTGGTGATTATTTGTAACCATGAAGGCAATCCTTATTTTGAAGAACTCCGTGCTCGAACAGGATTTGATCAGGATCCACGCGTCAAGTTTATAGGAACGGTCTATGATCAAGACCTATTGAAGTATATCCGTAAAGAAGCCTTTGCCTATATCCATGGTCATGAAGTGGGCGGAACCAATCCGGGTCTCTTAGAGGCTCTTGCTCATACGGATCTGAATTTGGTTTTAGGAGTCTCCTTTAACCAAACAGTTGCAAAGGATGCAGCTCAATATTGGACCAAAGAAGCTGGGAATTTAGCGCATTTGATCGACCAGGTTGATTCTTTAGAAGATGTATCTGATTGGGGTCAACGTGCCAAGGCCAATATGAAGCAAAACTTTACCTGGGAAAAAATTGTAGGTGAGTACGAGGAATTATTCTTATCATGAAAGTAAATATCTTGTTGTCCACCTATAATGGTGAACAGTATCTAAAAGAGCAGGTCAAAAGTATCCAAGACCAGACTTATCAGGATTGGCAACTCTTGATCCGAGATGATGGGTCGACAGATGGTACGGTGGAGATCATTCGAGAGTTGGTAGCCCAGGATGAGCGCATTCGCTTTATCAATCAAGGTGCTATCGAAAATCTTGGTGTCATCAAAAGCTTCCACGCCCTCTTGAAATATGAAAAAGCAGATCTTTATTGCTTCAGTGATCAAGATGATGTTTGGCTTCCTGAAAAAATTGCTCTTCAAGTAGCAGAAGCGGCCAAGCACCCTCAAGAAGTCCCTTTGCTGGTCTACACAGATTTAAAAGTGGTCGATGAAAACTTGAACGTGCAACATGAGAGTATGATTCGCACCCAGTCTGATCATGCCAATACAGAACTGATTCAAGAGTTGACGGAAAATACAGTAACTGGTGGGGTAGCCATGATTAACCACGCGTTGGCTGACTTATGGACAGGCCAAGAAAAACATGCGCTTCTCATGCATGATTGGTATTTAGCATTACTAGCAACTGCCTTTGGAAAGTTGATCTATATCGATCAGCCGACAGAATTGTACCGGCAGCACAGTAGCAACGTTCTTGGAGCTCGAACCCTAAAAAAACGGGTTAAAAACTGGGTTCGCCCTCATATTCTGTTTGCTAAGTATTGGAAGCTCATTGAATCCAGTCAAGAACAAGCAAAAAATTTATTGGATCTGCCAGTCAGCCCCCAAAATAAAGAAATTATTGAAAACTTTGTGACCATCATGGACGTTCCACTAAAAGAACGTTTGAGACGACTTCGTCAGTATGGTTATCGGAAGAACCGGGCTTTTCACACCTTTGTGTTTACCGGCTTGATTCTGACAAAGTTTGCATATCGAGGTAAAAAATAATGTTTGACGTTTTTAGTCAGAAAAATCGAATTTTATTACGAGAATTAATTAAAACAGACTTTAAATTACGCTACCAAGGATCAGCGATCGGTTATCTTTGGTCGATTTTAAAGCCATTGATGACCTTTACAATCATGTATGTCGTCTTCATCCGCTTCTTACGTTTGGGTGGAGATGTGCCCCATTTCCCAGTTGCCCTCTTATTGGCCAATGTAATCTGGGGCTTTTTCTCAGAAGCAACATCTATGGGGATGGTGTCGATTGTTAGTCGAGGCGACTTGTTGCGAAAATTGAACTTCTCCAAACACATCATTGTCTTGTCTGCGATTTCAGGAGCAGCCATTAACTTTGTCATTAACCTTATTGTTGTTTTGATTTTTTCATTCTTTAATGGGGTGACATTCTCTTGGACAGCCTTGATGGTGATTCCGCTATTCTTTGAGTTGTTCTTGATGGCGACAGGATGTGCATTAATCTTAGCGACATTTTTTGTCCGTTTCCGTGACTTAGGTCAAGTCTGGGAAGTGCTCTTGCAAGCAGGCTTGTATGCGACGCCAATTATCTACCCAATTACCTTTATTGCAGACCGCAATCCATGGGCGGCTAAGTTGGTCATGATGAATCCATTAGCACAAATTATTCAAGACATGCGGTATTTCTTGATTGATAAGGCCAACACCCCTGTTTGGCTTTTGGTAGAGAATAAGTTCTTGGTTCTGATTCCTTATGTTTTACCAATTCTTATTTTTGTCGCTGGCTTTGCTTACTTTAACAAACATGCTAAGAAATTTGCGGAGATTCTCTAATGACAGATAAACAAATTGCAGTAAAAGTAGACCATGTCAGCAAGTACTTTAAGTTGCCAACAGAAGCAACCAATAGTCTTCGAACTGCCCTGGTCAATCGCTTCAAAGGCATTAAAGGCTATAAAGAACAACACGTTCTCAAGGATATTTCTTTTGAAGTTGAAAAAGGAGATTTTTTCGGGATCCTCGGAAGAAATGGTTCTGGAAAATCAACCCTCTTGAAAATTATTTCAGAAATCTATGTGCCAGAAAAAGGCACTGTCACTATTGATGGGAAACTGGTGTCCTTCATTGAGCTTGGAGTGGGCTTTAACCCAGAACTGACAGGTCGAGAAAATGTCTACATGAACGGGGCCATGCTGGGCTTCTCAACAGCTGAAATTGATGCCATGTACGATGATATCGTAGACTTTGCCGAGTTGCATGAATTCATGAATCAAAAACTCAAGAATTACTCATCTGGGATGCAGGTTCGTCTCGCCTTTTCGGTTGCCATTAAGGCCCAAGGGGATATCTTGATTTTGGATGAAGTCCTTGCAGTAGGAGATGAAGCCTTCCAGCGCAAGTGTAACGATTATTTCCAAGAACGGAAAAAATCAGGGAAAACTACTATCCTGGTTACTCATGATATGGGGGCCGTCAAGAAATATTGTAACAAGGCCGTTTTGATTGAAAATGGTTTGGTGAAAGCAATTGGTGATCCCTTTGACGTTTCTGATCAATATAGTTTTGACAATTTGGAATCGAGTTCCCATCATAATGGAAATGAAGACGAGGGCTTGGTCACAGCGGAAGTTAAAGATTTTACAGCTAGATTGCTTTCTCCTAAAAAAGTAACTCCTGATGATGAGGTGGTTATTGAGTTTTCATTTGATCTATTAGATGATTCTGTGAATCCACATATAGCCTTTTCATTTGTTGATATTTCTACTGGGAATGGGCTTTATAACGATAATTCCATGGATATTCCATTATCTGGTGTCGGACCTAAAAAAATCACCTATAAATGTAAACTACCGTACTTTAATCATGTGAAATTAAGATTAGTAGCATTTTTAAGAGACGAAAATCAAGAAAACTTAGCAATATTGTCGACAACGAACCCTCCGGTCTTTTCAATTGATCGGGTTGTGGATCGGACAAATCGTTCAGAGTTGGATTCTTCTACTGGATTGTTAATCCGTCAAGGCAAGTGGGAATAATACCTTTGGTGTAGGCTATGAAAATTTTATTTGTTTCTCCTGTTGGAGCTATGTTTAGTGGAGCAGAAGTATCGATTGTGAACCTGATGAAATTGTTGGTTCAGCAAGGTCATGAAGTTTACAATGTAATACCGGATAATGCTCCACATATCGATAAAGACTACCTCCGTCATATGGATACAACTGGGATTAAACTATTTCAGTTAAAAACGAATCAGTGGTGGTGGCCTGAGTCTAAAACACTGGATATTTCGGATTTAGAAATTCAAGCTTCTCAACAAAAGAATATTGATGAAGTAAGAGAAATCATTCAGAATGAACAGATTGAACTGGTTATTTCGAATACAGTAAATGTGTTTCAGGGAGCAATAGCTGCTGCATGTGAAAAGGTGAGACATTTTTATATTATTCATGAATTTCCTTTTGGTGAGTTTGGCTATTATAAGGAGCTAATTCCCTTAATTGATGATTTGTCGGATAAAATTTTTGTAGTCGAAGGGGAATTGTACCACACTCTTACGAATTATTTTACGACTGATAAATTGATTCCGTTTATTCCCTATACAGAAGTTCAAGAACGTCCGCTCAAGAATTCTACCATTTCTCGTTTTGTATCAATTGGTGGAATTAACGAACGAAAAAATCAGCTAGAGGTGCTCGCTGCTTATCATCAATTAAATCGGAAAGATATTGAACTGGTCTTTATCGGAGGATGGGATGAACAGTACAAAAAGTTGATGGATGACTATATTCAAACGCATCATCTAGACCGTGTGAGTTTTGTTGGGTTTCACTCGGATCCATGGTCCTTGGTGACAGATAAAGATATCCTTGTCTTACCTGCTAAATTAGAAACATTTTCTTTGGTATTTGTGGAATCAGTCCTAAATGGTGTTCCGGCAATCATATCTGACAATTTAGGCCATTTGTCTTCTAGTAAATTTTTAGAATCTGGGAATTTATATCCACTAGAGGATAGGGATTTGCTAAGTCAAAAAATGGCTACAGTGTTTTATAATTTTGATTCATATAAAGAAAAACAACTATTGGATCAAAAAAAAGCACGAAAGAAATATACTCTTGAGACGATTTATGCTGGTTTTAGAGAATACATCGAAGTGGAGACACAAACCATTAACCAAAAGCTGTCATCCAAGTACGCTCGATTTTTGGGGATGAAATTCAAGAATCGTGATATTGAGATGATTGGAAAATCTCAGGTAGTTATTTCAGCTTCAAACGATGGTTTGCACTCAACCTACCATAAAATAATAAGAGAGAGAATGGAAAATACAGGCTCCATTATCTTTCAACTTGAAAATGAAAAGAGTCTAAAAATATTGCTTTCAGAGTTCCCAGGCTCTTATAAAAAATTATCATTGATTGCATTGGAAGATCAGAGAGAAGTTCCTCTTGCAATGTCAAATGGAATTGATCTGGATGACGTTTTAGTTTTCTTTGATACCCATCCACATATTCTTTATGATCTTTCAACTGTTTCAGGAAATCAATTTCAATTCTCCTACGAAAAAGAAGATGACGAAGGTTTTATTAAACATCAATACAATTTAGCTGAAAGTTATAGGAAATTAACTCATGATTACAACTCGGTCATCCATTCTCGCCGTTGGACCATTCCAACAAAGATCTTGAAATTCTTAAGAATAAGGAAATAATATGCAACATTTACTTTTATATGTTCACTACAATAAGTTTAATTTTATTAGTGGGCATGTACTCTACCAATTAGAAAAAATTCGTCCCTTGTATTCACGGGTGGTCTTTATCTCTAATAGTCAGCTACCAGAAGATGTGAAGGATCATTTGTCTTCCCAACAGTTGGTGGATGATATTCTTGAGCGCCAAAATAGTGGCTTTGACTTCGCTGCTTGGCGGGATGGAATGAAGACAGTCGGCTTTGATCAACTGTCTCACTTTGATTCTGTTACCCTCATGAATGATACCTGCTTTGGACCGCTTTGGGATTTAGAATCAATTTATCAGCAGTTTGAAAATGACCCTGAAGTAGATTTTTGGGGAATGACCAATTACCGGAAAGACAAGGATTTTAACGAACATATTCAGAGTTATTATCTCTGTTTTAAAAAACAGGTTATTGAATCAAGTACTTTCCATGAGTTTTGGCAGGGCGTTCAAGACTTTACCAATGTCCAAGATGTGATCGATAACTACGAGACTAAGGTCACAACGAATTTCCTGGATGCTGGTTTTCGCTATAAAACTGTCTTTGATACCATCCATGAAGATACAACTGGGATGCTCTATCCAGACTTTTCTTACTACAATCCTACAGTGATTCTTAAACATAAGGTTCCTTTCATCAAAGTCAAAACCATTGCAAACAATGAAGGAATCATGCCTTATATTTTTGATGAATTGGAGCGTGTATCGGACTATCCATTGGATTTGATTCTTAACCACATGTCTATGATTGACCGTCCGGACTATCCTTATCTCTTATCCCGTAAGTATTTGAAGGATCAAGACTTAGGAGACACATTTGATAAAAAAGTTGCGGTTCATCTCCATGTCTTTTATGTGGACCTCTTAGAAGAATTTCTAGATGCTTTCCAAGCTTTTCATTTTGCTTATGACTTGTGGATTACGACAGATGTAGAAGAGAAGAAACAGGCTATTGAGGAGATTCTTTCTAATCGGGCCCAAGTTGCGACAGTCGTGGTGACTGGAAACATTGGACGAGATGTGTTACCAATGTTGCTCTTAAAAGAGCAACTCTCTCACTATGATTATGTCGGCCATTTTCATACCAAGAAATCCAAAGAAGCAGATTTCTGGGCTGGTGAATCTTGGCGGAAAGAATTGATTGATATGTTGGTTAAACCGGCAGATAAAATCCTTGCCAATATGGAAGCCAATCCAAAAGTTGGAATCACCATCGCAGATATTCCAACCTTCTTCCGATACAATCGAATAGTGGTTGCCTGGAATGAAGTTCTCATTTCACCAGAGATGAACAAGCTCTGGCAACGGATGGGAGCGACCAAGACAATTGATTTCAAAAATCTCAATACTTTTGTTATGAGCTATGGCACCTTTGTTTGGTTTAAGTATGATGCTTTGAAACCACTCTTTGATTTGAATTTGAAAGCAGCAGATGTTCCAGCTGAACCTCTTCCTCAAAATTCGATCCTTCATGCGATTGAACGCTTATTAGTCTACATTGCCTGGGATCAAAAATATGACTTTAGGATTTCCCAAAATCCACACGTTCTCACACCATTTATCGATAATAAGCAGTTGAACAATCGAGAGGATCTCCAACCACATACCTTCGTGGACTTTAATCAAATCGGTGGGATTAAAGGAGCCTTAAAGTATATCGTGATTGGGCCAGCAAGAGCAATAAAATATATTATGTTGAGACTTCTCAAGAGAAAGTAGAGGAAATCTTGTGAGTTTATTTGATAAAGAAAAGTTAAGAAATATTATCATTGCAATCGTCTTAATCTTGTTCTCAAGGATTTTTTTGACCAGTTTATTTGAATTTACTTTGAATAAGAAAGTGTTAATTCTAATAATAGCATCAGTTATCTATCTGTTGCTGTTTAATTCAAAAGACTCTGATAAATTACCACGGAATGCGTTTCTGTTAATAGTTATATTTGGTAGTTTTATTTCTGTTGTCAAGCCAGTTCAATATGGATTGGATGAAGAGTCGCACTTGCCAAACGTCATTAGTATAACAGATAGTCCGATTTTTAAGTATTCGGATGAAAAGCTAGAAGACTATGATTCTGTATTTGGTTACGATGCTTTAAGAAACCCTGGGAAAAAATCCTCACAGTACTGGTATAGTGTAGAACATAAAGATAGTAAAATTAGAGGAACAAGAGTTGGATTTGACAATCCGGCCTTTCTCCCTAATGCTATTGGATGGTCCATCGGTAAACTGATCTCGAAAAAAGTATATGTTTCTTATTATTTAGGAAGAATTTTCGAAGTTATAGCCTTTGCAATTTTAGCTTATCTTGCATTAAAAATCAGTAAGGTATTCAGAGAAGCTATTTATCTTTTTTCTACGTTCCCAGCTGTTTTATATATTATCGCTGGTTACCATTATGATTACTTATATTTTGGAGCTAGTTTAATTGCGTTAGCATTATTAACAAATGTACTCTCTGAGAAAAATAAAGTTGATAAAAAATATGCAATTGCTTTTCAATGTACGACATTACTTTTTGCATTTTCGAAATTTCCTTTTATATTAACCGGAAGTTTGTTGTCTGTTTTACCAAATAGATATTATAAAGATAAAAAAATGAGGTCATTTTCTTCCTTACTATTTCTTTTAAATCTATTTATATCATTTATTTATGTTGGTATTATTAAATTATTCCCTTCTGGAAGTTCAATTTCAGGGGAAGGTCCAGGTCTATTTTATTTCTTAACGCATCCGTTGCCATTGTTACGAACTTTATTCTTAGCACCGCATGGAATTATTAATGATTTTATTTCAGATCCATTAAAGTATGTTTCTGAAAAATCAGCATTTTTAATCGCAGCTTCAATTTTCACTTTCTTTTTCATTCTATTCATTATTATTCTTAGAAATAAGATTGAACTGCCTAAATTCTTTAAATACTACAGTTTGCTTTTACTTTTAGGTACAGCAACCCTAATTATTGTTGCGATTTCTGGAGATCCTCGTGTATATCACACAGGTGATATTGTTGTTGGTGGGGTTCAAGGTCGTTACTATTATTATATTTTAATGTTTCTACCACTTTATTTCGGCACATGGTTCCACAAAAAAGTGGGTATAGCTGATATTGCTCAAAGTGAGGATTCACATTTTGATATATCGTTACAATATGCACTCATCTTTTTGAACATTTTAACGATTAGTATTGGGATTTATACACAAATTCAGGGTTGATTATTATAATTTAAACATCATAGTTATGGGGAGAAAAATGAAGAGAAAAAAGAAGTTTAATTTAAAAGAGTTTCTTATAAGAAACTATCAAAAATTAACGAGAACTCAACTGTATTCCTTTGCTCTCCTCGTCTTATTTCTTGTCATTAATACGTATCTAGTTCAGCATGTGATTGCCGAGAAACTAGGAGCAACGGGTTCCGTTATAGCATTGATTAATCACTGTGGGATTTATTTTGGGCTTGCAACAGTCGTTTTAGTTGCCTTAATATCTCAATATGATTTAAAGCGAATTTTTGCTTTAAAGATTATTGTATCCTATAGTGTCTATTTAATTCTTTCTTATTCAGTTGAAGTTGCCCTTCATATTAATGTACTGAAATATCAGGTATTCGATTTTGCCAAGAATGGTTTTTGGCAGACCAACTCAATTGTTTTTGTATCGGTATTAGTTGCTAGTTCACTCTTATTTTCAACTATTAGACAGTGGTTTGATAACAAGGCTGTTAAAAGAAAAACGAGACCAATTGGAAAACTATTTGAATACTTATTGCATTCTAGTATTTTAACAACTTTTGTTTTAACAGATTCTAAAATTCCTTCAACTCTCTATCGTACGACCTGGTATTTGTTTGATGGCATTGGAAAAACCGGAGGAGGCAAGTATTCCCTGTCGCAATTCTGGTTTGTCGAGTTTAGAATGATTGGTTTCTCTATTCTTTTAACTCTTATCGGATTGTTTTTTGTCAAAGGTCAAATAGACTTAGTTAAAAATAGATCGAGTTTTTCACTGGCTGTTATGACTAGTATTAGTCTAGCTATTCTATCTAACACTGGTGTGCAACTTGGACTTGGAGCAGGAGACTTGCTTGTTGGTTATTCGATTTTTCCAGGTGGAGTCGTATTTCCTATCCTCTGTCTCGTGTTTCTATATATCTCTCTATATGTATTGATCAATAGATATTGGTTTACAACGATTCTAATAGTCTTTAGTAGTGTTTCTTTCGTTGTTGCCAACGCTGTTAAATTCAGTATGAGGGGAGAACCTATTTTACCGAGTGATTTGGTCTGGTTATCTCAACCGTCCGTTTTATTTAGCTTTGTTGATGTCTCCTTTATGCTCATTGTCATAGCAGTTGCTGTTGGTTTATCGGTTACCTATATTCTCGGCAGACGATATATTTACACAGGGAAAATTATACGGTCAACGATAATTCGCTATCTTACACTTTTGGCTCTTGTATTATTTGGTTATAAAGTATATTCTATCTTTGACCAAAAAGAAAATGGCGTAATTTCGGAGAAAGTACCAGTTATCACCTTATTGAATAACTTTCAGGATACGAAATGGCTGGGGAATTCGATTAATGCCAGGTATCGGTCGTTAGCTTTTGTCTGGTTCAATCAATTGACAACAGAAGTCATGATAAAACCGGAGGGATATAGTAAAGAAAAAATGCTTGAGATTGAAAAGAAATACTCTAATCAAGCCTCTGAAATCAATCAAACAAGAAATGAAGTTATCGATCAACAGACCATCATCTATGTTCTAAGTGAGAGTTTTTCGGATCCTAGCAGAATAGAAGGAGTGACAATTTCTAGAAATCCTATCCCAAATATTCAAGATATAAAGTCAAAAGTGACAAGTGGTTTAATGAAATCAGATGGCTACGGCGGTGGTACGGCTAATATGGAATTTCAAACTTTAACAGGTTTACCATTTTATAATATCAGCCCTACCGTCTCTGTTCTATACTCAGATGTTGCTCCGAAAATGCAACCGTTAATTTCGATAAGTGATTCTTTTGCACCTAAAAATAAGGAAATTATCCATTTTGAATCAAAAATTAACTATTCAAGAGATGTTATCTATAATAGACTGGATTTTGATAAGTTTGTAAGTATTGATGACAAAAAGGAATATAATGTAGGATACCAGGAAATTCATGTTAGTGACCAATCAACCTATAATGCAGTCCTAAAAGATTTAAATCCTAAGCAGAGTCAGTTTTTCTCAGTCATTACGATGCAGAATCACGCCCCATTTATTGCAGGGGAACCATCAGATGTAACAGCTTCCGGCAAAGGTTTCTCAGAGGATGTGAATACTCGTTTGACAAATTATTCAAGGTTATTAACGTTTACTGACAAAGCCACCCAAGATTTCCTAGAAAAGCTATCCAAAATCGATAAAAAGATTACAGTTGTCTTCTATGGGGATCATTTGCCTGGTTTGTATCCAGAATCTGCCTTTAAGAACTATCCAGAAGGTCAATACCAAACAGACTACTTTATTTGGAGTAATTTCGATGCTCCTAAATTAGAATATCCTTTAGTTAACTCGAGTGATTTCTCTGCTATGGTCTTTGAACAGACCAACTCTAAAGTCTCACCTTACTATGCTCTTTTGACTGAGGTTTTGAAGAAAGCAAGTGTTGACAAAAAAGCTTTAGAAGGAGAAGCGTTGGAAATCGCTGAGGATCTCAAAATGGTTGAATATGATTTGATTAGTGGCAAAGGCTATTTATCAAAAGATTTCTTCAAAGTACCTACTGCCAAAAATTGATTCATGCTTACAAATTTCCTACCGTTTTGATCAGGTTATTTGATAACTTAAATTATTAAAAATAGAACAGGCTTTCCTGTTCTATTTTTGTTGATTTTATGCTAAACTAGTAGGAGGGGGTTCCGCATATGATTAAGATTTTTGGGAAAATCCGATACCATTGGCAGCCTGATTTATCCATGCTGATTACCTATTGGTCATTATCGGTTATACCCGTCTTTATTGGACTAGCTCTAATGTATGAGAGTTCCAGTATCCCGACGGTGGTACTCTTTTCATTCTTTCTCTTTATGGCCTTGCTGGCTGTAGGAGTGCATCGCTATTTTACGATCTACGATGATGGGATTTTACGGATTATCACGGCGAATCCTTTAACTCCTATAAAAGTTCCGATTTCATCGATTGAAAAAGTGGAAGTTACAAAGAATTCCATCAAGTTAATTTTTAACGATGGATCAAGAAGTCGGACCTTCTGTATGCGTAAGTGGCCCAAAAAATACTTTATCAATGCCTTAGCCTTGAATGATCATTTTAAGGGTGAGATTGAGTTGACAGATAACTTTATCCATGTGGACTATTATCAACTCTACTATGCAGATAATGAAAAAAGCTCTTAATCTTTAATAAGAGCTCGGGTTGGACAATTTTTAACCGCTTCTTGGATAGAAGCATCGGTAGGAAATTCTTTTTCCAATCGTTCATCCTCAGAGGCGAACTTAACGATGCCATTATCGTGATAGTCAAAAATGTCCGAATATGTTTGGCAAAGGCCACATGCGATACAACGTTCAGGTATTAAGGTTATTTTCATATCTATATTGTAATGATTTTAACAGGAAAACACAAGGAGGAAGTTATGCCGAAAGAGCCATGGGAAGAAGAAATTTATGATGACGGAGAAGAAACATTGAAACGAACAAACAAATTAAATGGGATAAAAGCTGATCGCTTGTTGACCATCTTGGCGATTATTTTCTTTATTATTATTGTAGCGATGGTCTGCTTCTTAGTTTACCTTTCTACAGGTGGAAGCGATAAGAAGAAACAAATGAGCGGTTTCTACAATGGTGAAACAACAGTCGTTGCAGCAAGCAGTGCTCCAGCTGCAGAACAGACAGAGGAAGCAAGTGCAGAAGAATCTGAAGAAGGTACGATTACAGTACTAGCTGGTGAAGGAGAAGCAGCAATTGCGGCGCGTGCTGGCATTTCGATTGCCGAATTAGAACAACTGAATCCATCTCACATGTCTACTGGATCATGGTATGCCAATCCAGGAGATGTCGTCAAGATTAAATAAAGGATAAGCTATGAAACAGATTCAAATCGCGATTGATGGCCCTGCATCTAGCGGGAAGTCAACTGTTGCTAAGATTATTGCTAAAAATTTAGGCTACACTTATCTCGATACGGGTGCCATGTATCGCGCAGCGACCTATCTGGCTCTTCGTCATGATCTGACTGAAGCAGATGTTGACCAGTTGGTTGATTTGCTGAACCAATATCCTGTGAGCTTTGGGCGCTCTGAAGACGGCCAGCAATTAGTCTTCGTAGCTGATGTCGATGTGACTCATCCAATTCGTGACAATGAAGTGACCAACAATGTCTCTTGGGTATCTGCCTTGGCTCCTGTGCGTGAGCGCTTGGTAGCCCAGCAACAACAGATTGCTGCTCAAGGTGGGATCGTCATGGACGGTCGTGATATTGGGACGGTTGTCTTACCAAATGCAGAATTGAAGATTTTCCTAGTGGCTTCTGTAGAAGAACGTGCAGTACGTCGCTATAAGGAAAATTTGAGCAAGGGCATTGAAACAGATTTAGAAGTATTGAAAAAAGAAATTGCTGATCGGGACTACAAAGACAGTCACCGAGAGGTTTCGCCATTGAAACCAGCAGACGATGCCATTCATTTTGATACGACTGGTGTCGGGATTGATCAAGTGGTTGCATTTATTGAAGAAAAAGCAAAAAAAATCCTTGACAATCCATCATAAACTTGATATCATATAAAAGTTGAGAAAAGCAGAAGTGAGAACTTCTCGCCTTGCGACTAACGTTGTCTGGCCCCTACGGATCAAGTTTCAGAAATGAAATATAATCATGTAGTGCGGGTTTGCGTTAGCAAGTCCGCTCTTGTTTTTCTCTAAAATAAAAAAAGAGGTGAAAACCATAGCAAAGCAAGACTTATTCATCAATGATGAAATTCGTGTACGTGAAGTTCGCTTAATCGGTCTTGAGGGCGAACAATTGGGTATCAAACCACTTGGTGAAGCGCAAGCACTTGCGGACGACGCTAATGTGGACTTGGTTCTCATTCAACCTCAAGCTAAACCTCCTGTTGCGAAAATTATGGACTACGGTAAGTTCAAATTTGAGTACCAGAAGAAACAAAAAGAACAACGCAAAAAACAAAGCGTTGTGACCGTGAAAGAAGTTCGTTTGAGCCCAGTTATTGACAAGGGTGATTTCGATACAAAACTTCGCAATGCTCGCAAGTTCCTTGAAAAAGGGAACAAAGTGAAGGTTTCCATTCGCTTTAAGGGTCGTATGATCACCCATAAAGAGATTGGGGCAAAAGTTTTAGCCGATTTCGCTGAAGCAACTCAAGATATTGCTATCATCGAACAACGTGCTAAAATGGATGGTCGTCAAATGTTCATGCAGTTGGCACCAGCAACTGACAAGAAATAATCTGTCAGAAAGTTAAAAAAAGGAGAAAATATCATGCCAAAACAAAAAACACACCGCGCATCAGCTAAACGTTTCAAACGTACAGGTTCTGGTGGACTTAAACGTTTCCGTGCTTACACTTCTCACCGTTTCCACGGAAAAACTAAGAAACAACGTCGTCATCTTCGTAAAGCATCTATGGTGCATTCAGGAGATTTCAAACGTATCAAAGCAATGCTTACTCGCTTGAAATAATCGCGTATTTGTAAGTAAAGAATTCTAGGAAATATTGGAGGAAATATAAATGGCACGTGTTAAAGGTGGCGTTGTATCACGCAAACGTCGTAAACGTATTCTTAAATTAGCTAAAGGTTACTATGGAGCTAAACACATCTTGTTCCGTACTGCAAAAGAACAAGTAATGAACTCTTACTACTATGCATACCGTGACCGTCGTCAAAAGAAACGTGACTTCCGCAAATTGTGGATCACACGTATCAATGCGGCAGCTCGTATGAACGGACTTTCATACTCACAATTGATGCATGGTTTGAAATTGGCTGAGATCGAAGTTAACCGTAAAATGCTTGCTGACTTGGCTGTTAACGATGCAGCAGCTTTCACAGCTCTTGCAGATGCAGCTAAAGCAAAACTTGGTAAATAATTAATAAAGAGATCCGCATGGATCTCTTTTTCTTTGAGTGAACGAATCGGCTGTGACAGTGTTATCTTTTTTTCTTGCTGATTTCGTGCTATAATGAAAAAAATTTAGAATGTTCATGAAGGAGGACAAGACTGTGGGACATAAACGATTAGCTTGGGATGAGTATTTTGCAGCACAGGCTTTGTTAATATCAAATCGAGCAACTTGTAAGCGAGCCAAGGTGGGTGCTGTATTGGTCAAGGATCATAAGGTGGTTGCGACGGGTTACAATGGCTCTGTCTCTGGTACGGAGCATTGCTTGGATCATGACTGCCTCATGGTGGAGGGACACTGTGTTCGGACCCTCCATGCAGAGGTCAATGCCATTTTACAGGGAGCGGAACGGGGGATTCCCAAAGGTTTCACAGCCTATGTGACCCATTTCCCTTGCCTCAACTGTACCAAGCAGCTGCTTCAAGTAGGCTGCAAGCGGGTAGTTTATATCCATCAATACCGCATCGATGAATATGCTCAGTATCTCTATCGTGAAAAAGAAGTAGAGCTAGTCCTTCTTCCATTGGAAGTGGTCAAAGAAGCTATTGCAGAGGCAGACTTTATTTAAGAATGGATTGCTGTCTCACTACCTACAATTATATTGAAAGCTTATTTTTGAGTTCACGCTTCACTGATTCGTCTAGAGGGAGGAGATTGTGATGAACCGTAAAATTTGCTACCTCATTCTCTTACTAGTCCAGATTCTTGAGGCTCTTTTTCAAGTATTTATGCTCTTATCCGGAGAGCCTGGAAACGGAGAGAATCCCCCTATTATCTGGTTGTCAATCATTCAGATTCTTTTATGGATGGCTATTCAAGTCTTTCTCACAGTTAAAATCTGGAAAGACCAGGAGAAGGCGGAGGGGCTTCTTCTTTATGCTCTCTTCCTCGTCCTCAGCATCTTTTGGCCACAAGAGGTTCCCATTGCTTTGTTTGGTACTGAGGTTGTGATGAGACTTTCTCAACTTCCAACCTTAGCGATTGTCCTGATCATGATCAATAAGGTGGAGTGGCCTCGTCTTCGTTCTTTAGTTGGTCAGGAAGGGACTTGGTATCCAATCGTTCCGTTGGTTTCCTTGGGGATCAGTATCTTACAATTGGTCGATAGGATTCCTGTTGTCTTACGCTTGTGGAATATATTGGATCATTCAAAATCTGACTTTTACTGGAGATTGTTTGAAGGAGTGGACCAAGAAGTCCTGCTAGTCATTTTGTTGACTTGCCTTCTCGTCCTTAAGAATCAGAAGGTTCTATTTGTGCTTAGTTGTCTTTATGGTTGTTACTATCTCCCTTCTGTCACACTAGACCTGCTTGTTTTAAAGACGACTTCACCCATCCCTTTTTACCATTCTGTTATTTCCCTTTATCTGGTATATAGACAGAAGGAAAGTTTGCAAAAGATCTTTGGGACGCGGTCAAGCGCCCTTGCTAAGCGAGAAGGTGCTGCATATGGAGATGAAGAAGAGCCAGCTGAGCGGTTAGAAAGTCAAAATGGTTCAGATGAAGGAAGCTCCGGAAATAAGGAATCTTCGTCCTTATTACCCGATTTGCTTACTTATCCAAAACGATACGGCTATCCTAATGTATTCGTCTTGATAAAAGAAAAATTAGTCATCGCTCCTCTTGTTATGTTATTTGGGAACAAATCGAGCGATAGGGGAGAAGGAGTTGTAACAAAGGACTTAGAGGCTGGGCAGGAGAAGCCTACAGTGGATGTGACAGTTGAGCAAGACAGCAATAGCCAGCAGTCACTTGAGACATCTAGAGAGCCTCTTAACAGGAACTTAAGCAAGGAAGAAAATGCATCGTCTATGTTTTCGTATCTCTTTGCTCTCCCAAAATGGTTAGGTCTTGCTTATTATGGCTTGGGTATTATTGGACTCATCCTGACAGGCCCTTTTGCCTTCATCATTTTTTATGCAACGGGTATTCATTTGGTTTTATTTACTATCGGCTTTGTCTCAACCCAGTTCGCATTGGCGATAGATTCTCGAATCTTTTGGGCTTCTGCATGTATTTTCTACGGGCTATCAGCTGTTTATGGCTTGCTGTGGCCACTACAGATCCTATCTTTCTGTTTAGCCATCGATGTCCTACTAGCTACTTTCTTTTGGATGAAACGACCAAAGGATACTAGGGAAAATAATTTTTGAAAAGAAAAAAGGCTCTATCATTGCGATAGAGTCTTTATTTGTTATTTTACTTCGCCACCTTCAACAACGAGGTCATCTGCTTTTGCAGCATCGCCGTAGGTTGGGTGAAGAGTTTTTTCATAAGCTTTGTGGAAGAAGTTTTCTTTTCCAAGCTTTTGAATGTCATCGTTAATGAAATCAAGGAGTTCTTTGTTTCCTTTTTGAACCGCTGGTGCGATAGTATCTGGATTACCAAGTGAAGTAATTCCAACTTCGTATCCTTTGTTTTCAAGGGCCCAGGCAAGAACTTCTGTGTTGTCTGTTGAGAAGGCATCGCCACGTCCATCTAGGAGAGCTTGATAGGCATCGCTATATTGGTCATATTTTTGAAGTTTCACTTCTGGATGGTTCTTTTCAAAGTAGGTTTCAGCAGTAGTTCCCTTGGTTACAATCAAGGTTTTTCCTTCCAATTGTTTCACATCAGTGATGACCTTATCTTTAGGAGACACCACACCGAGTGAAACCTTCATGTAAGGAAGGGCGAAGTCTACTTGTTTCTTCCGCTCATCAGTTACGGTGAAGTTGGCCAATGTGATATCCACTTTATTGGAGATCAAGTATTCCGCACGGTTAGCCGCATCCACTGATACATATTTCGGTTTGACACCAAGGTCTTTAGCTAATTGGTTTCCTAGTTCGATATCGTAACCTTGGTAGGATCCATCATTATCAACATAACCAAAAGGTTTTTTGTCTCCAAAGACTGCGATACGAAGCTCGCCACTTTTCTTGATTTCTTCAATGGTACGTGCTTTAGAGCCGGTAGAAGAAGATGATGACTTGCTAGAGCCACATGCAGTGATAAAGAGCAAAGCGAGAGCGAAGGTAAAAAGAACTAAAATTGGTTTAATGAATTTCATAAAAATCTCCTTTATAGATATGAGCCAAATTGGCTAAAGTCAAATACATTTAAAAATTCTTGTGCTCGTTGGGTTTGTGGGTTGGTAAAGAAGGAGTGAGCACTTCCTTCTTCGGCAATTTTGCCCTGATCCAAGAAAATGATTCGATCGGCAATAGCTTGTGCGAACTGTAACTCGTGAGTCACCAGAATCATGGTCCGTCCTTCTTGGGCCAGGTCGTTGATGAGTTCTAAAACTTCCCGGACCATCTCAGGGTCTAGAGAGGCTGTCACTTCATCGAAGAGGATAATTTCTGGATGCATGAGGAGGGAGCGAACGATGGCTACCCGTTGCTTCTGTCCACCAGACAACTGCCTTGCGTAGCTATGTTTCTTCTCCAAGAGACCGACCCGTTCCAGTAACTCTTCTGCTTCCTTGATGACTTCCTCTTTAGCTCGTCCTTGAGCTTTTGTAGGACCAAGAATCAAGTTTTGGAGAACGTCTAAATGAGGGAAGAGTTCATAACTTTGGAAGACCATCCCAATCTTTTGGCGGACCAGGTGGAAGTCCTTTTGATTCTTGGTAATGGATTGACCATCCAAGAGAATATCGCCAGCTTGGATGCTTTCTAAGCCATTGATACAACGAAGGAGGGTACTCTTACCACAACCAGAAGGCCCCAAGATCACCACGACCTCCCCTTTTTGAACCTTGAGGGAAAGCCCTTGGAGGATAGGAGTGTCTCCAAAGGATTTTTTTAGGTCCTTGATTTCTAAAATGGTTTCAGACATATTAATTCCTCCAGTGGTTTTCTAACAGTCCTGCTAATTTGGAAATAGGGAAGCAAACAATAAAGTACAAGACTAAAATAGTTCCATAAATCCAAAAAGAAGCGGTTGGGATGGTCAGGCGGTTGCTATCGATGATTTGCTGGCCGACCTTGGTAACTTCTACAACCCCGATGAGGACCACTAAGGAGGTTGTTTTTATCATACGCGTAATCAAGTTAATAGCTTGTGGAAGCAATCGTCTGAGAACCTGTGGGATGATGATGTAGCGATATAGTTGGACCTTGCTTAATCCTAAGGCTTGTCCACTTTCAAACTGGTGTTTTGGAAGAGAAGTGATGGCCCCTCGGACCAAATCCCCCATCTCAGCCGTTCCCCAAAGGGTAAAGACGATAATAGCTGAACTTTCACCAGAAATGTTGATGTTGAAGTTGCGGGCCAAGCCGAAGTATACGATAAAGAGCAGGACCAACTGAGGCATGATCCGGATAAATTCCAGATAAAAGCGAGTGAGCAGACGAATGACTTTTGAATGAGAAGTCATCACGATTCCGAGTAAAGTTCCAAGGATCATGGATAGGAAGACAGAGATAATGGAAATTCCAATGGTCACGCCCAAGCCTTGGAGTATCCGAAGGAGATTATTTCCCTGAAAGAGTACTTGGATTCCCGAATCCTGCATGGCGTAATCTCCTTTCTATCCAACTAAAGAGAAGTGAAATCGGTAGTAAGAGAAGCAGATAGGCAATAACCAACATGGTCAGGGCGATATCTGTCTCGTAATAGAGTCCAATCAAATCTTTTGCTACATACATGAGGTCAGCTAAAGCGACTACAGAGAATACAGAGGTCTCTTTAATCAGGAAAATGACATTGGCACTAAAGGAAGGCAGAGCCACTGCGGTCGCTTGTGGTAGAATCACATAGCGAAAGACCTGTCGGGGTGTTAGCCCAATGGAGAGACCGATTTCATGCTGGGTTTGGCTGACAGCTTCTAGACCGCTTCGGAAGGACTCAGCCATATAGGAACCACCTAAAAAGATGAGACCAATGGTTGCACAGACTTCTGAAGAAAGGACGATTCCTATCCTTGGCAATCCAAAGTAGAGGAAGAAGAGCTGAATCAAGAGCGGTGTATTTCGAGAAAGTTCGATGTAACAGCCAGCTAGTTGACTTAAAATCGGTAAACGATAGTGTCGGATGATACTGACAATCAGTCCTAAAAGAAATGAACCTAAAATCCCCCATACAGCAATGTGAAAGGTCAAGAAAAAGGCCTGCTGGTAGAGTGGAAAGTATTGTTCAACAATTGACCAATCCAAAAATGATTTCCTCCTCTCTAATGAGCAAGGAAAAAAGAAATGCTACCTTACTGATTAGAAAATAATACTGTCACATTGTAACACGAAAAAAAACATTTGAATAATATGGAAAATTTATCAAGCTGATAGATAAATTTTATCACCCGTCATAGCCGATGCAATAGATTATCAAATGGGGTATAATAGGAGTAAGAAATACCAAATCACTTAACCTTATAAAAGAGGAGGAAGGGCGATGACAGACCAAGATCCAAAGTATGAATCAAACCAAGAGCATCAAGGTGTGCTTGAGGGGACTGTTCAGTCATCCATGGCGGGTGAAGAGCAGAATCCCAAAGAAAATAAAGACAAAGAGGCATATGTTTTAGGAGATACTCTCCTTTCTAACAATGAGATGAGGACAGAAAAAAGAGTCGGAAGTACGATAGTACTATCTATTGCACTTGTTTTCGCAACTATATACCTAGGATGGTCTCTACTCGTCGCGATCGCATTTAGAGAATGGACAATTATGTTACAACTCCATTTTCTCTGTATTATCATTGCTACCCTTCTGCTTTGGAGCGGAAAAACGATTGGGAATAGAACAAGTCTCTATACATCTGCAGTTTTATTTTTTGTTTCGATGATTGCAGTGTATGACCAAGCTGGGGGAATATTTTTGTTTATGCCTCTTATAATAGCTATAGTGGTTTTTTTCGGAACTGTAATGTTTGATAATGGAGAGTAATTATAGAAGATAGGGCGTAAAATCCTACCTTTTTTATATAGCGAGAAAACATGGAGGAAGCGGTTACAAATTGTGGTATAATGAGAGGTAACAAATCAATTTATACTTTACTTTGAAAGTGGAGTGAAATAAATGTCTAGAAATAAATGGTATCCGGGCTAATTTATTTTGTAACCTTTCTTTATATTTCGACTGTTTGGATAGCAGGTAGTGAAAATGGATTGGGTACGATTATGTTCTTCGATTAGAAAAGAGCATACCTGGTATCCGATCGTTCCGTTGGTTTCCTTGGGCGTCACTATCCTGCAATTCCTTGGTAGGATTCCAGTTGTCTTACGGTTAATGAAAAGAATGATGAAATAGTGTATAAATGTTTTAAGAGAAAACATAAATAAAGTAATAAGAAAAGGGAGGAGAATGCTATGGCAAATCAGCAGAATAATGTTGAAGAAACTAAAGATACGATTAGGATAAGTGGAGATGGTTTTTATTCGGCACCTATCCAGAATTATCCAACAAAAATCAAATTTACCTCCATTCTTCTTTCAGTCGCCTTTTACTTATCCATTATCTATCTTGTATTGTTTATCTCTTACTTTGCACTTTCGGGTAATGCTTGGGGACTTTTCATTTTAATTTTTCTAGGACCAAACTTATTAAGTATTGTTATTGGGGCCATTTTTCTTAGAATAGGGATGGAGAAAGGGAATAAGACGCTACTCTATACGAGTTTCGTACTTTATATACTGTCCATTATTTTAGCTTATGATCCAGACTGGGGAGTTTTCCGAATTGCACCGATAGTTTTATCTATTCTCGTTTTAATAGGAACAATCCTAGCGAAAGAAGATAAAGAAGTATTGAGATATTAAGAAGGGGGAAACTCTTTTAAATCAGTATTTGCTTGATCAATGATCCTATCGAGTCAAGAAATTCTACCAATTTGTATATTTTAAAAATGTCATTAGATGCATGGAAGAATTCAGTGAATATCACTTATAAAATCGTTTATTCCAGCATTTTAAGAAAAGCAAAATATTTTAGAAAAATGTCAGGAGAAAATTATGACAGATCAACAGCTAAATTGTGAAACAAACCAAGACAAAGACGGAATGCCTGAAGAATCTATTCAGCAACGAATGGGGGCTCAAGTACCAGAAAACCCTGCTCAGCCACCAATGGGGTCTCAAGTCCCAGAAAACCCTGCTCAGCCACCAATGGCAGAACAAGGCCTAGAAAATCCTGTTCAGCCACCAATGGCGTATCAAGTCCCAGAAAATCCTACTCAGCCACCAATGACATATCAAGATCTAGAAAATCCTGTTCAACCACAAATGGCGGATCAAGGTCCAGAAAATCCTGCTCAGCCACAAATGGCGGAACAAGCCCCAGAAAATTCTGTTCCTAATAGGGGCCTTCTAACTCTTGTATTTTTCGTAAATATGGGCTTACTGATGCTTTTTATAGGTAGTGCTCTGGTAATGGGAGGATGGGCGATTGTCTTTTTGTTCTTTTTGGGCTCTTACCTTACTTGTTACATTGCTGCGACAGTCTTGCTTGGCATTGGTACGAAAACGGCTAATAAGACGATGCTATTTGTTTCAGTAACTCTCTATTTTGCGTCCATGCTTTTTGCTGGTGATCCAGCTTGGTTAGGTATTCAAATTCCATCTATCATTTCCACTATCCTTGTATTAATAGGGACCTTGCTACTGTAGGAATTAGAGTTGGAAAGAGGTTAAGTTAAAAGATATAGTTTCAAACTATATCTTTTTCTTTTTATAAAAAAAGGAATACTGGTGAAAAATCGTGATATAATAGTTAAGTTATATGGTCCCGATAAGGTGGTAGAAAGCATCTACCAGTTCTTTGTAACTCTATAACAATTATTTTTTAAGGGGGGACATTTTTATGTCAGAACGTAAATTATTCACGTCTGAATCGGTATCTGAGGGGCATCCAGATAAGATTGCAGACCAAATTTCAGATGCTATTTTGGATGCTATTTTAGAGCAAGATCCAGAAGCACACGTGGCTGCAGAAACAGCTGTTTATACTGGTTCCGTGCATGTCTTTGGTGAGATCTCAACTACAGCTTATGTCGATATTAACCGTGTGGTTCGTGATACCATTGCAGAGATCGGTTATACAAACACTGAGTATGGATTCTCGGCTGAAACAGTGGGAGTCCACCCATCTTTGGTGGAACAATCTCCTGATATCGCTCAAGGGGTTAATGAAGCTTTGGAAGTCCGTGGAAACGCAGACCAAGATCCACTTGACTTGATTGGTGCAGGTGACCAAGGTCTCATGTTTGGTTTTGCGGTGGATGAAACAGAAGAACTCATGCCATTACCAATTTCACTCAGTCACAAGTTGGTTCGTCGGTTGGCAGAGCTTCGGAAGTCTGGTGAAATCAGCTACCTTCGTCCAGATGCCAAGTCACAAGTCACTGTTGAGTATGATGAAAATGACCAGCCAGTGCGCGTGGATACGGTGGTTATTTCAACTCAACACGATCCAGATGTCAGCAATGAACAAATCCACCAGGATGTGATCAATAAGGTCATCAAGGAAGTGATTCCAGCTTCTTACCTGGATGATGAGACTAAATTCTTTATCAATCCAACAGGTCGATTCGTTATCGGAGGACCTCAAGGAGACTCAGGTTTGACGGGTCGGAAGATTATCGTAGATACCTATGGTGGTTACTCACGTCACGGTGGTGGTGCCTTCTCTGGTAAGGACGCAACTAAGGTGGACCGTTCAGCTTCTTATGCAGCTCGCTATATCGCTAAAAACATTGTTGCTGCAGGTCTTGCTAAGAAAGCAGAAGTGCAATTGGCTTATGCGATTGGGGTGGCTCACCCTGTATCTGTTCGTATCGATACTTTCGGTACAGGAACAGTTGCTGAAAGCAAATTAGAAGCAGCAGCGCGTCAAATCTTTGACCTTCGTCCTGCAGGGATTATTCAAATGTTGGATCTCAAACGTCCAATCTACCGTCAAACAGCGGCTTATGGACATATGGGACGTACTGATATCGATCTACCATGGGAACGTTTGGACAAGGTAGAAGCCTTAAAAGAAGCAGTTAACTAAGGAGATAGAAAGGAGGCCGGGACAAAAGTCCTAGCCTCTCAATTATCTTTGGATTATCGAGCAAGACGCAGTGGTTGAGTGGGCTCTACTACGCTGATTTCATCAGCTTTTACAGCCCTACTCAACTGTGCGGAGGTGGGACGACGAAATCGAATTCTAACGAATTACCGATTTCTGTCCCACTCTCTTTTTATGAAATTAATCTACAAAAGTAAACAAAACTATTGACAAACAAAATGGAAGGTGTATAATGTAACTACAAATGTAAATTAATTGTTCTTGATGAGAGCTAGAAAGGTAAAAGAATGGCAAAGATTTCAAGTGCGGAATGGGAAGTCATGAGAGTTCTCTGGACTAAGGGGGAAGCGACTTCTACAGAAATAACCAAGATTCTCTCCACCAAGCAGGACTGGTCAGCTTCGACGGTGAAAACCCTCTTAGGACGATTGGCTGATAAAGGCTATTTGACAAGCCGAAGAGAAGGTCGGACCTATTTGTATCAGACCATCCTCAATGAAGAAGAGGCTAATTTTACAGCTGTTAATGAAGTTTTAAGTAAGATCTGCTTGACCAAGCATGGTCACATATTGGAGCGATTAATCCAGCAAACCCCTATGACCGAGGAGCAAATGAAGGGGTTGCAAGACCTCCTGGCTTCGAAAGTGAGCGTGGAGCGGGTTCAATGTGATTGCCAACCTGGCCAGTGTCACTGTGCCAGTCATGTGGAGGAAGATAAATGAAAGAAGAAACTTTTGTCGTCAATGGGATGACGTGTGCATCCTGTGTGATCAATGTGGAGAAAGCTGTTAACCATCTTGAGGGTGTTGAAAAAGCGACAGTCAACCTAACCACTGAAAAAATGACGGTTGAATATCAGGGGGAACCTTTGAGTCCAGAGGCTATTTCAAAAGCAGTAGCGGACGCCGGTTATGAGGCAGTAGTATACAATCCAGATACAGCTAAGAGCCAAGAAGAGCGAGAAGGTGACAAGCTACAAGTGATCCGAAAACGCCTCTTTTGGTCTTCCGTCTTCACCCTGCCTCTCTTTTATCTAGCAATGGGGCCCATGATTGGCCTACCGGCACCTGCATTTGTTTCACCTGATCAAGCACCTGTGGCTTATACTCTTGTACTTTTGGCCTTGACCATCCCTGTGATGGTTTTCGGTCGAGCCTTTTATCGAAATGGCTTCCGAACCCTTCTAAAAGGCCATCCCAATATGGATGCTTTGGTAGCTTTAGCGACTAGTGCAGCCTTTCTTTATAGTCTTTATGGGACTTATCACATTTTGCTTGGCCACCACCATCACGTGCACCAGCTTTATTTTGAATCTGTAGCCGTGATTTTAACCTTGATTACTTTGGGTAAGTATTTTGAAACATTATCAAAAGGGCGTACTTCTCAAGCTATCAAAAAGCTCATGCATCTGGCGGCTAAAGAGGCAACGGTCCTACGTGATGGAAAGGAAGTGAAACTACCTGTAGAAGACTTGGTCATTGGAGATCAGATCCTGGTCAAACCAGGTGAAAAAATAGCCGTTGATGGTCAAGTGGTTTCCGGACAATCAGCCATTGATGAAAGCATGCTGACGGGTGAATCTATCCCCATCCAAAAAACTGAAGGCAGTCCAGTTTACGCAGGTTCCATTAATGGACAAGGTAGTTTGGTTTATCGGGCTGAGAAAGTTGGTCGGGATACCTTACTAGCACAAATCATTCAGCTGGTGGAAGATGCCCAACAAACCAAAGCACCGATTGCCAAGATTGCGGATCAAGTGGCAGGAGTCTTTGTCCCTGTAGTCATGGGGATTGCCCTCTTATCAGGCCTCTTTTGGTACTTTATCATGGGTGAAACTTTCACCTTTGCTATGACGGTGACAATCAGTGTCTTGGTCATTGCCTGTCCATGTGCCCTAGGCTTGGCGACTCCGACAGCCATTATGGTGGGCACAGGCTTAGGGGCAGAGCATGGAATCCTCTACAAGAGGGGGGATGTCCTTGAGTTAGCTCACCAAGCGCAAGTCTTGGTCTTTGATAAAACGGGGACCATCACTCAAGGTAAACCTCAGTTGTCTTCTTCCTATACCTATGGTCAAACGAACCATGCCTTACAAGTCCTAGCTTCTCTGGAAGCCAAGTCCGAACATCCATTGGGACAAGCTATTTTGGATGCTGCGAAAGAAGAGCATATAGACTTATTAGAGATGGAAAACTTCTCTAGTCTAACAGGAAGGGGCCTCACTGCTAACTATGGTGGGAAGGTTTATCTGGCTGGGAATCAAACGCTCATGGATGAGGAAGGAATCGATATTCATCTTGCCAAGGCTGACTTGGAGGACTTAACTCAGGATGGACAAACCCCGATTTTCTTAGCTGAAGATGGACAACTCATGGCCCTTTTTGGGGTAGCAGACCGGATCAAGGAAGATAGTTTAGAAATGGTTGCTAGCCTAGAAAAAATGGGCAAGAAGGTCATCATGCTGACTGGGGATAATGAACGGACTGCTCAGGCTATTGCCAAGAAGGCTGGAATCCACCAGGTCATTAGTCAAGTCCTTCCACAAGAAAAATCTCGGGTGATCCAAGAATTGCAAGCAGAAGGCAAGTCTGTGATCATGGTGGGAGATGGAATCAACGATGCACCAGCTCTTGCAACTGCGGATATCGGGATTGCCATGGGATCTGGGACAGATATCGCTATGGAAAGTGCCGATATCGTCGTCATGAAACCGCAATTGATGGATGTTGTCCGAGCCTTGGAAATTAGTCGTTACACGATTAAGACCATCAAGGAAAACTTGTTCTGGGCCTTTATCTACAATGTTTTAGCCATTCCGGTGGCGATGGGGCTTCTCTATCTCTTTGGTGGCCCGCTCTTAAACCCGATGTTAGCAGGTCTAGCCATGAGTTTTAGTTCAGTATCGGTTGTACTGAATGCTCTCAGATTAAAGAGAAAAAAATTGTAAGAACTAGGAGAAAAGTTACCTCCTCGAGTAAAAGAAAGGAAAATAATTATGTCAAAAACATACGAAATTAGTGGAATGAAATGCCAAGGTTGTGCCAATGCTGTCACTGAAAAATTATCCGCAGTAAAAGGTGTGGAAGAAGTAAAAGTTGATTTAGAGAAAAAACAAGTAACCATTGAAGGGAAACCTTGGAAATGGTCTTTGAGTCGAGCTTTAAAAGGCAGTAAATATGAATTAGGAAATGAAGTGAAATAAAGTCAGGAAAGGCGGTCCGAAAAGGGCTGCCTTTTTTAAAAAAACAACAAGAGAACACATAAATAAATTAGGTTTGCAAGCAAAAATATAAAAAAATAGCAAAACATATAGTTGAGGTTTTTTAAGGATTGGATGGACCGATCAAAAGATAAGAAGTAGTGGAAAATGAAGCGTTTTTATGATATAATAGATGCGGTAATTTTTTACCGAATGATTGAAAGAGCTTATACAAATTTACATGAAAAAAATTATAATTAATGGTGGTCACCCTTTAAAAGGTGAGGTGACCATTAGTGGTGCAAAAAATAGTGTGGTGGCCCTCATTCCAGCAACTATTTTAGCAGACGAAATTGTGACCCTTGATGGTGTTCCAGATATATCAGATGTGGCTAGCTTGATTGACATTATGAACCTCATGGGGGCAAAGGTGGAGCGAGATGGGGAGACTCTTATTATCGATCCGCGTGGTGTACAAGATATGCCAATGCCATTTGGAAAGATCAACAGTCTTCGCGCTTCTTACTATTTCTACGGAAGTCTATTGGGACGTTATGGCCAGGCAACTGTCGGTCTACCAGGTGGATGTGACCTAGGTCCACGTCCCATTGATCTGCATTTGAAAGCCTTTGAGGCGATGGGCGCTAAGATGACCATGGATGGTTCGAGTATGAACCTTTCCACAAATGGGGAGCGTCTCCGTGGCGCAGCTATCTATATGGATACGGTTAGCGTTGGAGCAACTATTAATACCATTCTAGCGGCTGTTAAAGCGGAAGGTCGTACTGTTATTGAAAACGCTGCTCGTGAACCTGAGATTATTGACGTCGTGACCCTTCTCAATAATATGGGAGCACACATTCGTGGTGCGGGTACAGATATCATTACCATTGAAGGAGTAGACTTTCTCCACGGGACACGTCACCAAGTGATTCCAGATCGCATCGAAGCAGGGACCTATATCGCCCTTGCTGCAGCTGTTGGAGAAGGGATTCAAATCAACAATGTCCTTTATGAACACTTGGAAAGCTTTATCGCTAAGCTGGAAGAAATGGGTGTTCGGATGACCATTTCTGAGGATAGTGTGTTTGTTGAAAAGCAAGAAAATCTGAAAGCTGTTCACATTAAAACCTCTCCTTACCCTGGATTTGCAACTGATTTGCAACAACCCTTGACTCCTTTGCTCTTGACCGCTAATGGAAAGGGAAGCATCGTAGATACCATTTATCAAAAGCGGGTCAACCATGTGGCTGAACTGATGCGCATGGGAGCGACCATTGAAACAGTTGGTGATCGCATTGTTTACCAAGGACCAAACCAATTAACAGGAGCTCCAGTTAAGGCGACAGACTTGCGTGCAGGCGCTGCCTTGGTGATTGCTGGATTGATGGCACAGGGTAGAACGGAGATTACCAATATTGAGTTTATCCTTCGTGGCTATTCGCATATTATTGAAAAATTGCAACAATTGGGAGCTGACATCGAGCTGATTGATGAAGCATAACGAACGATTTTTATGAACATTTGGACGCAACTAGCAGCATTTTCATGTTTTGAAACAGAGCGCCTCTTCTTGAGGCCCTTTCTATATAGTGATGCGGCTGACTTTTATGCCATATCCTCCAATCCAGAGAATTTGCCTTTTATTTTCCCAGCACAAACGTCCCTAGAGGAATGCCAGTATGTCTTGGCCAATTATTTTCTAAAGAATCCTTTAGGAATATGGGCGATTTGTGACAAGGGAACAGACCGTGTGATTGGATCGATTAAGTTTGAAAAGTTGGATGAAATTAAGAAAGAAGCAGAACTTGGTTATTTCTTACACAAGAACTATTGGGGTCAAGGCCTCATGACAGAGGTTGTCAAAGAGATTACCTTCTTGTCCTTTCAGGAATTTCATCTCAAACAAGTCCGAATCATTACCCATGTTGAAAATATAGCCAGTCAACAGGTGGCTTTACATGCCGGTTATAGTTTGAAACGGCAATTCAAGGGGAGTGACCGCTATACCCGAAAGATGCGGGATTATTACGAGTTCTGCATAGATAGAGGAGATCTCAATGAGTAAACACCAAGCGATTTTAGATTATTTGGAGAAACTACCCATTGGCAAACGTGTCAGTGTGAGAAGTATCTCGAATTATTTGCAGGTGAGTGATGGGACCGCCTATCGGGCCATTAAAGAAGCTGAAAATCGTGGAATTGTTGAAACGAGACCTCGTAGTGGGACAGTTCGTGTCAAGTCCAAAAAGGCAGTCCTAGAACATCTGACTTTCCGAGAGATTGTAGAAATTACCGGTTCGGAAGTCTTGGCAGGAAAAGAAGGGCTAGAACGAGAGTTCAACAAGTTTTATATCGGGGCCATGACAGAAGAGCATATTTTAGATTATGTCTCTGAAGGTGGACTCCTCATTGTGGGAGACCGAACCAATATCCAACGTCTGGCTCTCCAACACGACAATGCTGTTCTTGTAACCGGTGGTTTTGACGTCGATCCTTCTATTTTGGAACTGGGTCGCAGTGGTCAAACTCCTATCCTACGTACCAAGCATGATACCTATACCGTGGCGACCATGATCAACCGTGCTCTCGCCAACATGCAAATTAAAACAGATATTCTAACGGTCGAACAAGTCTATTCGCCTATGCATGAATATGGTTTTTTGCGGGAAACAGATACCGTACGTGACTATCTAGATTTGGTAAGAAAAAGCCGGTTTAGTCGTTTTCCTGTCGTCAATCAACACCAGATGGTTGTTGGAGTGGTGACCATGCGAGATGCCGGAGTCAAGACGCCCCAGACAACTCTGGACAAGGTCATGTCCCGTAGCGTCTTTACGACAAACCTATCTTCTAGTATCGCCAATGTCAGTCAACGCATGATTGCAGAAGATTTTGAGATGATTCCTGTTATTCGCAGCAATCAGACCCTGTTAGGGGTTATTACTCGTCGTGCGGTCATGGACCGGATGAGCAAGGAGCAATTGTCGGGCTTGCCAACCTTCAGTGAACAAATCAGTCAAAAAGTAGTTCTGCAAGCCAATCATTTTGAATTGACGGTTGAACCAAGTATGTTAGAAAAGAGTGGTGTTCTCTCGAATGGTGTTCTCACTGAAGTTCTAACAACAGTCACTCGCCAACTCATGATGAATTCTGGAAAAAATTTAATTATCGAACAGCTCTTGGTCTATTACCTCCAAGCTGTTCAAGTGGACGATACCTTGCGGATTGAAACGCGTATTGTCCGACAGACTAGACGATCGGCTATTATAGATTTTGATTTGTATTTGAATTTACAGTTAGTTACGAAGGCCACCGTCACTTTGAAAATTAATTAGAATGGAAGTAGGAAATAGATGATTACATTGAAATCACAGCGTGAAATCGAAGCCATGGACCGAGCAGGAGACTTTCTTGCTAGTATCCATATTGGCCTTCGGGATTTGATCAAACCAGGTCTCGATCTGTGGGAAGTAGAAGAGTATGTTCGACGTCGCTGTAAAGAAGCCAATGTCTTGCCCCTTCAGATCGGTGTAGAAGGAAGTCTGATGGACTATCCCTATGCGACATGTTGTGGGATCAATGATGAGGTAGCTCACGCCTTTCCTCGCCACTATGTCTTAAAAGATGGTGACCTCTTAAAGGTGGATATGGTCTTGTCTGAACCCTTAGACAAGTCTGTTGTTGATGTCTCAAAGTTGGACTTTGATAATGTTGCACAGGTGAAAAAGTATACAGAAAACTACTCTGGTGGTTTGGCTGATTCTTGCTGGGCCTATGCAGTTGGGAATGTTTCCCAAGAAGTCAAAGATCTCATGGATGTCACCAAAGAATGTCTCTATAGGGGGATTGAACAAGCGGTTGTCGGAAATCGTCTAGGTGATATCGGAGCTGCGATTCAAGAATATGCTGAAAGCAAAGGTTATGGTGTAGTACGCGATTTGGTCGGTCACGGTGTAGGACCAACTATGCATGAAGAACCAATGGTGCCTCATTACGGACGTGCAGGACGTGGCTTGCGATTACGTGAAGGGATGGTACTCACCATTGAACCAATGATTAATACCGGAACTTGGGAAATCGATACCGATATGAAGACAGGTTGGGCCCACAAAACCCTTGACGGTGGACTTTCTTGTCAGTACGAACATCAGTTTGTTATTACTAAAGATGGACCGGTTATTTTGACCAGTCAAGGCGAAGAAGGAACCTATTAAAATAAGTAGAGAGGAAAGAATGGAGCTGAAGATAAATAACGGTTTCGCTCTTTTCTCTTTTTATGACTTTGTTTAGGGGAGGAAAGATATGAAAAAGTTTCTAAAATGGCTAGGCCAACGACCGTTTATAAAGGGGTTCTTGCGCTTTTATATGGCCTCTGAATCGGACATCACAAGTATAGCAGTGGCCTATTATTTATTGATTTCCATTCTCCCTTTATTGTTGATTGCAGCCAATATTCTCCCTTACTTTCAGATTCGTCCGACTCAGATTTTGCTGACCTTGCGTGAAGTATTACCTGCCTCCATGTACCGCATTGTCTTGCAAGTGATTTCATCAGTGCTTACTAAGCCGTCTACTGGTTTACTGAGTTTCTCCATCATTTCGGCTTTATGGGTCTCCTCACAGTGTATCGCTTACCTGCAGAGAGCCTTCAATAAAAGTTATGGAGTGGAGAAGGAGAGGGGGATTATCTGGTCGAGAATCTTCAGTATTTTGATTAGTTTTGCTCTGCAAGGTCTGTTTGGTCTATCTCTGGTTTTGACCATGTTTGGCCGGATGATTATTCGTTCTGTCTATGAGATTTTTAAGTTTGATGAAAGTATCTACCTTCGTCTCTTAAATATTTCAGGACCTTCGGTTTACTTCCTTCTCTTTTTAACCTTGCTCTTGCTCTATTACACCCTACCCAATATCAAAATTCCTAAGTTTCGCTATGTCTTTCCAGGAGCCATCTTTGTGACAGCAGTCCTTTATTTGACCTTGAATATTTTCTGGAAATATGTTGATCACTACATCACGAGTTTCCTAGATGCTCGTTTCTTCGGGTCAGTCCTTTTAGCAATCATTATGTTCTGGTTTATCCTGGTAGCTAAGGTGTTGATTATTGGCTGTATCTTAAATGCTAGTATTCAATATGCGATTGAAGCGAGATTTGAAACAAAAGATGGGGATGTGGTAGCCAAGTACAAGTCTTCTAAGGTAGCTTTTCACCAAAAGGAAGCTTCTCTCAAGCGTCGTTTCCATCTTAAAAACTTGAGAAAAAAACAGGACTGATGTTAAAGAATAAAATAGGAGCAAGCCGGTTTTCAGCCGGCTTTTTTCTGGTTGTTATTTTTGTTGCATTTGCAATAAAAATGTGATAGAATCATTCATAAAGAAAGGAGGAACAGATGAAGGTTCTAAGAGAGATTGGCATCATAGCCCGAGCCTTAGATTCGATTGCCAATATTGAGTTCCGAGATTTGGATCTGGCAAGAGGTCAATACCTATATTTAGTACGGATCGGGGAGCAACCAGGGATCATTCAAGAGGAGTTATCCGATTTATTAAAAGTGGATCGCTCAACAGTAGCCCGCTCTGTTAAAAAAATAGCTGATAAAGGTCTCATCCGAGAATTAACTGATTCTTCCAATCAAAAGATAAAAAAATTGATTCTAACGGAAAAGGGACAAGCGCTTTATCCTTTTATCCTTGCTGAGCATGCTTATTCTGAGAAGACTGCCTTAAAGGGATTTTCAAAGCCAGAAATCCTTCAACTAGAAGAATGGCTTGCTAAAATGAGTAAAAATGTTGCAGCGGATTGGGAGCTAGTGAAAAAAGGTCGAAAAAGAAATTATAGTGAGGAAAAGAAATGAAAGTTACAGTAGATCAAGCATTTTGGGACTTGTTTCCCCAAGCACAAGTAGTGGTGATGACAGTAGAAGATATCGACAATCATGTTGACGAGAGCAAGGATCCTTATTTTAAGGATCTGCTCGACAAGGGAATCGTACGATCAAAAGAATATATTGATGAAGATCAGTTCACTGCTAGTCCAGTCGTTCAGGAATGGCGTCAGGCTTTTACTAAATTTAAGACCAAAAAAGGTGCACGTTCGTCAATCGAAGCCTTATTGAAACGTGTGTCGCAAGGACGGGAGTTTTATCCCATTAATCCTTTGGTTGATCTCTACAATAGTGTTTCGCTAGCCTATGCTATCCCCTGTGGTGGTGAGGATATGGAAAAGATAGCTGGAGGCTTATCTTTAGGAAAAGCCAAGGGGGGAGAGCCATTCTTCCCGCTAGGAGCGGAGGAGGATGCTCCAGCTTTGCCGGAAGAGATTATCTATTATGATCAAGAGGGAGCTGTTTGCCGTTGTTTAAACTGGCGGGAAGCCCAAAGAACCATGCTGACAGAAGAAACGCGACAGGCTATTCTTGTGATGGAGGCAGTGACTGAAGAGCAAGCAGAACGGGCCAAAGAAGCGATGGACGAATTAAAAGGCTTGGTCAAGGACTATTTTGGTGTGGAAGGAAAAATCTCTTATTTGAGCGCCCAAGAAGCTAGTCTGGAAGTATAAAAAATACCGTCAGAGCCATAAGAGTTCTGACGGTTTTTCTGTGTATAATGAGATGTCATCTCTTATTTCGGAAGACAAATAGTTTACTGAAAACATAGTTCAAAATGACAATCATAAATTGGGCGGCAAAGGTTTCGATGGTATTGATAGCCGTCCGATTCATATTAACGAACTGACCGATGATTTGTGGATACTGGGTTACAAAGATGGTAGTCATCAGGAGGTCCAGCACCAGTGTCCCCATTCTAGCAAAAGAGAAGACAATTAACCGTTTCAACCAGCCTTTTCTTTCTTGTTTAAAGACAATAGTATCATTGGTAGCAAAGGCAAAAAGTATTCCTGAAATATTTCCAATCAAGGTAGCTAGTTGTTCCTGGTCTGTCAGTTGGAAAACAATCAGCCGAGTAGCAACAGAAACAATCGTTGTAGCAACACCAAAGATCAGGTAGGCTAAAATTTCATTATTAAAGATTCGATGGACTAGTTTTTTCATACAATTAGTCTATCATAATTCCCTTATTTGTGCTATACTTATAAAGTTGATTTGTCGCATGCAACTCTATTAAATGGGTTTCATTGGCAAAGATCAACCCTTGGTGCTTAGCTTCTTTCACCAAGCATATTAGATGCGGGAAAACCGCTAAAGGAGAAAACGATGAAAAACTATACTGTTCGTGACTTGGCACAGATTGCCCTAGTTGCCGCTCTCTATGTGGCCTTGACCATTACTCCCCCATTGAATGCCATCGGAAGCAATGAGATCCAATTCCGTGTCTCTGAAATGCTCAACTTCATGGCTTTCTACAATCGGAAATACATTTGGTCTGTGACCATTGGGTGTATGATTTCTAACTTCTTGAGTTATGGGATTATTGACGTGGTCGTTGGTGGTGGATCTACCTTGGTCTTCGTTACACTTGGAGTATATCTCTTTAAACGCTATGAAAAGACAGATCTCTTTAATGGATGGATTCGCAAGGATCATTTCTTATTCTCAATTTTCTTTGCCCTCTCTATGTTTACGATTGCCTTAGAATTGCATATCTTAAACAAAACACCATTCTTCTTGAATTGGTTGACAACTGGTTTGGGTGAATTTGCTTCCCTGATTGTCGGAGCTATTTTGATCAAAAAGATTGCCCAACGAATTGATTTGACTCAATAATCCACTAGAGAGTGGGACAGAAATCGGTAATTGGTTAGAATTCGATTTCGTCGTCCCACCTCCGCACAGTTGAGTAGGGCTGTAAAAGCTGATAAAATCAGCGTAGTAGAGCCCACTCAACCACTGCGTCTTTCTCGATAATCAAAAGACAATTGAGAGGCTAGGACTTTTGTCCCAGCCTCTTTTTTTGATGCCATGGCCTCATCTGATTCATTCTGAAAAATGATATTTTTTCGCTAGTGAAGTAGTCAGAAAAGCCCCAGTAAAGCGTTTTTATGGTAAAATAGGGATATGGAAACCAGAATGAAAGAGCTAGTGACACTCCTGAATCACTATGCAGAAGAATATTATACAAAAGATGCTCCGTCCGTATCGGATTATGAGTACGACAAACTCTATCGGGAATTGGTCGCGTTAGAGGAAGCCCATCCGGAGTTGGTCCAGCCCAACAGCCCAACCCATCGGGTCGGAGGAACGATTCTTAAAGGGTTTGAAAAATACCAGCATACTTACCCACTTTACAGCTTGCAGGACGCCTTTTCTTATGATGAATTAGTGGCCTTTGATCAACGGGTTCGCAAAGAATTCCCTGCTGTCACCTATGTATGTGAATTAAAAATTGATGGCCTGTCTATTTCACTTTCTTATGTCGAAGGAGTCCTTGAAACGGGTGCTACACGGGGGGATGGGAGCATTGGAGAAAATATCACTGAGAACCTAAAGCGCGTTCGCGATATTCCTCTAGTCTTGCCAGAACCTCTTACCTTAACAGTACGCGGAGAATGTTATATGCCCCGTGCATCTTTTGATGCTGTTAACTTGTCTCGCCAAGAAAATGGGGAAGCAGAGTTTGCGAACCCTCGGAATGCAGCAGCTGGTACTCTTAGACAGTTGGATACGAAGATTGTTGCAGAGCGAAAACTCGCGACCTTCCTCTATCAAGAAGCGAGTCCGACTGACCAAACGAGTCAAGAGAAGGTCTTAGCTAAATTAGAACGACTCGGTTTTGTTGTCAATCCTCATCACAAGACAGCGACTAGTATCGAGCAAGTCTGGGCCTATATTCAAGAAGTGGCAGCCATGCGCGACCAACTTCCTTATGATATCGATGGGGTCGTGATTAAGGTGAATGACTTGGCTGTCCAAGAAGAACTAGGCTTTACCGTCAAGGCTCCCAAATGGGCAGTGGCTTACAAATTCCCAGCTGAGGAGAAAGAAGCAAAACTCTTGTCAGTTGATTGGACAGTTGGTCGGACAGGAGTGGTGACACCAACTGCTAATTTAACTCCCGTTCAGTTAGCAGGGACGACTGTCAGTCGGGCTACCCTTCATAATGTAGATTACATTGCTGAGAAAGATATTCGCAAAGACGATACCGTCATTGTCTATAAAGCAGGGGATATTATTCCAGCTGTCTTGCGTGTTGTCATGGATAAACGAGTATCGGAAGAGCGATTGGAGATTCCAAGTCACTGTCCGAGTTGTCAGAGCGAGCTGCTTCATTTTGAAGATGAAGTGGCCTTGCGTTGTATCAATCCCCGCTGTCCGGCTCAAATAAAAGAAGGACTCGCTCACTTTGCTAGCCGTGATGCCATGAACATTACAGGCTTGGGACCAGCAGTGGTTGAAAAACTGTTTTCTAAAGAACTGGTTCAAGATGTAGCAGGTATTTATCGCCTGACCGTGGATGATCTCTTACAATTGGATGGCTTTAAAGAAAAATCTGCCCAGAAGTTAATTGATGCTATTCAGGCGTCTAAGGGGAATTCTGCTGAAAAACTATTGTTTGGTCTGGGAATTCGTCATGTTGGAAGTAAGGCTAGCCAGCTCTTGCTCCAGGAGTTTCATTCCATTCCAGCCTTAGCAGAGGCAGAAGTTGAAATAATTGCAGCGATAGACAGTTTAGGAATGGTGGTTGCCGAAAGTCTTAAGCGTTATTTTGCTCAGGAAGGCTCTCAACTTCTTTTAGAAGAGCTTAAGGATGCTGGGGTAAACTTAGATTACCTGGGGCAAAAGGTCGCAGCAGATGCACCATTGTCTGGTAAAACAGTTGTCTTAACAGGTAAACTGGAACGACTAACACGTTCTGAAGCTAAGGCTAAATTAGAAGCCTTAGGGGCAAAAGTCACAGGCTCCGTGTCCAAGAATACAGACCTATTAGTTGCAGGTAGCGATGCGGGAAGTAAATTAAGCAAAGCTCAGGAATTATCGATTGAAATACAGGATGAAGCCTGGCTTGAAAGTTTATAGAGGCATGTATGGAAAATAAGATTAAAAAAGCACGAGTGATTTATAATCCGACTTCTGGTCAGGAAATCATTAAAAAGAACATCGCAGAAGTCTTGGATGTCTTAGAAGATGTGGGCTACGAAACAAGTGCCTATCAGACCACTCCTGAGCCCTTATCGGCTCAATTAGAAGCAGAACGGGCTGCAAAAGCCGGTTTTGATTTGATCATTGCTGCTGGGGGAGATGGGACCATTAATGAGGTGGTCAACGGGGTTGCTAGTCTTGAACACCGTCCAAAAATGGCTTTTATCCCTACGGGAACAACCAATGATTACGCGCGTGCTCTGAAGATTCCAATGGGGGATCCAGTTGCAGCTGCACGGATCATTGAGAAGAATCAAACCATTCAAATGGACATTGGCCGTGCTTATGGCAGTAAATATTTTATCAATATTGCTGCTGCGGGTACTTTGTCTGAATTGACCTTTAGTGTGCCGAGTGAGGTGAAGTCGCGTTATGGCTATTTTGCTTATGTGGCCGAAGCGGTGAAGAAGTTCCCCAAAAATAAAACTCGCAAGGTACGAATTGAACACGACAATGGGGTCTATGTTGGACCAGTTTCTCTTGTGTTCGTAGCTTTGACCAATTCGATTGGTGGCTTTGAAAGTGTTGCACCAGATGCTAAACTTGATGATGGAAATTTCACTTTAATTTTAGTGAAAACCGCTAAATTATTTGATATGTTGTCTTTGATTATGCAAGCTGTCAATGGTGGAAAACATGTCAATGATTCAAATATTGAATACCTCAAAACCTCTAAATTGAAGATTGAAGTTTTGGATCAGAAAGAAGAGTTCAAGATCAATTTAGATGGTGAATACGGTGGAGATACACCGGTGGAACTGGAAGTCTTCCACAATCACTTAGAATTTTTTGCCAACATCGATGAAATTAATGACGATGCCTTGGTCCATTCGGAATATAAATCAGAAGAATAATGGAGAATCATTGCTGAGAGTGGGCAATGTTAGTTTCTTCTTAGTTAGGAAATAGGAAATACAATAAGATGCATCAGTATCAAGTTAAAATCCACTACCATCATCCTGTAGGCGATTATTTTGCACGTGATATGTGGAAGTGGCATGAAGGAGTTTGGGGAGAGGAAGTGTCTTTCTCCAAGCTCGATTATTTTGGAGTTGAAGGGCTCTTAGTTTATAACTGTGAGACACCTCAACGGTTTGGCCATGTCATCATCAAGGAAGGAAACTGGATCAGTCAGTCAGACGAATACCATATTGAACTATTGCCTGAAGGGCATGTGCGAGAAGTCTGGCTAATTCAAGGGGATGATACTGTTTATTATTCCTTACAGGCTGCCATGACCAGTCATGAATACAGCCGTCGGAAGCCACATGCTTTTGATATGGCGACTCATTACCAGGAATTTGATGCCAAATGGGGATACCAAGGATGGTTGGGCTATCGCCAGCAGGATGATGATTACCGCTTTAAGCTCTGGGCACCTACTGCCAATAAAGTAGACCTCCTCATCTATGATTCTGTCGCTAATGACAGCAAGGTTTGGAAGATTGTCCCAATGGTTCGTGGCCAGCGTGAATCTAGCGACCATGTTCGAAATAATTGTGGTGTCTGGTATGCGGATGTCATGGGGAACCTTAGTGGACTGGCCTATCAGTACAAGGTTTATTTTGATTACCATACGGAGATTGCGCGTGATCCTTATACGATTGCTACCAGTGAAAATGGGAAAAAATCAGCTATTCTTTCCTATCATGATCGTATCTTCCCTGCCTTTCAAACAGAAGCTTATGAGAAAGCTGACTGGCGGCTGGATAATCCCTGTCAGGCGGTTATTTATGAAATGCATGTCCGGGATTTGACCATTTCTCCAACTTCCGGTGTGGATGAAGCCTATCGAGGAACCTACAGAGGGGCTCACCAGACTGGGACTAAGAACGCCCAGGGTGATGCTACTGCTTTTGATTACATCAAGGAATTAGGGGTTAATGTGGTGCAACTGCAACCAGTTACCGACCGCTATAAGACTTATGATGACGAGGGTAATGTCCTCTACAACTGGGGCTACGATGTACAGAATCATTCAGCACCTGAGACTTGTTATTCGACCAAACCTCACGATCCTAAGACCACCATGCGCGAGTTAAAAGAAATGGTTCATGCCTACCATGAAGTAGGGATCTCGGTGGTTATGGATGTGGTTTATAATCATATCTATTCGACAGAAGATGGTGCCTTTCAAAAAACTGTTCCTGATTATTATTACCGAATGAATCCAGATGGATCTTTCCAAAATGGTACCGGTGTTGGAAATGAGACAGCCAGTGAGCATGAGATGTATCGCAAGTTCATGATTGATTCCTTGACACATTGGGTAACGGAATATAAAATTGACGGTTTCCGCTTTGACTTGATGGGGATTCACGATGTGGATACGATGAATGAAATCCGTGAAGCCATGGATGCGATTGATCCACGGATCATCCTCTATGGAGAAGGTTGGGATATGGGGACAGGCTTGGCTCCAAAGGATAAGGCCAAGAAGGACAATGCTTATCAAATGGCTGAAGTTGGCTTCTTTAATGATACCTCTCGAGATGCCATCAAGGGCGCTGAGGTCTTTGGCTCTGTCAAACGAGGCTATGTCAGTCGGAAGTCTACAGAAGACATCATTGCGCGGTCCGTTCTGGGAAGTGCAGAGTTGGGAACCTTCCTAACTCCAAGTCAGGTCCTCAACTATGTGGAGGCCCATGATAACTACAACCTCTATGATTTACTTTCTTATGTCCATCCAAATGACTCTCAGGTAAAAATTAAGAAGCAGGTAGAAGTGGCAACAGCCATGAATCTCCTCTTCCAAGGGATGGCCTTTATGCAGGTCGGACAAGAGTTTCTACGAACAAAGTTGGTTGCAACGGGTGAAGATGGGGAAGTGACCCCTCAAGACCGAGAACGGGCCATGAATTCCTATAATGCGCCAGATGCCGTCAATCAAGTCGATTGGGATTTGGTCTCTGTTAATAAGGACACGATCGACTATGTTCGCCAATTGATTCATTTGAAGAAGACCCTGCCTGCCTTGTCGCTTGAATCTTATGAGGAAATCTACCAACATGTCTTTGTGCATACAGCAGATATGGGAAGTGGTGTCGTTGTCTTTGAATTAAATTGGGATAAACACTATTATGTTATCTTTAACACCAGTGGACTTCCATTCTATCTCCAGAACGCAGATCATCTGGAGCTTCTTGTTGGAAATAGTCGAAACAAACGGCCATTCTATGTTGAGAATTTAACAGCTTCCGTCTTTGAATGGAAGAAATAAACAAAAAATAAGATTGGGATTTCCCAATCTTATTTTTTTTCTGATGAAGATGAACTTGAACTGCTTGAGCTAGAATCCTCACTCGATGATGAAGAAGAATTGAACTGTTCAGGATGGAGTTCCTTGTAGCTAGGTGCCTTAAAGAGATCAACCGTTGACTGGTTGCCTTTTTGGCTATAGAGACTGGTTGATGAATCCCCTTTTTCTTTTTCTATTTTCTTCAATGCTTTCATCGAGTTATTGTAAGAGTAATCATCTGGGTTGACTTTTCCAAGATCATTTCCTGTATAGAACCGCAAGAGGTCTCCAGTCTGAATACTATCACTAATCTTGAGTTGTAGATTCGCTGCCTCACGGATCTTATCGAGTTGTTCTTTCGTTGTTTCATCAGGATTGGTGATTTCTTCACCAGTCTTCGTATAATAAGTCCGGCCACTGTAACTTGTATACTCAGGGGTCACAAAGTAGTTAGATGAACGGAAAGCAACGATTTGACTATGATCTGGAGATAATAAGTCTTGTCCGACTTGAAGGAAGTTCTTCGAATCAATTCCTAACAAGTGTTCCAATGTTGGAAGCATATCAATCTCACCACCGTAAGTTTCAATCACTTTCCCCTTATCCATACCTGGAATCACTACCATATAAGGCACGCGTTGCAACATGGCATTGTCATAACTTGACCAAGTCTCCGAGTTCTTATCCAGTAAAGGAGCCAGAGCTGGATTTCGAGAGTTTGAAATACCATAGTGGTCACCGTACAAAACGATAATGGAGTTCTCATATAAGCCAGAAGCTTTGAGATAATCGAAGAAGGCCTTAATGGATGAATCTAGATAATTGGCTGTTGCGAAATAACCATTAATTGTTTCATCCTGTGTTTCAGCTAGAGGGAAGCCAATCTCATCACCAATCAGACTAGTCGTATAAGGATAATGATTGGAAACCGTAATGAACTTGGTATAAAACGGTTGTTGCATGTGTTCCAAGTACTTGATGGAATCCTTCAACATGATCTTATCATTAAGTCCATACTGGAAGGAGTTGGTATCATCTTGCTTGGTAAAATAGGAGGCATCAAAGAAGTAATGGTAGCCCCATTGTTTGTAAGCTGTATTACGGTTCCAGAAGCTTCCGGCATTTCCGTGGAAAACTGCACTGGATTGGTAGCCATTCTTAGAAAGAATGAAAGGAGCTGCTTGCTGAGTATTGGTCCCACCGTAGTTCACCATAAAGGAACCTTGGTTCAAACCGAACAAGCCCGTTTCAATCATGGTCTCTGCATCCGATGTTTTACCAGCTTTTACCTGGTTGAAGACATTGGCAAATGCAAAGGTTTCGTTTGAATGGTAGAGCGAGTTGATAAAAGGGGTCACTTCGTATTCTTTGCCATCGACTTTCAATTTATAGTCGATCAAGAATTGTTGGAAGCTTTCCAAGTGGATATAGATAACATTACGACCTTTAGCAAGACCAAAGGTTTCAGGGTTTGGTTGAGCATAATGGCTAGCAACATACTCTTCAACTGGCTTCAAGTCAACCTCAGAAGCCTTTGATCGTTCTTTATTGGCCATGTAAGTCTGGTTGGCACTGTAACCCAAAAAGGCAGGTAAACCAAGCGCACGAACCACATAGTAGTTGGAGAAGCCACGCGTTAACAATTCCGGACGGTCAATCTCTGCCAAGAAAAGGTTGGCCGAGAAGAGCATAGCAGAGAGCGAAGTCACTGCAAAACTTGCCCGTTTGTTAAAGGGACGGTGATCTAGTTTGACCAATTTCTTTAAGAAGAGGAAAGCTAGAATCGGGAAGTCTAAAATATAGATAATATCCCAGGGACGGAATAATTCTAAGGCTGCAGCTCCAAGACCAGCGGAAACCTTACTAGAGGCCAGCATGGTATTAACCGTTACGAAGTCAGTAAACTCACGATAATAAATCGAGTTGGAAATCAACCAGATAAATAAAATGACATAGATGCTAAAAGATAGCAAATAAAAGATTTTGGTTCTCTTAATATAAAAAGCGAAACCAATCAATAAGAGGCTTAACGGTATCGGGTTAATGACTGCAAGAAAAACCTGATAGAAGCCTTGAATATCTAAATTAAAGTCTACTGTATAGGCCCACATGGTTTTAAACCAATAAAGCAACAGTAGGGTAAAGACAAATCCTAGTCTGGTACTCATAGCATCGAGTATCGTTTTGGTAATTTTTTTCACAAAAATATACTTCCTTGCCTTATTTCCTAAAAATTTTCTTACAACAGTATACCATAATTTAAAACGTTTTGAAAATAAAGCAAGCGGATAATGAAGGAATGAAAGTCGAGGATTGAGATTTGTCATCCATTACTAAACAAAAAGAGAGAGAATGTTCAAAGTGATGGTAAAGCCTATGTTATTAATCGCATTTTTAAGGAAGAGACTTTGTGAATTTTTGAAAATTTTGATACAATAGAGAGTATGAAAAAGCTGACAATTAACCGACAAGTTGAGAAGAAAATCCATAAAGGTTATAAGATTTTAGAAAAGATTGACTTTGGGCAACTCCCCTTTGACAATGAGGTGGTCGAGCTGGTCACAGCTTCGGGCCATTTTCTTGGGACAGGCTATCTATCAGAGCAAAACAAAGGACTTGGTTGGGTCATTTCTACCAAGAAAATCAACTTGGATCAGGCTTACTTTAGTCATCTATTTGCTAAAGCTAAGTCAAAACGTCAGTCTTACTATCAGTCGGAATTGGATACAGCTTTTAGAATTTTTAATCAAGAAGGCGACGGATTTGGTGGCTTGACTATTGATCTCTATGGAGATTATGCCGTCTTTTCCATCTACAATGCCTTTGTTTATCAAATCAGAGAGCTGCTTGTTACAGCTTTTCAAGAAGTCTTTCCAGAAGTCTTGGGAGGATATGAAAAAATCCGTTTCAAGGATCCAGGTTATGAGTCAGCCCATCTTTTTGGTCAAGAAGCTCCAGAGCATTTTTTGATTTTAGAAAATGGTGTTCGCTACCAAGTCTTTCTGAATGATGGCTTGATGACAGGGATTTTCTTGGACCAACACGATGTGCGTGCTAGCTTAGTAGATGGCTTAGCTGCAGGTAAATCCTTACTTAATATGTTTTCCTACACGGCGGCTTTTTCGGTGGCAGCGGCCATGGGTGGAGCAGTAGAAACGACTTCTGTAGATCTGGCCAAGCGTAGTCGCGAACTATCCGAAGCCCATTTTGTGGCAAATGGTTTAGAACTGGATCACCACCGCTTTATTGTGATGGATGTTTTTGATTATTATAAGTATGCCAAGCGTCATGCCTTGACTTATGATGTGATCGTTTTAGATCCGCCGAGTTTTGCTCGCAATAAGAAGCGTACCTTCTCAGTTGCGAAGGATTACCACAAACTGATTGAGCAGTCCCTAGAGATTTTAAATCCAAATGGTATTTTGATTGCAAGTACGAATGCTGCCAATGTCAGTCGGGATAAATTTAAGAAAGAAATTGAAAAGGGCTTCAAAGGCCAAAAACATCGCTATATCAGTGAAGTTGGACTTCCAGCTGATTTTCGATACAATGAAAGGGAAGAAAGTAGTAATTACTTGAAAGTATTTACAATTAAGGTGGATCAATGAAATTAGTCGTTTCTGTAATGCCAAGAAATTTTGAAGAAGCACAGGCCATTGATGCCAGTCGTTATCAAGATGCAGATGTGATTGAATGGCGTGCGGATTACTTGGACAAAAATGATATTTTACAGGTTGCGCCTGCCATCTTTGAGAAATTTGCAGGCCGTGAAATTTTATTTACGCTACGGACACGGGAGCAGGGAGGAGAAATTGAACTTTCTGGTGAAGAGTACGTAGCGCTTATCCATGATATCAACAACATCTACCATCCGGATTATGTCGATTTTGAGTACTTTGGTCATCAGGCCGAGTTTAATCAGATGATGGATTACTCCAATCTTTGCTTAAGCTACCATAATTTCCAGGAAACCCCTGAAAATTTGATGGAAATTATGTCTGAATTAACGAGTCTTACACCAAAGCTGGTTAAAGTTTCGGTTATGGCCCAAAGTGAGCAGGATGTTCTGGATCTAATGAACTATACACGTGGCTTTAAGACGCTTAATCCTGAACAAGAGTTCGTAACCATTTCTATGGGGAAAATCGGCCGAATCTCTCGCATCGCTGCCGATTTAACCGGTTCTGTTTGGTCCTATGCTAGCGTTGGAGTGGAAAGTGCACCAGGTCAAATCAGCTTGTCCAGCATGCACAAGATTCGGGAGATCTTAGATGAAGATTGATGGCTATACGCGAATGGCGGCCGTGATTGCCAAGCCCATTCGTCATAGTATCTCACCCTTTATTCACAATCAGGCTTATCAACTAACCGCGACCAATGTAGTCTATCTTGCTTGGGAAGTGGAAGAAGAACAAGTCGAACAAAGTCTTCAACAGTTACGGGTACTGGATATGTTGGGCGCTAATATTTCCATGCCTTACAAGAAAAAGGTCTTGCCATTTTTAGATCAGGTAGATGGAAGTGCACAACTTATTGGTTCGGTCAATACGGTTGTTCAGAAAGATGGTCGTTTAACAGGCTACAACACAGACGGACTTGGTTTTCTAAAGAGTCTCCCCAAGACTTTTTCGATAAAGAATAAGAAACTTGTCCTTTTAGGAGCAGGTGGTGCTGCGACTGCTATTGTTGTAGAGGCCAGTCGGCAAGGAGTTGGCGAGATTCATTTATTTGTTCGTCCCGAAAGCTTAGATAAGTATCAGGCTATCTTTGCTCCACTATCTGAAGCTCTTGCTGTTTCAATTGTCCTTCATGACTTATCCAGTCGGGATCAGTTAAATGCAACGATAGAGGGGACCGATTTATTGATCAATGCTACAGGAATAGGAATGGACGGGTCTTCTCTCCCTATTCCGAAAGACTTTATCTTTCCTAAAGGTTGTCTAGTGGCTGATTTAGCTTATTTTCCTGCCAAGACACCATTTCTTCAATTAGCAGAAGAACAAGGGGCAAAAACCTTAAATGGCTTGGGAATGCTCTTCCAACAAGCTGCCGTTGCCTTCGAACTGATGACGGATAAAACTTTCCCGGAAGAGGAAGTCTGGCAAGCTTTGAAATTGGAATACCCAGATTATGTATTAGAAAAATGATGGAAGAAAACAGAAAAACTTAATCAAGTATGCTCTGTTTTCTATTTTTATACAATAGTGAAATTGTAATCTTTTTCACATGGATTTGAAAGGAGATCCTTATGAAGGTAAATGTTGATCTACCAAAGAATGGTTATGAGATTGTCATTGAGAATGGAGCATTCCAAAAGGTTGGAAGCTGGCTCAGTCATTTATGGAAACCTCAAAAAGTAGCAGTCATAACAGACAATCATGTGGGATCCCTTTATGCTAGTCAGGTAGTGAAATGCCTTGAAAGTGAAGGATTTATAGTTGTTAGCTATGAGTTCCTAGAAGGAGAAGCTAGTAAAAATCTGACGACCGTTCAAAAAGTCTATGAATTCTTAGCCAAGAATGGCATGACACGATCAGACGGCATTCTCGCTCTTGGAGGTGGTGTTGTTGGTGATCTAGCTGGCTTTGTAGCTTCTACCTATATGAGGGGCATTCATTTCGTTCAAGTACCGACTAGTTTGACGGCTCAGGTTGACTCCTCTATCGGAGGTAAGACCGGAGTCAATACACTCTATGCTAAGAACATGGTAGGAACCTTTGCCCAACCGGATGGGGTATTGATTGACCCTGAAGTGTTGCGGACTCTTGGCCAGCGCGAGTTGATCGAGGGCATGGGGGAAGTCATTAAGTACGGTCTCATCGAAGATCCTGCCTTATGGGAAGAACTGGATCAAATGGATGGCTCCATTGAGTCTATTTATGAGCATGCAGAATCCCTGATTGCCCATTCCTGTCAAGTCAAGCGCAAGATGGTCGTCGAAGATGAGCTAGACCAAGGCATTCGCCTATATCTAAATTTTGGTCATACCCTTGGCCATGCGATCGAAGCAACAGCCGGTTATGGCCAGGTCATGCACGGGGAAGCCGTAGCGATTGGAATGGTGCAAGTTACTAAGGTGGCAGAAGCTAAGGGATTGGTTCAAGCCGGTTTAACGCAGGCTATTCGCCAAATGTGTCAAAAATTTGGCTTACCAGTAGAATTCCATACTTGGGATAAGGAAAAGCTTTATCAGGCCTTGACCTTGGACAAGAAGGCCAGGGGCAATCAATTGAAACTCGTTTTGGTACCAGAAATCGGGACTTGTCAAATCCATCCAGTCCCATTGGAAGAAATGAGAGACTTCTTACACTAGAAAGCGACAAAGGAGATAGCATGCGTTATTTAACAGCAGGAGAATCACACGGACCACGACTTACAGCTATTATCGAAGGAGTGCCAGCAGGGCTCCCTTTGACCGCTGATTATATCAACGTCGAATTAAAACGTCGCCAGGGTGGCTACGGTCGTGGAGCACGGATGAAGATTGAAAGCGATCAGGTCGAGATCACCTCTGGTGTTCGCCATGGCTTGACCATGGGAGGTCCTATCACCTTGAATGTCACCAATCTAGACCATCAAAAATGGTTGGAGATCATGTCTGTCAGTGATGTGGAGGAAAAGAAGAAGGGGCTTCGGAAAATTACCAAGCCTCGTCCAGGCCACGCCGATTTGGTCGGTGGCATCAAGTATCGTTTCGATGACTTGCGAAATTCTTTGGAACGGTCATCGGCTCGGGAAACAACCATGCGAGTAGCAGTTGGTGCAGTAGCCAAACGTCTATTGGAAGAGATTGGGGTTCAAGTAGCCAGCCACATCGTCAATTTCGGAGGAATCGAAGTAGAGGTTCCGGAAAATCTAACAGTTTCCCAAATCAAGGAAGCGGTCGCTCAATCAGAAGTTTCCATCGTTAATCGAGAGCGAGAAGAGGAAATCAAGGCCTATATCGATAGCGTGAAGAAAGAAGGGGAAACCATCGGAGGAATCGTCGAAACGATTGTAGGTGGTGTGCCTGTCGGTCTGGGTTCTTTTGTCCAATGGGATAAGAAATTGGATGCCAAGATCGCTCAAGGGGTTGTCTCTATCAATGCCTTTAAAGGTGTAGAGTTCGGGCTAGGCTTTGAAGCAGGTCGTCGAAAAGGCAGTCAAGTCATGGATGAAATTCTCTGGTCTGAGCAGGATGGGTATACTCGTCGAACCAATCATTTGGGTGGATTTGAAGGTGGTATGACCAATGGAGAGCCGATTATCGTCCGTGGTGTTATGAAACCAATACCGACTCTTTACAAGCCCCTCATGAGTGTCGATATTGAAACACACGAAGCGTATAAGGCAACGGTGGAGCGGAGTGACCCAACAGCGCTTCCAGCTGCAGGGGTTGTCATGGAGGCTGTGGTGGCAACGGTTTTAGCCACAGAAGTCTTGGACAAGTTCTCTTCTGATAATCTGGAAGAATTGAAGGAAGCTGTCGAGCGTCATCGGGCCTATACCAAAGCTTTCTAACTGGAGAAATAGATGGAAGAAAAGGTTGTTTATATCGTCGGTCTAGGACTGATTGGCGCTTCGTTAGCTATGGGGATCCGAAAAGCCCATCTGCAAGTGACTTTACTAGGCTATAATCGTAGTCAAGCCTCACGAGATATTGCTCTAAAGAAGGGAATTGTTGATGAGGTGACGGCTGATCTTGAAGCATTTGCTAGTCGTGCAGATGTTATCATCGTCTCTTTGCCCGTCAAACAAACGATTCAAACCTTTCAGCAACTGGCGAGAATGCCACTGAAAGAAGGAGTCATTGTGACGGATGTGGGCTCCACCAAGGGGGCCATTGTAGAAGCTGGCGAAAATGCTTTTAGACATCTTCCAGTCCGTTTTGTCGGCGGGCATCCCATGGCGGGGAGTCATAAGACGGGAGCTGCCTCAGCTGACTCCACCCTCTTTGAAAATGCCTACTATATTTTTACGCCAACAGCTACGACAGACCCAAGTGCGATCTTGGAATTGAAGGATTTACTCTCAGGGCTTGGAGCCCGTTTCATCGAGGTAGATCCAATGGAACACGATCGGGTTACTTCTCAGATCAGCCACTTTCCTCACGTATTGGCGGCTACCCTGATGGGACAAGCAGCTGCTTATACAGAAGAGCATGCCCTAGCAGGTCGCTTTGCTGCAGGAGGATTTCGTGATATGACGCGGATTGCGGAGAGTGAGCCCAGTATGTGGACCTCAGTTTTGCTATCTAATCCAGCTTCGGTTCTCGATCGGATAGCGGATTTTAAGGATCGTCTTGAGCAAGTTGCTGATATGATTCGCCAGGGACAAGAAGATGCGATTTGGGCCTTCTTTGACTATAGTCGAGAGCAACGGCAACATATGCAGATCCATAAGAGAGGAGGGGTGGAAAGCACCTTCGATATTTTTGTGGATGTTCCAGACGAAGAAGATGTCATCCTTCGGATTCTCGAATTGCTTCGTGGTACCTCCTTGGTCAATATTCATATCAATGAAGAAAACCGGGAAGATGTCTACGGGATTCTTCAGATTTCCTTTAAGACGGCTGCTGATCAAGCGCGGGCTGAAGCCCTGATCACCGAGCAAACGGATTATAGTGTGGTGATCAAATAGTAGGTCCTAAGTAGGATTTTTACAAAAATAGCAGTTTCTACCACAAGATCTACCAGAATCTTTGTATAATAGAACAAAACCAAATCGTTAAGGAGAAATTACATGTCAAATATTTATGATCTAGCCAATGAATTGTCACGCGGAATTCGTGACTTACCAGAATACAAGGCTGTCCTTGCTAGTAAGGAAGCCATTGATGCCGAAGCCGATGCAAAAGCGTTATTCGGAGACTACCTGGCTTTCCAACAAGAAATTCATGGAGTCATCCAGTCTGGACAAATGCCAACTGAAGACCAACAAAAGAAAATGCAAGACTTCGCTGGAAAATTACAAGGAAACCCAATTGTTAATGAGTTTTTCACCAAACAACAGCAATTGTCTGTTTATCTAGGAGATATTGAACGGATTATTTTTGATCCAGTTCAAGATTTATTTAAATAAGGGAGAGGTGGAGAGCCCACCTCTTTTTCTCTCCCATCTTAGAGGACCTTCCAAGTGAACGTTGAAAATGGCTGTTTTTTATGGTAGAATTTTTAGAAAAGCTTGAAGGGGTAAGCCATGAAATTACAAACGAATTGTAAGGGTTTAAATGGAATCATTCGTGTTCCGGGGGATAAATCGATCAGTCATCGTTCGATTATCTTTGGTAGCCTTGCACATGGAACCACTAAGGTCTATGATATCCTACGTGGTGAAGATGTCTTATCCACTATTCAAGTATTTAGAGACCTAGGTGTCTCTATCCAAGATGATGGTCGAGTGATCACCATTGAGGGAAAAGGCTTCGAAGCCTTTCAACAACCTAAGAATGATCTGGATATGGGGAACTCAGGTACCTCCACTCGATTGATAGCGGGTGTCTTAGCAGGAAGTCCCTTCCCAGTTACCATGGTTGGAGATGATAGCTTGTCCAAACGACCAATGGATCGGGTGGCGATCCCCCTTCGAGAAATGGGAGTCACTGTCCAGGGTCAAACTGCGCGAGATATGCTTCCTCTTCACCTTCATGGGACAAAAGAATTACAACCAATCCATTATTCATTACCGGTAGCCTCTGCTCAGGTCAAGTCAGCTCTTCTATTTGCTGCCATGCAAGCAGAAGGGGAGTCAGTCATTCTAGAGAAAGAACTGACACGGAATCACACCGAAGATATGATCCAGCAGTTCGGTGGCCATATCAGCGTTAAGGGCAAAGAAATTCGCCTACGTGGGCCTCAAAGCTTCCAAGCCTGTGAGGTGACGGTACCAGGTGATATTTCCAGTGCAGCCTTTTGGTTAGTAGCTGGTTTGATTGTCCCTAATAGTCAGATTCGTCTAGAGAATGTCGGGATCAATGAGACTCGTACAGGTATCCTAGAGGTTATTGAAAAAATGGGAGGCAAGCTTCAAATCTTGGATGTTGATCCCCTTGCTAAGGCTGCGACGCTTGTCGTAGAGACTTCTGATCTCCATGGGACGGAAATTTCGGGTGATTTGATTCCTCGCTTGATTGATGAGCTTCCAATCATTGCCCTTTTAGCTACCCAAGCTTCTGGCCAAACCATTATCAAAGATGCTGAAGAATTGAAAGTCAAGGAAACGGATCGCATCCAAGTAGTGGCAGATAGTCTAAATGCCATGGGGGCAACCATCACACCAACAGAGGATGGGATGATTATTGAGGGGAAAACGCCCCTACATGGTACCAGCCTGCAAACCTTTGGTGACCACCGAATCGGTATGATGGGAGCTATTGCAGCCTTGCTTGTAAGCGATGGTGAAGTGGAGCTTGCGCGTGCTGAAGCTATTAATACCAGCTATCCTACCTTCTTCGCAGATTTAGAAAAGGTGTCTCATGCCTAAAGTACTACTCGGCTTTATGGGAGCAGGGAAAACGACCATTGGCTCTTTATTGGATCCAGTTTTTGCAGATATGGATGCACTCTTGGTCCAACGCTTAGGAATGCCGATTTCTGACTATTTTGCTCTCTATGGAGAAGACAGTTTTCGCCAGCAAGAGTTGCTTTTGTTGCATGAGTTACTCAATCAAGAGAGCTCGGTCATTTCAACTGGTGGGGGCATCGTCCTGAAGCCAGAAAATCGTGAGCTTCTCAAGAAGAATCCTTGTAATATTTATTTACAGATTGATTTTGAGCGGCTTTATCAAAGACTGGCTGCCGATCCTGCAACTAAGCGCCCCCTCTTTCTTAATAAAAAACCAGAAGAGTTTCGTGCCTTGTATGAGCAACGCCTGCCCCTTTATGAAGAAGTAGCCACACATGTGATTGATGTTGCTGATAAGACACCAGAAGAAATTGTGGAGATCATCCGATGCTTGTAGCTTATCTCGGTCCTAAGGGATCCTTTACCCACCATGTAGCCCTTGAAAGTTTTGAAGAGGCGACCTTATGCCCTTACGGGTCTATCACAGAAGTGATCAAAGCTTATGAGTCCGACCAAGTAGATTATGCGGTCATACCTGTTGAGAACTCCATCGAAGGTAGTGTCCATGAGACGATTGACTACCTCTTTCACCAGGCTCATTTTCAGGCTATTGCAGAAGTGGTCTATCCCATTAAGCAACAACTCTTGGCAGTTAAGCAGGATCAAGCCATTGAGGTGATCTATTCGCATCCTCAAGCATTAGCCCAAGGGAAAGCCTATGTCCGGGAGCATTTCCCTCAAGCCAGACTAGAGATGACCACATCGACATCCTATGCAGCTCGATATGTCTCTCAACATCCGGAACTTCCTATTGCAGCTATTGCGCCTTTGGAGGCCAAGGATGAATATGGTTTGGAAGTGGTAGCTAGTAATATTCAGGAAATGGATCAAAATTTCACCCGCTTTTGGATCCTTGGTCAGCGTCCTTTTGAAGGCAGTCGCTCGCTGAAGAAAGCTGCTAGTAAGGATAGTTTGGCGATTACCTTACCAAGTAATATTGCGGGCTCCTTATGCCAGGCCCTATCTACATTTGCTTCAAGAGAATTAAATTTAACAAAAATTGAAAGTCGTCCTTTAAAGACGGCCCTAGGGGAGTATTTTTTTATCATCGATGTGGTGGATGCTGACGAATCACTGTTTGCTTCTGCCTATCAAGAACTGGAATCCCTGGGGGTATCTATCAAAACCTTAGGCCACTATTGGGTCTATATGCTAAACGACAATGAAACGGAGAACGTATGAGTAGAGAATCAGAAAACCTATCCTATCATGAACAAAAAAGATTGGATTATCTTTATTCCAACTACCATTACCTAAATGAAAAGGAACAGTTGGAATACAAGTACTTAAAAAATAAATCAGAGGGACAATTCCAAGATGACCCCGTTTCAGCAAGTGCAGAAGAGTCTGTGGTTTCCTCAAGTAGAAGCGAAAACGAGTCTGATGAATTACCAGTCTATCCATCACGGAGCCGAAAGGATAAACCCAAAACCAATAAAAAGAAACGAGAGGGAGTAGTAGCTCTTCCCAAACGTAAGAAGGGGAAAAAAATCCGCTTCAAACGTATTTTAAAGTGGATTGCCATTTTCCTCTTGTTGGTCCTTGGTGGAATGGTCTTTATGTTTATTAAAGGCTTGAATAGCAAACCTGGTGGGACCAACGCCCAACCAGCTGTTAAAGAGTATTTCAACGGTCAGAAGACCAAAGACGGGGTCAATATCCTGATCTTGGGAACAGATGGTCGAATAGGGGAAAGCTCATCTGAGACGCGAACGGACTCTATTATGGTCGTCAATGTCAACAACAAGGACGGCAAGGTAAAATTGGTCAGCTTCATGCGGGATACTCTGGTACATATTGATGGCGTGAGCCAGCAAACAGATCCAGAATATCAAGATTACTATGACCAGAAGCTGAATACGGCCTTTACCATTGGAGAGCAGAATAACAACCAAGGGGCGGAATTGGTCCGTCAGATGCTCAAGGATAACTTTGACATTAATATCCAATACTACGCCATGGTCGATTTCCAAACCTTTGCGACAGCCATTGATACCCTCTTCCCAAATGGGGTCGAGATGAATGCGCAGTTTTCCACTATTGATGGTGAAAAGGTCAGTGAAGTGGAAGTGCCAGACGATTTGAACATGAAAGACGGTGTCGTTCCTCAGCAAACCATCAAGGTCGGAAAACAACGGATGGATGGCCGGACCCTCCTCAACTATGCTCGTTTCCGTAAGGATGATGAGGGCGACTTTGGCCGGACAAGACGCCAACAAGAAGTTATGTCTGCCATTGTTCACCAAATCAAGGATCCAACCAAGCTCTTTACTGGATCTGAAGCACTAGGAAAGGTCTTCGCTATGACCTCAACCAATGTACCCTTCTCCTTCTTGTTGACAAACGGGATTGGCTTAGTCGGAAGTGCCAGCAAGGGGATTGAACGCATTACCATTCCAGAAAATGGTGATTGGGTCGATGCCTATGATATGTATGGCGGACAAGGCTTGCTGGTCGATTTCGATGCTTATAAAAAGAAATTGTCCCAAATGGGCCTAAGATGATATAATTAAGGGATAGGAGTCTGTAAACTCCATCCCTTTTAATTTGTAGAAAGATTGAACACCATGGTAAAGAAAAATGAAATTGTAACCGTTGAGATGGTCGATTTGACTCACGAAGGAGCAGGAGTGGCTAAGGTCGATGGCCTGGTCTTTTTTGTGGAGAATGCCCTGCCAGGAGAAGTCATCCGCATGCGCGTGCTCAAGGTCAATAAGAAAATCGGTTACGGAAAAGTAGAGGAGTACTTGGAAAAATCCCCTCACCGCAATGAAGAACTAGACCTGGCTTACTTGCGAAGCGGCATTGCTGACTTGGGTCACCTAGCTTATCCGAAGCAGCTGAAATTCAAGGCCAAGCAGGTCAAGGATAGTCTCTACAAGATGGCAGGAATTTCTGATATCGAAGTGCCCCTGACCTTGGGAATGGACCATCCTGTCCAATACCGCAACAAGGCTCAGGTCCCTGTCCGTCGTGTCAATGGTCAGGTAGAGACAGGCTTCTTTCGCAAGAACTCTCATGATTTGATGCCGATTGAAGACTTTTATATCCAAAATCCAGTCATTGACCAAGTGGTCTTGGCTCTTCGAGATTTAATTCGTCGGTTTGACCTCAAGCCTTATGATGAAAAGGAACAATCAGGCTTGATTCGCAATCTTGTGGTCCGCCGAGGTCACCATTCAGGAGAAATCATGGTCATTTTGGTCACCACTCGTCCTAAAGTGTTCCGTGTGGACCAGTTGATCGAGCAGTTGATCAAGCAATTTCCAGCCATCAAATCCGTTATGCAAAATATCAATGACCAGAATACCAATGCCATTTTTGGAAAAGAATGGCGTACGCTTTATGGTCAAGACTATATTACCGATCAAATGTTGGGCAATAGCTTCCAAATATCTGGTCCAGCCTTTTACCAGGTCAATACCGAAATGGCAGAGAAGCTCTATCAGACAGCTATTGACTTTGCGGAGTTGAGAGCAGAGGATATCGTGATTGACGCCTACTCCGGAATTGGGACCATTGGCTTATCAGTTGCCAAGCATGTCAAGGAAGTCTATGGAGTGGAGGTCATCCCCGAAGCCGTGGAGAATAGCCAGAAGAATGCTAGTCTAAATGGCATCACCAATGCCCACTATGTCTGTGACACAGCTGAAAATGCTATGAAGAATTGGCTCAAAAAAGGCATCCAGCCAACCGTTATCCTAGTCGACCCACCACGCAAGGGCTTGATCGAAAGCTTTATCAAAGCAAGCGCCCAAACAGGAGCTGAACGCATCGCCTATATCTCCTGTAACGTCGCCACCATGGCGCGTGATATCAAACTCTACCAAGAGTTGGGCTACGAGTTGAATAAAGTCCAGCCGGTGGATCTTTTCCCGCAGACGCATCACGTGGAGTGTGTTGTTCTGCTCGTGAAAGATTAGAAACTTTTTAGCGAAAGGCTTTATGAAGTCACTGGGAACAGTGGCTTTTTAACTTGAGTGGGAATGTATCAAAGTAACCTCTCAAGTTGAGATAGTTGCTTTGATACTAATACTCTTTATTTTAAGTATGAAGTTTATTACCATAGACACTTGATAGGGATGCAAACGAACGGAGATACTTCTAATTATTTACGGACTACAGTTTAATTTGTTTTGTCTGTAGATAGTTTCTGTGTATAATCCTATTATTTCAGCTATTTCATGATTTTTTTGATAGTAAATCTGTAGTTTTTGATTGTGTTAGACTACAGATTTCGATATAATTTTATTAGGTAAAAAATCATTCAAATGGAAGGAATATTTCAAATGGCTAAAGTAAAATATTCATTGCAGCGACTAGGAGACAATAGCTTTGTAGATATTGTCAAAGAAACTTTAAGCAAAGAACATTCAAAGGCTTTTTATTATTCAGCTTTTTTAAGAGAAGATAGTGTTTCAGAAATTAAAGAGTTTTTAGAGAAAGAGAGTGATCTAAAAGCGATTATTGGAATTAGAAATGGCGCAACATCTTCTCAAGGATTAAAAGCTTTACTCAGCACAGGAGTTCAGCTATTCGTTGTGGATACTGGCTCCCCTATAACTATTTTTCATGCTAAATCACTTTTAGTTATCGATGAAAAAAATGATAAAGCTTTTGCTGCGATTGGGAGTTCAAATTTTACTCCGGGAGGGTTTTATAGAAACATTGAAAACAACACCTTTATAGAACTTGATTTAAAGGATAAATCTGATAAAGAATTTTATGATGATTTTATGAGCGGCTTTTATAGCTTAATGGCATATGTGGGAAATGGTGATAACGTACTGGAAATTACAAATAATGTGGAGATTGATAATTTTCTTAATGATGGGCGAGTTGTGGATGAAGAAAGTAGCGTTATAAAAGCGAGTTTAGGGAGGAATAGAGCTGGCACAAAAGCTATTAAAGGTATGAAATTGAACCCGTATAAACAGAGAGGTAGTAACTTAAGAAGCAGTGCAAGCAAGAAATCTAAAAGTAGCAAGACCACCCTAGTACTCACATCTATGATTCAAGGACAGATTGAGGAAGTCTGGAAATCAAAAGAATTAAAGGAGAGAGACCTTACTATACCATCTAATAAAAAAACTAACCCCACGGGCTCAATGTTAATGAAAAAAGGAGCCTATGATATTAATCAACAAAGTTATTTTTATAACGAGGTTTTCAAAGATCTTTCTTGGGTAAGAAAGAATCCTAAGCAACCGCATTATCAGTTTGCAGAAGCAAAATTTTATTTTATAATTGAGGGAATAGAGTATGGCCCATATGAACTTACTTTAAAATATGACGAGAGAACTGATACAGCCGGTTACCTTCAGAAACAACCAAATGTGAGTTTAAGTTGGGGTAAAGCAGGAGAAATCATAAAAAATAGAAATTTACTTGGAAAAATAATGTATTTGTATAGAGTAGTTGAGAAAGCAGATGAATTTTTAATCGAAATAAAAGATGATTAAATAATTACTCTATTTGTTGAACTTATTTAAAGGTTATGCTAATATCTACACAACTAAGCTGTACATATTTAGGTCCGATTTAGCTAATAAAGGAGAATACTAGTTGTTATTAAAGGAAAATGCTTCAATTGAAAAATTGAACGGAAGATATTTCACCCCACAGTTAATTGCAGATTTTGTAACTGAATGGGTTGTGGATCAAGAACAAGCTATAAAAAATGTGCTTGAACCTAGTGTGGGAGAGGGGATATTTTTATCAAGTCTTTCAAAATTTGAAAACACTACTAATTCGAATATCATTGCCATTGAAATTGACGAAGATACAGCAAAAGAGGCAATATCAAAAACAGGTTATTCATTTTATTCAAATTGGGGTTTTTTTAGGGAAAAAACAGAAGATAAAAAAGTCGTTATAAATGATGATTTTTACCACGCATATAAAAATGGATTAGAACAAAAGCGGTTTCAGGCGATACTTGGTAATCCTCCATATATTAGATATCAATATTTACAGGAAGATCAAAGAGTTGAACAAAGTGAAATTTTGACCCGTAATTTAATGAAGTCGAATAAGCTTATAAATGCATGGGTTTCTTTTACAGTGGCATGTATAAGTTGTATGGAAGATTCTAGTAGAATCGGCCTTGTTGTCCCCGCAGAATTATTGCAAGTAAAGTATTCTGAGGATTTACGAAAGTTTCTTGTTAAACAACTAAATAGATGTACTATTGTTACCTTTGATAATTTGGTTTTTGATGATATCGAACAAGAAGTGGTACTATTACTTGGAGAAAAGATTGCCAATGATGATGAGCACCTAATTAAAATAGTCCCCTTTGAAAATGCTGAATCACTTGAAATCAATAGATTAGCTTCTATTGATTTCATGGAAGCTGATATTGAGTCAAGCAAGTGGACAAAATACTTTTTGATAGATAAGCAACTTGAGATTATTGATAGAATTAAAAATAGCAATAATTTTTTAAAATTTTCAGATGTAGCTACATGTGAGGTTGGAATAACCACAGGTAATAATAAATATTTTTGTATTAACGATGATACCGTAAGGGAATTTGACCTTAAACAGTATTGTAGGCCATTGATTGCAAGAAGCGTTAATATTCGAGGAGTACAATTTTTAAAAGAAGACTGGGAAGAAAACGTAACTTTAGGGGCAAGAACATATTTACTTGATTTAGCACCCTATGAATCTCGTGAGTTTGCAAAAGGAGTAAAAGAATATATAAAATGGGGAGAAAAAACTGAACAAAATTCATCATATAAAACTAGAATTCGAGATGAATGGTACAAAGTTCCTTCAGTATGGAGTCCAGATGTGTTTTTCTTAAGAAGAAACTATCAATTTCCAAAGGTGATGTTAAATACACCTGAGGTGGAGGCTGTGAGTACAGATACGATGCATAGAATCAAATTGAAAGACTCTAAAAATCGATTAAGGCTGATAGTTTCATATTATACTACTGTTGGACTACTGTTTTCAGAATTAGAGGGACGTAGCTATGGAGGTGGTGTTTTAGAGATTTTACCAAGTGAAGTTTCTAAAGTAATGTTACCAAATATTTTTGAAAATCAAATTCTAACCGATCAAGAAATAAAAGAATTATTCCATAAAATTGATCAGTATATAAGAAGTAATGGGAATGAACGAATTGAGTCTCTGTTGGATGACATTGACAGAAGAATATTAGTCAAAGGGATTGGGATGAGCCAAAGGGAAATTACAGAATTGAGAAATGCATGGAATATATTGAAGAACAGACGCTTATCTAGAGGAAAATGATATATAACTAGTTTAATTTTAATTAGACTTTGATTCAATAAATAAAAATCAGTTAGAATCCTAATTTTTACTTGGATTTTGACTGATTTTATTTAAAAAAGTGTAGCTAAGAAGCTCAAAAAATTACTGCCTGTGCCACACTGTAATTGAAACTTTTTAGTTTAGGTGTTAGAACTGTTGTCTCAGTCCTTGCGCCTTTTATTTTTGATAAGTTTGATGGGTTGAGAGTAGTTTGTAAATAATTCTGAGAATTTTATGTGCACACGCAACTACAGCTTTCATCTTGGTTCCTCTATGGGAGATTCGATTATAGAAAGAAGAAAAATCTGGAACCTTAGAATGCGCTGCAATCAATCCAGTCATAGTCAAAGCCTGTTTGAGATACTGATTTCCTTGCGTGATGTGTGAGGATTTTTTAATACCTGCACTTTCATAATAACCTAGGTAGAGACCAGATCATGACGCTAAGTGTGCATCGGATGGAAAGGCTGTAAAAGTTGGGCCAATTTCGGCTAAAATGATAGCTACACATGTTTGGCTGACTCCTGGAATGGTCATCAAAATATCATATTCTTCAGGGGAACTCCTTTTTAAGATAATGCTGTATTTCTTTCTCCAGTTTGTCTATCATCTCTTGATACATCTGTAACTCATGAAGACTTTGATCGATGAGGAAGAGGTCTTACAATGATAACTTCCCATTCATTGCTTCAAGCAGCTCCTCTGGGCTGGTTTTCACTATTTTTTGAATGCAGGCAAGTATGCTTGATGTATCAATGGCCTCACCGTTCATAAATAAGGTTAATAAAGCTTGTCCAGTCTTTGAGTAGATATCAGAAAGATAACTGGTTAGCTTTATAATGGCTCGCTGTAAGAGATTGTGTATTTCATTTTTGACTTGTGTTTGTCGTTGCTTGTAAGAACGCATGCGACGGGTTAGTAAACGAAGCTGTACAACTTCAGGGCCAGGGATATAGGATGGTTCGATTAGCTCATAACGTCCGAGTTGCGCAATCCATTCAGCGTCTTTCATGTCTGTTTTGAGACTGGGTACATTCTTGATATGTTGGGGATTAGCAAGCACTGAGATTAGATCAGAATCTGAAAAGATATTAAAGAGAGGGAGCCAATATTGATCTGTGGCTTATTGGTATCTAGCGGACTATCTAGAATACAACAAACAATGGACTTTTGGTGGACATCAATGCCACAACATATTTCGATTATAACTTCCAATATAAAAACCTCCTGTCAACCATTGAACAATAGAACAAGATGCATGTTGTAATTTTATTTTCATGTTCACGACGTATTCGAGTTATCTCATGACTCTTGTTCATACAGTTTTTTATACAAGCTAGGTAAAGCCTGCTTATAGTTTCTTGTCCTAAATGAGGGCTTTCTGCACTTTGCTAGAGAGAAGTTATTTGCTTTTTACATATTTAGTGTAGTGTTCCTCATACTGAGATTTTATTTTATACTCTCCTAAGATGTCAAATACCTGAATTGCTTGTTCCATCTTTTCTATTCCATATATTTGACCTTTTTTAAATTCGAAATATCCTGTCGCATAGAGAAAGACAGTCTGTTCATAGTAGTTCAATTCATTTTTTAAAAGTTTTTTAATTTTAGAAATTAAGTATGAACAATTTAAAAATTCACTTTGATCAATACTTAGAATTAAACAGTTAATTGCTAATTGTGTAACAAGTTTTTTATTATATTTATTTAATGATGAATAAATATAATTTTTTAACATTTCTTTTGTTAAGACAAAATAAGAGCTATATTTTATAGTTCTTACACAGTTTCCTAACAATATTATTTCGTAGTATCCCCATTTTTCAACTTTAAAAAGATAATCTGTTAGTTGAAGTATCTCTTTCTCTGTAGGACTAATACTATTATCTAGAGTATGGATGATTGATTTTATCATTGTCTTTTCAAAAGAGTTTAAATTATAGTTGGAAGATTCTAAGAGTAATAATTTAATCTTTTTTATATTTTGCGACGAGTACTCTTTTTGAATATACTGTACTAAGTTAGCAAACGATTCAGTTCTAGTATAATCGTTATCATGGAGAATAAGAAATTCCTCTAAAGAAACATGTAGCTTATCTAAAATATTGATAAGCCTGGAACAAGAGATTTCTGATTCTCCTCGTTCAAACCGTGAAATTTGTGATTTAGATAAATGTTTATCCGCAATAGAGCATATGCTGACTTGTTTATTTTGACGAACTTGTCTTAAGGTTTTACCGAGATTTGATTTCATTTAAATTCCCGCTTTCACAACAAATAATATAACTTCTACGGATTATTATACAATAAATCAAAAGAAAAGGAGTAAATAGATGAAAAATATTTTAAAAGTTATACCAATTTTTCTATTGTTTTTGGATATTATCATTATTGTAGGTGGATAAATTGCTTAGGTGTACACCTAAGTCTATAGGAGCTCCTATAGACTTAGTCTAGATAGTAAATTCTTTTAGTTAGGAGGGTAATGAGTGAAAGTTGTAGTAATTACTGGTGGCAAAAGTGGAATTGGAAGTGCAACTGTTGATATTTTTCTTAATAATAATTATCAGGTTGTAGTTCTTGATAAAGAAGAGGTGGGAAAATCTCATCCAAAATTATTATATTACAATTGCGATATATCTGATGAGCATATGGTTAAAAATGTCTTTGAAGAAATTTATAAAAAATTTTGTAAGATTGATGTTTTAATTAATTGTGCTGGAATTCAAATTTTAGAAGAATGGCATTCAATCAGTACAGTTCATTGGAATAAAGTAATCAAAAATAATTTGTATGGTACCTTTTACTGTTTGAATCAGGCGACTAAATATTTGAACAGAGGAGGAGCTGTCGTAAATGTTACCTCAATTCATGCTAAATCTCCAAGAATAAATAACTATCCTTACGATATTTCTAAAGCTGGAATAGAGTTGTTGGGAAAAGAGCTTGCAATTGAATTGGGGCGTAAAGGAATCAGAGTGAATAATGTTGCTCCAGGCTGTATTGATACACCTATGAATACAGATATTGATTTAACTAGTCAAGTAATTCGAGATAAGATTCCTATTGGGAGAGCAGGACAGCCGGAGGAAGTTGCAAAAGTCATATATTTTTTATCAACTGATAGCTCTAGTTACATTCATGGGGTGACTCTGACTGTGGATGGGGGAAGAAATTTGATAAAGTGAAGTTGACGAATGTTTTATTAACAATACATAAGTATAAAGGAGCGCTAAATATGGAGATATTGAAAAGATTACAATATCATGTTGAAAAATACCCAAATAAGTCTGTGCTTATTTCAAAAGAGTATTCATTAACTTTTAGTGAAATTGAGAACATTTCTAATTATATAGCAGGAAAAATAATAAGTGGATCAGTTAAGAGTGTCATACCGTTTGTTGTTAAAGATACTGTGTACGTTTTACCTATCGTTTTAGGAATTTTAAAGTCAGGAAAAATCCCTCTTCCTCTAATTCAGGGGATAGATTTTACGAAAGCGATAGAAAGAGTTCAAGATGTAGATTTTGATATGGTATTAACTGATTTTCTATTAGATAATCAGGTAGTAGATTTGAATATTTTCTGTATTGGCAATCTAAACTTCATAAAAAAATCAAAGTATCCTTATTATCCAGTAGTAAGTGATGATAATTTAACATACATTATTTGTACTTCAGGAACAACTGGAATACCCAAAAAAGTATTTTTAACAGAAGATAATATATGTTGGCTTCTGGATGAATTTTATAAAATAGTAAACTTTGGCACCAATTCAAAATTTCTATTTACAACACCATATACTTTTGACGTTTCGTTAACTGAGATACTAGCTCCAGTGTTTACAGGAGGAACATTGATTTGTATTGATGTTAATGTTCAAACATTAAAGGAAATGTCATCTGTTATCAAGAAGTATTCAATAACTCATCTATCTTGCCCACCTTCGTTAGCAGAGATGTTACTAGAAACGGCTGGAGAAAATATATTTGAGGGTTTGCAATCGTTGAGCATTGCTGGTGAGGAATTTTCTGTCAACTTATCAAAAAAGTTAAAACGTACAATTGAAAAGGGTTGCGAGGTTTATAATTTTTATGGGCCAAGTGAAACAACCATATATGCAACATACTATCTTGTTAAAGGAGATGAAAAAGATCATGTTCCAATAGGGAAGCCGATTCCAGGAGCTAAAATTAAAGTCTTACCTCAGAAAGAAGAGAATTCAAATGGAGGAGAATTAGCTATTGGTGGAAAAGGAGTCAGTAGAGGCTATTTGTTACAACCAAACTTAAGTGAAAATAGATTTAAAGTATTGGATGAAAGCCGATTCTATTTGTCTGGAGATTTTGTTTATTATAACGAAAATTTAGATTTAGTCTTTGAAGGCAGAAAAGATAGTCAAATTAAGATTAATGGGATAAGATTAGAGATTGAAGAATTGAATTCTATAGTTTCCTCTATCGAAAAAGTATTATCTACTAAAATTGTATATAGTAATAAAGTGCTTTACATTTTTTATAAATCAGAATTTGACTGTTCTAAATTGATTACAGAAAGCCTCCCATCATATTTGAAACCTAAAATAATCAAGGTTGATGAATATCTTTTTACATTTAATAGGAAATTAGATGTGAAGAGGATGATAGAGGCTTACTATAATAAAAAGGATGATTTGGAGAGAACAGTAAAAATAAAAGAGAAAGACATATTAAATAAGATTAATGAGATTGTAGTTAAATATGGTGTTCTTTCTATTAATGAACTAGATTCTTTAGATACAGTAAGATTTTTTTTAGATATTGAAGAAGAATTTAAAATTAAGATTGACAGTGCTAGCTTAGTTTCTTTGAATGATACGGAAAAAATATTACTCTATATTAAGGAGTTTGAGAATAATTTGGGGGATACAAAAGAACCAACGGTTGTAAGAAAGTATCAAAAAGAAACAGATATACTAAATTTAAAAATTAAACTAGAACAAATAGACTTAGATACAAATGCAGTGGAAATTCCATTAACATGTACTCAAAAAAAATTAAAAAATAGTCCAGGAATTCCAATTATACATTGTGAATTTCGTGTTAATGAGGTGAATACTCATGTTTATCATAGAGTCGTGGATGTAGTCTCTAAGATTTCAAAAAGGATTGACTTATTGAGAACGTTTATTGTAAGAGATGGGAACAATGTAACGTTTAAAAGAATGGAATATGGTAAAATTATCCCTACTGTAGTTGTATTTCAAAATTTTCTTTCTGATGATCAAATGGTTAACATTCTAAAGGAGCAGCCAATAACACCAGTTCCAGTAGCTGTGATATCTTTGGAACAAAAGATAGTTAGATTCTATTTTTTCTATCATTCGATTGATGCATCCTCACTCAATATGCTATCAAAAATGTTAAATAACCTCTATGAAGGAACTCTTTTAGAAGATGATATCCCAATTAGTTCGTTTTATAACTATATAAACTTTATTAACCAGAAAACTTCTAATATTAAAATTAAAGATTGTTTAGACCTTATTCCTCGAGAAGAAGGGGAAGTAGCTATCTATAATGAAGAAGAGGTATTCGTGACTACTATTCAAATAGATAGCGAAAAAAATAAAGATGTAAATATCTATTCCGTGTTCCGCATATGCCAGCATATACTTAAATACCAAAATAGCAATAATATAGTAGTTTCAATATCTTATAATTTTAGAGACTTTAGGGGATTTGATGCTTCCCATACAATAGGCGATGTTCATACTAAAATTCCTATCATAATCAAAAGAGATGAAGATTATACTATATTTGAAAATAGATTTAAAAAAATTTTAGCGAGTTATGCAGAAGGATTAGATATAAGATGTCGTGTTTTTAGTGTTTCGCCACAGACAAATAGTATAGAAGAGAAAGAGTTGTTACAGCGTTGGAATAATATTTCTTTATCATTCAACTATATAGGTGAAGTACTTGATCCAGATGAGGTTGTTAAAAATTATAGAGAAGGAAATTTTTCAAATAGAAGTGTTATTCTATTCAGTAATAAAGAAAAAATGTACTATATAATGAAAGGTTATTGTTTTAAATAGGTAAAAAACTTATGAATATTTTATGTATTATTTACGACACGACAAAAGAGTCGTTATTGTTTTCTAAATCGGAGAGTGGCTATTATGTTCCTTCACAATCTTTTTATTCTGAAACATATAAAGCCGACAAAGTGGTTGATTATTTATATTTAAACTATAATTTAAATTTGCAAGAATTGGATTTTACTGAGATTTTTTCTAACGAGGAAAATATAATTTTACTTGCTAATGTACAAAAACCGGCTATTTCTAATGGCGAATGGGTTCCGTTATATGAAATAAAAGATATCTCTATAAAGAATATAGAATTAACTTTATTGAAATACATATTTAATTATTTTTTTAGAATAGATAAGTTCCCTAAAGAAACTTTGGAGATTTATTTAAAATGTACCAATAATAGTTTATTAGTAAAATGTAAAGAATTGATTTTTGAACGTAACCCAGGAATGATTTCTTCGGATAGATATGATAATCTGGGAATTAAAATTGTTGATGAATGTGGTGATAGTTCAGAAGTTATCGATTTAATGCCATTTGAAAAGGATCAAAATGAAACTTTAACTTTTGAAAATATTAAAAAAGGCGATTCGTTTTTAGAAGCACTTTACGAAAATGTTATGGAAAAAATCTCTGATCTATATAGTATACGAGTTAGTAGTAATACCCTGTACTTGCCCTCAGTATTTTATGGAATTACAGGAATGACAGAAAGTGGGAAATCTTATTACTCTAAATACATTGATCTAAAAGAAGACTTTTGGAATTTAAAAATAAGAACGTTTATTGAGTCAGCTAAAAAACTGGTAGATAAATCGATTTCATCTTTGTTGGAAACAGTGAGTATACAACAGATGATTGATTTTGCAAGTTATCACTATTTTAAAGAAGCGTTTGTTATTGAAAGTATATATTCAAGAAGATTTCATGAAAAAATGCGAGAGATTCTAAAATATGATTATAAATTAATTTATATAGAGGCTCCAAAAAATATTAGAGAATTTCGTTCTTTGGATTCAATTGTAGAATTCCAAACTAAGGATATCAAAAAAGAGAAATTAGGGATCTCTTTTTTGAAGAGTGAGGCAGATGTAGTAATTGACAATTCCGATACTGCTTCTAATAGCAAGGAACAGATTAATAAAATCTTTTTAACTTATAAAGAGAATAATCCAATTTTAAAACCTATTAGAGATTTTAATGTGAATGAAAAGTTAAAAGATGAGATGATGAATTTTTTTAATTTTATAGTAAATAATTATCAAGATAAAATTCTTCTCTTTTCATATACGGGAAGTACAACAAATAATTCGTATATTGAAGGCTGGAGTGATGTAGATGTATTACTTGTTTTGGAGGAGAACATAATTGATTTTTATAATGAAGTTAATTGTCAAATATCGAAATACTCTTATAAATTTGGTGTCAATATTATTACAAAGGGTGATATTGAAAGAGATAGAGTTGATACAAAAAACTTATTGAATCTATATAATATTTGTAGAGGGTATATAAAACCCAATTATATCAGAAACTTCAAACTCCCAGTACTTAATATAGATAAGATAACTAATATGCAGATTGTAAATAGAAATAATTTTATATCCTCTATAAAAAAACACATTGTACAAGATTCTTTCAATGTTCGAAAAGTATTTAAAGAATGTTTAATTGTTTTTATGATACTTCTGGCTGAAAACGGAAAACTTTGCATAACTTATTCAGAAGTGGTTGAAGGGATGAGGGAAATTAATCATCCGTTAAGTGAATACCTAGAAGATTTGATTTCAAAAATTCCTAATTTAACTATTGAAGAGGTAAGAGAGTTGTGTCAAAAAGTGATAACAAATTTATAATTGATAGAGTTAAGAAAAAGCTCCCTAATAGTGTCATAGAATCAGTTAGATTTGATCAAAATTCAATAAATGGAGTGCTAACAGATAAAAGTGGAAAAAAATTTTTTAAAATATCTTCAATTGAATCTATAAATCGTGAGAGAATGGGACAACTTAAATATAGTAAATTTAATCAGTGTCCTAAAGTATTAGGTACTTATAGACTAGATGAAGAGAATTCAGTAATTTTGCTTGAATATATTGAGGCAGTAGCAAATTATGAAAACTCCTTATATTTTATTCTAGAGAATGAAGAAGATAATGAGGAAATATGTAAAAGAATATTAAATAACTACTTCCAAACTTTTGACGCCAAACAAATTTATTATAGCGACGATGATATGATTGATAACTATCAATATAATAAATTTTTTTATCAACGTATCAATAGACTTGAAATGATTAGTACAGAAGATCTACTGTTTAAAAGTATCATTGATGAAACTCTATTTTACATTTCTAATATAGAGCTAGAATCAATGAGATTTTTAACGCATGGTGATCCTAGTGATATGAACTTTAATACTTTTGAAATATTTATTGATTTTGAAGAAGCTGATTATAATGATATTTTCTTAGAGTTTGTCATTTTATTTTGGAATTTCTTTATTGGTGGTAGTTACCTATTTCCTAAATATAATAGAACAAAATATAATAATAAAACATTTAGTAACTATAGTGGAATTACTAACAACAGAAAGTGTGTGTTAGTATACTGTATTAGTAAGATGAAAGAAATTTGCAGTATAAATAAAATTAGTAATAATAAAAAGATAAGGTATTGCTTAATTTTCCGAATTTTATCAGTATTACCATACGATAAATTAGATAAGGATGATAAAAAAATGATTGCTGATTTAGTTAAGTTAGTTAATAGTTGGAATTGGGAATGTGATGAAGTAATCTGGGATAATCTTTCAAGATTGGTTTCGGGTGAGTTGCTATGAAAGGTATCTTGAGGCATAAACAAGTAATAGTATTTGATTTTGATGGTTTATTGGTGAATACAGAAGAAATTTACTGGGATGGATGGAAGTTTGCATTTCAAGAAAATAATATATCAGTGTCGAATCAGTTAATAAGTAGCTTTACAGGTAAGTCGATTGAAGAAGTTGATAGATTATTACTGAATCAGGGAATTGATTTCAAAATGTTGCAAAGACTTCGAGAATTTAGGGAGAAATATATTATAGAAATGATTGATTCACCTGCTGTAACACTTCTTCCAGGAGTAAAAGAATTTTTAGACTACTCTATTTCAAAATATAAGTTAGCTATTTGTACATCATCACCACGAAAACGTCTAGAAAAAGTACTTAATTCATTAGGTATTCTTTGCTATTTTGATAAGATTGTTGCTTATGAAGATACGTTAGAACACAAACCTAGTCCAATGCCCTATAAAAAAATTATTGAACACTACACTACACCGAGCTCTAATATAATTGTTTTTGAGGATTCTTGTTCGGGAGTCCTATCGGCTAAAAAAAATGGTCTTGAAACTCATTGTGTAAATAAATTTTTAACGTCTGAGCATCTAAAAATATGTCTTCCAGATTTCTGTCATAAAAGTTTTTATGAAGTGATGAATAAATTGTAAGGTAGAATCTATGTTAATAAAAGATTTAAGAGCAAATCATCATTTTTGGTCGTGGGTACTTCTAATTATATTTCGGTATGGGCAATTTATTGATAATTTACCTTTACCTAAAATTATAAAATTAATTTTATCTACTCCTTATTTTTTAGGTGATACAATTATTATTGAAGGATTATTACACTGTCATTTTCCTAGAACAGTTAAAATTGAACCTGGAATTTCACTATTTCATCCTTATGGAATTATGCTTAATAGAAATACTGTGATAGGATCTGGTGTAATAATTAGGAATAACGTAACTATAGGTGTGAAACATCAAGGTGAGCCTACGTTTGCAGTTATTGAATCAGGGGTAGACATTGGAGCTGGAGCAAAAATATTGGGAAGTGTAAGAATTGGCCGATATTGTAAAATCGGTGCTAATGCTGTTGTTTTGAAAAATTTTAGTGCTGGAAGCATCATAGCAGGAGTTCCAGCCAAAAAAATCAGAACATAGGATTATAGTTTAGAAAGGAAAAATCGTAATGAAAATTATTTTAAATAGATATTCAGCTAGAATCTTTAGATTAGACTATATTTATGATAATGATAATTTTATTATTCTTGCCCCGAAAGAAAGGGAGAATAAATATGATGAATCTATTAAAAGAGGTGATAGGGAAGCGAAAGTAATTTTCTTAGAAGATTATACTCTACCAAACCTAGTTGTAAAAATCAGAGCTCTTAAAAAGGAATTCTTAATTGATAGTATTACAACACTATGTGAAGAGTATGTGGATTGGGCAGGTTTTCTAGATGATCATTTTGTAGAAAAAAATACCAAATCAGTTTCGAATTTAATGTTTAAAGATAAGTTTTATATGAGGTCTTTTCTAACAGATATTGTAGAGCAACCATATTTTAGATTGCTTGAATCGGAAAATGATTTAAGAATTTTTTGGGAAAAAAGTTGTACAAGTACTGCAATTATAAAGCCTAGACGGGGAGCGGCTTGTATAGGTATTAAAAAAATTGATAAGCAAACTGTTTTAGATGAGAACTATTTTGGAGATCATTTTATTATTGAAGAATTTGTAGATGTAAAAACAATGATTACCTGTGATGGTTATGCTATTGGAAATTCGGTAAAACGATTTTTTGTTCACGATAATGTTAAATTGCTTTTAGAGTCTTTGAGTTCTACAAATGGATACTATTTATTGAGAACAAGTAGGTTATATTCAGATAATGATCTTATCAAATTAATTTTTTCAGAGTGTGAAAAAGTAATTAAGGAATTCTCTGTAAAGGATGAACTAACCCCATTCCATTTTGAATGGTTTGTAGATATCTCTGAGAGACGTGTACTACTTTGTGAAGTTGGCAAACGCTTTGGAGGGGGAGATATTCCTGACTTAATTAATGATGTTTACAATGTAAATGTTCTCAAAGAATATTGGGAAATTATGTCTTCTTCAGACAATATCAAAAATATTAACTATGGTGAAATTATTAAAGTGCCTAAAAAAATTTCAGCAACTTTTGCTCTTTATAAACAAGCTGGGCATGTCCAAAGTATTCCAGATGAAAAGGAGTTATCCTGGGCAGAGATGGTTTATTTACCTTTAAAAATTGGAGAATATGTTCAAGCCGCAGAGAATATTGTGGAAAATGCTTTGATGGTTCGTTTTCAGGCTAGAAATGAAATTGAATTAGAAGAAAGAATCGAGAAACTAGACACATTCTCAAAAGGAATTATCTATTCTAAGCTTGATAATTAATTTTGTTTCGTTGAAAAATTAGTTCAGGGAAAAGATATGAGAAAAAATGAAAAAATAAATATAGCTAATTTTGTTAGTAGTAGAGGAATATCCAGGTTTGGCGACATACTATTTGACTTTGCTAATAGTACTTTTTTGTCTAGTATAAACTCCAAATCCTTATTTCTGATTGGTATTTATCAAGCAGCTGAAAATTTAATTGGTATATTATTTAACCTACTAGGCGGTGTAATAGCTGATCGATTTAAAAGAAAGAAGATTTTGCTTTCAACTAATATTATTAGTGGGATAGGGTGTATCATTTTATCTTTTATAACTGTGGAAAAATGGTTGATATATGGAATTGTTTTAACGAATATAATTTTGGCAGTCCTTAGTTCATTCTCTTCGCCGTCTTATAAATCATTTACTAAGGAGATTGTTGAGAAGAATAATATTTCAAAACTTAATTCTTACTTAGAAGTAGTTAGTACTACAGTAAAAGTTGTAGTACCATTGATTTCTGTATTTTTATACGATAAATTAGGAATTCATGGTGTATTATTATTAGATGGCATAACTTTTCTTTTCTCTGGCATACTAATATTATTTATTAAACCAGAGTTAACAGAACGTATGGACAACAATAAAATATCTATCAAAGATATTTTCGTTGATTTAGTAATGGGCTTTAAATATTTGTTAGAATATAAAGTAGTATTTAATTTAATAATTCTATCAGCTTTGATAAATTTTTTTCTTGCAGCATACAATTTATTACTACCTTATAGTGGTTTAATGTTTCCTAAGATTTCAAGTGGATTATATGGTACAATACTTACTGCAGAAGCTACTGGCGGCTTATTGGGTGCAATTCTAAGTTCTTTGACTAACAAAAGTTTAAATCCCTCTAAAATGACATTATACTTAGGACTTTCGGGTCTATCTTTGCTGACTACCCCAATTCTTTATTTTATCTTTCAGAGTAGAATAATCATATTAGGACCAGCAATATTTTCATTATTTTTGGCTATATTTAATATTCAATTTTTTTCCTATGTGCAACAAAATGTTGAAGTTAATTTTTTAGGAAGAATATTTGGAATTATCTATACTGTTGCAGTGTTATTTATGCCAATTGGTACGATTATATTTACAATTGCATTAAAACCGACATTTCAATTTAATTTTACAATTATTGGAGCATCAATTTTATTGTTATCTGGCGTATTTTATAATTTATTTAAAAAGTATTCAATAAGAAAATAAAAATTGAGTAAATGGAAACTAATATAAATAACTTATTAGGCAATGAGAACAACATAATATCGGGAAAGGGTATACAACAGGGCTTAAAACTGAGGTTATGATTCCAATTAACTCTGGAGGGGGTTATCAACTTCCGTGAATGAATCTGGATTCTTTGATTTCAAACAAAGTGTGACTTTGATTGCTCCAGGGGAATCGGACCATAAGTCCTATGTGATTGAAGTGGATGGATAGAATTCAAAAAAATTTTTGAAAATACTTTAAAAATTTTTTTGAATTTGATATACTAAATATAGCAAGATGAAAATAAAGCATAGAAGTTGCTTATAAAAAGGTTGAAATAACAAACTTATTATGGGATATACAAAACCTATAATACTCTGAATAAATCGAAGTGAAACTTTGTGAGCTAGATCTTGCTTCACTTTCTAGTTTCCTTTAGATTTTTAGTGAGTATAAATAAATTTCAAGGGAGGCATTCGTATGTCGTTTATATCAACCATCCAAAATAATTTTTATAATTATTTATTTATTGAGCTTCATTCCTATGTTTTTAACCATAGAGAGTCTATTGAAATTCCTAGCCGTCGAAAGGGGCGAATCCTCTCCATCAAGTTAGACGCTTTTACCATCAAAAAGATGTTAGCTAGTAATCTAGTAAATGGTTTGATCGAATCGGACCTGAAAGTGATAGCTCATCTGGCCGTCCGTGTTCAGACGAAGTTTGATATGGAGTTGGATAATGCGGATATACAGTTGTTCGTGAGGATCAGGTATCACTTAGAAAATGGACTATCTCAACTGGAAATCTTACAAATCAAATCGTATGTTCATTCAAATGAGAAGGGACCGATTCCGTATTTCTCAACTGAATTTGTTCCTTATATCCGATCCAAGGATATGGACAAAATCGCTGAGGGCATTTTAGAGGCTTATTATCCTGATATGCTAGTTTCTCCGATGGGCCTTCCGATTTACGACTTTGCAGAAAAGCTAGGAGTCGTTATTGAGGAAGGAACTTTGTCGAAAGATGGCTCTATCTTTGGTGAGATGGTTTTTAAAGATAGTTTAGTGACTTTCTTTGAAAACGATCAAGAATTAAAAAGAATGGTGCCAGGCGGGACCGTCTTAGTGGATCCACAGGTTAAAGGACTTCGGAATCAAGGAAGCTATAACAACACCATTATTCATGAGTGTGTCCATTGGCTCTTGCACCGGACGCATAATGAATTCAGGAGTTTGTTAGGGAGTGAGGAAACCAAATTTTCCAGTCAGTTGAACCCTCCCGCTATTAAAGAGGGGAAGTGGACGCCTTATGACTGGATGGAGTGGCAGGCAAATGGCATAGCTGCTCGGATTCTGATGCCTCAGAAAACCACCAAGATGATGGTGCAGAAGTTGGTAAGAAAACATTCTTTGAAGTTTGATTCAGCTGATCGTGTGAAGATGTTGAAGAAGGTAATAGATGACCTAGCTCACTTTTTTCATGTTTCACGCTGGGCGGTTAAAATTCGGTTGATGCAGTTAGGTTATACGGAATTTGAGGGTATATACAAGTATATGGGTCACCATTACATCAAGAGTTATACCTTTGAAGCCAATGCTATTCAAAATAACCAGACTTTTACCATCTCCTTTCAAAATGCTTGCCATCTCAACTTTCACAATGACCGCTTTCGGGAGGTCATGGATTCAGGAAGGTATGTTTATGTTGACTCGCATTTCTGCCTAAACAGTGAGAAGTATGTCAAAAAGATTGAACTGGGTGTTTATCAGATGACGGACTATGCTTATTCCCACATGGATGAGTGCTGTCTGGTATTTGACATTCACTACAAAGGGAAACAGAGCATCAGCTCCATGGACTTTAATAACTATATCCTGTACCGTGGAAACTTACCTGAGTTAAACATTGAGCTGGACTTCTCTGAACACCTGATCGAGATTCGTTCCCTTCCGGAATACACAGGTCAGATTTTCCCGGAGATTATGCGCATCATGGCTACGCTTCCTAATCACTTTTGTGGGACCATGCGTTCCCATCGAGATCGGAAACATTGCAGTCAAGAGAAGTTGGTTGAATACAGTGGTCTCAGTATCTCTACTATCGCTCGAATGGAAACGCAACATGACAATGTGAATAAGATAGAGAATATTGTGGCGGTGTGTATCGCATTAAAACTTTATCCAGACTTTAGTTTTGATCTGATTGAGAAAAGCAATTGCCGTTTTAACAATCAGGTTCCTCACCATAGTGCTTACAAAATGATACTTAGGAATTGTTACCACCTGTCCTTGGAAGAGGTGAATCAGCTCCTATCATCCATGGATGTCAAAACGATTTGAAAAAATTATTTTGAACCCTTCATTTTTTGAAGGGTTCTTTTTTGCATTTTAATAGGCTTTTTACATAAGGGGAGACTTCTAAACCCGCATTCTTAGGTTTAAAAGACCTTCATTTTTTGCTCTGTTATATTTCACCAAATGGTTTTATACTAGTCTTGTGAGTCGGAGATGGCCATCACCAGTAACTCCAAAAAAATGATGAAGGACGGATTTTTCCGAATGAAAACAGTATTTATATGTTCACCCTACCGAGGGAATGTTGCAGAAAATGAAAAGAAGGCCATTGCCTATTCTAAGCAAGCTTCCAAAGCTGGTTATGTGCCCCTTGCTCCACATTTACTTTTGACACAGTTCTTAAATGACCGAAATCCTGAAGAGCGAATTCAAGGGCTAACCATGGGGCAGGAGCTTTTAAAGCGGTGCGATGAGATTTGGGTCTATGGTCCCAATATCTCTCAAGGTATGAAGTATGAGATTGAAACGGCGAAAGAGTTGGGAAAAACTTTCCGATTATTCCATGAGAATGGTCAGCCTATTAATCCACATACCATGGAAATTGATGACCGGGTAGAACCTTTGTTTGCACTCCAATGCAGCGGACATAAGGTTCGCTATGCAGGAGAAAAGAATCCAAAAGTTACTAATACTAAAGATTCTGTTTGGTCGAAGTTTCCAAGCATGTTCTTAGAATAAGAAAGGAAAAGCTATGGCACAAATGAAAAGACTAGAAACCGTTATCTCCAACTTACGGATGCTGGCAGACAGTCTGGAAGAACTATGTGGTGCAGTCAACCCTACAGATGAAGTATCTGTTAAAAAAACTGAAAAGGTTTCATCACCAACTATCTCCATTGAAGATATCCGCAAAGTTCTGGCTGAAAAATCTCGGGTAGGCAAGACAGAACAGGTACGAGAACTCCTTCAAAAGTATGGAGCAAACAAGCTCTCTGCAGTAGAAGAAAAGCGCTATTCTTCACTTCTTGAAGATGCGAAAGGACTCTGATATGGCAGAAAAACAACACGCTCTATTATCAGCATCCTCCAGCCACCGCTGGCTGACGGTGCCGCCTCTTGCTCGCTTAGAGGAATTCTTTGAACACAAGACTAATCCTGCAGCAGAAGAGGGGACACTGGCCCATGCTCTAGCTGAGTATAAGCTGAAAAGTGCACTTCGGATAGAAGCAGAAGAACCTGAAGGTGAATTGACGCTTGAGATGGAACAAGCCACGGAAGATTATGTTGCCTTCATCATAGATGAGTTTGAACAACTAAAACAAAGTACCAGTGATCCAATTGTTCTCATTGAGCAGAAAGTTGATTTTTCTCTCTATGTTCCAGAAGGATTTGGGACGGCTGACTGCGTCATTGTGGCAGACAACATTCTTCATGTCGTTGACTTTAAGTATGGTAAAGGTGTCCTTGTTGAAGCCGAGAACAACCCGCAGATGAAGCTCTATGCCCTGGGAGCCTTGGAGCTCTATGATGCTCTCTATGATATTGAGGACATCAAGATGACCATTTTTCAGCCACGAAAAGGCAATGTCTCAACGGCCATTTTACAGCGAGAAGATTTGCTAGAGTGGGCTGAGACGGAGCTGAAACCGAAGGCTGAACTGGCCTTTAAAGGAGAAGGGGAGGTCACCTATGGTCCTTGGTGTCAGTTCTCTCCTTGTAATGCTGTTCTTAGGGCACGAATGGACTATCATAAAGAGCTTGAACAATTCCAGTTGGCTTCCCCTCATCTTTTGACGGATGGCGAGATTGAAGAAATTCTTCTTCATGTGGATGACCTGGTCAAATGGGCGACAGAGGTGAAAGACTATGCGACCAAGGTGGCCATTGATACTCATAAATCATGGAATGGGTTTAAGCTCGTTGAAGGCCGCTCTATCCGTCAGTTCACTGATGAAGATGAAGTGGCCAAACTAGCAGAGGCAGAAGGCTTCACCGATATCTATAAACAAAGTCTGGTTTCTCTGACTGAACTCGAGAAACGGATGGGCAAAAAAGAATTTAACCGAGTGTTAAGTCACTTGGTTCGCAAACCTCAGGGCAAGTTAACCCTTGTTCCTGAAAATGATAAACGAAAAGAATATATTCCAGCAGCAGCTGAATTTGGAGGAAACTAATATGTCAAAAGAAACAAAAGTAATCGTCCCTGGCCGTCTGTCCTATGCCAATGTATGGGAACCGCAATCCATTAATGGTTCTGAACCAAAATATTCTGTATCGGTCATTATTCCAAAGAGCGATAAGGCCACCATTCAGAAAATCCAACAAGCTGTAGAGCAAGCGAAACAAGAAGCTATTTCAAAATTTGGCGGGAAAATTCCAGCCAATCTGAAACTGCCACTCCGAGATGGAGATATTGACCGGCCGGATGATGAAGCTTATGCCAATAGCTATTTCATTAACTGTAATTCCAAACAAAAGCCGCAGGTCGTAGACCAGCAGGTGCAGCCGATTCTTGACCAGGCGGAAGTCTATTCAGGCTGTTATGGTCGGGTTTCTGTTACCTTCTATGGTTTTAATTCCAACGGAAATCGTGGGGTTGCAGCTGGTCTTGGAAACATTCAAAAATTGAAAGATGGAGAGCCACTAGGTGGCCGAGTTCGCGCAGAAGATGAATTCGATACCTTGGATGATGACGACTTTCTAGCCTGAGGTGGGTCTCCACCTCTTTACCTATTGGAGGACGGATGAAAACTCTAAGCATTGATATTGAAACTTATTCAGATGTAGACTTAACAAAATGCGGTGTTTACCGCTATGTGGATAGCCCAGCATTTGAGATTTTGCTCTTTGCCTATAAGGAGGACGAAAACGAAACGCAGGTGGTAGACTTGGCTCAGGGGGTGCAGATTCCGGAGGAGATTCTCTTAGCTCTACTCGATGATGCCATTATAAAAACGGCCTTCAATGCCAACTTTGAGAGGGTCTGTCTTTCCAAGTTTCTAGGAGAGCATCTCTCAGCCAGGTCCTGGTCGTGTACGGCAGTGCTTGCAGCAAGTCTGGGCCTACCATTATCCCTTGAAGGAGTGGGACGAGTTCTCAACATAGAAGAACAAAAGATGAAAGAGGGAAGCAGGCTGATTCGCTATTTCTGCCTGCCCTGTAAAGGAACGAAAGTAAATGGTATGCGGGAGCGGAATTTCCCCCATCATGCGCCTGAGGACTGGGAATTATTTAAACGTTACTGCAAGCGAGATGTGGAGGTGGAACAAGCCATTCGAGAGCGCTTAAGAAATTATCCCTTGCTTGAAAGTGAACAGTTTCTCTATCAGCTGGATCAGGAAATCAATGACCGAGGCATAGAAGTAGACTTGCAGTTGGTTGAACAGGCCATTCTTTGTGACCTCTCTTATAAGGAGCAAGTGACGAAGCGTGCCTATGAGATAAGTGGCCTAGAAAATCCTAACTCTGTCTCTCAACTAAAGGGATGGTTAGAAGAACAGGGAGTTTTCATGGACTCGCTAGGAAAGAAAGAGGTGACGAAGCATCTCAAAGAAGCAGAGGGAGAAGTGCTTGAAATGTTAAAGCTGCGTCTCTTGATGTCCAAGACCTCCGTCAAGAAATACCAGGCTATCGAACGCTGTGTTTGTTCAGATGGACGAGTACACGGGCTCTTGCAGTTCTACGGAGCCAATAGAACCGGCCGCTGGGCTGGACGATTGGTCCAAGTGCAGAACCTTCCCCAGAACAAACTCAAGGATTTGTCCCTTGCTAGAACGCTTGTCAAAGAAGGTCAGTTTGAAACCTTGGATACTCTCTATGACAATGTTCCTAGTGTCCTCTCCGAACTCATCCGGACTGCCTTTGTCCCTAAATCAGGTCATCAGTTTATCGTTGCTGACTTTGCAGCGATTGAAGCTCGAGTGTTGGCTTGGCTGTCTGGAGAATCTTGGCGGCTAGATGTTTTTGAACAGGGCGGGGATATCTATTGCGCATCTGCGTCTTCTATGTTTGGAGTACCGGTTGAGAAACACGGTGTTAATAGCCACCTTCGCCAAAAAGGTAAGATTGCGGAGCTGGCTCTTGGCTATGGTGGTTCAGTTGGCGCTTTAACCGCTATGGGAGCACTGGATATGGGACTGGAAGAAGAGGAGTTGCAGCCGCTCGTCAATCAGTGGCGGTCAGCCAATCCACATATTGTCGATTTTTGGTGGGAAATAGATAAGGTCGCAAAGCAGGTATACGAAACAAGAGACCCGAAGAAGATTAAGAATCTCGTCATCAGCTATCAATCTGGCATGCTCTTTATTACGTTGCCTTCAGGTCGTAAATTAGCTTATGTAAAACCTCGCATGGGAATGAACGCATTTGGCAAGCCCGGCTTGACCTATGAAGGGATTGGAGAGAGTAAGAAATGGACAAGGCTTGAGACCTATGGACCAAAGTTAGTGGAAAATATTGTTCAGGGTATCGCCCGAGATTTATTGGCCTATGGCATGGTGCAGCTCGAGCAAAAGGGATTAGCTATTGTTCTTCATGTGCATGATGAAGTGGTGGTCGAAGTGAGAGAAGAGAGTGTGGGAAAAGTCTGCCAGCTACTTGCCACAAAGCCAAACTGGGCCGAAGGTCTGCCTTTACGAGCCGACGGCTATGCCTGTGAATTTTATAAGAAAGATTAAGGAGGAAAGAATGGAACTTACCATTTCATTAGGAAACAAACGAACCGATAAGATTTGGACGCAAACCAGTTATAGCTTGGAGCAGTTTGAAGCCCGCATTTCAACCACTATCCGAACGGCTGAGACCGTTGCAGAGTATAAGAAACTAGCGAAATCAAAACAAGATAATATTAAAGATGTCGGCGGCTTTGTTTTAGGAAAACTTGACAAAGGAAGACGAAAGAAAGATGCCGTACTGTCTCGTTCTGCCCTGACTCTGGATATGGACTTTGCGACACCTGGCATTATGGATGAAGTCGAACTCTTCTTTTCTTTCTTTGCCTATTTCTATTCAACACATAAACATACCAAAGAGCATCCAAGGCTACGTTTGATTATCCCCTTATCTCGGGAAGTAACGGCTGAGGAATACCAGGCTGTTGCCAGAAAAGTGGCTGAAGATATCGGTATGGAGCTATTTGATGATACGACCTATGAACCAAGTCGCATCATGTATTGGCCTTCAACCTCGCAAGATGGGGAGTTTATCTTTAAGAAATTAGAGGGTGACTTCCTCAGTCCGGACACGGTTTTAGCACGCTATCAGAATTGGAAAGATACGACTGAGTGGCCTGTATCCAGCCGGCAGAACAAGCTACTGGAGCGGGCCATTGCCAAACAAGCAGACCCTCTTGGAAAATCTGGCTTGATTGGGGCTTTTAACCGAACCTACACTATTACAGAAGCAATTGAAAAATTTCTAGGAGATGTTTACAAACCTTCCAGCATTCCAGGTCGTTTTGATTATATTCATGCCACAACCAGTGCTGGGGTTGTTCTTTATGATGACAAATTTTCTTATAGCCACCATGCGACCGACCCTTATGGTCACAGGCTTTTATCGGCTTTTGACCTGGTTCGCCTCCATCTCTTTGGTGATCAGGATGATGAGGAAAAGAAAGACTCAGCTAAGCAACCGTCTTATAAGGCTATGCAGGATTATGTCCTAAAAGATGATGCGACCAGGGAGACACTGGCAAAAGAGCGCTTAGCAGATGCGACTTTGGAATTCGCTGATACGGAGAATTGGCAGGCGAGCTTAGAGCTGGATAAGACTGGCCGCGTTAAGGATACCTTATCCAACATTGCGACCATTCTCCATTTTGACCCCAACCTTCAAAATATTGTCTACAACGAATTCAAGAATGTCATTGATGTGATTGGTGAGCTCCCTTGGAGACGGTCACGCCCAGGCTGGAATGATTCGGACTTAGCTAATGCCAAACTCTACTTTGAGCGTGTCTATGGTATTTGGTCACCAACCAAGTTCAAGGATGCTCTTTTAGCTGTGGTGACATCTTACCGGCTCTACCATCCTATTAAGGAATACCTAGAACCTTTGGTTTGGGATGGGGTTGAGCGGATTGATTCGCTTCTTATCGTTTACCTTGGGGCAAAGGACACTGCTTATACACGAGCTGTTATGAGAAAAACTATGGTGGCTGCGATAGCAAGAATTTATGAACCCGGCATTAAATTTGATTCTATCTTGGTATTAAATGGACCGCAAGGAATAGGGAAATCAACCTTTTTTCTTAAGTTAGGTAAAGAATGGTTCTCGGATTCTCTGGCGATTTCAGACATGCGGGATAAGACTGCAGCAGAAAAGCTGCAAGGCTATTGGATTCTTGAGATTTCCGAGATGACTGGAATCCGAAAAACAGATGTGGAGACTGTCAAATCCTTTATATCTCGCCAGGATGATAAGTTCCGTCAAGCCTATGGGGTGAATGTCGAAAGTCACCCACGCACTTGTATTATTGTGGGTTCAACCAATTCAGAAGGTGGCTTCTTGCGAGACGTGACTGGGAACCGTCGCTTTTGGCCGATTCGAGTGTCCGATGCCAGTCAGTTAAAGCCTTGGGAGCTAGTCGATGTAGACCAATTGTGGGCAGAAGCCAAGGTCTATTATGAAGCAGGAGAGGAATTGTTTCTAAAAGGAAAAGCAGAAAATGAAGCGAATAAAGAGCGACAGGAAGCTATGGAATCGGATGACCGAGAAGGCATTGTGGCTGAGTATCTGGATACTTTATTGCCAGATAACTGGTCCAAGATGGACTTATATGAGCGGCGGACTTTCTTGGCTGGGAGTGACTTTGGCAGTCAGACTTTGAAGGGAACGGAGCAACGTGAGCGAGTCTGCATTATGGAAATTTGGTGTGAGTGCTTCGGTAAGGAACGACAGAATATCAAAAAGGCTGATTCCTATGAAATTGAAGGGATTCTAAATAAAATCGGTGGCTGGAATAAGTACACAGGAAACACGACTGGTAAGATGAAGTTTTCCCTGTATGGTACTCAACGTGCTTTTGTCCGGGTGCCGTAAGGCAACTTGGGAAGCTTTAGTTGGTTTCCGTAGGTTTTCGATTTTACCTTTCAGCAACCGAATGGGAAACCTCTCAAAGCCGTTGCCAATAGTGGTTTCTCTAGTACGAGTTTCCTTAGTTTCCTATTTTCTCTAAGAGAGTAGTGTTACTACTAGTAAAATAGGGGTGATGGGCACCCGTACACGCGTAAGGAGTTTGAACCCTTTTGGCAACCCTTATCGGAAACCCTGGGAGAAGAAAGATGCGAGAAAGAGAAATTGAAGAAAAATTGAGAGTAGAAAGTAAAAAGCGGGGTGGCCTTGCCATGAAGTTTATCTCGCCTGGCTTGGTAGGGGTACCTGATCGAATCGTAGCTTTACCTCAAGGAAAGATTGGTTTTGTGGAGTTAAAAGCCCCAGGAGAAAAGCCAAGAAAAATTCAGGTCAGGCGCATGGAGCAGTTAAGAAAGCTAGGTTTTCTAGTTTATGTGTTGGATGATAAAGAAAAGATTGGAGAAATACTGGATGACATACAAGGCACATCCTTATCAAGAGGTGGCGACTCGATTCATTGAGGAGCATGAGACAGCTTGTTTGATTCTTGATATGGGATTGGGAAAGACCGTGATTACCTTAACGGCATTGTGGAATTTGATATTGGATTCATTTGAGGTCAGAAAAGTCTTGGTCATTGCCCCGCTTCGAGTGGCCAGTCATACTTGGAAGAATGAGCTGGATAAGTGGGAACATTTAAAGGGGCTAGATATTTCCATTGCCATTGGCAGTGAATCAGAACGGAGAGCAGCTTTATCACGTGCAGCCTTTATCTATACCATTAACCGAGAAAATGTTGTCTGGTTGATTCAGAATCAACTCTTTGATTTTGATATGGTGGTGATTGATGAACTCTCTAGCTTTAAGTCTTATCAGGCTAAACGCTTCAAGGCTCTTAGGAAAGTTCGATTTAGAATCAAGCGCATGGTTGGGCTGACGGGAACTCCTGGAAACATCATGGACCTATTTTCTGAGATTGGCATTTTAGATGGCGGACAGCGCCTGGGACGCTTCATCACAGCTTTTCGCAATCAGTATTTTGACCCCGACAAACGAAACGGTCAGGTTATCTTTTCTTATAAGCCAAAGGATGGCGTAGAAGAAGACATCTATGACAAGATAGCGGATATGACGATTTCTATGAAGGCAGTGGATTATCTCAATATGCCAGAACGAGTGGACAATGAAGTTCTAGTTGAGATGTCGGAGCCAGAATTTGCAGTTTATAAGGAGTTTAAAACAGAGATGATGGTTTCTCTCAAGGGGCAGGTACTTGATGCCGTAAACAGTGCCAGCCTTTCGAATAAATTACTGCAGATGGCTAATGGCATGGTTTATGATGAGAATCGAAAGGCGGTACTCTTGCATGATCAGAAGTTAGTGGCTCTTGAAGAAATGGTGGAGAGTATGAATGGCCAGCCTTTGTTAGTCGCTTATTGGTTCCAGCATGATTTGAAACGCATCAAGGAACGCTTTCCAGAAGCTAGAGTGATTCAAAGCAATCAGGATATTGAGGAATGGAACAAGGGAAAGATTTCCCTTGGTTTGATTCACCCAGCAAGCAGCGGTCATGGGCTTAATCTTCAAGCCGGCGGCCATACCATTTGTTGGTTTGGCTTAACTTGGTCCTTGGAATTGTACCAACAGCTCAATGCTAGGCTCTGGCGTCAGGGGCAGAAAGAAACGGTGGTTGTTCACCACATCATTACAAAGAGCACAATGGACGAACAAGTCATGAAACGATTGAAAGAAAAGGACATCTCTCAGCAATCCCTGATTGATGCCGTCAAATATGAATTGAGAGAGGAGGAAGCGGATGGATAAAATAGAGAGCCTTTTCTATGAATATAAGAACATGGAAAAGGAACTGAAGCTCTTACGCAGCCAGTTAAATCACTTTGTCGGCATCTCAGAAAATGAGATGCTGGACACCATGGTCTATGGTCGGTCCGATGAACCAAAGGTGCAAACCAGTAAGAATCCCTATCGCAGTGAGGTCATTGCTTTGTCCTACAAGGAAGAAACAGAAAAAGCCAATCGGGAGCTTTATCAATATTTATCAAAGCGCTACTGCCGTTTAGTTCAGGAATTGCATTTCTTTGAAGTGGCTGTCAGTCAGCTTCCGGATGATTTGGCAGAATTTGTGACGGATTTAGTTATTGAGTCAGAAAGCTGGGACAACCTTATGGTCAAGTACCATATCAGCCGGAGTACTATTAGCAGGTGGAAGCAGAAGGCTGTTAAGGAACTCCGTTTGATTTATGCTATCAGAAACCAGCAATTAGAAGATTTTTTACTTAGTTAGAGGAGAACCATATGTGTAAACGAGGCGATATTTATTATGTAGATTTTGGAAATCAGAAAAACAGTCATATTCAGCAGGGAATTCGACCAGCTATCGTCGTCAGCAATAATAAAGCTAATGACCATTCTCATTTGGTTACGGTTGTTCCCCTAACCAAGCAGGTTCAAAAGAAAAAGCACCTGCCTACTCATGTGTATCTACCTAAGAAAGTTTTCAAAGGGCTCAAATGGTCCAGCTTGGTTTTAGCAGAACAGGTTCTTACGGTGGATAAGTTTCAGTTAAAAAATAAGGTCCTGACCATTCGAGAAGAAGCTTGGCTGGTGCGGATTGACCGGGCTTTACGGGTCCAGATAGGAGTTTAAAAAATTTTGAATAATCTTCGCTAATGACTTGATAAATAAAGAGTCGTACGGTAACATACACACAAAAAAAAGAAAAGGGGTAAAAGCCATGAAAAAAATAGTGGGCTTAATTAAGAAATACGGATTTTACCACGTTGGAAGTTGACGACTACGCTTGGTTGGACTAAGGAGGCAGAAACATGTGGCAAGAAGAAATATTTACAAGCCGCAATCGAAAGGTGGTTTACCTAGCAAAGGTAAGCACTGAACCTTTCGAGGATGGAATAGACAACGGACGAATCTTTAAATTGGGAGTGGACGTAGACGGTGAGGAAGTCATTAGTTACGACAGGGGTTGGGAAATGTACCCCGAAGATGAAAGCTTAGAAGAAATTTTGGACCAGATTCTAGATCGTTTTCCAGCTTAAATATAGAGGGCAGAAATATTTGAAGTTTCTGCCCTAAAAATGTCTGAGATACAAGAAATGGTCATTTCAGGCATTTTTTTGTACATTTGAGAGGATAGCAATCCCTGTTCAGTTGTTTTGAGTTATACTAGAAATATCAACAGAAAGAGGTACTACACTTGAAAATCTTAGAAGTTGAAATACTATCTACCTTATTTGTTTCAGGAGTTTATATCTACCATATCAAGGTTCAATTCTTAACACTTTATAATCAACAAACCTACAACATGCAGGGTATGCCAGTGAGAAAGGAAGCCATCTCAGATATGGCAGCATACATAATGGAGAATTATTACAGGCGCATGGTTCGTTGTTCTTTGGATTGTTTTTCATTTGCGTAATAGGTCTACTTAACGTATAATATGATGTAGATGAGATATTCTCATGTCATCACTTTGATGAGACAAGTGACGGTTCTGACTTGTTGGTAAACAAAAAATTAACCGAGTGATGAAATGAGAATTTTTAATTTGAGTGGTCGGCTCATGGTCAATCTGATATTAATCTTGGACATAAGGGCCAAGCGGGTGGCAGACACCAGAATAAACCGACTAAAATAAATGGCTTACAACTTGCTGTAGGCCGTTTTTGTTTAGAATGTGGAAAAAATTTTTGCTAATCACTTGCATACCCCCCTTTCTTATTGTATAATGACTATAGAAAGAGGCGATTCACTGCCTATATCCCAAATGTGAGCGTTAAATGAGGCGATTCACTGCCTATATCCCAAATGTGAGCGTTAAATGAGGCGATTCACTGCCTACATCCCAAATGTGAGCGTTAAATGAGGCGATTCACTGCCTACATCCCAAAGTGAAACTAAGCTAGGAGTTTCCTAGCTTTTTATATATAAATTACACGGAGAAACTCTAGTGAACTTCTTAAACGATTCTATTGCTTTTTATGAAATTGACAATGATTACATTGAATATCTATATCAAGTTGATTCCAATGTATATTACCATCCTTCTTATAGAGCAACGATAAAGCCATACGTAGGTATACTGGTTGATATTGGAAATATCAAGTATTTCATTCCATTAACGTCTGCGAAGGAAAAGCATAAAGAGCAACGAATGCAAAGTCGTGATTATTTAATGATTTACGATTTAGTTGATAAGAACTCCAACGAGAAAAATGCAATTTATCGTGATCATCCAAACTTATTAGATAAAAAATATCACATTCTTGCTGTCTTAGATATTAGAAAAATGATTCCAGTTGTAGAGGGAGCGTATAAGAAAATAGAATTCAAAACTCTTGAATTGAACTACCAATTCCTATTTTACAAGGAGCATGAGTTTTGTAAATCTAAACAAGACAAAATCATCTTGGATGCGTCTAAAATCTACAGTAAAACGATAGCAAAAGGGAGCGCTCTGAGTAAATTTCATTGTGATTATGTTGCACTAGAGAAAGCTTTGCAAAATTATAAATAAGTTAGAAAGACGTTTTGAATCACGTCTTTTTTATTTGTCAAGTAAAAACTGCAAAAATCGAAAAGACGGAACTACCTCGGTACTAGGGTGGAACTAGTGCGGAACTACCCTGGAACTAATACGGTACTAAGTCGGTACTGCTTTGCACGAAATATTGTGATATGATTAAGATGTGAAAGAATATAGAGAGGGGTGAAGGCCATGCCAAGACGACCCGCTCTGCCTTGCAAGCATCCAAACTGTCCAAGGCTAGTGCCTTACGGTTTCAAGTATTGCGAGGAACACAGCGACCTTCATTCACTGGAAATAAAGTCCACGAAGGCAAAAGGGTACGATTCACGATGGAACAAAGCTAGGCTTCGCTTCTTGAAGCTTTATCCATTTTGCGTACGGTGCTTGAAGCGGAATCGCTACAGGCAGGCAACGGTGGTGGACCATATCGTTCCTCACCGAGGAAATCAAAAATTGTTCTGGGATGAGGGAAACTGGCAACCTCTTTGTAAATCCTGTCATGACCATAAAACCGTGACCGAAGACCATACTCCAATTTATGACTATGATTTCTGACGAGGGGTAGGGGGAATAAAATCTCTGTGAGTTGCCTCTCAAAAGACCGTGGCCCCCTTAAACGCGCAGTTTCGCAAAATGCAAAAGGGGTATATTTTTTGAAGAAATAAGTAACTGAGAAACAAGCTGTAACAAGAAATTATGGCTTGTTTTTCTTTCGTTTTATGGTTTAAAAGGTTAGAGATTTCAGTAAAGAAAGGAGGCAAAAATGGACGATTTTCAAAGAAAACAAATTAGAAAACTACGTTCTGAAGGTTTGGGATACCAATCAATTGGAAAGATAGTCGGTTTGTCTAGGGATTCTGTTCGCAATTACTGCAAACGAAACCCAGAACTTTTGGGCTATCGAAATGCCGTCACAAAGATGATAAAAGACCAAGCCAGTGGCCTTCCTTGTTGCCTTCACTGTAAAGAAACCTTTATCCCCAAAGGAACTGGGCGACCTAAGAAGTTTTGTTCGGATGCCTGTCGGAGATACTGGTGGCAGGACCATCCAGAGTTACACCAGAAACAAAATACAGCTTACTATGAATTGACTTGCCAACATTGCGGTAAGTCTTTTTTATCATACGGCAATGCGAACCGGAAGTTTTGCAGCCATGCCTGCTATATTCAATCTCGTTTTTACTAAGGAGGTAGTATGAAAGTTACACAAGATATGAAGTGGGTCACTTTACCCATTGGGACATTAAAACCTGCAGCTTATAACCCACGAAAGAAGTTGAAAAAAGGTGATAAGGAATACGAAAAAATCAAGAAGTCCATTGTGGAGTTTGGCTATGTTGAACCGATTATTGTTAACTACGATGGTACTGTGATTGGCGGTCATCAACGACTGACCGTCTTATCTGACTTAGGCTATAAAGAAGTTCAATGTGTTCAGGTTCGGATTGAGGATGAGAATAAGGTAAAGGCCCTGAATGTTGCTTTAAATAAAATCACAGGCGCGTGGAATGAAGAACTTCTCGCAGACCTGATGGTGGACTTGCAAGATGCGGATTTCAATTTAGACCTAACCGGTTTTGAAGCCCCGGAAATCGATCAGCTATTTTCTAAAGTTCACAACAAGGAAGTGAAAGAAGATGACTTTGATGTAGATGGGGAGCTGACAAAGCCGACTATCTCGAAACAAGGAGATATCTGGCATCTTGGGAAACACCGAGTGATTTGTGGTGATTCTACAAAGCCAGAAACTTATCAGCTTCTCCTGGGAGATAAGAAGGCCAACCTTGTCGTAACTGACCCTCCTTACAATGTTAATGTGGAAGAAACAGCGGGTAAAATCAAAAATGATGATATGTCCGATGCAGATTTCTTTCAGTTCCTTTTTAACATGTTTGTCAACGTAGAACAGTCCATGGAGGATGATGCTTCCATCTATGTTTTCCATGCGGATACAGAAGGGCTGAACTTCAGAAAGGCCTTTAAGGACGCTGGCTTTTATCTGAGCGGTTGTTGCGTTTGGAAAAAGAATGCCCTGGTATTAGGTAGAAGCCCTTACCAGTGGCAACATGAACCTGTGCTCTATGGCTGGAAACAAAAAGGAAAACACCAATGGTTTTCTGATAGAAAGCAGACGACCATTTGGGAATATGACCGTCCAAAATCCAGCAAAGAGCATCCAACTATGAAACCTGTTCAGCTTATGGCTTATCCGATTCAGAATTCTTCCATGCGAGGGACACTTATCCTGGACCCATTTTTAGGCAGTGGCTCTACCTTAATTGCGGCTGATCAGACCGGTCGGGTTTGTTATGGTATTGAATTGGATGAGAAGTTTGTGGATGTTATTGTCAAACGTTATATGGAAGCGACGGAAAAGTCAGATGTGCAGCTAATCCGTGAGGGCAAGACCTTAGCTCTTGAAGAAGCAGTTAGTGAGTATGAGAAGGAAACAAGCGAAGCATAAGAAGGTGACGGAAACAGAAGCCCTCCAATATCTCAAGGGACCGTCTGAAAAAATGGTCGATTTACCACAAAATTCTCCTGAGGTAGAGGAATTGAGGAACGCTATAGAGCGTGCTCGTAAGACTAGACAATTTGGATGTTTGGAACTAGAGTATTTGGACCAAGCGATGAAAGAACTCGAATCAAAATTTCAAAATTAAGCATAATAATTATCTATTATAACTGGATAAATATGCAGATTAGAGGTATTATACCATTGACCAAATTAAATCCCCCAAAGGAGAAACATATGATGCTCTATTCAAGTGCAGAAGCCAACCTCATCTTGGAACAAGCCCACAATCGCTTAGACCTCTTATCCAAAGGATTTATAACCTTGACTCAAGAACGAGAGTTGGGCAGTGTAGAACAGGAAGAAGCTACCCAGGTTCATAACTTACTAACTTCCATTCAAGAAACAGATATGAGTAGAAAAATGGCTGATATGGAATTGTAGCTGATTGTCGAAGATACCAACCGTATCTGGGAAGAAGTGTCTTTCACTTAGAGGAAAGTGAGGGTAACAAACATGAATGCGAAGATTGTAGAATTATTAAAAAAGCGGTATCCTGCTGGAACAAGGGTGCGGCTCTTAAAAATGGAAGACCCGAATCCAGTGCCAATTGGTATGTTGGGAACGGTGGAAGATGTAGATGATATTGGTTCCTTGGTTGTTCAATGGGACAATGGCCGACAACTCCATGTGTTACATGGTATTGATGAAGTAGAGAAAATTGATTCATAAGAAATTAAGCTTTCGGGCTTTTTTCTTGTGGGCTGAAGGAGGTGAGGGCATGGCACAGAAGGGCAGAAAGCCCAAACCAATTAGTTTAAAAATCTTAGAAGGGAATCCTGGCAAGCGTCCATTTCCAATGAATGAAATTCAGCCCAAGAAAAAAGCTCATAGATGCCCTTCCTGGCTTGAAGAAGATGCCAAGAAAGAATGGAAGCGTATGGGCAAAATCCTAGAAGGATTGGGACTTTTAACGGATATGGATATGACAGCTTTTGCGGGTTACTGCCAAGCTTATGCACGCTGGAAGGAAGCAGAAGAGTTTCTTTCAAAACATGGTTCTATTATTAAAACTCCCAATGGCTATCTCCAACAAGTGCCACAAGTTTCTATTTCTCAGACCAATCTTAAAATCATGCTCAAATTCTGTGAACAGTTTGGCTTAACTCCATCTGCCAGAACACGGCTGGCTTCAATGGATACAGAAGTGGGGTCAGGTGATGAAATGGAAGATTTACTAGGAGGGCGCTTATGACGTATCACTATATCCCTTCTCCCTTCATGCTTCCAACTTCTCATTACGATGAGAAGAAGGCAGACCGGGCAGTAACCTTCATTCAGAATCTCTGCCACACCAAAGGGCGCTGGGCGGGACAGAAATTCTTATTATTACCCTGGCAGGAACAAATTGTACGTGACCTTTTTGGTATCGTAAAGGAAGATGGGAATCGACAATTCCTGACGGCCTATGTAGAGATTCCCAAAAAGAATGGGAAGTCTGAACTGGCTGCTGCGATTGCTCTTTATCTCTTATACGCAGACGGGGAAGCCAGTGCCGAAGTGTATGGGGCAGCTTGTGACCGAAATCAAGCCTCTATTGTATTTGATGTGGCCAAACAAATGGTTCTGATGAGCAGAGCTTTAGAAAAACGCTCCAAAGTCATGGGGACGACTAAACGCATCATTAATTATTCCAATGCAGGCTTCTATCAAGTGTTATCGGCTGAAACTGGAACCAAGCATGGACTCAATGTATCAGGTTTAGTCTTTGATGAAATTCATGCCCAGCCCAATCGCCATTTATACGATGTCTTAACCAAAGGGAGTGGTGATGCCAGGGAGCAGCCGCTCTTTTTTATTATCACGACAGCAGGAAACGATAAGAACTCTATTTGTTATGAATTGCATACCAAGGCCTTAGATATACTAAAGGGGCGAAAAAAAGATAGTAGCTTTTACCCTGTTGTCTATGGCCTTTCAGAAGAAGATGATTGGAACGATGAAGAGAACTGGCTAAAGGCTAATCCTTCACTCGGCCATACAATTGGAATTGACCGGGTTCGGGAAGCTTATCTGAATGCCTTAGATAACCCAGCAGAAGAGAATATATTCAAGCAGCTGCGACTCAATATCTGGACCAATTCAGCAGTGACTTGGATTCCGGAACATATCTACGATAAAGGAAGACAGCCGATTGATGTGGAGAATCTAAAAGGCAGAGATTGTTATGCTGGTCTGGATTTATCTTCCACTTCAGATATTACGGCTCTTGTACTGATATTTCCACCTAGACATGAAGGTGAGAACTATCAGGTTCTACCTTTCTTTTGGTTACCTGAAGATACACTAGCTCTCAGGTCCAGAAGAGATCATGTGTTGTATGATGTCTGGGAAAAGCAAGGCTTTCTTCTTACCACAGAAGGGAATGTCGTTCATTACGGTTTTATTGAACGGTTCATTGAAAAACTCTCCACTATCTACCACATCAGAGAAATTGCTTATGACCGCTGGAATGCGACACAGATGGTTCAGAACCTGGAGGGCATGGGCTTAATAATGGTTCCATTTGGTCAGGGCTATAAGGACATGAGTCCACCTTCCAAAGAGTACTATAAACTCATGATGGAAGGTAAAATACAGCATGGAGGTCATCCGGTCCTAAAATGGATGGCCCAAAACGTAGTCATGAGACAGGACCCATCCGGAAATATTAAGCCTGATAAAGAAAAATCTGTCGAAAAGATTGACGGGATTGTCGCAACCATTATGGCTTTAGACAGGTGCATTCGACATCAAAAGAATGACGGTAGTATTTATGATGAGCGAGGAATCTTATCCTTTTAAATTAATTAGATTTTCCACAATTGAAAGAGTGATTGTAAAGCATCTCAAGCGAGGTGCTTTTTTTCATGCCTAGAAAAGGAGATGACTATGGGAATATTGGAACAATTAGGACTAAAACGACAGAGGGGAGAGCCCAAAAATAAGTATGAAGGGAATGACTTTTCGCTACTCTTTGGTCGAACCACGAGTGGGAAAACGGTCAATGAACGGACGGCATTACAAACGACAGCGGTCTATGCCTGCGTAAGGATTCTGTCAGAGACCATTGCATCTTTACCTCTCCATGTTTATCGATACACCGAAGGAGGAAAAGCAAAGGATACGGAACATGTCCTTTACACGCTTTTGCATGATGAGCCGAATCCTGACATGACATCTTTTGTCTTTCGGGAAACCTTGATGAGCCATCTCTTGATCTGGGGAAATGCCTATTCTCAGATTATTCGTGACCGTTCAGGTCAGGTGATTGGACTGTATCCTTTGCTGCCGGATCAGATGAGTGTTCACCGAAGTGAAAAGGGTAAGCTCTTTTATGTTTACAATCGCTATGAGGAAGATAATCCTAATTTTCAGGAAAAGGGAAGCATTGTTTTATCGCAAGAAGAAGTGCTTCATATTCCGGGATTAGGGTTTGATGGTCTGATTGGTTATTCTCCGATTGCTCTGGCGAAGAATGCGGTGGGTATGACGCTTGCTTGTGAAGAATATGGCGCTAGTTTCTTTGGCAACGGTGCTAACCCTGGGGGAGTTCTTGAACACCCGGGGATTTTAAAGGACCCAGGAAAGGTGCGAGATTCCTGGAATGCGGTCTATCAGGGCACTCGGAATGCCCATAAGGTTGCCGTCCTAGAAGAAGGGATGAGCTATAAACAGATTGGGATTCCGCCTGAAGAAGCGCAGTTCTTGGAAACCCGCAAGTTTCAAATCAATGAGATTGCGCGTCTCTTTCGGATTCCACCGCACATGGTAGGAGATTTAGAGAAGTCCAGTTTTTCTAATATCGAGCAACAGTCTCTTGAGTTTGTCAAATATACCTTGGATCCTTGGGTCGTTCGGTTTGAACAGGCCCTTAAGAAAAGTTTGTTGCTGCCGGAAGAGAAGAAGACCCATTTCATTAAATTTAATGTGGATGGCCTGCTTCGTGGAGACTATCAAAGTCGGATGAACGGCTATGCGATTGGTCGACAAAACGGTTGGCTCTCGACAAATGATATCCGGGAGTTAGAAGAACTCAACCCTATCCCACCAGAAGAAGGCGGCGACCTTTATTTGATTAATGGAAATATGACCAAGTTAAAAGATGCAGGAGGATTTATGAAAGATAACCATGAAGGAGAGAGTCATGAATAAATTTTGGAATTTCAGCGAGGATGAAACGGGGCGTGTGCTGCATCTAAATGGTACGATTGCTAGTGAATCCTGGGTGGATGATGATGTGACTCCGCAAATTTTTAAGAATGAACTCATGAGTGGCACCGGGCCATTAACCTTATGGATTAATTCACCGGGTGGAGATGTCTTTGCGGCAGCCCAAATCTACAACATGTTAATGGACTACAAAGATGACGTGACCGTCAATATTGATGGCATTGCAGCTTCGGCAGCCAGTGTCATTGCTATGGCAGGAACCACCGTCAATATGAGTCCGGTAGCTATGATGATGATTCACAATCCGATGACGGTCGCAATTGGGGACTCCAAAGAAATGGAGAAGGCCATTGCGATGTTATCGGAAGTAAAAGAGTCCATTCTCAATGCCTACGAAATCAAAACTAGCTTATCCCGGGTACAGTTGTCCCACTTGATGGATGCTGAGTCTTGGTTTAATGCTAAGAAGGCTCTTGAACTTGGGTTTGCGGATTCTATTTTGTATGAGCCTGCACCTCATGAAGATGGGACGGTTCAAAGTATGATGTTTAGTCGAGCAGCGGTGACCAACCAGCTGCTTTTAAAATTGGCTGATAAAAAACCTCAGCTCAAAACACCAGTTTCTCAGTTAGAGAAACGGTTGTCACTCTTGAAATAAGAAAGGAATAACCATGAGTAAAATTTTACAATTGCGAGAAAAACGAGCGCAGGTATGGGAGAAAGCAAAAAGCTTTCTGGATACCTGTCGGGATGATAGGGGGCTGGTTTCTGTAGAAGATACGGCCCGTTATGAAGAAATGGAAGATGAGGTTGTTCGCCTTGGTAAAGAGATTGAACGCTTGGAGCGGCAGGAAGCACTGGACAAGGAATTAGCCAGTCCGGTTAGTCAAGCCATTGTCGCCAATCCAACTGTAGGCGGAGGAAATCCAAAAGGCGGACGTTCCTCTAAAGCCTATAACACAGCTTTTTGGAACAATATCCGCAAGAAAAACTTCTATGATATCGAAAATATCCTCAGTATTGGAGACGACTCACGTGGCGGTTACTTGGTTCCAGATGAATATGAGAAACGCCTGATTCAGGCTCTTCAAGAAGAAAACTTCATGCGGAGTCTTGCAACGGTCATTCAGACTTCAAGCGGGGAGCGGAAGATTCCAGTTGTGTCAGGGAACGGTGAAGCCACTTGGATGGATGAGAACTCTAAGTTCAAGGAGTCAGAAGATACTTTTAGTCAAGTAACGCTTGGTTCCCATAAGGTTGGAACAGCCATTAAGATTTCTGATGAATTGCTCTATGATTCCGTCTTTGATTTGGAAAGCTATATGGCTAATGAATTTGCTCGTCGTATTGGTGTGAAGGAAGAAGAAGCTTTTCTGATTGGTGATGGAACAGGTAAGCCAACTGGAATTTTTCAAACAGTCACTGAAGGGGCGACTAGTGGTGGTGCGACGATTACCTTTGACGATGTCATGGATTTGTATCACTCGCTTAAATCACCTTATCGGAAAAATGCAGTATGGATTTTGAACGATTCGACTGTCAAAGCCTTACGGAAACTCAAGGACAATAATGGCAACTATATCTGGCAGCCATCTGTTCAAGCTGGTGTACCAGATATGATTCTGAATCGTCCTTATTTCACCTCTAGCTTTGTACCGACGATTGATACAGGTAAGAAAGTTTTGGCTTTCGGTGACTTTTCTTACTACTGGATTGCGGACCGTCAAGGACGTTCCTTTAAGCGTCTGAATGAGCTCTATGCAGAAAGTGGTCAAGTTGGCTTCCTTGCTAGTCAGCGTGTGGATGGTAAGTTAATTCTGAATGAAGCGGTTAAAGTTTTGACCATGAAATGAGGCTTCTCATGAAGATTAGTTTGGAGGAAGCAAAGAACTATCTAAGGGTTGAACACTCAGAGGATGACCACTTGATTCAAGTCATGATTTCTGCCAGTGAAGAGTTGTGTTCCAGTATCCTACGCAAGAATCTGGAGGAAGTGACGGAGGAGAAAGAAGTTGACTTCCTTCAGACGATTGTTTTATTTGGGACAGCTTATCTTTACGAGCACCGAGAAGAAGGAGGGCAGGAGAGTTTGGTAGAACTCCTCAAGGCTCTTCTTTCTGCTCACAGAAGGGATGTGTTCTGATGAAGATAGCTCCATTAAGCAAACGGGTTTTCTTTGAAAAACGAGTCATTGTGCAAGATGCTATTGGCAATGAAAGCAGTCAGTGGCAGCCATTGTTTTCTAGGTGGTGTTCCTGCAAGGTACTTCTTGAAACGGAAGGCACTGCAACAGTAATGGTCAAGAATATTCATCAGTTACGCTTTACGCTGCGCTATGACCCGGCTATACAAGAGTTGGATAGTAAAACCACTCGTCTTCGCTTTGAGAATAAGGTTTATAATATCAAGGCCATTGATTCGTTGACTTATCCTCAGAAGATAATCCTGATAGATGCGACAGAGGAGGTACAATATGCCAATAATTGACCCGTCTGACCTAGCTTGGTTTGTTCAAAAGGAGTTAGAAGATTATGTTGAAAGGTCTACTGAAACAGTGAAAGCAGTGGTGGAAGACAGTACGCAGGAAGCCGTCAATGAGTTAAAGCAACATTCTCCAAAAAATCGGGGAAAATATGCTCGAGGATGGACCTCTACCGCGACTAAAGAAACGAATCTAGCTTTGACAAAAACGATTCATAATCGAACACCAGGACTGACGCATCTCTTAGAAAATGGTCATGCCAAACGAGGCGGTGGCAGGGTTGAAGGAATTCGGCATATTGCCCCTGTTGAAGAAAAGATGATTCGCCAATTTGAAGAGCGCTTGAAGGAGAAGTTATGAAAAAAGATGAGTGGTTTCCATTTTTAAGCAGTCTAGGTTTGTCCAGTGCTTACCATCATTTTGAGGAGGGGCATAGTCCAGCTCCTCCCTTTTTGGTGTATTGGTTTCCTGCTTCTCAGAATTATGGAGCAGATAATCTGGCTTATCACAAAGGAAGTCAAGTCAGACTGGAGCTTTATACCGAGAAAAAAGACCTTGGTTTAGAAGAGAAAATAGAAGCGGCACTCGATAGTCATTCTCTCTTTTTTGACAAGGAAGAAACCTATCTGGATACAGAAAAGCTGTATCAGGTTATTTATCATTTAAGTCAATAGAAAGGAAAAATCCGATGGAGAAAAATAAAGTCACCTTTGGTCTGCAGGATGTCCATTGGGCAGAAGTAACCAGAGAAGGAGATGATGGGGCGCTGACCTACGGGACAGTGGAGCGACTTAGGGGTGCTGCAGAGCTGACCTTGGAGCCACAAGGGGATTCTGGTTCCTATAAAGCAGACAACATCAATTTTTATACGACAGAATCTAATGATGGCTATGAAGGAACTCTGAAACTGGCTCTTTTGACACAGGAATTTTTGACTCGAGTGTTGGGAGAAACTATTGATGCCCAGAGTAAAGTCATCTCAGAAATTGCAAGCAGTGAGAAAAAAAACTTTGCTTTGATGTTCCGATTTGAAGGGGATAAGAAAGAAACGCTCCATGTGCTCTATTATTGTTATGCAAGCCGGCCAACAGTAGCTTCTAAAACAAAGAGCGGTTCAGACATCAATGAAGTGGAATTGAAATTCAAAGCCAGTCCTCGGCCGCTTGATAAGCTAGTCCGTCGCAGGACCACAGAGGATACCCCAGAAGATGTCAAAAAGACTTGGTTTACAAAAGTCTATGAGCCAACTGTGAAACCGGGAGGTTAATCATGCGAAAAATGATTCAGTTATCAGGTAAGTACATTGAGCTAGCTACTAATGCTTACACACCGATTGCCTATAAAAAAGAATTTGGGAAAGATTATTTTCAGGATCTGTTTCAAATGTTGCAGGCGGAGTCGATTCTAAAAAAAGCTGAACAGCTAGAAGAAGGCAAAACTTTATCTGCATCGGATGTGGATATGAGCATGTTAGCGGATTTTGATATGACGTTTTTCCACCGGCTCTTTTGGGTTTTTGCCAAATCAGCTAACCCATCTATTGAACCTTTTGAAGAGTTCTTTATGGGCTTAGAAGAATTTCCGCTTCAAACAGTAGGACCGGTTCTGATGGAATTGTTAAATCAAGGAATGACCACCAGAAAAAAGTCGACGCGTCGGAAGAAGCGAGTAGAGAAACCTTCACGGTAGAATCCTATCTTCACTGTTGTAAAGAGACAGGACTATCCATGTCAGATTTAAAAGAGATAACGATTGGCATGGCCTTGGACTATCAGACAGACTATGTGGAAGTGCGTACCAAAGAAGCAGATAGAACTCGCAAGGCTACGCAGACAGACTTTGATAACTTTTGATGTAGCGGTAAGGAGGTAGGGTATGGCTGGAACCATTAAAGGAATCACAATTGAAATTGGAGGCGATACCCAGCCCTTACAAAAAGCTCTAAAAGGGGTGAACCACGAAGCCTTAGAAGCAAGCCGAGAACTGAAACAAATTGATAAGGCACTAAAATTTGACACAGGCAATGTCACTCTCTTAACTCAGAAACAAGAGGTTTTAGCCAAGCAAGTTCAAACAACCAAAGAGAAGCTAGAGACACTACGTCAAGCCCAATCTCAGGTAGAAGCTCAGTTTCAAAGCGGGAAAATCGGAGCTGATCAGTATCGGGCTTTTCAAAGAGAGGTCGAAATCACTCAGAACACTCTCAAAAGCTATGAAAATAAGCTAGAGGGTGTCAACCGAGCTTTGGAGCAAAATGGCTCCAGTGTCACCAGCAACAAAAGTAAACTAGCTGCTTTAGGAGCTGAACAAAATCAACTAGCATCAGAGAGTGAGAAAGTCGCTTCCTCCTTTAAGTTGCAAGAAAGTCAGCTAGGTCGTAATGCCAGTGAATCTGAAAAACTGGCCCTTGCTCAGAAAAAGGTTGCGGCTCAGTCAGAGATTGTCGAGAAACAGATTGCCAATTTAGAACGGCAGTTAGAGTTGACCAAGGCTGAATACGGTGAGAACTCAGTTGAAGCCAATAAACTAGAAAAGTCACTCAATGAAACCAAGACAGCTTATCATCATCTGCGAGATGAGATGAGCAGCATGAGTGGAGCAAGTGATAATGCCAACCACAGCTTAGTAGAAACTAACAATCTTCTAAGGTCTGAGATTCTAGCCAACTTCAGTGAAAAACTGAACGAAATCAGTCAGAAGCTGATTGACTTCGGAAAAGCAACACTGGAAGCTTTTCGGGAAGTGGACGAAGGGATGGATATCATCGTCACCAAAACCGGTGCCAGTGGAAAAGCGCTGGATGAGATGACAGATATTGCAAAAGGTCTTGCGACTGAAATTCCAACGGACTTTCAAACAGTGGGCAGTGCTGTTGGTGAGCTTAATACCCAGTTTGGGTTGACTGGTGATGCCTTAAAGGACGCTTCTGCGACTTTGATTAAGTACGCAGAAATCAATGGTTCGGACGTGACGGAATCAGCCATTTCCGCAAAACAAGCCATTGAAGCATATGGACTTGAGACGAGTGATTTAAATCGGGTCTTAGATACCATCACTTATACGGCCCAGGCGACTGGTGTCAGCGTTCAGGATTTGATGACCAAAGCCATTCAAGGTGCTCCACAAATTAAGGCTTTAGGACTTTCGTTTGATGAGGGTGTGGCTCTTATGGGGCAGTTTGAAAAAAGTGGGGTCGATTCTTCGGCTACTCTTTCTTCCCTCTCCAAAGCAGCAGTCAACTATGCGGCTAAGGGCAAGACACTGAGTGAAGGCTTAAGAGAAACGGTCGAACAAATCCGAAACAGCACTAGTGAAACGGAAGCCTTAACGCTTGCATCCAGTATCTTTGGTACTAAAGCTGCTCCACGGATGGTGGATGCCATTAAGAGGGGAGCTCTATCTTTTGATGATTTAGCAGGAACTGCAGAAAAAGCAAAGGGTGTGGTTGCTTCCACCTATGAAGCAACGCTTGACCCTATCGATCAGTTCACGCTTGCACAAAATGCAGCTAAAGAGGCCATGGCCGAAGTTGGAGGAGCAATTGCAGAAACCCTAGCTCCGTTTCTTCAACAACTTGTTCCGCTTTTAAAAAGTGTTGCGGAATGGTTCGTGAATCTTCCGGAACCTGTGCGGGAGTTCATTCTGGTTGTGGGTGGACTGGTGACTGTTGCGGGTATTCTCTTACCCATTATTGTGGCCTTACAAGCTGCAGCTTTAGCTCTTGGGACGACGATTGGAGGGATGTTAGCTGCGGCTGCTCCGATTGTAGGGATTGTACTTGCGGTGATAGCGGCTGTTGCTTTATTGGTCATTGGTATTAAGGAACTGTGGGAACATAATGAAGCTTTCAGAGCAGCTGTTACGGATGCTTGGAATGCTATCTATTCAGCTATTTCTTTCATCGTTCAACAAGTCGTAGACTTTGTGATGGAAATTTGGGGAACCTTGGTTTCTTGGTGGCAGGAAAATCACCAGTTGATTCAAGATGCTGCAACAACAGTCTGGAATGCCATTTCGACGGTAATCACCACCATTATGGATTTAATTGGGCCTTATCTAACAGCTGTTTGGGAGAATATCAAGCTCGTTGTCACAACAGCCTGGGATATTATCAAGACGATAATAGAAACAGTCCTAAATGTTATTCTTAGCATTATCACATTGGTCATGCAAGTGATCACTGGGGATTGGTCTGGTGCCTGGGAAACCATTAAGCAAATTGTATCTACCATATGGGAAGGGATTCAGTCCATCATTGGCACCATTCTTAATGCCATCTGGCAATTTATAGTGAATAGCTGGAACGGTATCAGAGATAGTGTTTCAAATATTCTATCAGCCCTTTCTTCTTTATTTTCATCCATTTGGAATGCCATTCAATCCACGGTGACAGGGATTGTTCAGGGGATTGCAAGCACACTATCCAATATCTGGAATGGGATCTTGCAGACCATATCAAATGTCCTAAACAACATCTTCTCAACTGTTCGAAATATTTGGGATGGAATCAAAAATGCCATTTCTGGAGCGATTGATGGGGCTAAAAATGCCGTATCCTCTGCAATCAATGCCATAAAGAATCTCTTTAATTTTCATATCTCTTGGCCGCATATTCCATTGCCGCACTTTAGTGTCAGCGGGTCGGCCAATCCGCTTGATTGGTTAAAGGGGGATATTCCACGGATTGGGATTGAATGGTATGCCAAGGGTGGGATTTTAACCAAGCCAACCATCTTTGGCCTAAATGGTACGAATCTCTTAGCAGGAGGGGAGGCAGGCAGAGAAGCGGTTCTTCCCTTAAACCGAGAAACATTGGGTCAGATTGGTCGTGGAATTGTTTCTACCTTGGATGCTCTGCCACAGATTACTATCACTATTTCAGATGTTGTGATCAGAGAAGAAGCGGATTTAGAACGCTTGGCAGAACATGTAGCAGGAAGATTGGCAGAAGAACTCGCTAGGCAAAAACAACTGAAAGGATTGGGAACATGATTCGATACAATGAATTAGTCATTGATGGAGTGCATACCTCTTCGTTTCCTTTTAAGGTAATAGTGGAAAACAGTCCACCGATTGTCATGAAAGGCAGCAAGACTCAGCTCCTTGAGCATAGAGGGATCAGTGGTGCCGTCATGGAAACCAACAAGCATCGAAATGTGATGGAGTTGACATTTAAGATTTATGTGGTCAAGCCAAGTGAAGAAGAACTTTTTCAGTTTTTGACTCTCTTTTCTAAAGAACAGTTTTGGCTGGAGAGTGAGCAGTTGAAGACAGTCCGTCTTTGGTGCTATAAGGTACTTGTTTCAAAAATGATAAAGGACAAGCATGGAGTCTATGAGATGGAAGCGACCTTCCAATGCCATCCTACAAAATTCTTTAAAGATACAGATAGTCAGTCATTCACTCAAAATGGTGCTTTGCGAACGAAAGGTTCGGCTTTGGCTTTTCCCCAATTGACCATAATGGGAAACACTTCAACTGAAACCAGTTTTACGATTGGTAGTCAGGTTATTCGTTTGGAGAAAATAGAGTCTGGTGAAACACTAGTGATGGATAACAACCCTGACAAACCAAGTTTTAGAGCCTTATCAGGAAAAAGAATCAATTGGTCTGGTGACTTTTTGACGATTGACTCTTCAAAAGATAAAACAGTGGGAGTCGTATTGGGAACTGGGATTCAGTCCATTCGTTTTGAGATTGTCTGGGGGTGGGCCTAATGCTTTATTTATTGGATAAGGAAGTACAAACAGTTAAATGGAACGGTATCCCCCTTTATGAAGCGGTATCTGCTAGGGTAAAGGAAACCTTGAATGGAGATTTTACCTTAACCCTCAAGTATCCTATAACGGACAGCCATCTTTATCGTCAGTTGAAGGTAGATAAACTCATTAAGGCTCCTGTACCTGAACTGGGAGAACAGCTGTTTCGGATTAAGAAACCAGTTGAGATGGATGAACATGTGGAGGTACTATGCTATCACATTACGGATGATGTCATGCAGCATTCCATTAAGCCAATTGGAAATTCTCAGGTCGGATGTATGACGGCCTTATCCAGTATGGTTCAGGCAGCCAAAACTAGTCTTAGTCCTTTCTCTTTTACCAGTGATATCGTAAAGCACAGGGATTTCAATACCAAAGAGACAACAACACTATACAGTGTACTGCTAGATGGAGCGCATTCCATTGTTGGAACCTGGGAAGGTGAGGTCACTCGAGATAATTTCTTATTCTCTATTCAAGAGCACCGAGGAGAGAATCGTGGTGTCATTATTACGACTCATCAGAACCTGAAATCCTACAAACGGAATAGAAGTTCGCAAACTGTAGTGACACGTATCCATGTTCATTCGACCTTTAAACCAGAAGGAGCTAAAGAAGAGAAGACGTTAACCGTGACTATTGACAGTCCTTTGCTTGATGCTTATCCCTACATCAATGAAAAAGAGTTCACGAATAACAATCTTAAAACCCTTGAAGAATTGCGAAAATGGGGTGAGAGTAAATTCTATCATGATAAGATTGACCGAGAGCAGGATGCCATTGTGATAGAAGCCTATGAGCTAGATGGTCAAACGGTTCATTTGGGAGACTGGGTCACTCTAAAAAGCCGAAAGCATTATGTGGATTTGTTAAAGCAAGCCGTGGCTTATGAATACGATGCACTGACTAAAGAATATTTCTCATTGACCTTTGACGATAAAGTCAGAGAAGGTGGCCATAATACCTCTTCAAAATTGACGGCTGCAGCTCATTCCATCTTAACCCTTGCTCAAGGCAGCCATGATTTGATGGTTGAACGAGCTTTAGAAAATGCCAATAGGGCCTTTGATGCTGCTTTTGAGAAGCAAGAGAGTAAGGTATTAGATGGCATTGAAAAGGCAAAAGCAAAGGCAGAGGAAATTGCAGCTCAGACTCGTGATCAGATTCAGAGTTCGTTTACTGCTTTTACGAAATCGACAGAGTCGACTCTTCATACGATTACTCAAAAGACGGAAGAAGCCTTAGGCAAGACAGGAGCCACTCAGAAAGCTCTGAACAATGTCCAAGAAGTAACGAATCGAACAACAGCAGACTTGAAAGTTTTTCAAACAGAAATTCTTCAGAAAATGGGCACTTTTGTCAGTAAGATAGAAGTCAAGCAAACTCTATCCGGTCTTGAAACAACTCTCCAACAGGTTCAGGAGTATGTTTCAAAAGATGGTGAACGGCGGGAACGACTGGAGCAGTATGTACGGACGGAAACAGCCAATCAGGCCAGAACTGTCCGAGAGCAAGTAGCCAAGGACTATGTCGCAAAAGCCTCCTATTCAGAAGATGTGAAAGGCTTAAATCGTCGCTTTGAGAGTTTGCAAATTGGTGGGCGCAACTACATTCGTCATTATGATTTTGATGGTCTGTTGCCCCTCTCGTCTAATGTATCAGAATGGAAGTTTGAACGGGTACCGGATACGAATGCCAAAAGTGGATACTATCTCAAAGCTACTTGTACCAAAGCAGGGAATGGTGGCTTTCATAAGCCCATTTTTGATTTAAGGGGGGCTGAATGGCAAGGGAAGAAAATGGTCTATTCGGCCGACATGAAAGCGAGTCGGTCGGTAGTTGTTCGGTTTGGTTTTGAGACCGGTGGTGTTTCAACCGTGACACTTCAAACTGAATGGCATCGGTTTGTTCATCCTTTTACCGTGAAGTTTGAGAGATATTGGTCCTGGGTATGTTATTCGAATGGCTGGCTTGTTGGTGATGTTCTTTATATTCGGGATCCACAATTGGAAGATGGGACAATTGCGACGACACCGAGTCCAGCTCCAGAGGATGACCGGCAGTACACAGAAACCAAGATTGCCTCCTATTCTCAAACAGTGGAGGGACGCTTTTCAGAAATTTTGCAGACAGTCAATGGCAAGACCAACAGCAGTGATTTTCAAAAGGTTCAGGAAACAGTTAATCTGTACTCACGGCTCATTGGCTCAAAGGAAGACAGTGTCAAACATAACTTGGCCCAGATTGTCCTGACAGATTCTTCCTATGTGACCAAGGTGACGGATTTGACCCAGAGAGTTTCTACTGTTCAAACTCAGCTCGCAAACAGTTGGTCGGTTCAGCATTTGACTTCTAGTGGTAGAGTTTTAAACAGTATTAATCTTCTAGCAGACGGTCGGAATTGGATTCATGGACGACTTACTCATATTACTGGTGAAACGTGGATTGACCATGCTGTGATTAAGTCTGCCATGGTGGATAAGTTAAAGACAGCCAACTTTGAATCGGGATCAGTCACCACCGCAATCTTAAGTGCAGAAGCAGTAACGGCTGAGAAACTGAAAGTAGATGATGCCTTGTTTAACAAGTTATCTGCGACCGAAGCTTACTTGAGGAAACTTTTCTCAAATCATGCCTTCATCAGCCAGGTGCAGTCTGTAACTTTATCTGCGAACAAGATATCAGGTGGTATCCTAACAGCCATTAACCGAGCTATGGAAATCAGTCTCAATGCGGGTCAAATTTTGTATTATACAGACCAAGCTGCCTTGAAACGAGTTCTAGCTGGTTATCCAACCCAGTTCATTAAGTTTGCGACAGGAAATGTCGATGGTAAGGGAAGGGCTGGTGTGACGGTCATTGGGTCTAATCGCTATGGCAATGAAAGCTCTAATGATGGTGGCTTTGTCGGTATTCGGGCTTGGAATGGGGTTAATGTTGACTCACTTGATATAGTTGGAGATGAATTGTCCTTTGCCAGTTCTGCCTATGATAATAAAGATGGTTGGGTTATGACAACAACAGGAAAGCTTCAGCTCCGTCCAAGCAGAAAACAGGATAGACGAGACTCGACTATTAATGTTGGGGACGTTTGGCTTTATTTAGATACAAGTGGAAATTATGTCTCACTCCATGAGATTCTCCAACGCTTGTCTAATAGCATTGGAGTACTTTATGAGTATCGGGCTAATCATGGTGAAGGGCATCCAGCTTGGTGGGATACCAGAAGCTTAGTGGGACGTTTATAAGAAAGGAAACAAATGAAACCAGAAGAAGTCAATCAGGCTCTTCGTTTAACCATTGAAGAGCTGAGCAGAAAGCTTGCTGATGAGGTGACATCAAAGAACCTCTTAGCCATTCAATTGACGCATAAAGAGGAAGCTTACCAAGTTCTCCTTCAGAAGAAAGAAGAATTGGAAGCTAATCTCAAAGAAGCGACTACACCATTAAAAATAGATGGAGGAAAGAAAGATGGAAGAAAAGGAATTACTACCTGATCTAAGTAGAATTATAGAACCTTTTGATTTGGTGGCGGCACTCACTTATATGCGCGAGAATGGTGAGTTCATTCGCTGCAAGAATGAGGGGGAGGATTTTTATATGTACCGAGAAGTACAAAAGCGTCCCGTGATTAAAGAAGGTCGACGTCAATTGATGGAAATTGAAACAGTGGGAGCTTTGACTCAGTGGGGGGCGACAGTCCCTACCATGAATTTGTCTGAGTTATTCCATAAAAACTTTTATATCATGCAATTTGATGAAAAGGGAAATCCCGACTGGAGTGAACCGCATAGAAAGGAAAATGCATCATGAAGCAGTTAGTTTTTGCGAATAAAGTACTATTTACTACGGTAGGAGGACTTTTAGGAAGTGTTTTTGGCGATTGGGATGGTTTTATTTTTGCCTTGATTGTCTTTATATCTATTGATTATATCAGTGGATTGATGGCAGCAGTTGTTGAAAAGAAGCTATCCAGTGCAGTTGGTTTTCGAGGACTGTTTAAAAAAGTTGTCATTTTGATGTTAGTGGCTATGGGGCAGATTATTGATACTCATATCTTGAAACAGGGAGGCATCATCCGAACCGCTATTATTTTCTATTACTTGTCTAACGAGGGGCTCAGTATTATAGAAAATGCGGCACGGATTGGTCTGCCAGTTCCAGAGAAACTCAAACAAACTTTGAAACAATTAAAATCGGAGGAAAAATAAGATGGCATTATTTGGAGTAGATATCAGCGAACACAATGGTTTTATTGATTTTGATCAGTTGAAAAACAATGTTGACTTTGTCATTATTCGTTCGTCTTGGGGTAGCTTTGCGGAAGACCTGTGTGCACGGCGAAATGCATCTGAATGTGAGCGGGTTGGCATTCCGTACGGATTTTACCATTATAGCTATGCTCGAAATTTGGGAGAAGCACAAGCTGAGGTCAATGCCTTTTTGAATTTTGTCCGGCAATTTCATCCTTCTATGCCTCTCTACATTGACATGGAAGATGCGGACGGTTGGAAAGCCAACAATGGAGGTGTGAGCTGGGAAACTTCTACGGCTATTTGTCAACTGTTTTGTGACAATGTAGAAGCCGCTGGTTACTGGGCTGGTGTGTATGCGAGCCTGTACTGGTTCCAGAATATGGGTGACTTATCCCAATATACGAATTGGGTAGCTCAGTGGCAGGTAGCTGCTTGTTCTGTTCCAACAGATATTTGGCAGTTTACTAGTGACGGAGTTGTTGGCGGTATCAGTGGTCGAGTGGATTCCAACTATATGTATCGGGATTTGCGTTCTGTTTATACTGGCCAAATCCCTGAACCTCGCCCTGCGGTTCCAGCACCAGCGTCAACTAGGACTTACACGGTTCAAGAGGGGGATACCCTATCAGCTATTGCGTCTCTTTATGGAACAAGTTATCAGGAATTAGCGGCAATCAATGGGATTGCCAATCCTGACTTGATTTATCCGGGGCAAGTTTTGCAGGTTACGGGAAGTGCTCAAGTATCCAGTACTACCAACTATACCGTTGAAAACGGAGATACGCTTTCCGCTATTGCAGCTATGTACGGCACGAACTACCAGCACTTAGCGGCTATCAATGGAATTGAGAATCCGGATTTGATTTATCCCGGTCAAGTGTTACGAATTGAATAATCCATCAAGGTCTGTGTGGTTGTCCATGCGGGCCTTTTACATAGACAGCATTTCAACTAGAAAAAGCTTGAATGAGTGGGCTGAATACTTGATAAATTTGGCCTTTAGAGTGATATATAGTAAGGAAGAAAGGAGAATGGGATGAAGCCAGGAAAGATAAGAGTTTGTGCCTATGCGCGGGTTTCAACCATGACAGAAAAACAGCAGGAATCCCTCACCAATCAGCAAGCCTACTATAATCATTTTTTTAAAAATAAAAAAGATGTCGAGTTTGTCGGAGTTTATTATGATCAGGGGATTTCAGGAAAACTGGCCAAGCGTCCAGGCTTTCAGCAGATGTTGGAAGATTGTAGGGCAGGAAAGATTGATGTCATTCATACTAAGTCCATTTCTCGCTTTGCCAGAAACACTGAGTTATTACTTGCAGTATGCCGGGAACTGAAAACTATTCAAGTGGATATCTTCTTTGAAGAACAAAATCTCCATACCTTATCAAACGAAGGAGAGGTCATGCTTACGGTTCTGGCTAGCTATGCAGAAGAAGAACTGCGCAACATGAGTGAGAACCAACGGTGGGCTTTTCAGAAGAAGTTCCAGCGAGGAGAGCTAGTGATTAACACTAAGCGTTTCTTAGGCTATGACAAGGATGAGAATGGCGAGTTAATCATCAATCCTGAAGAAGCTAAAATCGTCAAACGGATTTATAACCTTTATTTATCTGGTATGGGAGTTCATGTTATCGCAAAGCTATTCAATGAAGAGGAAGTTCCTACGGTAGACGGTGGGCGATGGTATTCAAGCACCATTACCAATATTCTAAAAAACGAAAAGTATAAGGGAGATGCAATCCTACAAAAATACTATTTTGCGGAAATCAAGGCCAAGCAACGGCTCAACAAAGGTCAGGTGCAGCAGTACCTGATTACAGATAACCATGAAGCTATTGTATCCAGAGAAGATTGGGAAGCCGTTAAAAAGCGACTGAAACAGAATCGAAAGGCAAAGCTAAGCATTGATTACAATAGACGATATCCTTTGAGTGGCTTATTGAAATGCGAGCATTGTGGCTCTACTTTAAAACGACAGAAGTACTACAAAGGAAAGGTTGTGTGGGTCTGCAGCAAGTATATCCGAGAAGGGAAGGTCGCCTGCATCGGCATGCGCGTGCCAGACAGTGTAGTACAGGATTGGAGTATCCATGAGCCCACAGTGGTAAAGGAGGGGAACATCGGTGGCAAAAAATATTACAGTTATTCCAGCAAAGAAAACGATACAAGTCGAGCAGAAGCAACACATTCAGAAAATCCGAATGGCGGCCTACTGCCGAGTATCCACCGACCAAGACGAACAGCTATCAAGCTATGAGAACCAGGTTCGGTATTACAAAGAGTATATTCAGCAGAATCCTCTCTACGAGTTGGTTGATATTTATGCGGATGAGGGGATTTCAGGAACTAATACCAAGAAACGCACAGAGTTTAATAGGTTGATAGCTGACTGCCGAAAAGGCAAAGTAGATAGAATCATTGTGAAGTCTATCAGCCGTTTTTCTAGGAACACGCTAGACTGCTTGAAATATGTTCGGGAGTTAAAAGAACTTGGAATTGGAGTTACCTTTGAAAAGGAGAATATTGACAGCTTGGATGCCAAAGGTGAGGTGCTCTTGACCATTCTTTCTTCCTTGGCCCAAGACGAATCTCGTTCTATCTCAGAGAATGCGACATGGGGGATTCGAAAGAAGTTCGAACGGGGCGAAATAAGAGTTAACACAATCAAGTTTGTAGGCTATGATAAAGGGGAGAATGGAAATCTTGTCATCAATGAGGAGCAAGCCAAGATTGTCAGACGAATCTTTCGGGATTTTTTACAAGGAGAAACGCCAGAAAGTATAGCGAGAACTTTAAAAGAAGAAGGGGTTCCAGGTTGGAATGGGAAAGCCAACTGGTACCCCACTACCATTCAAAGGATGCTCCAAAATGAGAAGTACATGGGTGATGCCCTCCTGCAGAAAACCTATACGGTAGATTTTCTGACCAAGAAGCGCAGTGAGAATCAAGGACAGGTCAACCAATACTATATCGAAGGCAACCATGAAGCCATCATTGATAAGGAAGAATGGGACTTGGTTAAGCTCGAGGTAGAGCGGAGAAATCAGTTTAGGCAGGACAATCACATCAATTTTTACATTATCCAGTGCGAACAAAACCCTTTCACCTGCAAAGTATTCTGTAAAGAATGCGGAGGACTATTTGGCAGAAAGAACTGGACCACGAGCAGAGGGAAACGTCCTGTCTGGCAGTGCAATAACCGGTACAAGGTAAAAGGTGTTCAGGGCTGTACTAATCGCCATATTGATGAGGAAACGCTGCAGCAAGCTTTCCTTAGAGCTTTAGAAATTCTAAGGGAAAATAAAGAAAAGCTACTAGATAAGTGGGATAACTTTAGAGAAGAACAAAAGCTGGAGAGGTACCATGCAGCTAAATTAAAGGAGACACTTAATAGTAATCAGGAAGAATTCAATGGAAGGAAGATGTGCCAGGTTCTTGAGAAAATTAGTCTTGGAGAAGACGGCAGCATCTCTATCAAATTTTTAGAAGGAACGGAAGTTAATTTATAAGGCCATAGCTAAGAGAGTAGCACTCTAGCTGTGGCCTTTTTTGTTTTTATACGGTAAAATAGAACTAACAATAAAATGGAGATCTAGTACGGCATGAGCAGTAATGATGAATTATCACAGTCTAATGAATCAATTAATTTGAAAATGTTGAATGAGGACTATTTTGAAGAACTCAGTAAGCGAATAGATAGATTCAAGGTCCTAAGAAAAGAAGCTATAACTTTAGCTGCTGGAGTAATAGGGGAACATTTATTTGAAGAAGATTTGTTTTTTTCTTCAGCCATTGGACGAACAGTGGATATTTTAGATGGAATATCAAACCTTTTAGAAACTAGGAATATTACTTGTGCAGGTATCTTAGTCAGGATACAATTAGATAATTTGATGAGAGTTTTTGCGGCTTTTATAGCTGCAGATAGGTCAGAATTTATAAAGAAGGTTTTAAAAGGTACACCTGTCCGAAAACTATATGATGATGAAGGAAATAAGATGACGGATTATAATCTCAGGAAAAGAATATCAGTTTATTGTCCTGAGATTGATGATGTCTATGTGAAAGCATCCGGTTATGTTCATTTTTCAGATATAGCAGTTCATAAGAGTTGGTGGGGTAATAAAGAAGATATCCCTCATTATTCTGTTGGTCTTCCAATCAGAGAAGAGGTTAACCCTCTCCTTTTAGAAATTGCGGATGCGTTTATCTATTTTATCGAGATAGAATTTGAATTATATGATGTACTAGTGAACTCAAAGAAAAATGCAGATAAGAAGTTAGGTGGGCAATCTGCTAAGGAAGGATAGTTGGAGGTGAGATATAATTTTGGATGATGAAAAGATGGAATTACCAAAGGAAACTATAGGGAGTGTAGCGGCTACTAGGACTGAGTTTGCGAAGTTGTATGCAAGTATGAATGCTGAACAAATCGCCAGGATGCTACAACCGTTAGAAAAAATTGCTAAAGTAGTCAATTATCCAACAAATAAATCTATCCAGGCTGCAGCTAGTTCAATGGCTAAGACTTTCATTAATCCCATACAGATTGCGACTAATAAAACTCTTATAGATGCTGCAGGGACTCTAACTAAGAGCTATACTGATGCAATGAAAGTTGCCAATATTCCTTTTGATTCTATTAGTTCTATGTCGGCAACTCTGCAAGCATTTTTAAAAAATTTTCAATCAACGATTTTTAAAGATTTATCTAATTTTACAAAAATCTTAGAAACTACAACTACTCATACTGAAGAGGAAATAAAGGATATACAGTATAAGCTAAATATTTTAGCTGAACGAGGTTGGGTAGTATATTTCCTTGATTATGATCTGTTTTATGATGTTAAGATTGACGATTTTGAGGAAGTAGAGGAGTATTGGTTTGAGTTACTAGAATCTGATTTGGAGGATAAAAATATAATTACAAAATTAGAGCAATCTCAGTTTATTCCATCAGTTTTGACTCAATCTATGGTTCAAAGCTATCAATCGGAAAACTATTATGCAGCTTACACAGTTGCAACAATTATAATTGACGGTGCTTTGAATAGATTTGCAGAAGCAGGTAGCAATACCGGCAACAAGTTGAAGGTAGGGTATAAAGCGGTGGATTTTTTAGATTCAGAGTTTACTAATCAATCTTTACGAGATTCTGGATTTATAGAATGGTTAAAGCTGTTCTTCGCAGATACTAAAAACTTCACGTTAGAAAGACCGAATCGACATATGATTAATCATGGAAGATGGGAAGGGCAAATTAGTAAGAACGATTTCCTCAAAATTTTTAATGCTGTGCTATATGTTGAAGACGTACTAAGTAACCGGATAAGTTACGTTTAATGTTTTACTTCAAATATTTAGACGGTCTTTATTTCGTTTCATAGTATAGGAAGATAACGTCAGCACACGTCGAATGTGTAAGCTTGTTAGTGAAACGTAGCTAATCCTCAAAAGGTTCTTCGAACCTTTTGAGTCCACAAACGCATCATGTTGTGGCGGTATCACTGCTTGTACGAGCTGAGGCATCAGCGAAGTAGAAGGAGATGTTCCGCCCATGCGATAGGACTCGTAGAATGAGGAGGGGCACCGACGAGATGATACGGTAAGTCCGAACCGCCGAGTGTGTAAGTTTGTTAGTAAAACGCAAATAATCCTCAATGAGTCCACAAACGCATCACATGTTGAGGCAGTATCACTGCTTGTACGAGCTGAGGCATCAACGAAGTAGATAATCTGCCCATGCGATAGGACTCGTAGAATGAGGAGGGAATCTGACAAAATGATACGGTAATTCCGAACTGCCGAGTGTGTCAGCTTGTTAGAGAAACATTTTTACTATACATAAGCTTTAAAAGCTTTAAAATTAACTACTAGAAAAGGAAGTATTATCATGGGAATATTCGATGATTTTGAGTACAAAGAGAACTACCAAAATGAAGAAAAAGTAATTGAAGTACTAAAAAAGATTTTAAGAGCAATTCATCTAAATAATTATAGAGATATTATGGATAATGTTGATGGTTCAGAAGTTGATGATTTAAGAGAGTTGCTTGAATATATTGACGATTCATTACAATTAAACGATTTTGATAAAATTGATGAATATGGTGTAGAATGTAATTTCCATCCGAATTATGAGTATTCTCAACTACAAGTTTATGAATTTAATGATCAAACTGGTTTTGCTGTTGAATATCAGATGACCTCTAATTCTGAATTAGTAGATTTAACCCTACAATTAGAATTTTTATACAATGAGGATGGTTACAAAATAACTTCTATAGATGTAGATCCTGGATAAACCAAACTTAATTATCTTCGTTATGAAATATATGTGTATACTAAGGATAGATAATTAGGTTGTAAGTTGCATAGAATATCGGTTAGTTTTTCAAATATTGGAAGAATGAAAGATGTATCTATTGGAATTGTACCAAAATGATTATTCTAAAGATTTAGTCGTGTTTGATTCTTTAGAAGATGGAAAAGACTTTGTATCTAAAATAACTGGATATACTCTAGAAAATGAAAATGATTTTGTTCAAGGTAATAAAATAGAAATAACGAACATTTATATGAAAGGTTTAGAGTTAACATGAGTATCTTATTTAAAGAATTTAAAACCATTTGTTTCCATTTAAATCGAGTCGGAATTACACCGACACTGATGGGTTCTTTTGGATTGGAGTTTAGAACGAAAGAAAATTGGGGGCCGTCTGACATTGACATTCATGTGCCTGGTGACCCTAGAGGTTGGGAAGCACCTGATCATCTCAGAATTTATGACTGGGACAAGATAATGAAAGTGATGAAAGACTTAGGCTACGTCTTAATAGATATTCATGAGCATGAATTCCAAAAGGATAGAGTGAGTGTTGAATTTGGAAGTATCGATTCCTTACCTGATTTTGCAGGAGTTTCGGAATCGGATATAGAGCTTATTCACATTGAAGGCATCACTTTTCGTCTTCCAAGTCTGGAGCAGTATCTAAGTATTTACAAAGCTTCTTCTCAAGACTCCTATCGAAATGATCACAATAACAATAAGGATTTTAAAAAGATCGAGTGGCTGGAAAGACATTTGTAAATTATCATATGAAAAGTAGTAAGTTGTAAGACTGGCTGCTATGTTATTTTTATTATCATTTTATTGCTTATTTAATTTATACTATATTGGCTAGTAATAGAATTAGTAAAATCAGGTGGAAAAATTGTAAAAGAGCCACAGGGACTTTTCTGGGGTAGATATCAAGCATATTTTTCGGATTTAGATGGATATTATTGGGAAGTTTCTTGGGGACCCAATTTTCAATTTGATGAAAATGGACTATTGAAATTTTAGTAATTAAGGGAGATAGCAAAAATGGCTTCAAGTAAAGAATATTTAGATTTCATTTTAGAACAATTGTCTGAGTTGGAAGAAATATCATATAGAGCAATGATGGGTGAATATATAATTTATTATCGAGGGAAAATCATGGGTGGAATTTATGATGATAGATTTTTAGTGAAGCCTGTCAAATCTGCAATAGCGTATATGCCGAATGTAGAATACGAATTGCCGTATGAAGGTGCAAAGGAAATGCTATTGGTAGATGATGTTGACAACAAAGAATATTTAACCGGCTTATTTAATTCAATGTATGATGAGTTACCTGCATCAAAACCAAAGAAAAGGAAATAATTAAATTAGAAGTTGTAGGGGGGAGTATGAGAATCGGAGTTATTCAAGCAAGTTCACAAGCGCCCAAAAATCAAATAATCTATGATGCTGTAGTAAAGTACGCTCCAAAGAAATCTGAGGTTATAAATTTTGGCTGTACGATAGAAGAAAATGAAAAATATTCGTATATAGAGATTTCTATTCTTGTAGGTATCTTGTTGGCAAGTAAGACAGTTGATTTCGTTGTTACGGGCTGTTCTTCTGGACAAGGAATGATGCTTGCTTGTAATAGTATGCCTGATGTCATTTGCGGGTATGCACCTACACCGAATGATGCCTATTTATTTGCCCAGATTAATAATGGAAATGCGATATCATTACCATTAGGTGAAGATTATACATGGTCAGGTACTGAAAATCTCGAAAGAACAATAGAAGCTCTTTTCTCGGAGCCATTTGGGCAAGGATACCCAAAAAGTGAGGCAGAGAGAAAGGTAAGAGATGCTGAGAAACTTAAAGAAATAAGAAGAATCGGGCAGATTCAGTTTGAAGAATTCGCAAATCTACTAGATATATCATTGTTTGAATCAATAAAGAGGAAACAGAATGTAATTCAGAATGTAAAGGCGTATGGGAAGAAAGAAATAGCTGATTTAATGAAATGAACAAATCCTAGTTTGTCTAGGTAATATCTTTTAACGATAACCTTATGCTAACGTTAAAAGCTTTATAAATATGTTTCCACATACAGACAGGACTACCTGACATACTTAGTGAGCACTCGTTTCAATTAGAATATGTGAGTTTGTTATAGAAACTTAGTTAAAGATCTCGCTTTTTCATTTCAAGGCGAGAGGTTTCAAAGCTCCACTGGAGCTTTGAACTCCCCGAACCTTTTGAGTCCCACAAACGCACCACGTTGCATCTGTAGTTCTTCTGGTAGTAGCTTAGAAATATTTGAATGAAATATTTTTAAAGTGTTTGTATCCTAGCAAAGAGTTAAAGAGCGACTATCTAAGTTGGTAAATAACTTTAGGAGGTTTATACGTTATGCTTAGATCTTATGTAACCAAGAAGCACTTATTCTTCTATTTTATAGCGATTATGATTACTTGGTTGGAGGCTATTATTACACCAGCTTTGATTCAGTATATTGTCTCCAGTTTTACCAATCACCAGTTGCATTTGCTATGGCAGGTCTTGTTTTGGGGGATTGTTGGAAATCTGATTCTCTTGCTGGGTTTGGCGGGGAAACGTTATTACTACGCACGAGTGCTGACAGACTTCAAGTCGGGTATTAAGAAGGGGATCTTTCAGACTTTTCTATATAGCCGTCGGATAGCGGATGAAGAAGTTTTGTCAGACTTGGAAAATGATGTAAAACAGCTAGAAGATAATTATATTGAGCCGACTGTTATTATCATTTCTTCTTTGGGATTTACAACCGTCTCTATCTGTTACGCTCTTTGGACTAACTTTTATCTTGGTCTGCTCTTTATCATTTTTTATTCGATACCTGTCCTTTGTAGTGGAATTGGCTCTAAACGTTTGGATGAAATTACGAAGGAGAAGTCCTTAGCTAATCAAGTCTATGTCTCTCAAGCAACCAATATGATCGCAGGTGCTCGTTCCATACGGTATTATCGGGGACAAAGCTTGTTTTACAAACTGTTCTCTAAAGATTTGCACAAGGCTCTAAAGGAAGAAATCGCCTATGAAAAGCAGCGGACTATAAATAGTCTCTTTATCAATGGAATTGATGCTTTTTGCTCTGTTGCGCCTATTGTCATTGGTGGTTTCATGACCTATTATAACTACCTATCTGCAGCCAGCTTTGTAGGGATTTACCTCGTATCGTATAATATTGGCTATCAATTTCAGGAGTTATCTTACTTTATCAATACTAGAAAATCAGCCAAGTCTCTCTGTGATAAATATCAAAAATTGTTGGGAGTAGACTTGGATATGCCTTCTGTTCTCGAAGGTTCCGTCTTTCCTATCCAGTTAGAGAAAGTCAGTGTTGAGCGTGATGGTCAAGAAATCCTAGCCTCTTGTGACCTTACTATTGAGGAAGGGGAAAAGATTGCCATTATCGGAGAAAGTGGGTCTGGAAAAACAACCTTACTGAACCTAATCTATGGTGAAATTGAACCTAGTCATGGTCGGATTCGCTACCATGGGCAAGAACTAACCTCGGATGAACTCTATCAGGCAGGAGCTTACATTCTCCAGTCTAGTCATATCTTTGATGGTTTGAGCCTAGAGGAAAATATTGCTTTGGGACAAGAACTTGATACTGTAAGGATGGACGAAATCCTGCATCAAACTGGTTTGAAAGCTCTTCAAAACAAAAACCTTAGCAACCAGACTCTGTCAGGCGGTGAGAAGCAGCGCTTGGAAATTGCCCGTGCTCTCTATCACAATCGCCAATTTATCCTAGCTGATGAGGTCAAAGCCAATCTGGACTTTAAAAATCAAGAGAGAATCAGTCAACTTCTCTTCTCCCTCCCTCAAACACTCGTAGAAGTGATTCATCACTATAGTGAAGAGGACTTGAAGCGCTATGATAAGGTGATAAAACTGGAGAAATAGGTGGAGGTATAGATTTCAGAAAGGAGTGGCAGGTTTATTCTTTTTTGTGAGATATATAATAAAAACTCTGTCTAAAATATCAGTACAATTATGTCAAACGAGGGATGTATCTAGTGAAAATCCTACAGTAAGGAGTTTAAATATGAAATTCCATGAATTTGGTGATAGGAATTTGCCTCCTATCTTACTGATACATGGCGGTGGTAGTTCTTGGTGGAATTATCTTCGTCAAGCGCGGATCTTGTCAGAAGACTACCGTGTTATTCTACCCACTTTGAATGGCCACGGCGAAGAATATCACATCGATTATGTTTCTACGGAAGATTCTGCTTTGGAGATCCTAGACTATATCAAAGCAAACTATGGTGGGAAGTTGTTTGCGATCGGTGGCGTTTCACTTGGTGGTCAAATTGCTATGGAGCTTTTATCATTAGACAGCAAGATAGCTGAGAAGGCCATCATAGATGGAAGTCTTTGTATTCCTCAACCAAGGTTAGGTAAAATCAGCATCTTTCTAGTAGCTCTATTTGGTAAACTGATGTTCAGTAAATTCTCTTGCAAACTTCAATTAAGCATGATGGACAAACTCTATCCTAAACTGGCTTATCCAGAGGAGATAAAAGCTTATTATTTGGAGGATCTGCCAAGGACACCTATCAAAACATTGGTGACCATTTACAAAACCTATATGGGACGTTACAAGCTCAAGGACACGATTTCTGCTAGCAAGGCGCAGGTTCTGTATATCTATGGTGAAAAAGAATTGAACTGTGTGAAAGCATCAGCGAAATTATTTCAGCAGCTACATCCAAATACGATTTTGTATGAAGCAAAGGGCTATAACCATGGCTATCTATCGGCTTACCTTCCTCAAGAGTGGATTGATTTGGTGGTACCATTTTTAAAGAGTGACCTATTGAAAATTTGATATGCTGTAAGGAGGATTCTTATGCTAGGGGCAATAGTAGGAGACATTGTAGGTTCTGTTTACGAATGGGGCAATATTAAAACGAAAGACTTTCCATTATTTCGTGAGGATTGTTTTTTCACAGACGATACGGTTATGACCTGTGCTGTTGCTGAAGCCATCATGAACGGTGGTCAGAAGGATGACTTTATTGATGCCATGAAGAAATATGGTAGAATGTATCCCGATGCTGGGTACGGGCCTAGGTTTAATACATGGATTCAAAGCAATGATTGTTCCCCTTATAATAGCTTTGGCAATGGCTCTGCAATGCGTGTTTCTCCTTGTGCTTGGATGATGGATTGTGGTTTCTATGCACGAACAGGTACTTGGCCATCTAGTAGAAATCTTGCGAGAATTTCTGCAGAGGTGACTCATAATCATCCAGAGGGTGTCAAAGGGGCAATGGCGACGTCTGATGCTATCTTTCTGTGTCGTTATTACTTTGGAGGCTACTGTGGCGACTACGAGCAACCAATCAATGATGATCCGGCAGAATGTAAGAGACGCATCAAGGAATACATAGAGAAAGAGTACGGATATAACCTTTCTCCATCACTCGATGACATTCGTCCTAATTATCATTTCAACGAAACCTGTCAGGATACGGTACCTCAAGCCATCATTGCTTTTTTTGAAAGTACAGATTTTGAAGATGCTATTCGAAATGCCATCTCTCTTGGTGGGGATAGTGATACTCTTGGTGCCATCACAGGGAGTATAGCAGAGGCTGCTTATGGTATACCTGATTGGATTAAGAAAAAGGCCTATACCTATCTAGATGAGCCTTTAAAGGATGTCCTCAGACGATGGGAAGAAACGGTTGTAATAAAATAATAGATAGGCGTTATGCGGACCGATACTGAATGACAGAGGGTTATCGATGGTTATATTGGAATTGTATCAAGGTGATTATAAAAAAGATTTAGTCGTGTTTGATTCTTTAGAAGAGGGAAGAGCCTTTGTAGCGCAAATCCCGGGATATACTTTAGAAAAAGAAGATAGTTTTGATGTGGAGTATTTTAATCCAAAAAATCTACCGGATTATATGGAGATTGTCTTCAATGGAAATATTGTCCCTTTATCTAGATTTTCGTTTAATTCTGAGGAAAATGTGGACATTATTTGGAAAGAAATTTCGAATCTATCCGTTAAAAATGATAAAGTGATCGAAGGATATTCAAAAATCGATGCGTATGTCGTTAACAACGATGAAGTGAAAGCCTATGTCGAAGCAAGAGAAGCGAACTATCGCAAGGCAAAAGACTTCTTAGAACGCTGTGGATATGAAGTTGACAGAAGCTTTTTCGGAAGTGAAGACGGCGAAGCGATTCTCTACAGAAAACGTGGCGCTGAAGATTGGCACTTCTTATGCCACTTAGACCCGCTGTTTGTAGAGATTGAAGATGTCGAAGAATATGTGAAAGAAGCGATGGAAGATATTCAATAGTCAAACAAAGTTCTTTGTGAGTGTATGCCACTGCTTGAGTAGACGGACTGAGCAGTAAAGAGAAACATCTAGCACTATCTAGCTTCTTAAGGAGAAATATCTATCATGAAAATGGAAATCGGGAAAACCTATCTTGTAAAATAAGATTATCGCATTAATTCCTCAAGATATGATTAAACGGATTCCATTTTTTTGTTAGAAAACATGCTATCACGCGTACAATTAAGAGAATTTCTCTTGAGTATCCGGAATTGTACTCTGTTGCTGAACAAGAAGGCCAACTTCCAGAAAAAGAAGCTCAAGAATTGCGACAAATTCTTACAGATATTTTCCAAGAGAAAATGAACAAGCATAAGATTAAATAAGTTATGAGATTTAGAAATAAGATGTCGATTGAACATTAGGAGTTGAGAATGGCAATTGATGGCGTTAAAATCATTGACAGTGATCAAGGGTATGACATTTACAATGAGGTAGTTGGTCGCTATAGAGACGGTGAACATGTAGCGAATATCATCAAGGATATCCTCGATGCGGAGAAAGATTACTGTCAAACAGACTTTTTTACAGAGATTTATTGGACTGCTCTTGCCTACTCACTGTGGAAGATTGGTCACCTGACAGACGATATCAGAGATAAAACCTTGGAGCTTATCAAAAAAGGGGCTGATCCATTTTGGTTGGAAATAGATTCAAAGGCTTTGAAGCAAAGGCAAAAGTTCTTGGATAAACTTGCTATCCAGTTGCAAACTGAAAATCCTATGCCTCTAAAGGTCCCTAAAGCCAAAACTAAACGCAAACCTTATTTTGAAGAAGGAGATCTCCTTGCTGTTAAGTTCCAAGATGAGTATGGTCTTGTCTTTGTATCTATGGTTGAGCAGAGTCCTAGAAAGCTTGAGTATCATTTGGCTTGCACACATCTCTTACAAACAAAAAAGCCCTCCATCGATGATTTTTTGACCAGTCAAATCTCCTGTAAGATGGACAATACAAAGTTTGCTCTCGTTACAGATTGCTGGTTCAATCACAAAGATTTAGGGCAATTATTAGAAAATATTGAAAAAATTGGACAGGTGAAACTTAGACCTTTTAGTCTTTGGATGTTGGCACCTGCCCAAAATTTAGAAGATATTTATGAAGAAATCACTAGAGATAAAGGTTCCTCTGGCCTTCGATTCATCGAAACCTATAAACTTATCGACGATATTTTTCCAGTTTAATGCTTATGTGATAAAGGGGGAAATGGTGAATCATTCCCACATGCTATGTTGGGCTCTGACTCCATAGCTATCAATCGAACCATCTGAATTGAACTTGGATTCAATACGGTATCTTTTCCAGAGGTCGTAATCTGCTGTTTGGATGGTTAGGATAAAGTTGTTATCCTTATCAGAGACGTTATAATCAGCTGGATTGACTTCAAAGATATCGATTAATTTTCGTGTTTGAAAATCTTGGAGCTTGAGATTTGCTAGCTTGACATGATTGATGGAAATTTCTTCTAGTTGCTTGTTATCCTTAGGTGATCTGTAATAGGTGATGATGCAGTTTTTGAGCTGATCAGTATCTTTACCTGTGGGGGCAAGGCTCATAAAGCCAAAGGATTGATTATCCCGCTTGACTTCGAGAAGCTGACCGTAGTAGAAGTGGTCGTTTTTGGGATTGGTGATGGAGCTCTCTGCGCCTTTATCTCCAAAGGTATAGCCTTGGTCTAAAAGCTCGGAAGCCTTGGTCTCCCCGATAATGACAGTGGTATCTTGAATGGTTACTGGAACGGGTTGAGCTGGAAGGCCACTCATCATCATGCAAAACATAAAAACATAACTCGTTAAAAAAGCTGTCCCGATAAAAGCGTTGGTTGATGCATAGACATGACTGTTATGAAAGTTTTTGCTTATAGCTAATACGATAAATTTCCCAATACTTTTTAAAACCATACTAACAAGTACGATAAAAAATTGTTTTTTCAAACATTCATAAACTGCTTGAGGAAAGCTCTTGCCATGATAGTAGAAGCCAGCCAATACGAGTAGATTTACGATTAAATAGATTAGCAAGAACCAATGAATCTCTTTAAGGGCATTAGCATCAGTGGTTTCTTCATAGTCAACGTGAATTCTTCCTTGAACAGCTTGGCCAAGTTTATAGATCCATTTTGGGACATCTTTCCCTTGTCTGACCGCAACTACGAGTCTGATATAGAGATAGATAGTAAAGGATAAGGATAGAAAGAAAAGAGCATAAAACCCTAAAACAATACTAGTGAACATGACTATTCCCTCTATTTAACATTCAATAAAACAATTTCTTAGCTCCATTATAGCATTTTCTATAAAATAGAGCTAAAAACATCAGTATTATCCTACAAGATTCAAAGGAGAAAAATCATGGGAATGATTGCCAATTATCAATATTTACCAGACAATGAATTAGAACAAATAAAATGTCTTTCTAACCAAGAAGATGATTTGTTAGATTTTGCTGAGGATTCCGCTGATACTCATGATATCTTAATAGATATTGACAAAATGTGGGATGCTCTTCTCTTTGTTATGACAGGATTTAGTAGTTCAGAATTTTTGGATGACAATCCCTTGAGAGAAGCGGTTTTAGGGGTGACTCCTCTAGAGGATGTATCTGAATATATCGCCTATACTGAAAAATCGAGAATTTCGGCTATCAGTCAAGCTTTAGAAGAATTTGATATGGACAAGGCTTTGAAAGACTTTAGTATGGAAGCATGCAAGAAAGCCGACTTGTATCCTGATATTTGGGATTATCTTGAGGAAGAGGAAGAAATCAAGGATGATATTTTAACCTGCTTTGTCAAAATGAAAGCCTTTTACAAGGAAATCTTAAACCACAAGGGGAATGTCTTAGTGACCATTTGTTAAGGTTTTTATATTCCATTAGAAAGGTAGCCCCATGAATCCATTTCTAGAAAAGTATATTACTTTAAAAAATCAATACATGGAACAAGATGGAAATTCTTCCAGTGTTGCGGCACTCTATGATTTAGCTGATGAATTAGCTAAGTCTGAGAATTTAGAAGCTAAAAAAGTCTTAGTTGACCTCTATGACCAATTGGGTCTCTACACTAGTGCCTATAGCTTATTTACCGAAATCTTAGATAAACCAGACCGAAAACAATTAAAGAAACTGAGCCGTTTACAAGAAATGAGTCAGAGTCATGGCGATCGTTTTGCCCTTCCTCGTCCTCTAAGAAAAGAAGAGAAGAAGCAAAGACAGGACTTGTTAAAAAACTTGCCACATTTTCTCTATCATCCAGATCCCTTAGCTACAGGTTCATTTGTTGAAGGAGAAGCCAAGCTTTGTCCATCTTGTGGGAAAGAAAGTAATGTTTATTATGCTCTTAGACCCTATAGTATTGAAGAGATAGTACATCTCTACCCAACTTGTATTGCAAACGGTCAAGCAGCTAAGAAATTCGATGCGGAATTTATCCAAGATGCCGAGTGGCAGGGTGAATTGGATCCAGAAAAGAATCAGCTGCTTTTTTGTCAGACCCCAGGCTACTCTAGTTGGCAGGGAGAATATTGGCTTTCTTGTTGCCAAGATTATTGTGCTTACTTGGGTACAGTTGGAACTCGAGAATTGAAGGATATGGGAATCGCTGAGCAAGTCTTGGCAGACTATGAAGCGCGTGAAGAATATCAAGAGATAGAAGACTACTTGGTCAAAGACGGGCCTATCTGTGGTTATTTGTTTAGATGTCTCCATTGTCAAAAATACCAGATCTGGGTCGATGCAGATTAAATCGAAATGTGATTAGCTATGAAAATTAAAGAGAAGACTATGGAAGAACTAGAATTATTCGAAGCCGCCTCCAAAGATTTATTTGATACTATGCAGGGATTTAAAGACAATCTATCTGTTCAATTTCCCCTATTAGATAGTGATAACTGGCAGTATGACAAGGGATCGATAAAAGTTTGTAAGGCTGATGAGTCAGGATTCAAAAAAAGATGTAGGGTCGGAATTAGCTACAACTTGAAAGTCTCCCTATTAAACGAAGATGCCGAGCAAATCTGGTTACTGTTTAAAGACTTTTTTTGGTTTGCGAATTTGACCAAATCGAAAGAAATTCCAATAACGAAGATTTGGGAAGATATGATTTTTCAGCAAGTTCTCCTCTTGGAGATCAGGTAGATTGTTCCATTTATTTGCCTAATGAGTGGAATATCCCTCAGATTAGCTTTTCAGGCTATCTAACAGCTCGTTATAGGGCTTGTGATCTTGATAAATAGCAAGAATAAGATGGAGGTTTTTAGAGATGAGAAAGATTAATTGGGACAAGATAAAGACTCGCTTAGATGCCTTGCTAGTCATTGACGAATATCTGACAGATCCGAGTGAGGATTGGCTCAGACTCGTGATTAAGACTGAGGAAGACTATGGAGTCCGCTATCTTATTGATAATGGATCTGGTGATTCTTTAGATGTGATTTTGACTGATAAAATGATCCTTATAAAAGGCTTTGATCATGAAAGTAGTTTAAGCCAGTTTGGTGCTGACGAGTGGAATCAAGATATCATCGATAGTTTTTATAAAGGACTGGATGAAAAGTATGTCTCACTTTATTCAGAAGAACAAAAAGATGAAACAACCTTCTTTATCTGGTATGGCGGTCACGCGCATCAACAGACTTACCAAGATCAGGATGGCGGAGAATGGTTGCTATCTTACCTCTTTGATAGCTTTGAGAGATTTCATGAGTTTGTAACTGACTATTATGAAATTACCGTAGATGAAGCCTTGTTAAGTAAACTATACAATCATGGATATCTTTCAGAAGTAGAATTGGAGCAATTAATTCATAATTCCTAGATTAGATAAAAAATCAGTCTTATTCTTATTTGGATAGGCCCTTAAAGCGATGGGATAAGTACATCTCAGTAAACTAATATGTACAGTGAGAAAGGATTTCCCTATGGGATTTTTCGATAGATTTAAAAAGAGAGATGATAGTTATAAAAGAGAAAAAGTTATAGAGGTTATCACAAATATTTTAAAAGATATTCACTTAAAAAATTATGAAGATATAAAGAATTATGTTGACGAATCTGAGATTGACGATTTAAATGAATTCTTTGGATATGTTGAAAAAACACTTGAATTAAATGATTTTGACACGATTGATGAATATGGAGTGGCATGTAATTTCCATCCACCTTATGAGTATTCTCAATTGGAGATTTATGATTATAATGACCATTCTGGGTTTGCCGTTGACTATGAGATGACTTCTAATTCAGAATTAGTGGATATGACCCTTCAATTAGAATTTTTATATACCAAAGATAGCTATAGGGTGAGATTTCTTAATATTGATTCAGATTAGTAAGGACCCACATGTTAAAATCGAATAAGCTAATTATTTTTTTAATTTCCCTACCCTTTCTGATGGTCATTGTTTTCTATTCTCTTAGTGATCATCCTGGATATAGTGATGATGGGAATTTCGTCAGAAATCATGAGGCTACTATTAAGGAGGAGATCATCGCACACTTAGCTCAGGAAAAGCAAGACATAAAATCTGTGACGCTCTTACCAAATACTGCTAGAGGAGAGTATGATAATGGTGGTGATGTTAGTGGAAATTACCATATCTATTTTACAGCCTACGTTGATCATAATCGCGAGCGAACGATAAGCGTAGAACTATTCTTCCCAGATGCCAGCATTCCCCCTTTCACCTTGTTTCCTCCCAATCCTTATAAAGACAAGGGCAAAAAGATGTCCAATTGGTTGATGGGGAATATTGAAGTATCGGAAGAAACCTCTAAATAGAAATAAGAATAAGTAATAATGAATAGAATAGTAGATGATCAGATCACTCTTATACCTTATTATAGGAATGATGCCATCTCCCTTCTTTGGTATCAAGATAGTGATGTTTGCAAACAAGTGGATAATACTGATCAGATTTACGATATTACAAAACTTCATAAAATGTATGATTATCTAACTTCACATGGTTCTTGCTTTTATATCCAATATGAGGGAGTGTTAGTTGGAGATGTGACTCTTCAAGATAATTCAGAGCTTTCTATAGTGATCAGCAAAGAGTATCAGAATTTACAGATCGGAAGACGGTGTATTTCTGAAATGATACAGATGGCCAAAGAGAAAGAAATGGTTAGGGTAACTGCTCAAATTTATCCTTTTAATACTCAAAGTCAAAGAATGTTTTTGGCTTTGGGATTTCAGAAAGTAGATGAAGAGTGGTATGAATATAAGTTGATTTAGGAAAGCTGTGTATTATTTTATGTATTTAAATAATAGTCCGTATTTTATATACTAAAGAATATTAAAGTGAGAATAAACTCATTAAAAACATATAATTGAAATAGGAGAAGAAATTATCTATCTTCTATGTCTGTAACCGTTTTTTCTGCTATAATAATACTAGATAGTAATACGGGAGTTTATCATGGTTACAAAACGGTTTTTGAAAAATGTTATTGTTGCGATAGTCTCGGTTTTTATGTTCTTGGTCGTTGTTCAAGGGGCCCAAGCTCAGCAAACTGGACTCGATTACCAGAGTCTTCATCTACTGCCTTTTAATGGCAATAAGCAGCTAGTACTGGGGGATTTTGATCATTTGGGTCGTGCAACCTCCGCTCATATTCAGCTGCAGGACAAGGATGAGCCAAAGAAAAAAAGAGAACCACGTCTCAGCTATAATCCGGTTGGCTGGCACAATTATAAGATTGCTTATGGAAATAAAGGAAAGAAGGCCTGGTTGTTCCATAGAGGGCATTTGATCGGCTATCAGTTTAGCGGTCTGACCAATGAAGGGAAAAATCTGGTTCCTCTAACTGCCTGGACCAATACGGGGAATTATAAAGGGACAGCAGATAGCAATGTGGAGGGCATGCTCTACTACGAGAAACGACTCGATAGCTGGCTATCCACCCACCCCAATTATTGGCTGGACTACAAGGTGACTCCGGTCTATACGGGGGATGAATTAATTCCTCGGCAGGTGACCTTGCAATATGTAGGAATTGATCGAGATGGCAACCTTCTACCAATCAATTTAAGTAGTCCCAAAGAGTCAGTAGATGCTTATGGGATCACCACCGTTACCTTGGACAACTACTCTAAGAATGCGACCATTGACTATCTCAAGGGGACTGCCAAGCCATCTTTAGTGCCGACAGAACCAAGTAGTCAACCTCAACCTGCTAGTCCTTCTGTAGAGACGCAACCAAGTCAAGCCCCTCAACCGAGTCAAGCAGTAGAGCCAGCTCAGCCAGTCCAACCTGTCGAGCCTGCAGCACCAATTCCTCAACTAGCTCCAGTTGTTTATGTGGCCAGAAATGGGAGTGCGGATGTTTATTGGTATTCTAAAGATAGCATGCCACGAAATACCAACTTTGCGAAAGTAGTTGAAATGTCAGAAGAGCAAGCGCTAAGTCTTGGAAAGCGGCATACAAGTAAGGAATGAGTATAAGTTATTATGATAATGAGAAAGCCCAATCGCTGGGCTCTTTGTGTAGGGTAAGTACTAAATAGGAGAACTAAAATGATTGAAAATATGCTATAATAATAGGACGGAGGTAGAATATGACCTTAGATATAGATAAAGAAAAAATGATGATTATGGGTGTGATTTTTGACAACAAAAAGGTTTTTAAGAGCGTCTGGTTTGCTCTGAGCACCAATATGATTGAAGGATGGCATCCCACGGTAGAAGACGTGGAGCGACTGAGAGAAGAGGCAGTTGCATTAGGAGTTGGATAATGGTCAGAAAAATATATGATGGGTATGATTATATAGACCCTGATAATTTATACACCTATCCCCATTCATCTGTTCTCATAAATAAATTTAATGAGAAAAATGATAATAAAGCACGAGAATTAGAATATCGTTTAGTAGCAAGCCAAAGTTTAAAACTGTTTATTAATCCAATTGAAGTAAATACTGTTTCAGATATTTTAAAGATTCATAAGTTTCTTTTTGAAGGAATGTATACTTGGGCAGGTCAATACCGTCAAGTAAATATCTCTAAAAGTGGAAATGCTTTTATGCCAGTTCAGTCTTTTGATATGGCAGAAAAATTTTTAAATACCTTGCTTTCAAACTATTTACTTAACGCAAATAATAAAATTGAGATTTGTAAAAGTTTAGCTGAGATATTAGATAATCTAAATTATTTTCACCCATTTCGAGAAGGAAATGGTCGTACTCAACGAGAAGTTATCCGTTCTTTAGCTTTGATGAAAGGGTATGAATGTGAAATTTCAATTGGTTTAGATGATGATATCTATCACTTATATATGGATGGAACAGTTTATGGAGATACTAGTAAGCTCGAACAACTGTTCAATAAACTATTAACAGAAATATAGATCTGTAGTATATTTTAGTAGGAAACAGTATAAAGTGATGCTTATAAGGTAAAGTCATTGCTTCAACAAAAATCTTTAAGCCCAATTGCTGGGCTTTTTGTTTTGCAATACAATTATAAAAAGTGAGTAATCTAAAATGATCTCTCAGAATCTTGCAAACGTTTTTATAAAGTAGTATACTAGAAATAGTTTATGGAATCGTTTGCATAAATTGGTAAATGATGAAAAGAGAGTATAGTAGGAGACGAGACAGATGGAATTAACAGCGATTTATCACAGGCCTGAATCGGAGTACGCCTATCTTTATAAGGACGGCCAGCTTCACATTCGCATCCGGACCAAGAAAGAAGATATCAAACGAATTGTCTTGCACTATGGGGATCCCTTTATTTTTATAGAGGATCTTTATGAGGCAACTAAGGAAATGGACAAGGTGACGACAGACGACCTCTTTGATTATTGGCAAGTGTCGGTATCTGTCCGCCATGCCCGGATCCAGTACCTCTTTGAATTAGAGGACACAGCGGGAGAGAAGGTCTTGTACGGAGATCGGGGTGTGGCAGCCTACAACAAGGAGAACCTGGACTTCGTCATGAACGGTTTTAAGCTTCCCTTTATCCATGAGATTGATGGGTGTGCTGTTCCAGATTGGGTGGCTCAGACGGTTTGGTACCAAATCTTTCCTGAGCGCTTTGCCAATGGGAATCCAGCCATTTCCCCAGAAGGTGTTCGTCCTTGGGATGCCTCTATTGCTCCTCAAGTATTGGATTTCTTTGGTGGTGATTTGCAAGGGATCATCGATCACTTGGACTATTTGCAGGATCTAGGGATTACAGGGCTCTATCTTTGCCCGATTTTTGAATCGCCGAGCAATCACAAGTACGATACCATTGATTATTTTGAAATTGATCGACATTTTGGAGATAAGGAGACCTTCCGCCAGCTAGTGAAAGAGGCCCATGCGCGTGGGATGAAGATCATGCTGGATGCCGTCTTCAACCATATTGGCTATGATTCACCCCAATGGCAGGATGTGGTCATATACGGGGAGGATTCGATTTACAAGGACTGGTTCCATATCAAAGAGTTCCCTGTCTCCTCAGAAAATCTGTGGAATAGTCGCAACTTATCTTACCATGCTTTTGCCTTTGCGGGCTTTATGCCTAAGCTCAATACGGCTAATCCTGAGGTGAAGGCCTATCTCTTGAAGGTGGCGACTTACTGGATTGAAGAGTTTGATATTGATGCTTGGCGACTGGATGTGGCCAATGAGATCGACCATCAATTCTGGCGGGATTTCCGTAAAGCGGTCTTGGCCAAGAAGCCGGATCTCTATATCCTCGGGGAAATCTGGCATTCGTCCCAACCTTGGCTCAAGGGCGATGAGTTCCATGCGGTGATGAACTATCCCCTCTCTGAAAGTATCAAGGATTATTTCCTGCGGGGGCATAAGGAGACGCAACGCTTCATTTGGGAAATCAATAGCCAGTCTATGTACTACAGGCAGCAGATTTCTGAGGTTATGTTTAACCTCTTAGACTCGCATGATACAGAGCGCATCTTGACGACGGCAAAAGGGGATCTTCCATCTGTCAAGTCTGCTCTCGCCTTCCTCTATCTGCAACGGGGTACGCCCTGTATTTATTATGGAACGGAGCTAGCCCTCATCGGTGGTCCAGATCCAGATTGCCGCCGTGTCATGCCCTGGGATCGCGTGTCAGTGGACAATGACATGCTAAACTTTATGAAGGAATTGATCCAGCTCCGAAAAGAAGTAGCGGGCATGATTCAGTATGGTAAAGTGAGTCTGAAAGAAGTAGAGCCAGATGTGGTGGTAGTAGAATGGCAATATGAGGGTCAGATTCTCAAAGCCTACTTTAACCACTCGAAGACAGACTTTGTCTTAGAAAGAGGACAGGCAGATCTGATGAGTCTTGGAAGCATTTCCGATGATCGCTTGATCATTCAGCCAAATGGCTTTGTTATTTATAGGGAAAATTAGTAAGAAAGAGAGTGGGACAGAAATCGGTAATTCGTTAGAATTCGATTTCGTAGTCCCACCTCCGCACAGTTGAGTAGGGTCATAAAAGCTGGTGAAATCAGCGTAGTAGAGCCCACTCAACCACTGCGTCTTGCTCGACAATCCAAAGACAAATGAGAGGCTAGGACTTTTGTCCCAGCCTCTTTATATAAATGGTTTCTTTATTTGTGCCCTTATATTATAATGGGAGATGAGAAAGGGGGAGCCGGCGATGAAGATCTTAGCAAACAATCCTATTTCGGTTAAAAAAAGAATGATAGAATTTCTATTCGATTATCTTTTCATTCTAGCTTATTTACTTCTTCTGTTTTTAGGTTCTATGCTTATTTACATCATTTTTTTTAATGGTGTCCCAGAGTTTATAGAAATTCAGTCGCAGTGGCTTGTATTTTTCACCTCTGTTTTGCCAATCATGCTCCTGTTCACATTCTTGGATTATGCAAAAAATGGGAGTTTGGGGAAGGTAAAAGCGGGATTTGAACTGGTCTACCAGAAAAAAACAGTGCAGGCAAGCTTGATTAGAAATGTCATCAAATTTTTACCTTGGCAACTCGGTCATATGGGCACGATTCATGGCTTCTATAGTGATTTTGATATGTTATCCATTAGCCTCTCTATTTCGGCGACTTCACTCGCAGTCTCCTTACTGGCAATGACGGTGTTTCGGAAAGATAAGAGGCATCTAGGAGATCTGCTAGCCCATACGCAAGTCCAACCAAAAGAAGAATAGGGTACAGATTGTTTATCCTATCCTATCCTTAAAGAAAAAGACAAATATAGTAAGGAAGTATTTGTATGAATGAGACCGTAGAGTTTACAATATTTTTTTATTAAGAACAAAATAACAAATTAATTTGACTAAAAACAAGTAAAGGTATTCATTATGAAAAAATTTTTGATATTTATTTTTGCGATTTTTGTATTGTTGATAGGAATGTTCGCTATTATGTATAATGGATATATTAAAGCTTATGAAGAAGCTCATAATCATTCGAGTTATTCATGGACAAAAGAAACTTATCCTGTAGAAAAATACTCTAATCCAATTGATGAATATAATGATAATTTCGAATTATTATTTAATTTGCTTGTTAAAAAACTTTTTTCTCCAACTTTAGTAGAAAAAGAATTTAAAAGGGCATATGAAACAGCTAAAAATCTGTCAGCGGATTCTCCTATTTCGATGCAGGCTATAAAAGATAAAATAAAGATTTATAATTATTCTGAAGGCGCCAACCAGTACGCTGTATATAAGCTTAATATAGACTGGAAAGAGCAGGCTGTTTTAGCAGCAAAATCACTTCAAAAGTATCGTTATTCAAAAGAAAAGTTAGCAGAGCAACTGATAAATGTTGAACTATTTACTCAAGAAGAGGCTGATTATGCTGTAGAACAAGTAAATTTCGATTGGAAGGAGAATGCTGTGAAAGAAGCGGAATCTTATGTAAGAGGTGGCAAGATTACGAAAGAAAAGATGTTAGAAATACTTGTTGAAAATAGAAAATTTACTCAAGAGGAAGCCGAGTACGCAATAGAGCATGCTAAAATTGATTGGTCGAATTAAACAATACTTCTAGTGTTGATCTGAAGAACCTAAAAGAGTCTAATGAATCTAAAATAACTAGGATAGAAAATTAATAAAAAGTGGCATGATGATGATTAAAACACGATTACTATCTATAATCGCTAGTTGAACAGTGACTATTACTTAAAGCAAAAAGGAGATGCTCCACAATAAATTGGAGATTAATAAACTTCATATGATTTAACGATTAAGAGATAGATGAGGGATGGCTTACCCTTGTTCTATTTTTCAGTTCCTTTAATTGTACTTTCCCCCTACAGAGGTGTATAATGTGTCCTTAGGTAAAGAAATTAGTAGAATAAGGAGATGGATATGGAATTAAAAGATTTTACAGAAAAAGAACAAGAACAAATCAACCAAGGTTTGAGTACAGCTGAGATTTCTGATAAAGAAGCGGCGAAGAAGTTGCTCGCTCTTGTCCCGCAAGAATGGATCAAGCGTATTCCTTTCTTTGTCAGAGGGCATGCAACAACAAAGACCATCGAACGTGTAGCTATGCACTATCCTGAACTCTATGCCGTGGCCAAGCGTCAAGGAGACCTTCCTGAAAAAGAACGGGAAGAATTGCGTGTCATTATGACAGCTATCTTTGAAGAAAAGATGAACAAACATAAGATTAAATAATCTTTTATAATACTTTGTTATTTTTTATCTCACAATTGAATGAGTGATTGCAGTTGAAAGATTGCAGTCACTTTTTTATTCACTAGCATAAAGACTTTTACACTAGTAAATAAAAATGAACAATATTTCATGATATAATACTGATGAAAGCAGTTTCATAGAGATGAAATATTCCATTGGAGAAAAACAAGTAAAGGTATTCATTATGAAAAAATTTTTGATAGTTATTTTTGCGATGGTTGGAATGATGGTAATATGGATAGCTTTTATGGTATATAGTTATCAAAGAAGTTATAATGAATGGCAAAATTCACATTCAGGATCAAAGGTAACCTATCCTGTACAAGAATACTCTTCTTCAAATTCTAGTACGAAGTATTATGATTATAAAAAATACTCTTCTTCAAGTTCTAGTAAGACTTCAAGTTCTAGTACGAAGTATTATGATTATAAAAATTCAAATAAATCTACAGATGCATATGTAAAAGCTCTCTTTTTGTCAGAAAATTCTCATTTATCGAAACAGAAAATTGAACAAGATCTAACAAGGTGGTATTCAGAGGATGCTTGCCAGTACGCTATGAATAAACTTAATATAGACTGGAAAGAGCAAGCTGTTTTAAAAGCAAAATCACTTCAAATGTTTCATTTTTCAAAAGAAATGTTAGTTTCGCAACTTATAAATGTTGAACTGTTTACTCAAGAAGAGGCTGACTATGCTATAGAACAAGTTAATTTCGATTGGAAGGAGGAAGCTGTGAAAAAAGTGGAAGCTATTGCAAACCCTGGAAACATGTCAAAAGAGGAGTTATTAGAATTACTTGTCAAAAAAAGAAAATTTACTCAAGAAGAAGCTGAGTACGCAATAGAACATGCTCAAGTAGATTGGTTGAATTAAACAATAATTTTAATTTTGATTTGAAGAACTTAAAAGAGGCTGATGAATATAAAATAGCTAGGATAGAAAATGATGAAAAGAGGCATAATGATGATCAAAACACGTTTTCTACCAGTAATTGCTAGTTGAACAGGGATGAATACAAAACAAGTCCAATGTAACATATTGAAGAGCTGGATAGTCTGCCAGCTCTTTTTTTGCTACCTATAAAGTTTCCTCATTTCGTGAAAAATAGTTGGAGCTAAGTCCGTTTTAAACTATAATATAGGATAAGGAGATTCGATAAGAAAAAGAAAAGAATCATGTTATAAAACGCTATTCAATGTTACAAAACATCTTAGTATATAGAAAAGGAACCAGTTTATGAAACCATCTAAAAAAATCACGCTCCTTACTAGCTGTGCCTTGGCGATCTTTGCTTTAGCGGCTTGTGGGACCAACCAAAAGCAATCCAAGGAAAAACAGGAAAGCTCCACTGTCCAAAAGGCCAGTTCAGACAAGGAGCACTACAAGGGAACTTACAGCAACCTCAATAGCAAGGAAAGTGTCGAAGAAGTGCGCGCTCTCTTGTCTGCTTATTTGGATCAGGAAAGTGTAGATAAGTTTTTGGGTCTAGTAACGGACTATGATAGCATTGTTGGCTCTGTTGGCTTGACGGGCGACTTTAGTACGTTCAAAAAGACGGAATACGATGTGGAGAAGATTAGTGACTTGTGGACCAAGAAAAAGGGAGATTTCGTTGGAACCAACTGCCGGATCAATAGTTATACCTTGTTGAAGAACCGCATCGAGATCCCTAAGCAAAAGGCGGACAGTGAACTCTTGTTCGTGGACAATGATGCGATTGAGAAAGGGAAAGTCTTCGATGAGGCAGACAAGGAAGCCTTTAACATTCTCTATTCACGGGTTCCGACAGAGGCGACAACGGATGTCAAGATTCACGCCAAGAAGATGGAAGAGTATTTTGCCAATTTCAAATTCAATGAAAATGCCCGCATGCTTTCCGTCATCGTTCATGATAACCTAGATGGCAATACCCTATTTGTCGGGCACGTCGGTGTCTTGGTTCCTGCCAAGGACGGCTACCTCTTTGTCGAAAAGCTGACCTTTGAAGAGCCCTATCAAGCGATCAAGTTTGCGACCAAGGAAGATGTCTACAAATACTTGGAGACCAAATACCAAGACTACACGGGCGAAGGTCTGGCTAAGCCCTTTATCATGGATAATGAAAAATGGGTTGAGATGAAGTAGAGTATGAAGGACAGCGTGTTAGAATTTAGAAAGATAATGGACTATGCTCCGATTCTATATGTGCTAGTTTTTTTGCTCTTTTTCAGTCTTCTCCTTTTCCTGAGAAGAAGGACAATCGTGAAACGTAGTGGAGGTCCCTTCTTTGCTCCTTTCCATATTAGCCGTGGAATCTTCTATATCCATGTCGCTCTGTGTTTCAGTCGTCGTAGCATCCCACTGAAAGAGATCAAGCAAATCACCTATGCAATTTTTCGTGGACGATCTGGTGGTGGGGCTCGCTATACTTTTTATATCGAGCTTAGAAATGGAAAGACTATTCCCTTCTTTTTTGGGAAAAGCAGGCGGAATGAAGAGCTGGTGGAGAGGCTCAAACGAAATACAGGTAGGTATGGGTTTAAAGTACATGATTCACGTTAGAATACAATCATCTGTAAAAATAGAATCTACGATTTGATTCCTTTAAAAATGAAAGCGAGTAGTCCTATGAACGATTCTATGAAAGAATATATCCGCCTTAAAAAGCAGTTCCAAGAACAAGATAAGGATTCATCCAGCGTGCTAGCTCTCTATGAATTTGCGGATCGGCTGGCTTTACTGGAAACTCCAGAAGCTAAGCAGGTCTTGGTGGATGTTTACCAAGAGTTGGGCTTGTATACCAGTGCCTTTGCTCTCTTCTCAGAGCTAGTAGACAAGTCCGATCGCAAGCAAGTTAAGAAACTTTTTACCTTAGAAAAGATGAGTCATAGTCATGGAGATCGCTTTGCTCTCCCTCGTCCTTTGACTGAAAAAGAAAAAGAGACTCATAAAGAGAAAATCAGTTCCTTGCCAACCTTCCGCTATCATCCGGATCCACTAGCGACGGGTGCCTTTAAGGAAGGGGAGCTCAAGAACTGTCCTTCATGTGGGGAAGAACACACTATCTATTATGCGTTGAGACCCTATTGTGTGGAGGAGCTAAGGCATCTCTGTCCAACTTGTATCTTTACTGGTCGTGCTGCCCAGATGTTTGAAGCAGAGTTTATCCAAGATGCTGATTGGCAAGTGGTCATGGATAAGGAAAAAGACCAGATCCTATTCTGTCAAACTCCTGGCTATAGTAGTTGGCAGGGCGAATATTGGCTCTCCTGTTGCCAAGACTACTGTGCCTATCTGGGGACAGTTGGCACTCGTGAACTGGAAGAAATGGGCATTGCTGAGCAAGTCTTAGCAGAATACGAAGCACGTAATGAATTTCAGGATGTAGCTGAATACTTAGTCAAGGATGGTTCTATGTGTGGCTATCTCTTTCGATGTCTCCATTGTGAACAATACCATCTGTGGGTTGACGCGGATTAGGGCGCGATCTATCTGATTTATCTTCCTGTTACGGAGGTAAAATGAGCAAATTATTTTCGAAATCTTAGTATCCTCTTGGCTAGTGGCTATACGAAAATCATAGAAATAGTGTTGTACCTCTCATCTAATTTCGGTGGGAGGTTTTTTATACGGTGATAAAATAAAACTTTTTAGCTAATGACGCATTCCAACATATAGGACTTCATAGAGAAGTCTATAAAATGATATAATTAGTTTAACGAAGAACTCAGAGTTAGGATTATCGGTGATTCAAGGGGGAAAGACCATGCAAAAAACCTTTCAGTTGTTGCGAAGAGGAGATCTAGAGGCCGTCCGTCAGATATTGGATAAAAAGCCAGAAGAAGTCAATGCTGTTTCGGGTGACAAACCCAAAAGAGATCAAGGGCAATCCCTTCTTCAAGTCGCTATCAAATCGGGACATCTAGATATTGCAGACTTACTCATTGATAGAGGGGCAGATCTTAACTTTATTGAAGAGCCGACAGAGCTGAATCCATTTTGTCAACCGGTCATCCAAACAGCCGGTGGACGAGCTGTATTTGACTGCAGGCGCATGATCAAACGTTGGAATGGCCAATATGAAATGTATTCGTCTAAGGAAAAGGCGGACCAGTCTTTCAAGGTTTTCGAGAAAATGTTGGAACTTGGGGCAGATATCTCTCAGAAGAATAGTCATGGGGGAACCTTATTACAAACTATCTTAATAGAAACCAAAGAAGTTCTGCCATCTTATTCTTGGAAAACAAAAGAAACAAGAGATAATGTCCTCATCACGGAGGAATTACGTCATGATTTAAATCGTATTTATAATCTCCTGATTCGTTACGGTGTGACTTCGGACGAAATCTCTGCCTATTATAAGATTCCTCTCAAAGAACTTTACCAGGACAGCCCGACTATGGAATTCTTAAATCGCTTAGATCAGAGCAGATCTTTATAAGCGTTTGAAATATGACTTAGAAGAGTCTTAGGGCTCTTTTTGTTTCTGCTAACGAGGGTAGAAACAGATTGTTTTTTCTTTTGGGCAAATTATGGTACTCTAAAGATAGAATAATGGAAGGGTTTTCTGAAAATGCATTTAGCTGATTTAATGGAAAAAAGTGAGGGTGGACAGTTTTTAATCTTGTCACATCTGCAACAGCATTCCCCAAGTAGTCTGTCAGAAGTGATGGCTGAGACGGAATTTTCCAAAGCAACCTTGAACAAATATCTTGCACTGATTAATGACAAGGCCAAAGAGAATCAGCTGGCCCTTTCCATTGAACTAGAAGATGAAAATCTTCGCCTTCTTGTGGGTTCGGATACCAAGGGGCGTGACATTCGACGGGCTTTTTTGGACAATTCGATCAAGTACCAACTATTGATTTATTTGCTTTATCAGGGCCAGTTTCAAGCCCAGCAACTAGCTCAGGAACTCTTGATTAGTGAAGCCACACTAGGGCGTCATATTTCTGCCTTGAATAAATTATTAACTGAGTTCTCTATTTCAATTCAAAATGGGCGCCTCAAGGGACCTGAACATAAAATTCGTTATTTTTATTTTGGCTTGCTACGAAAGGTTTGGGCTAGTGCAGACTGGAAACAAGAACTTGCCAAGAAAGAAAGGCAAACCGAAATTGAAACCCTAGAAGAGCTCTGTGGTGCCCAGTTGTCTCAAGGACAACGCTTGGATTTTGTTCTATGGTCCCACATTAGCCAGCAACGACTTAAGATCAATGCCTGTCAGTTTCAAGAAATTGAACAGAAGATGAAGGGCTATACGGACAACATTTTTTACCAACGCTTATTTCGTCGGGTAAACCAGCTCTTTTCTGGGAAACACATCGCTCTTAGCCATGAAGATGGAGAGATGTTAGTCCTCTTTGCTTTCCTTGTCACCCATCGGATCCTCCCGCTTCATACTATGGAGTACATCTTAGGCTTTGGGGGAGAGATTGGTAATTTGACAACGCAACTCATTCAAGAGATGAAAACGCAGAAGTTATTAGGGGATTATATCGAAGGCCCTGTGACCAATGAATTAAGCCAAATTTGTGGACAGGTATATCTTTTTACAGGCTACCTTCTTCAAGACAAGTATAAGTACCAACTTGAAAGCCACAATCCTTATGTCTTTAGTAGTCATGATTATAGAGAAGTAGCAGACACTATCTTTAGCAAACTTCCAATCTTTTGCCAAGGGACAGCACTGGATAAAAAAATAAAGTGGGAGTGGCTCCAGTTAATGGATTATATCGCAGAAAATAGTGGGAGACAAATTAAGATCGGCTTAGACTTAACAGTGGGCTATTTAGGCTATACACGGATGACAGAAGTCCTCAAGCGCTACTTAGAGTACAATCGTTTTATTACCATTGAAGCCTTTGATCCAGCTTCAGATTACGATTTGATCGTGACCAACAATCCGATTAGCCTTACCCAGCGGATTCCTGTCTATTATTTAAAATATGATTTAGATATGATCGATCTAGCCAATATTCGCCAGATGATCTACCAAGAAGAAGGTTAATAAAGCTATTCAATGCTTAATGAGACTTTTACGATATTATTGAGCTGAATTAGTAGTAATTAAAAATTTGAGGTTAGGCAGAACAAATTCTAAACGAATTGTTCTGCCTGGCTTTTTTATTAGATTTTTCTAAAAATTTCATTTTTTCTAAGTCTTAGAAATCCTTATGAAATAAGGGTTCTGAACCCATCTACTCAAATTTTTTAAAATTCTTAAAAAAATTGATGATCATGAAAGCGGTTTATTTTGTATAATAGAAAATGTAAGGAGTACGTCTCCTAAAGAATATTTCTTTTTCCCAGGAGGACAGTTCATGTCACAAGAAAAATACATTATGGCAATTGACCAAGGAACAACAAGTTCAAGAGCCATCATTTTCAATAAAAAAGGAGAAAAAGTAAGCTCTAGCCAAAAAGAGTTCACGCAAATTTTCCCTCAAGCTGGTTGGGTTGAACACAATCCAAATGAAATCTGGAACTCTGTTCAGTCTGTTATCGCTGGTGCCTTTATCGAGAGTGGCATCAAACCAGGACAAATCGAAGCTATCGGAATTACCAACCAACGGGAAACAACCGTTGTTTGGGATAAGAATACTGGACTTCCAATCTACAATGCCATTGTCTGGCAGTCTCGCCAAACTGCTCCTTTAGCTGAACAGCTTAAGAGCCAAGGGTATGTCGAAAAATTCCACCAAAAAACAGGTTTGGTCATTGATGCCTACTTCTCAGCAACTAAGATTCGCTGGATCTTGGACCATGTAGAAGGAGCACAAGAACGGGCTGAAAAAGGAGAATTGCTTTTCGGAACCATCGATACTTGGTTGGTTTGGAAGTTGACAGACGGAGCTTCTCACGTAACAGACTATTCAAATGCTGCTCGTACCATGCTCTACAATATTAAAGACCTAAAATGGGATGATGAGATTTTGGAAGTCCTCAATATTCCTAAGGCTATGCTTCCAGAAGTGCGTTCAAACTCTGAAATCTATGGAAAAACAGCTCCTTTCCATTTCTACGGTGGAGAAGTTCCTATCTCTGGTATGGCGGGTGACCAACAAGCGGCCCTCTTTGGACAGTTGGCCTTCGAACCAGGTATGGTCAAGAATACTTACGGTACTGGATCTTTCATCATCATGAATACAGGTGAAGAGATGCAGCTATCTGAAAATAACTTGCTAACTACCATTGGATATGGAATTAACGGGAAAGTATACTATGCCTTAGAAGGATCCATCTTTATCGCGGGTAGTGCCATTCAATGGCTTCGTGATGGTCTTCGTATGGTGGAAAACTCACCTGAATCTGAAAAATATGCGCGTGATTCTCACAACAATGATGAAGTTTATGTGGTACCGGCCTTCACAGGTCTAGGAGCACCATACTGGAATCAAAATGCTCGTGGTTCTGTCTTTGGCTTGACTCGTGGAACAACCAAAGAAGACTTTATTAAGGCGACTCTTCAATCCATTGCTTACCAAGTACGGGATATCATCGATACTATGCAGGTTGATGCTAAGACGGCTATTCAAGTCCTTAAAGTGGACGGTGGAGCAGCTATGAATAACTTCTTGATGCAGTTCCAAGCGGATATTCTTGGTATTGATATCGCTCGTGCTAAAAACTTGGAAACAACAGCTTTGGGGGCAGCCTTCCTTGCTGGCCTGTCAGTCGGCTACTGGAAAGACCTAGATGAATTGAAAGAACTCAATGCAACTGGTGAACTCTTCGAGCCTTCTATGAACGAATCTCGTAAAGAACAACTCTACAAGGGATGGAAGAAAGCTGTTAAAGCTACCCAACTCTTTGCAGAAATTGAAGACTAGTCAAGACTTCAGTAGGATAGAAAGTGAAGAATTATGGAATTTTCAAAGAAAACTCGTGAATTATCGATTAAGAAAATGCAAGAACGCACCCTGGATCTTTTGATTATCGGGGGAGGGATCACAGGTGCTGGGGTAGCCTTGCAGGCAGCAGCAAGTGGTCTTGAAACAGGTTTGATTGAAATGCAGGACTTTGCGGAAGGGACATCAAGCCGTTCAACAAAATTGGTCCACGGTGGACTTCGTTACCTCAAACAATTTGACGTAGAAGTGGTATCAGATACGGTATCAGAACGTGCAGTAGTGCAACAAATTGCTCCTCATATTCCAAAACCAGACCCAATGCTCTTACCAGTCTATGATGAAGATGGGGCAACTTTTAGCCTCTTCCGTCTTAAGGTAGCCATGGACCTCTATGACCTCTTGGCAGGTGTCAGCAATACTCCAGCTGCCAACAAGGTCTTGACCAAAGAAGAAGTGTTGGCTCGTGAGCCTGAGTTGAAACAAGAAGGTCTAGTCGGAGGTGGGGTCTACCTAGACTTCCGTAACAACGATGCTCGTTTGGTGATTGAAAATATCAAACGTGCCAACCAAGATGGGGCCCTCATTGCTAACCACGTAAAAGCTGAAGGATTCCTCTTTGATGAATCTGGCAAGATCACAGGTGTAGTGGCGCGTGATCTCTTGACTGATGAAGTCTTTGAAATCAAGGCTCGTTTGGTGATTAATACAACTGGTCCTTGGAGCGATAAAGTGCGTAACCTCTCAAACGATGGAGAGCAGCATTCACAAATGCGTCCAACCAAGGGTGTTCACTTGGTCGTAGATTCAAGCAAGATCAAAGTTTCTCAACCAGTCTACTTTGATACTGGTCTTGGAGATGGTCGGATGGTCTTCGTCTTGCCACGTGAAAACAAAACTTACTTCGGAACGACTGACACGGACTACACTGGCGACTTAGAGCATCCAACAGTAACTCAAGAAGATGTCGACTACTTGTTAGGAATCGTGAATAACCGCTTCCCAGAAGCTCACATCACCATCGATGATATCGAAAGTAGCTGGGCTGGTCTTCGTCCGTTGATCTCAGGAAACAGTGCTTCTGACTACAATGGTGGAAACAACGGCACTATCAGTGATGAAAGCTTTAATGCTTTGATTGCAACAGTTGAAGGCTATCTTTCTAAAGAAAAATCGCGTGAAGATGTTGAATCAGCAATCAGCCACTTGGAAGGCAGCACTTCTGAAAAACATTTGGATCCATCTGCTGTTTCTCGTGGATCAAGCTTAGACCGCGATGACAATGGTCTTTTGACCCTGGCTGGTGGGAAGATTACAGACTACCGCAAGATGGCTGAAGGAGCGATGGAGCGTGTCTTGACCATTCTCAAGGAAGAATTTGACCGTCAGTTCAAATTGATCAACTCTAAGACCTATCCAGTATCAGGTGGAGAAATTAACCCAACGAACGTGGATTCTGAAATCGAAGCCTTTGCTCAACTTGGCGTATCTCGTGGCTTGGATAGCAAGGAAGCTCACTACCTAGCTAACCTATACGGTTCTAATGCACCTAAGGTCTTCGCCCTTGCTCATAGCGTGGAACAAGCACCTGGATTGAGCCTAGCAGATACCTTATCACTTCACTATGCAATGCGCAATGAATTGGCACTTAGCCCAGTTGACTTCCTTCTTCGTCGGACGAACCACATGCTCTTCATGCGAGATAGCTTAGATGCAATTGTCGAACCTGTTTTGGATGAAATGGGACGCTTCTATGAATGGTCAGAAGAAGAAAAAGCTGGCTACCGTCAAGACTTGCAAGTCGCTTTGGAAAACAATGACTTGGCAGCATTAAAAAATTAAGAAAAACAAAAAGGGGTTGGAAAGAAGAATATCTGACCGGCCCCTCTTTATAATGGAGAAATAAATCATATGAAAGAATTATTTGGTGAATTTTTAGGGACCTTAATCCTGATTCTTTTGGGAAATGGGGTTGTAGCAGGAGTGGTTCTTCCGAAAACGAAGAGCCATAACTCAGGTTGGATCGTCATTACTCTTGGTTGGGGGATTGCAGTTGCAGTGGCAGCCTTTATCTCTGGCAAGTTAAGTCCGGCACATTTGAATCCAGCGGTGACGATTGGGGTTGCTCTTAATGGTGGACTAGCTTGGGCATCTGTGATTCCTTATATCATCGCTCAATTTGCTGGAGCCATGGTGGGGCAAGTCCTTGTCTGGTTACAGTTCAAACCGCATTACCTAGCAGAAGAAAATCCTGGAAATATCCTTGCAACCTTCAGTACAGGTCCAGCTATCAAAGACACTACTTCCAATCTAATCAGTGAAATCCTTGGAACCTTTGTCTTGCTATTGACCATCTTTGCACTTGGTCTTTATGACCTTCAAGCAGGACTTGGTACTTTTGCCGTTGGTACCTTGATTGCAGGGATTGGTTTGTCTCTCGGTGGAACTACAGGCTGCGCTCTCAACCCAGCTCGTGACCTAGGACCTCGTATCATGCACAGCCTCCTTCCTATTCCTAACAAAGGAGATGGTGACTGGGGTTACGCTTGGATCCCAGTAGTTGGTCCAATCATCGGTGCAGTACTTGCAGTAGCAGTCTTTAAAATGTTTTAAAAAATGAAAGAGGCTGGGACAAAAGTCCTAGCCTCTCAATTGTCTTTGGATTATCGAGCAAGACGCAGTGGTTGAGTGGGCTCTACCACGCTGATTTCATCAGCTTTTACAGCCCTACTCAACTGTGAGGAGGTGGGACGACGAAATCGAATTCTAACGAATTACCGATTTCTGTCCCACTCTCTTTTAAAATACTGTATCAGATAAAGAGAGCTTTGTACGTTCTAACTTAAAACAAGCTATAAGAAATGTAAAACGCAATAAAGAAAATAATGATCGCAATAATGTATTGAACTGGTTTAGGTAGGTTATTCAATTTATCCATGAATTCTTTCATTGTTAGATCTCCTTATTATTTGATTGTCTTATAATTAGTGTAGCATGAAATAAGGCCCAAAACAATAGGCAATAGGAGTGTTTTTGTCAAGATATAAAACCCTTTTCAAAATTATTATAATCAGTTAATCTATTACTAAATAAAGATAAGATAGATTGTAAAATACTTTAGAAAATAACAGGCTAGAGTTTGACACTTTTTTCACAAAGGAGTATACTGTTAGCATAGTTTTGGAAGGAACTTATGATAGATTCACCCAAAACTGACTGTCAACCTTTGCTGTTCTTCTATGAACGTTTGCTGGTATCGGGGATACCAAGGAGGAATCATATGTCTAAAGTAGCTATTGTCACAGGTGCAGGTCAAGGGATCGGTTTTGCGATTGCAAAACGATTGGTACAAGATGGCTTCAAGGTCGGAGTCTTAGACTACAATGCTGAGACAGCAGAAAAAGCAGTAGCTGAGTTATCAGCAGAGAATGCTTTTGCGGTCGTTGCTGATGTCTCCAAACAAGCTGAAGTGGCTGCAGCTTTCCAAAAAGTTGTGGATCATTTTGGAGATTTAAATGTTGTCGTTAACAACGCTGGTGTTGCTCCAACTACACCACTTGATACGATTACAGAAGAACAATTTGAACGCACTTTTGCCATCAACGTTGGTGGTGTCATCTGGGGTGCTCAAGCTGCACAAGCTCAATTCAAGGCGCTTGGCCATGGCGGAAAAATCATCAATGCAACTTCACAAGCAGGTGTTGTAGGTAACCCTAACTTGACTGTCTATGGTGGTACTAAGTTTGCAGTTCGTGGTATCACTCAAACTTTGGCACGTGACTTGGCTGATTCAGGTATTACTGTCAATGCGTATGCACCTGGTATCGTTAAGACTCCAATGATGTATGATATCGCTCATGAAGTTGGTAAGAACGCTGGTAAAGATGACGAATGGGGTATGCAAACTTTCGCTAAAGATATTACCCTTAAACGTTTGTCCGAACCCGAAGATGTCGCTGCAGCGGTTAGCTTCCTTGCTGGTCCTGATTCAAACTACATTACAGGACAAACCATCATCGTGGATGGTGGGATGCAATTCCATTAACATTCAAATAGGGGTTGGGATTTTTTCCACCTCTTTTCTTATGTGCACCTTATTCCTCTCGTTCGCTTTTTTTGAAAAATTAGGGTAGAATAGAAGTCGTATTTTAAAAAGAATAGATCAATAGTGATAGAGGTGAATTCTCTTCTATCCATCAAAACGAAAAGAGGTGACCATATGTGGAAATGGATCAAACGACTCATCGGACTGACCTTCCTCCTAGTTATTGTCTTAGCAGTTTTCTTGATACCAGCAAAGGTTTCGACTCAAGAGCAATTTAAAAATGTAACAGTGAATACTTCGCTGGTAGATCTGGCTCAAGAAGGCTTCTCTACAGCAGACGTGACTGCTTCTGGCCTGCAAACAGAGCTTCAACTGAATTCTCCTCAATTGCGCCAAGTTATTAAATCCATGGCAGGGGAAATGACAGATGAAACTCTCCTCAATACAGCAGTTGCTATGAATGGAGAGTATATCAATGTTCAGGTTCCGATTGAACTGGGACCGGTGGAAACCATGGTGAGCATGGACTTTTCAGCTAGTGTGACGGATCAACAATTGACCTTGAACCTAGAACGGGCCCGTCTTGGACATCTGCCGATTCCACGTAGCTTGGTTGCTTCAAAGATTGCTGAAAAAGTTAACCAAGAGGGCACAGGAGCTACTATGATAGGGAATCAAATCCAATTGACCATGCCGACAAGTGGCTACCGAATCCATTCTGCGAAGGTCGAAAAAGGGAACATGGTATTACAGATTATTGTTCCAATTTCCTATTAAGCATCAACCATTGGTTTCTGATGAGGCTGATGGTTTTTCTAATTGACAAAGAAATGAAAAAAGAGTAAGGTAGAACAAGAAAACGATTTCAAATACAGGGAGATTTAGGATGCCGTTATATGAATTTTGTGCAGAGAACATAACACTGTTAGAGAAGGCTTTTCAAGCAGGAGCGCGTCGTGTAGAATTATGTGATAACTTAGCGGTTGGAGGTACGACTCCAAGCTATGGTGTGATCAAAGAGGCTGTGAAGCTTGCTAAAGATTATCAGGCAAAGGTCATCGTTATGATTCGTCCACGAGGTGGAGATTTTGTATACTCTGAGCAAGAGCTAGACATAATGTTAGAAGACTGGAAAATTGCCCGTGACCTGGGTGTTGATGGTTTAGCTGTTGGGGCTTTGACTGCTGACAATCAGCTGGATAAAGATGCCATGCTTCGTTTCATCGAAGCCAGTCAAGGATTTGAATTGACCATGCATATGGCATTTGACCAGATTCCTTTAGAAGATCAAGCTGCGAGTATCGAGTGGATGAAGAAAGTAGGCGTGACGAGACTATTAACAAGAGCCGGCAGTCCAGAAACAGACTTAGAACAACGGTTGCAACGCTACGAAGAGTATGCCCAGCTTGCAGATCGCCAGTTAGAAATCTTGGCAGGTGGAGGAGTCTCTTTGGAGAATCGTCAGCTTTTCCTTGATGTTCCAGGGGTGGATCAGGTCCATGGAACTCGTGTTGTCTTTTAAAGATATATGAGTTGAGGAAGAAATCTCAGCTCTTTTTTCTTGATTTTTGGTATACTGGAGGAAAGGAGTAGTACGTGTTTTTACCAGATTATTTTGAGAAATACAGTATAGACAATGAAAAAGCTCTAGCTTATGGGTTTTCAAAGCAGGGAGAGAAGTTTCACTATGATCAACAGATCCTGGATGGAGACTTCAAACTTTATGTGACTGTCCAAAGTAAGCAAGTGCATTTTTGGCTAGTGGATCAGGAGACAGGCGACGACTATGTGCAGCTTCATATGGACCAGATGGTTGGTCAATATGTTGGCCAAGTCAGAGAAGCTTGCCAGCAGGCCTTAGAGGATATCAGAAGCTCCTGTTTTGCTGTCAAAGATTTTTTGTATCCTCAGACCAAGCGCTTGGTGGATTGGATCAGCCGGCAATATGACCGTCCTATCGAATACCTCTGGGACCGTTCTCCGGACTCGGGCGTCTTCCGTCATCAAAAGGATCTCAAATGGTTTGGCGTCTTGATGAAGATAGACTGGTCCAAGCTAGATGCGAGGCAGGAAGGGAAGATTGAGGTCTTAAATCTTAAACAGGATCATGTCAGCCAACTCTTAGAAGAACCCCATTTCTATCCGGCTTATCATATGAACAAGAAGTACTGGATCAGCATTCCCTTGGATGGTCGAGTGGAGGATGATCTTCTCTTTGAGCTTGTGGCTAAGAGCTGGGCCCTGACTAAGAAGTAAGGGTTTAACCCAATTGATTTGTGAAAGTGAATAAAACATAAAAAAAGAATGTTGAGGGTCAACATTCTTTTTTTATTAGAGAATTTCCTGTCCTTATTGCTCTTTGGTCAATGAGAAGTGGAAATCTCTGTAATTGCTATAGTCAAATTCTGTATTGATATCTGTTGTGAAGGCTATCGGAGTATAATGACCTTCCTCAAGGATAAATCCTGGTTTGAAGCGGAAATTTGCTACTCCTAAACCAGTAATACCAGGAAGAAGAGCATCTGCGCCATTAAGACCTTCTGACTCCCAGTAATAGACATTACCAGATGCTTGAATAGCTCTTGCAGTATAGGTGGCTGTGCGGGTTGGTTCACTATCATTTTTAAAGCTAACGACAGTTGTAATATCTCCATTAGCTTCAATAGTCATTTTGATGCTATCCGCCTGAGGGCTAGATCCTACCCAAGTGCCGACAAGTGCTGCAGGAACAACTGCTTGATCAGTTGAAGATGTATCTTCTGCCTTGTTCGGTTCAGTTGAAGCTGACGGGTTACTTGCCTGACTTGAAGGAGTAGTATTTTCTTTTGCTTGAGAAGAAGAAACTGTAGCTTTTTTATTTAAGCTAGCTTTTGGTTTTTTCTCAACTTTTGAGCTAGAAGCTTTTTCGGATGAGGAAGTTGTTTTATCTTTTGAGCCACACCCTCCCAAAGCAAGTCCAAGTGATGCAGCCACAAGAGAGGCTGCAGTCCAACGAATCAAAGATCGTTTCATAATATCACCTCTTTATCTTTCTGACTTAGATTATACTCCTATTGTTACAGATGTCAAGTGATTTTTGTAATAAATGTAATATTTTCGTAACATAGTTTTGTATATAAAATTACTCAAGAAATAGAAGGGTGGGATTGAATCATAGATAAGCGATAATTTGGGGTAAAACCTCTTCCAGTTTGTCCTGATTGATACGGGCAAAGGCATAGGGACAGCTTTGAATATAGGCAGATTCGAAGAAGTGGAGAGGGAGACCGCTATGTTTCAGTCGAGCGACCGAAGGGACCTGTCTTAAATCTAGTAAGACTCCTCCAATGACCGGCCATACAGGGACGGATAGGGAATGTTGCTGGAGTAGGGAAGAAGCTTGCTCTTTTTGGATGAATTGCTGTTGGTGCAGAAGCTCTTTGTTTTTTGCAAACATGCCATTATCAATATAGAGGCTCAAGGCCTTCTGCATGACCAAGTTACTTTCGTAGTCGAGTGTACCCTTGAGTTTTAAGACAGGGGCAAGAAGAGCTTGGGGCAGGACCATAGAAGTGATGCGGAGGGCAGAAAAGAGGCTGGTAGAAAAGGACTTGATGTAGATGACCCGGTCAGATGCATCCAGATAATGAAAGCTAGGAGAAAAATGTGGATCATAATCTCCCAAGTAATCGTCCTCGACAATATAGACATCATAGAGTTCTGCTAAGGCCAAAATCTGTTCCTTCTCTTGTTTGCTATAACTATGTCCCAGAGGATAATGGTAGCGGGGAATGGTATAGAAAAATTTGATCCTGCCGGTTTTAAAGATCGTTTCCAATTGATCAAAGTCAATTCCTTTGGGCGAACGACTAATACTTTGGTAAGGCAAGTCCTGGTCTTTGATGAGCTTATTGATACGATAGTAGGTTGGCTGCTCTACTAAGATTTCTTCTTTTTGGTTCGGAAAGGCTACCTGGCTTAGGAGGTAGAGAGCTTGCTGGGTCCCTGAGGTAATAATGATTTGTTGCTCCTGGGTGTATATGGCATCTTCTCGAAGGAGAGAGGCAATAGATTGACGGAGATCGACTAGACCTTCCTGCTTTTCATAGTAGTTGAAGAGGTAATTATCACGACCGACAAGGGTTTCGTTGATACAAGTCCGAAAGTCTTCAAAGGCCTGGAATCGATCTTCCTTGAGTCGGAGAGGTAGGTCTGTGTGCTTTCCAGTTTCTTCCTCCAGGACATAATAGCCGCTTTGGGGCTTGGCATAGATGTAGTTCTTGTAGCTGAGCTCGAGAAGGGCCCGTTGGACGGTGTCTTTGCTACAGGCATACTGACTGGCTAGTTGGCGAACGGAAGGCAGGCGGTCTCCAGTTTTTAGGATCCCCTGGTCAATCTGGTTTTTCAATGTAGTAAAAATCTTTTGGTATTTGGTTGTCATAACTGTCCCCGTACAATTTTTCTTTATTGTAGTCAATTGGGTGTAAAAAAGCAACTAAAAAGTGACTCCCTATAAGAGAGTCACTGTCTTACATGACATACACAATCGCGATATATTGGAGAGCAGAAGCGGCTAAGATGAAGAGGTGCCAAATCATATGGAAATAAGGTTTCTTTTTGGCGTAAAATCCAGCTCCAACTGTATAACACAGGCCACCCATCAGCATCAAACCCCAGAAGGTTGGACTTGTTTGGCTGATGATCTGTGGGATAATGAAAATCACCAACCATCCCATAATCAAATAGAGGGCCAAGCTGAATTTTTCATTTACCTTCTTAGCAAAAATCTTGTAGAGTATCCCAAAGATAGTCGTCCCCCATTGAATCAGGATAATGGCATAGCCGAACCAGTTGTTCATGAGAGAAAGAACGACGGGTGTATAGCTACCTGCAATGGCAATATAAATCATGGAGTGATCGATAATGCGAAGGACATACTTTTGAGGTGAGTCATAGGCCATGGCATGGTAAATTGTCGATGAGAGAAACATGAGAAAGAGACTGATGACAAAAATCGAGGTCCCGACAGCTGCTAAAGTCCCATGTGTTTCATAACTATAGATAGCAGAAGTTGGAATGAGAAAGAGCATCAAAACAGCCCCGACTGCATGGGTGACACTATTTGCGATTTCTTCTCCAAAGGATAATCGTTTACTTAATTTACTAGCATAATTCACTTTTATTTTTCCTCCTCAGAATGAACATGGATATAGGATAGGGTTTCTTGGTAGAGCAAAACGGTACGACAGGCAGATCCGATAATGGGTGCTAAAGGTTCTTTCTCTTCATGGAGAAAGTCCACAAAACTATTGTAGAGGTCTGCGGAGTTGGCTTGACTCTGCAAGAGGTTCAAGGTAGCCGCGATCTCTTGAATCGAAAAAACCGTCTTTAAGGTTGTAATAGCAATGAGACGGGCAACCTGCTGTCGCTTGTATTTCTTCTTATCTGGTTTTGGCAGGTAGCCGTGTTTAACGTAATTATTGACCATGGAGGCTGTCAAGCCCTTGTCTGTCTTTGAGATAAAAGGCGCACAAACCTTATTGACATAGAGGAGGACTTGGTCCAAATAAAGGTCAATATCAGGAATTTCTTCCCACTTGGGATAACTGTAGTTGAATAAAATAGTTATTACCTCTTTGTTATCTAGTTTTAATAACTAGATGATAACATGATGGTAATTTTATGTCAAGCGAAAATGAAATATGGTACAATAAATCTATGAAACTATTAATTCCAACTGCAAAAGAAATGAATCTGGATACCCCAGAAAAAACGGGTTATCCTGTATCAAATGAGACACAAGCGGTCATCGATGCCTTAGCTTCATTATCTCTAGAAGAGTTAGCCTCACTTTATAAGATTACTGAAGAGCGGGCAAGTGAAGAAGAGCAACGAATCCGAGCGCTCAAGTCGGGTACAGCTAAGACCTATCCAGCTTTGAATCTCTTCGACGGTCTCATGTACCGGAATATCCGCCGTACGGACTGGACGGAAGCAGAAGCGGCTTATGTGCAAGACCATCTCTTGATCACCTCAGCTCTTTATGGGGTGATTCCGGCCCTTACTCCGATTGCTCCCCATCGTTTGGACTTTCTCATGAAGCTTAAGGTCCAGGGGAAATCCTTAAAGACTTTTTGGAAGGCTAGCTATGATCAAGCTCTTCAGGAGGAAGATCTAATTATTTCTTTGCTTTCCAGTGAGTTTGAAACCGTCTTTTCTAAGGAGATTCAAGATCGGATGGTGACTTTTAAATTCCTTGAAGAGAAGAATGGGCTGTTGAAGGTTCACTCAACCATTTCAAAGAAAGCGCGTGGGGCTTTTGTGACAGCTTTATTAGAGAAGCAGATTACAAAGGTAGAAGAGATGAAGCAGCTAACCTTTAGTGGCTTTGCATACCAGTCTGACTTATCAACTGAAAAACAATTAGTCTTTGTGAAATATGAGTAAAATAGAAGGTACTAGTCAACAGAGACTAGTACTTTTTTTCAAGAATCAAAAAACGTGTTCATAGCTGGCAACTGTAGTTAGTTGGCTATGAACACGACTAATTGAATGGTTAGAATTTAGTGGGAGCCCTTTAATTTTTTCAGAAGAGTTTGAAGTTGTTTTTGCTCTTCTTCGCTAAAGACACCCATGACTTTTTGAACATTACGTATATGATCAGGAAGAACTTCGATAATTTTTTTACGGCCCTTTTCTGTCAAAGAAACGATACAAGCACGACGGTCATCTGGATCGATTTCGCGCTTGATCCATCCATCACGCACCATATTTCGAATCACGACGGTCATATTTCCAGAGGTCGCTAAAATACTGTCAATCAGGTTCTGGATACGGAGATCCCCCTTACTGTACAAGGTTTCCAAAACGGAAAACTGAGTAGGGGTCAACTGATGATCCTTAAAGACATGAGACTCTGCTGCACGAAAAGTCCGTTCCGCCTTGTGAAAGACAATCATGGTTTTTAATTCTGTTTGGGCTTCTTCAAATAGTTTTTCTAAATTCTTCATACTTTCATTTTAGCAATAAATAGTATTAGACGCTATTAAGCCTTAATATCAAATAGATTACAGGCGGGTGACAAGATAATGGATTTATCAACAGAAGAAAAAATGACTGTTAACTTTAGTGTCAAATTATTTTTTTGTCGAATAGTAAGGAGTAGTAAAGTTTCTTTGAATCCTTAGTAAAATCTTGCTCCAAGTCTAATCTATGGTGTATAATATAGGTATTGTAGACAGTTTCTGGTAGAGTCTAAGTCTAAATTGGTTCGTCTGGAACTAGTCCCAGATAGAAAGTAGGTAAGGTATGAAAATTTCTGATCGTGTATTAAAGATGGAAGAAAGTGTCACCCTGGCAAGTGATGCCAAAGCAAAAAAATTAAAGGCAGAAGGAAAAGATATTCTCTTTCTAACCTTGGGCCAGCCTGATTTTCACACTCCTGAGAATATTCAAGATGCTGCAGTAGAAGCCATTCGGGATGGGCGGGCTTCCTTTTATACGGTTGCTTCCGGCCTGCCAGCATTAAAGGCTGCCGTCAATACCTATTTCGAACGCTATTATGGATATTCAGTATCACCAAACCAAGTCACTTTTGCGACTGGAGCGAAGTTCTCGCTCTATACCTTCTTTATGGCTGTGCTCAATCCAGGTGATGAGGTCATTATCCCGACACCGTACTGGGTCAGCTATGGGGACCAGGTCCTAATGGCGGAAGGGGTTCCTGTCTATGTCAAGGGGCACCAAGTCAATGATTTTAAAGTTTCCGTTGAACAATTGGAAGAAGCTCGGTCGGAAAAGACGAAGGTTTTGGTCTTGAATTCTCCATCTAACCCGACAGGTATGATTTATAGCAAGGAAGAACTCTTAGCCATTGGAAATTGGGCTGTTGAGCATGATATCCTCATCCTTGCAGATGATATCTATGGTCGCCTGGTCTATAACGGGAATGAGTTCGTTCCAATCTCAAGCTTATCCGAAGCCATTCGCAAACAAACCGTTGTCATCAACGGGGTTTCCAAAGCCTATGCCATGACTGGTTGGCGGGTTGGTTATGCGGTGGGTGACCCAGAAATCATTGCAGCCATGAGTAAGCTAACCGGTCAGACAACTTCCAATCTGACAGCTGTTTCTCAGTATGCTACGATTGAAGCCTTGACAGGTCCACAAGACTCAGTAGAGGTGATGCGTCAAGCCTTTGAGGAGCGCTTGAACACCATTTATCCTCTTTTGTGCGAAGTTCCAGGTTTTGATGTGATCAAGCCACAGGGAGCTTTCTATCTCTTCCCAAATGTCAAAAAAGCCATGGAGATGAAAGGTTATACGGATGTGACAGAGTTTGCAACTGCCATCCTGGAAGAAGTGGGAGTTGCCCTCATCACAGGTGCTGGATTTGGAGCTCCAGAGAATGTCCGTCTTAGCTATGCGACTGACTCGGAGACCCTGAAGGAAGCTGTTCGCCGCTTGCATCAATTTATGGAAAATTAAAAATTAAGAGAGTGGGACAGAAATCGGTAATTCGTTAGAATTCGATTTCGTCGTCCCACCTCCGCACAGTTGAGTAGGGCTGTAAAAGCTGATGAAATCAGCGTAGTAGAGCCCACTCAACCACTGCGTCTTGATCGACAATCCAAAGACAATTGAGAGGCTAGGACTTTTGTCCCAGCCTCTTTTCTTTAGAATTATAAGAAATCGACAGAAAGAATAGTGTTCCCTTTTTTTACAGGAACACGGGTCTTAGCCCCATTGTTGCCTTTTGGAAGGCGGAATTTCTTTACTTCTGGTGTTGAAGGTTTTGATTGAGTCTTCTTACTAACAGGTACACGTGTTTTCACTCCGTTATTTCCTTTTGGAAGACGCAGTTTTTTAACAGGTTTTTCTGGAACAGAAGGTGTTGACGGTTTCTCAACAATTGGTGTGGTGACTTCTTTATAGAAATAGGTCACAGTAACCAAGTTAGAAACATGAAGTTTGTGGGAGGTCAATTCTTCTTTGTCAGCTGATTGGAAGGTATAAGTTTTTCCATTAGCTTGGATTTGAGCGGGTGCTGTTGGTAGACCAGCTTCATAAGCCAAATCGAGGCTCCGCTCGACGCTGTTTTCTTGGGAAGGTGCAATTTCTTGTCCCTTTTCGTCTACAAAACGAGCACGTTTTACAACTTCCGGATTCAAATCGATATCATCATAGAGATGGATGACTTCAATGACGGGCGCGGTGGCAGTGCCTTTTTCAGGAGCGCTATTGTATGAAAATCCATCTTTGATATCGAGATCAGAATATCTTACTCGATACTATGTTTTTCCGTTTTCGTCTGTAACCGTTGCTGGTCCATTTCCAGAGACGTCATATTCAGTAAAAGCACGGGCATTAACTGTCTTGTATACGATATCTGTTGAAGATGCAACTGGTGAAAAGTCTGGTTTCAGAGTCCGACGACGATGGATGACACGAATTTCAGAGATTCGTGGATCAACTGGAGTCTCAGCAGGAGCTGGGGTTGATTCCTCAGCCGTCAGGCTAGCTGTTTCTTCGCTCGGAAGTGGGGATATTGTTTCATTGGTAATTGCAGTAGCTGAACTCTCTGAAATGACTGAAACAGGAGCAACCGTATCTTGTCGTTCAGAGATAGGAGCAGTGACAGGGGCTGTCTGCTCATCAGCAAAAGTGGTTGTTGCGAGACTGAGGGCTAAAACAGCTGCACACAATCCCGTGGTGAGTTGAATTTTCTTTTTCATATTTTCCTCCTTATACATACTGATAGTATAACTTGCAAGCTTTTTACTTGTCAAAAATGACTGCTATTGAGACTTAAAATGACAGGATTTTCCTTTGAAAAATCAAAATATAGGATAAAATATTTAAATCGGTTCAAGAATTTGAAAAAGTTGATTTATTTTTTTATTAAAAGTCAGTTTTCGTAAAAAAAGCCGGATTTTTAGATTGTGAGAGATAGCTATCGGCTCTTATTTGTGGTAAAATGAAAGGTGATCATGTCTTCGGACAAGTTTAACGAGAAAAGGAAGATGTATTATGACAAAACGGATTACCATCATTGAAGTTAAAGACTACGTCGGTCAAGAAGTGACTATCGGTGCTTGGGTTGCTAACAAATCAGGAAAAGGGAAAATTGCTTTCTTGCAATTGCGTGACGGGACTGCCTTCTTCCAAGGTGTAGCTTTCAAACCAAACTTTATCGAAAAATTCGGTGAAGAAGTAGGTCTTGAAAAATTTGATACCATCAAACGCTTGAGCCAAGAAACGTCTGTCTTTGTGACTGGGATTGTCAAAGAAGATGAGCGGTCAAAATTTGGTTATGAGTTGGATATTACAGACATTGAAGTCATCGGTGAATCTCAAGATTATCCAATCACTCCAAAAGAACACGGTACAGACTTCTTGATGGATAACCGCCATTTGTGGTTGCGTTCACGCAAACAAGTAGCAGTGATGCAAATTCGTAACGCAATCATTTATGCAACTTATGAGTTCTTTGACAAGAATGGCTTCATGAAATTTGATAGCCCAATCCTTTCAGGAAATGCTGCAGAAGATTCTACAGAACTTTTTGAAACAGACTACTTTGGAACACCAGCTTACTTGAGCCAATCAGGACAGCTTTATCTTGAAGCTGGGGCTATGGCTCTTGGTCGTGTCTTTGACTTTGGTCCAGTATTCCGTGCGGAGAAATCAAAAACTCGTCGTCACTTGACTGAATTCTGGATGATGGATGCGGAGTACTCATACTTGACACACGACGAGTCACTTGACTTGCAAGAAGCTTATGTTAAAGCGTTGCTTCAAGGTGTTCTAGATCGTGCTCTTCAAGCCTTGGAAACCTTGGAACGTGATACAGAGCTCTTGAAACGCTACATTGCAGAGCCATTCAAACGCATTACTTACGATGAAGCCATTGATCTTTTGCAAGAACATGAAAATGATGAAGACGCTGACTATGAACATCTAGAGCATGGAGATGATTTCGGTTCACCACACGAAACTTGGATTTCAAATCACTTTGGTGTACCAACCTTTGTGATTAACTACCCAGCAGACATCAAGGCCTTCTACATGAAACCAGTTCCTGGGAACCCAGATCGCGTGCTTTGTGCAGATTTGCTTGCACCAGAAGGTTACGGAGAAATCATCGGTGGTTCCATGCGTGAGGAAGACTACGATGCCCTTGTCGCTAAGATGGAATCACTTGGTATGGATCTTACAGAGTATGAATTCTACCTTGACCTTCGTAAATACGGTACAGTCCCACACGGTGGATTTGGTATCGGTATCGAGCGTATGGTAACCTTCGCAGCTGGAACTAAACACATCCGTGAAGCCATTCCATTCCCACGTATGTTGCACCGTATCAAACCTTAATAGCCATAAAAACGCCGTCTGGCGTTTTTATACTCTTCGAAAATAAAATTCAAACTACGTCAGCTTCACCTTGCCGTACTCAAGTACAGCCTGCGGCTAGCTTCCTAGTTTGCTCTTTGATTTTCATTGAGTATTACTTTAAATGAAAGAGGTGGAGAAAATGTAGGCAACTCTCAGTAAGTCTTTTAGAAACAGTCATACTACATATTGAAAGAGAGAAAACAATGTTTAAAAGAACTTACAAAGGCAATATTCCACTCCTAGCAGGTCTGGAATTCACATCTTATTTTGGGATTACCAGTTTTTGGATTTTATTTTTTATCCAAAATGGTCTATCCTTGCTTCAAATCGGTTTACTAGAAAGTATCTTTCATGGGACCAGTCTCTTGTGTGAAATCCCCTCTGGTATGTTGGCCGATCGATTTAGTTACAAAACCAATCTCTATTTGGCTCGCTTGGCTAGTATTGTGTCCTCTATCTTGATTTTGTTTGGTCAGGGGAGTTTTTGGATTTATGCGATTGCCATGATGGTTAATGCTTTGTCCTACAATTTTGACTCGGGGACCAGTACCGCTTTCTTATATGATTCGGCGGTTGAAGCAGGTCGAAAGGACCGTTATCTTCAGATTTCTAGCTTTTTGTCTGGTGTGGCTGAAGTCACCCGAACTTTAGGGACAGTGGTGGCAGGCTTCTTTATTCACGGAGCATTAGCTTGGACCTACTTGATTGCTATTGGCCTTTCATCGCTATCCATTCTCTTGATTTTTCTAATGAAAGAGCCAGAGAGCAAGAGTGGTGAAAGAAATCACTTAACCTTAAAACGGATATTGGTGGTAGTGAAACAAGAATGGCAGGAGAAACCAGTCTTGTTTTACTGGATGTTCACCTTTCAGCTGGTAGGAACCATCATGTGTATGTTTTATTTTTACTACCAACAGAAAATCAGTGACCTAGCCAGTTGGCAAGTAGCGCTCATCATGCTTGTTGGTAGTCTCTTAAATCTTCTAGCGGTTTATCTGGCTAGTCAAATCGGAAAAAAATGGAATAGCAATCAAGTCTTTCCAATTTTAGTTGCACTGACAGGTCTGGCCTTGTTTTTGGTAGGGTTGAATACTCCATTGGCCTATCTGAGTGTTTATCTTCTAACCAATGCCCTATACGCGGTTTATCAACCCATTTACTACAATGATTTACAAGGCTATTTACCATCTAGTGTTCGAGCAACCATGCTTAGTATCAATTCGATGATGTTTAGTCTATCCATGATCGTTATCTTCCCACTGACTGGTTGGTTTATCGATACTTGTGGATTTGTAGCTGTTTTTCTTGTATTAGGTCTTGTGACCCTCCTATCTTTCCCTCTTTTACTGATTGGATTAGGGAAAATGGGCAAGCTATTAAATAAGGGGACAAAGATGGAATAATATTCCTGACGTACATTGGGTCGTTTTTCAACTCTCTCTGCTTTGCAGGGAGAGTTTTTCTCTCTTTCTAAATTGTGGTAAAATGAGTACATCCATTAGAAAGAGAAACTAGTAGTATGAAAGACTTATTGAAATACTTCAGGAATTATAAAAAAGAAACCATACTGGGACCGTTTTTCAAGTTGTTAGAAGCAAGTTTTGAATTACTGGTTCCACTTTTAATTGCCCAGCTTGTCGATCAGCTGATTCCCCGTCAGGACCAAGGTGGAATGCTTGGGGTGGTTGGTCTCTTATTTGTTTTTGCTACTTTTGGCGTTCTTGTAGCGATCACGGCCCAATATTATTCATCAAAAGCAGCCGTTGGTTTTACGAAGGAATTGACCAATGATTTGTATGAGAAAATTCTCAGCTTATCTAAGGAGCAGAGGGATCGCCTAACCAGCTCAAGTCTCGTGACGCGACTAACCAGTGATACCTATCAAATTCAAACAGGAATTAATCTATTTTTACGTCTATTCCTCCGAGCGCCAATTGTCGTTTTTGGCTCTATTTTTATGGCCTTCACTATTAGTCCGCAACTGACAATGTGGTTTATTGGAATGGTTGCTCTCTTGACCCTGATCATTGTCGTCATGTCTCGTCTGGTCAATCCTCTTTATGCACGCATAAGAAAAATTACGGACCGAATGGTTACCATCACGCGTCAGCAGTTACAAGGAATGAGGGTTATCCGCGCTTTTGGGCAGGTAGCTCATGAAGAAGCAGAGTTTAATGAGGTTAACCAAGACTATACCAAATGGCAATTACTAGTATCCAAATGGTCTAGTTTGATCAGTCCTATGACCTTCTTAGTCGTGAATGGAACTTTGATTTGTATTCTTTGGCAGGGACAAGCCTCCATTCAAATGGGGACACTCAGTCAAGGAATGTTGGTAGCCTTGGTCAATTATCTGCTTCAAATTTTAACGGAATTACTAAAGTTAGCCATGTTGGTGACCTCGCTCAACCAAAGCTATATTGCTGCTGGTCGGATTGTCCAAGTATTTGATGAGAAGAGTGAAGATTTTGATCAAGAGTTAGATGAGCTATCTGCTTCAAATCCTCAACTGGCTCTTGAGATCAAAGATCTTGTCTTTACCTATCCCTTAGCAGCAAAACCGTCTTTAGAAGGCATTCACTTATCTTTGAACAAGGGACAAACCTTAGGAATCATTGGAGGGACAGGATCAGGGAAATCTACCCTGGTTCAATTGTTAGGATATCTTTATGGCCCAAGTCAAGGAAATCTAATCATTTTTAAAGATGGACAGAGTCCCAAGACTCTTGGTCAGTGGCGTGACTGGATAGCAGTAGTTCCTCAAAAAGCAGAGCTCTTTAAAGGAAGCATTCGTTCGAATTTAACGCTAGGATTAAACGAGGAACCGAATGAAGAGCAGTTGTGGTGGGCCTTGGAAGTTGCGCAAGCAGCTGATTTCGTCCGTGAGAAAGAAGGGGGGCTAGACGCTCTGGTAGAAGCATTTGGACGAAATTTTTCCGGCGGTCAACGGCAACGGTTGACCATTGCTCGAGCTGTCCTTCGCAAAGCTCCATTTTTGGTGTTGGATGATTCCACTTCGGCTTTGGACTATTTGACAGAAGCACGACTCTTACAGGCTTTTAAAGAGGAGTTGACGGAAACCAGTCTCATCCTCATCTCGCAACGGACCAATAGTCTGCAAAGAGCTGACCAAATTCTCGTCTTAGATAAAGGCAAACAGGTCGGCTTGGGAAGTCATGAAGACTTGGTGGCAACCAATCCTTTATACCAAGAGATTCATTTCTCCCAACAGAAGAGAGAGGAGGGAGCAGAATGAAACAGAAGACTTATTTACGGCGCTTGCTTGCTGATATAGGCAAACAGCCCATCTGGCTCATCTTAGCCAGTCTGGGAACCATCTTACAAGTCTTGTTAACCGTCTATATCCCTATCCTAATCGGGCAGGCAATAGACTTAGTGGTGCTCCCTGATGCAGCACATCTCTTGCTCCCACTTATCTTACAAATGGGTCTAGTAATTCTTTTTTCAAGTCTGATTCAATGGTTGAATCCCTTGGTTTACAATCAGATGATCTATCGCTACAGTAAAGACTTAAGAGAGAAGGTCATCCAGAAAGTCCATGTCCTTCCTTTATCTTACCTGGATCGTCAAGGTACTGGGGATTTGGTCAGTCGCTTGACCACGGACGTTGAACAACTGAACAATGGTCTATTCATGGTCTTTAATCAGTTCTTTGTTGGTCTTCTCACGATTTTAGTGACCATCGCTAGTATGGCCCGATTGGATTGGATGATGATGGGAATGGTTTTGATCCTGACTCCTTTATCTCTCTTTATCGCTCGTTTTATTGCCAAGCGTTCCTATCATCTCTTTCGGATGCAGACCCAAGCACGTGGGGCTCAGACACAGATGATTGAAGAATCTCTCAGTCAAGAAAGCTTACTCCAAGCTTTTAATGCACAGGGTCAGTTTAAAGACAAGTTTATTGAGATCAATGGCGACTATGCTGGTTATTCTCAAGAGGCGATTTTTTATTCCTCTACCGTTAATCCAGCGACGCGCTTTGTCAATGCCCTGATTTATGCGTTGGTGACGGGATTTGGAGCCTTCCGAATCCTATCGGGTACTGGCTTTACTGTTGGCCAGTTGGTGACCTTTCTCAACTATGTCAATCAGTATACCAAACCCTTCAATGACATCTCCTCTGTTCTTGCTGAGTTGCAAAGTGCCTTGGCCTGTGCTGAACGGCTCTATAGTGTTTTGGATCAAGAGGAAGTGAAAGAAAGTGGCAAGAAAGACTTGCAAGAAGAGGCTGTAGAAGGAGCTGTCCAATTTGATCATATTAGCTTTGGGTATCGCCCTGATCAGCCTCTCATAAAGGACCTCTCCGTTTCCATCCCGCCGGCTAGCAAGGTAGCCATTGTCGGTCCAACTGGGGCTGGGAAATCCACACTGATTAACCTTCTCATGCGATTTTATGAGGTCGATCAAGGACGCTTGCTCTTAGACCAAGAAGCTGTAACTAGCTATACTTTAGCTAGTTACCGTAAGCAGTTTGGGATGGTCCTTCAAGAGACTTGGCTCAAAGTGGGAACGGTTCATGAAAATATCGCATTTGGATGCCCGGATGCTAGTCGGGAAGACGTGATTCAAGCAGCTAAGGCTGCCAATGCTGATTTCTTTATTCAACAGCTTCCAGATGGCTATGATACCTATCTAGCAGATGCGGGAGACTCCCTCTCTCAAGGCCAAAGACAGCTTCTGACCATTGCTCGGGTCTTTCTTGCAGTGCCTAAGATTCTGATCCTAGATGAGGCAACATCTTCCATTGATACGCGGACGGAGTTGCTCATCCAGGATGCCTTTAATAAGCTGATGGTAGGTCGGACCAGCTTTGTGATCGCCCATCGCCTGTCTACGATTGAGAATGCAGACTTGATTCTTGTCATGGTAGATGGAAATATCGTTGAACATGGGGATCATTCGGAGTTGATGGCACAAAAAGGTATTTATTACAAAATGCAAACTGCCCAACTTTCTAGTAATTAAGACACAAAAAGACTGGATGTTTTTTCCAGTCTTTTTGTTTATTCGTGATGATCTTTTAAAAGATAGAGAAGAGAGAAGGCTAGGAGAGCCATAGCAATACCTAATACAGTAAAGATAAAAGAGTTGCTGTCGGAGATAAGACCGATGGTATTGAGGGCGAAAGGTGTAATGGCCGCTCCGAAGCTACAGCCCAAGACGGCTACTGAGGTCACCTGGTTTAATCGTCTAGCAGGAATCTTAGCTGACAAGATTTGGAAAACCATGGTAAGAGCAGTACTGTATGTATAGCCTGAGAAGAGGGCGGAAAGAGCCAGAAGAGGGATACTTGGTGAAAGGGCTACAGCCATCATTGAGATTCCGTAAGCAATCCCGGCATAAGTAATCAATTTGCTCTTGAACAAATGAACAAGACCAGAGAAGGTGAGACCAGCTAGAATGCCAATCAATTGCATAGCGCTTAGAATGAAGCTGGCTGAATTATGCTGATCCTTGAAAGTGTAGGCGACAATACTAGGAATGCGAAGAGTTACTCCGACGTTGCATAGAACGATCATAGCGGCTACAATGGCTAAAATAATAGTCAACTTCCATTCTTCTTTTTGGAGTGGTTCTTTATGATTGGCGTGGATATGTTGACTTTCTTCTTGCTGGTGGTAAGGGACAAAGGTCATGAAGAGAAAGAGAACGATTAATCCTGCCCCGTAGGCTAGGAAGCTAGAAGTCCAGCCAAATTGGAGGAGGAAGCCGACCAATAAAGTGACGAGTGCTGTCCCTACGACTTCAGCAGAACCACGAAATCCAAGAGTTTGGATTCGTTCTCGTCCCTGGTAGCGTTCGCTGATAATTGAAATAGCCTTAGCATTGATCAATCCGACTCCCATCCCAAAGATGAAACGAGAGATGAAAAGGATAGGATAGGCTTGGTTAAAGAAAGGGACCATTCCAAAGATTGAGAGGATTAATAGACCGGTGATAATCATCTTTCTCTCATCTAAGAAGCGTTCGATAAAGGTGTTGAGGAAGAGGGTGACCATAATCCCAGCGGATGGAAGGGATACCAAGAGTTCGATTTGACTTTTTGGGAGATCCTTATAGTATTCGAACATATAAGGAAGAGCACTAGAAATCGAAAAAGACGTCGTTAATACAAGAGATAAAGAAAGGATACTAACCTTTTCTAATAATTTTTTCATAATCATCCTTTAATCACATATTTAGTCAAAAGACACTCTACTATGGTATAGTTTTTTGCTTCATTTAGCAAGTTATTTAAATGAAATTTCTTAATATTTTTCATCTTTGGAAGAAGAAAAAAGAGAGTGGGACAGAAATCGGTAATTCGTTAGAATTCGATTTCGTCGTCCCACCTCCGCACAGTTGAGTAGGGCTGTAAAACTGATGAAAATCAGGGTAGTAGAGCCCACTCAAGCACTGCGTCTTGCTCGACAATCCAAATACAATTAAGAGGCTAGGACTTTTGTCCCAGCCTCTTATATTTCTATTACACGTTTAACACTTTATCCAAGAATTCTTTCAATCGTGGGTGTTGTGGGTTGTCGAAGATTTGGTCTGGTTTGTCGTCTTCGAGGAATTCACCATCAGCTGTAAAGATAACACGATTGGCCACTTGGCGAGCAAATCCCATCTCGTGTGTGACGATGATCATGGTCATCCCTTGCTTAGCCAAATCTTTCATAACGTTCAGTACATCTCCGACCATCTCAGGGTCAAGGGCAGAAGTAGGTTCGTCGAAGAGCATGACATCTGGTTTCATTGCCAAACCACGCGCAATGGCCACCCGCTGTTTCTGACCACCTGATAGACTATCAGGACTGACGTCAGCTTTGTCTGCCAGTCCAACCTTTTCCAAAAGTTCCATTGCTAGTTCTCTAGCTTCTTCACGACTCATGCGTTTGTGCTCCAAAGGAGCAAACATGATGTTTTCAATAACACTCATATGAGGGAAGAGGTTAAAGTGCTGGAAAACCATCCCGACATTTTCACGAACGATATCAATGTTGGTTTTTGGATCAGTCAAGTCATAACCGTTCACAGTAATTTGTCCCTTGGTTACTTCTTCAAGAAGGTTAAGACTGCGTAGGAAGGTTGATTTACCAGAACCAGATGGACCGATAATACAAACCACATCTCCTTCGTAGAATTTTGTTGAGATGCCTTTTAGGACCTCATTTTCACCGTAATATTTATGGAGGTCATGGACATCAATTTTTAATTTTGCCATTAGTTAGCCCTCTTTTCTAATCGTTTTGCAAAGCGTGTCAATAAGGTAATGATGACGAGGTAAAAGACGGCAAGGATCGCATACATCTTGAAACTTTGGTAGTTTCGAGCAATGATAATCTTACCAGTCTGGAAGAGCTCGACCAAACCGATAGCTGACACAATGGTTGTATCTTTCAGTGCAATGACAAATTGGTTGACGAAGTTTGGAAGCATGAGTTTGGTTGCTTGAGGCAAGATAATCTTGCGCATAGTCTTGCTATAAGAGATTCCGAGGCTTCGACTAGCTTCCATCTGTCCAGCTGGTACGGCTTGAATCCCACCACGAACAATCTCAGCAATATAAGCAGCAGCATTGAGTGAGAGAGCAATCGTACCTGCAAGGAAGTCATTGATTGGGGATTGGTGACCCGTCATGGACTCGATCAAATTAGGAATTCCCCAGAAGATAAAGGCAGCAAGAATCATCAGTGGGATACCACGGATGACATCGACGAAAATCTCAGCAGTCCAACGAAGCCATTTATAAGGACTCACACTGAACATTCCGAAGATGATTCCGATCACCATTGCAATCGCAAATGAAAGAAGTGCTAGTGCAATAGTGACACCAAGTCCACTTAACAATTGTTTATAGTTGTTTTGGAGCAAGCCCCAGATAGTCGTTTCATCTACTGAAGTAGATTCTGTGGTTTCATCACTATCACTTGAAAGGTATTTTTCCAAGATCTTTTGGTATTCGCCACTTCCTTTTAAGTTGGCCAAACCATTGTTGAACATTTCAATCAATTCAGGGTTCGAATCTTTTTGGACAGCAAAGGCAATTTGACCACTTGGAGTACCTTCGATAGGTGTTTTGAATTTACGTCCTTGTTTAATGGCGTATTTGATCACAGGTTCGTCATCCATGATGGCAGCTACAGAACCTGAGTTCAAACTGTCATACATAGAAGCCCCGTCTGAGAAGGTTTTGATTTTGTAGCCATACTTGCTCTTGTTTTCCTCGAGGAAAGTTTGAGAAGCAGTACCATTTTTGACACCAACTGTTTTTCCTTTTAGATCTTCGTAGGAAGAAATGTTACTACTCTCTTGAACAGCAAGAATCGAATTTGTTGTATAGTATGGGTCAGAGAAGTCAAAGGTTGCCTTACGCGCATCTGTCACAGTCATGCCGGCAATCATTCCGTCCGCATTTCCGTTCTGAACATCACTGACCGCGGCATCAAATCCGGGATTGCTAATTTCTAGAGTAAAGCCTTGATCTTTAGCGATCGCCTTAATCAATTCCATATCAATCCCAGTATATTTACTTTGATCATTTTGGAAGACGAAGGGAGCAAAAGAGGAATCACTAGAAATTTTGTATTTTTTCTTCTTAGGAGTCGCCTTTTGGCCGGCTTCAGTGCTCGTTTCTGGAATAGCAGAAGTGCTGGCGGTAGTCGTTGTTGAAGATGATGATTGGCTGCTGCCAGTCCATTTTTCGATAATTTGGTCTAGCGTACCATCTTTTTTCATTTGAGCAAGGGCAGTATTGAATTGTTTAATAAGGTTTTCATGGGACCCATCTTTTTTGACCCCAAAAGCAAAGCTTCCAACAGCTTCTCCTTCCATATTAATAGAAAGGTCTTGTCCTTGCTTAATGGCGTATTCGATAACAGGTTGGTCGTCCATAATGGCATCCACTGCACCAGTTGATAGACTGTTATTCATCAGATCGCTGGTGTCGAAGGTCTTAATGTTATAGCCGTACTTGTCCTTGTTCTTTTGAAGGAAACGTTGCGCAGCTGTTCCATTTTTGACTCCGACTGTTTTGCCTTTAAGTTGATCATAGGAAGTGATTTTGTTAGCTTTCTTAGTCGCGATCACGACTTTTGTATCATAGTAGGTATCGGACATAGAAAAGACTTGTTCGCGCTCTTTGGTCTTGGTCATCCCTGCCATAATGGCATCGGCTTGGCCGGATTGGACCATGTTGACAGCCGCATCAAAGCCTGGAAAAGACTTGTCTAATGTCCAACCGTTGATTTCAGCGACCTTGTCCAAAATTTCAACGTCAATTCCTTTATAAACTTGGTCTGAGTCTTTAAATTCGAAGGGTGCATATGCCGTATCGAAAACGACCTTAACAGTTTCAGCCTGTGCTTGGCTCGCAAAGGCGAATAGTGGAAATAAGAAAAGCAAACATGCTACTAGTTTTTTCTTCATTTCGTTCTCCTTTATATCTAATCCACTGGTCTCGAGAAGAGCAATGGAAGGGATACCCTAAGAGGGCTTTAAAAAAACAAAGAATTCATACTGAAAACAAGTATGAATTTCAATCATTTATTTTTTACAAGATTTATCATACCACAAATGAATATTAAAATCAAGAATTTTAACTAGTCGATGTTAGGTTTTCTAACATCGTTAAATATTGCAGTCTCTGATTTTCTTTGCTACAATAAAACTATAAGATAAAAGGAGGAAGATAATGAAGAAAGGTAACATTATTCAAGATATAAAAACTAACACCTCATGGCCAGTACTTGTTTCTACACTATTCTATGTGTTTTTAACCTATCTATTTGTCGAAGGAGGGCTTTGGCTTGGGAGTGAATTACTTGGACCTTTTTCAATTGGATTAGGGTTTCTAGTAGAGCTCTTTTCACCAGGCAATGGGGGAGCAAGTGTCCAAGAATTTTTCTACCATTATATTCTCTATTATCAGCTCTTCAGTTTTGTATTTATTCTTTTACTCTTTATTTTTTGGGTGAAGTTCATTGAGAAGAATCCTCTATCGACTTTAGGTTTTGTAAAAAGGAATTGGCTTAAGTATCTAGGTTGGGGGATCTTGCTTTCTCTTCTTCAAATGGGAGTGATTGCCCTTGTCTACCAGTTGGGTGGTATTGGATCTTTTGAGCTTAATGAATTAAGTTTAGAACCCATTCTCTTTATTCTCGGTTTATTTCCATTTTGGCTCCTTCAAGGAGGAACTGAAGAAGTAGCGACACGGGGTTGGCTCCTCACTCGGATTGCAGCAAGAACTAATTTGCCTTTAGCAATCGCGATTTCTAGTAGTCTCTTTGGCTTTCTCCATCTGGGAAATTCAGGAGTGACCTTCTTATCCGTACTGAATATTGTCCTTGATGGGGTGCTAGCTGGTCTGCTCCTTGTCTACACCGATAGTATCTGGCTAGTGGTCGCTCAACACGGTACTTGGAACTATGTACAAGGAAATCTCCTTGGTTTTCAAGTCAGTGGGACGGGGGCAGATGCGTCTATCTTTAGCTTTAGCATGGGATCAGGACCTGACTGGCTAACAGGAGGAGCATTTGGTGCAGAAGGATCGATCATTACCACTTTGGTTCTTCTATTATCCGTCGTGATTGTTTACCGCTTAGGTGAAAGAAGAGAAAAAGTTGTTAATGAACAAGTGTGAAATGGCTGATAGGAAATGAAAATAAAAACGAAGACTGGCAAAAGTGCCGGTCTTTTTTATCAATCATATAAAACAAGCCGAACACCTAATGATGAGTTCGGCTTGTTTTATATAATGGGAATAATTAGCTTGACTTGTGCACCATTACTAATATTTTCTAAATGCATCGTTCCATTATGAAGTTTCATGACGCGTTTCACGAAAGATAAACCAAGTCCAAAGTGACTTTCTTGAGAGGGTGTTCTTGCTTGGTCCTCTTTATAGAAAAGATTTCCAGCATGGTGTAATACATTTTTTGAAAAAGTAGATTGATTATTCCATATGGTTAGAACTAATCGATTATTTTCTTGTGACATTGTTAGCTGGATCTTTGCATCATTTTCTTTTTGATGTTGTATTGCATTATTAATAATATTGGTGATTGCTCGAAAAAATAGATTGGAATGAATGGCAATTTGTGTTGATGGAGTTACTGTATTTGAAAAAACAAATTGTGTACTTCTAGGGAGTAACGGAGTAATATGTTCCTTCAATTGATGAGTTAATTGTTGAATCGATATATTTTCAAGTTGAATATCATGGTCGTAAAAGGTTTTGGAATATTGGATAAAGTGGTTAAAATAATCGTTTAACTGAATGCTTGCTTGCTCAAGATCTTTTAGACATTCCATTGTTTGAGGTGTTTGCTCAGTGGATTGTAAGAATTCAGCATTTCCTCTGATAACAGTTAGAGGGCTACGAAGATCATGTGCAGCGCTAGATACTTGAAACATGAGTTCTTTTTTTTGATCTTTTTCATTTTGAATTCTATTTTTTATTTCAGATTGCATTTTTTCGATCAGATCGTTTGTTTCAATGAATTCTTTAATCTGCAAATGGTGATGTTCATTTTTGGTGAAATATAGACCACTATGATAAACCATGTTCATTTCTTTTTGAATCTTGGTTAATAACCGTCTAATATTTATTACAATGATAAAAATTAAAATGATGCAAAGATAAATCCAAGAACTGACGCTAAAAAATAAAGCAAAGTGATTGGCATTTTTCTCATTAATTCCAGATACAGAAGATAGAAGAGCTGGAACTACGTAAAAAAGTATCAGACATAGAAGAAATTGCCAAATGATTTTAAGGTAGGTACGCTTAATGAGTTGCTTGATTGTCAATTCTTTTTCCATTTGTATCCTCCTCCCCATACTGTTTTAATAGGATCAATTTGATGAATCTTAAATTTTTGTCTGATTTGATAGATGTATTCAGTAATGGATCGTAGTTGTGCATCAGAGTCTACAGGATAGAGGTAATTGTAAAGTTCTTCTATGCTAAATATTCGGTTCTCATTTTTTGCTAAAAGATAAAGTAAATCAAACTCTCGCTTAGTTAATGAAATTCTCTTTGATTGATAATAAACTTCTTGACGATCTCGATAAAAAGTAATATCTGAATTCATTTCTTCTTTAGAGGCAGGGTGAGATCTTTCTTCTCTACGAAGATGCATTTGAATTCTTGCAATGAATTCTTTAATGCTGAATGGTTTTGTGATGTAATCATCTGCCCCAGCTTGAATCCCTTTTAGTAAATCTTCTTCAAAATCTTTAGCGGTTAGAAATAGGATTGGGGTAGCAATTTGTGAACGAATGGAGCGACAGATTTCTAAACCAGAAATAGGCATCATGACGTCAAGTAAAATTAGATCGAATCCAGTAAAGTCACAGATATTGATTTCCTCTATATATTTACGAGTTTCCACGTGGAAGTTGTTCGCTCTTAATGCATTCGCTATTAATCGTAAGATTTTTTCATCATCGTCAATGGCTAAAATTTTATACTTCATAGTTCCTCCAATTATATGAGCATATTATAGCAAATATGGAATGCAATTTGTTAGAAATGAAAAAAATTATTATTCTGAGATTTTCCTGATTTTCTCCTGTTATACTTGCTTCAAGTGAAGGTGGAATTTCACTAAAAGTCAGAAAGGAAAAAGAATGAATGATAACAATTCAAAAGCTACATAAGGAATATAATAATAAAATTGTCCTTCAAAACGTGTCTTTCAAAGCCAAGAAAGGTGAGATTACTGGATTGATTGGACCGAATGGATCCGGAAAATCAACTTTAATTAGAATTTTACTTGGTTTAGAAAATAGTCAAATGGGAATGGCATTGATCGATGGAAAAAAATACTCTCAATTGGGAGATAATCCTTTTTGTATTGTTGGATCATTTCTCGATAGTTGTCAACCTTACCCAACCAGAACTGGATTTCAGCATCTTCGGTGGATTGGCTTGGCTTGTGGGGTTGATAGAAATAGGTGCAAGGAATGTTTAGAGTTGGTGGGGTTAAGTGAAGCTAAAAATAAAAAAGTAAAAGACTATTCATTAGGGATGAAGCAACGTCTTGGTTTAGCAACAGCCTTATTAGCAAATCCTGACATCTTAATTTTAGATGAACCAATCAATGGACTAGATCCAGAAGGAATTCGCTGGGTACGTAATTTTTTACAATCTTTTGTCAATGAAGGTAAAACTGTATTAATGACAAGTCATTATATGAGTGAGTTAGAATTAACTGTAGATCATTTGGTTGGTATTTCTAATGGCAAAATTGTAATTGATGCTCCTACAAAAGATATTTTGAAACAGTTTGGCTCTTTTGAGGAAGCATATTTTAAAGCACTCGAAGGGAAAGAAGGTGAATAATATGTTGAAGCGTTCCTTTTTTAGTGACCTTTATAAATATAGTAGTTTACCTACTTTTAAAGTTACTTTTTTTCTTATTTTGGGAGTCAGCATATTTTTTTCAATTCAAAATATCCAGGTGATAAATGCCTTAGTAGAAGGAAATGGACAAGCGGTTAACCTTGATCCATCTATGTTATCATCGAATCCAGTGTATACAGTCAGGGATGCTCTCTTATCCTCCCCCTACCAAGCAAGTGTTATTTTCTTGCCAATTCTTGTTTCACTTGTTTATTCAACCCATTATCAATTTGGTGATGATTATTTTAGCCAGTTATTGATTCCTAACTGGAAAGTTCGTCTTACTGGGTTTATTGCAAGTTCGATTGTCCTATCGTTACTCTCTACTTTAATATTTTCTATAGTAAATGCTGTTATCTTACTCATTTTTCTAGATTCAACTCTAAAGAATCATTTAGAATTGACCTTGTTCTTAGATGTCACGGTAAGAGTTATGATATTTGCAATCGTTCTTACTTTATTAGCTTTACTTTTCGTAATCGTAACGAAAAAATCAATGACTGCATTAATTGCAGATGTTTTATTATTGGTTATCAGTTTATCAGGTATTCTAAGAGGAATTTCCTCTAAAATAGAAAATCTATTGCCATTGATTGGAGCAAAATCATTTGCTTTTGGCCGAATTGAAGGGACTCAAACGAGCCAATTGTATGGAATTACACTTTTAATAGTAGAAGGGATCTTGTTCTTGGTGTTCATAATGGTTGTAGAAAAGATTCGAATGGGGAGGAAGAATGGCAAGTCTATTTAGAAGTCTTATCGTCAAAAAATATAGTTTAAAACCCGTAAAGTACCAGATAACCATACAGTCACTTTTGATAGGTTTTTTGTGTCTCTTAAGTGTTTTACCAGTTGCAATCAATGGTACAATTGTAGAATTATCTTTAAAGCAAGCTCTTGTTTTTGCATCAATGCTCTCTGTTGGTATTGGGAGTGTTAATGCATTTGTTGAGTTACAATCACACGAAACAAAACTAGTTTATTTGGTTAGTGGAAAAAGGATCTTAAGTTCAATTCGAATTCTGTTCGTAGAGTTATGTGATGTAGTACTACAATCAACCTTAAATTTCATTGTACTGCTAATATGGTTTCATTTTTTTAGTAGCAAAAATGGTGTCAGTTTAGAAATTTTCAGTTTCTATTTGATTGGCTCCATCCAATACTTTTTGATTTCTTACTTCTTAAGTTATTGTTTTAAAAGTCCAATGGGGAGTTTAGCTATTTTGCTGCTATTTCCTATTTTGGTACAACCATTTATAGAAAGAGTAGTGGAACCATTGACTAGTTATCTATTTTATAATATTGTTGCGGATACAATTTTAGGTAGTGCTTCCAATTTGCAACTCTGTACTTACGTTATTGGATTTGTATGTTCACTTGGAGCAACTCTCTACCTCTTGGTAAGGAATCAAGAAGTTAAGTAATAAATAAAAATGATACTGATGAGCAAACTTTTCTAATTTTGGGAGAGTGGGACAGAAATCGGTCATTCGTTAGAATTCGATTTCGTCGTCCCACCTCCGCACAGTTGAGTAGGGCTGTAAAAGCTGATGAAATCAGCGTAGTAGAGCCCACTCAACCACTGCGTCTTGCTCAACAATCCAAAAACAATTAAGAGGCTATGACTTTTGTCCCAGCCTCTTGTTACGTATTTCATGGTTTTAGAATAAAAGACAAGACTTTCGAAGTAATTGCGAGAGTCTTGTTTAGTTTTCATTCTAAAGTGTGTCCAATTAATGATGTTGTAATTCGCTCATGTACCAATTTAATGGATCGTTCTGTAACATGTTGGATTCTCTCTTCATTCCTCATCTCAGAGAATTCTAGTGATTTATGGTAAAATAAGGTCTATATATGTGAGGACAAAGAGATGATTAATAGAATTACAGACAACAAATTTAAACTCGTATCAAAATACCAACCGTCAGGGGACCAACCGCAGGCCATCGAGCAGTTGGTAGATAACATCGAGGGAGGCGAGAAGGCCCAAATCTTGATGGGGGCGACTGGTACAGGGAAGACTTATACCATGAGCCAGGTCATTGCCCAGGTCAATAAACCGACCCTGGTCATCGCCCACAATAAAACGCTAGCAGGTCAGCTCTATGGGGAGTTCAAGGAGTTCTTTCCAGAGAATGCTGTCGAGTACTTCGTTTCTTACTACGATTACTACCAGCCAGAAGCTTATGTACCATCGAGTGATACCTATATCGAAAAGGATAGCTCGGTCAATGATGAGATTGACAAGCTTCGTCACTCAGCAACCTCAGCGCTCTTGGAGCGTAACGATGTCATCGTTGTAGCGTCTGTTTCCTGTATCTATGGGTTGGGTTCGCCTAAGGAATATTCCGACAGCGTGGTGAGCTTACGCCCAGGTCTCGAGATTTCTCGCGATAAACTGCTCAATGACCTGGTGGATATCCAGTTTGAGCGCAATGACATCGATTTTCAACGGGGCAAGTTCCGTGTCCGTGGGGATGTGGTCGAGATTTTCCCAGCTTCGCGTGATGAGCATGCCTTTCGAGTCGAGTTTTTCGGGGATGAGATTGAGCGGATTCGTGAGATTGAAGCTTTGACCGGCCAGGTTCTAGGAGATGTGGACCACTTAGCGATCTTCCCAGCCACTCACTTCGTGACCAATGACGACCATATGGAAGTAGCCATTGCCAAGATTCAGGCGGAACTAGAAGAGCAGTTAAAAGTCTTTGAAAAAGAAGGTAAGCTCTTGGAAGCCCAACGCTTGAAACAACGGACAGAGTATGACATCGAAATGTTGCGAGAGATGGGCTACACTAATGGGGTGGAAAACTACTCTCGTCATATGGACGGACGGAGTGAAGGAGAGCCACCCTACACCCTTCTTGACTTCTTCCCAGAAGATTTCCTCATCATGATCGATGAAAGCCACATGACCATGGGACAGATAAAGGGCATGTATAATGGCGACCGCTCGCGCAAGGAGATGTTGGTCAACTATGGCTTCCGTTTGCCATCTGCCTTGGACAACCGGCCTCTGCGTCGGGAGGAATTTGAAAGCCATGTTCACCAGATTGTCTATGTTTCTGCGACGCCAGGTGACTATGAGATGGAACAAACGGACACTGTCATCGAGCAGATCATTCGTCCAACAGGCCTACTCGATCCAGAGGTTGAAGTGCGCCCTACCATGGGGCAAATGGATGATCTCTTGGGCGAGATCAATGCGCGTGTGGAACGTGGAGAGCGGACCTTTGTCACGACCTTAACCAAGAAGATGGCTGAAGATTTGACGGACTACTTCAAGGAAATGGGTGTCAAGGTCAAATACATGCACTCGGACATTAAGACCTTGGAGCGGACGGAAATTATCCGTGATTTGCGTTTGGGGGTCTTTGATGTCTTGGTTGGGATCAACCTCCTTCGGGAAGGGATTGATGTCCCGGAAGTCAGTCTGGTTGCCATTCTCGATGCTGACAAGGAAGGTTTCCTCCGTAATGAACGAGGTCTTATTCAGACTATTGGACGGGCAGCTCGTAATAGTGAAGGCCATGTCATCATGTATGCGGACACCATGACCCAGTCTATGCAAAAAGCCATCGATGAAACGGCCCGTCGTCGTCAGATTCAGATGGCCTATAATGAAGAGCATGGCATTGTGCCACAAACCATTAAGAAGGAAATCCGAGATCTTATTTCTGTTACTAAGGCGGTGAGCAAGGAAGAAGACAAGGAAGTGGATATCACCAGTCTCAACCGCCAAGAGCGCAAGGAACTGATCAAGAAACTGCAAGGCCAGATGCAAGAAGCCGTCGAAGTGCTTGATTTCGAATTGGCAGCCCAAATCCGCGATATGATGTTGGAAGTCAAGGCCTTGGATTAGTAGGAGGGAAGAATGAAGATTTTAGTCATCAATGGGCATCCAGATAAGGAAAGTTACTGTCAGGCTATTTTTCAAACCATTGTCGAAACGATTGACTCAAATCGCCACGAGCTTAAAGTGATCAATCTCAATGAAGAGGACTTTGATCCAGTTCTTCGCTACGGCTATCGAAAACGGATGGAGGAAGATCCCTTTATCCTTCGTTCACAAGAATGGATCCAGTGGGCGGATCACCTGATCTTTGTCTATCCCATCTGGTGGAGTAGTATGCCGAGCCTCATGAAGGGCTGGATCGATAGGGTCTTTACACCGGGTATTGCCTACTCGGCAAATGATCAGGGAAGTTTCATCTGGAATTACCTTAGAGGCAAGCAATTCAAGAAGTTGCTCAAAGGGAAAACGGCCAGTATTTATGCGACCTCCATGGCGCCTACTTGGTGGTATAAGATCTTTTCAGGTTCTCTCAACATTCCGGATAGTTATGGCATCTCTGTTTTGAAGAATGCAGTTTTGAACCACTGTGGGATTAAAACCAAGCGCGTCTGCATCTTGGGAGAAGTCGGCCGGGATGTGAACACCGCTAGCATACGGGAACAGCATCTCCAAAAGGTAGCAGCAGAAGTGAAGAAACTCTGATGAAACATCAGTTTGTTTTCATAAGTTAGTGTCTTTAGTTGTATTTTGAATAGGTTTTAGTTAAACTATCAATATAATCTATGAAATGTAGGAATGATACCATATGCTACTTTTTATCTATATGATCTATGTCATTTATTCACTATCAAAAATGAAAAATGAAGGTAAAAGAGTCTCAATTTTCACTAAGTTGATTGTTTACGGCTTATTGATACTCTCTTTGTTTATGCTCTATTTCAGTTTTTTGTCATTTTTATTTAGCCCATTGCCATTTTTTGGCTTTCTAGCTACTCTTGCTATTGGCGGTATGATGCTATCTCTTAAAATAGTTATCGCCCTTGCCTTGCTTTTGTTATCTCTTAGCCTATACTTAGATAGTAAAAATAGTAATCCGGAAACGCCTCTCATTGATCATTGGTTACGTTTGGGGATTCATATTCTACTGATCATTATTTAAGGTAAGGGAGAGTTTCATCATGGGAAAGTATATGAACCTGTTTAAGATCGTGTATCTTATTCTTTTACTTTTTGTTTTTGCGAACTTTGTATTATGCTACAATGGTTACGCCTTTACTCCGCTCCTGTGGAATCCTTGGTTGTATTTAGTGGTTGGGACGATTCTATGTCACATCTGGTATCGCTTCTATCGAAAACATGCTCCAAATTGGAAGAATCTTGAGAGTGTTCTTTTGAGTCTCTTTGCTAGCTTGATCTTAGTACTATTCATTGTGTTTTTCTTTAGTTTTGATGGTCATGGTTCGGTAACGATTCACTCGGAGTATTATTTAAAAGAGAAGTCAATTGTCTTTCAGAGAGGTTCTCTTTTAGATGCCTTTGATGAATACCATGAGCTGGTGAATCCCTTTGTGATGAAAAAAGAGATAAAGAAAAAAGTTAATATTGATTAATTGTCAATATCATAGAAAGGAAATATATGTCACGTACAACGCCTGCTATACTGTGCAATCTTTGCATGGTCGAAGATCTTGAAAATGGGAAAGTAGTCCTCCAATACCGCTCACCTGAAAAGACTCACTGGGCTGGCTATGCTTTTCCTGGAGGCCATATTGAAGAAGGAGAAAGTTTGGTCGAGTCTGTCATCCGTGAGATTGAGGAGGAAACCGGCCTCACCATTTTTAATCCCCAGCTAGCAGCTGTGAAAAACTGGCAGTTGGAGGATGGCACCCGCTATATCGTCTTTTGTTACAAAGCGACAGAATTCAACGGCCAACTAAGATCGTCTGAAGAAGGAGAAGTTTCTTGGGTTGAGAAGGACCAATTAGATCAGTTGGACTTGTCCTACGATATGCTTCCTCTGCTGGAAGTGATGGAAGACCCAGATTTATCCGAGTACTATTATCGCAAACGGGCAGATGATGGTTGGGAAAAATTTCGCTATTAAGGAGTTAGGTAACACTAGCTCTTTTCTTATTCTTGTAAGAAGTGGAAAAAAATAGTATGATGGAAGAGTTTAGGAATACCTTATATAGGGGGAAGAAGTTTTAACATGAAGGATTTTCACTTTGATGCCATTGCTGCATTTGAAAATTACGAGATCGAAACCATGAGAGATGGCCATGTTGTTGTAACAACGAAGGTCATTGAATCATCTCTTAATTATTATGGAAACGCGCACGGTGGCTATCTCTTTACCCTGTGTGACCAGATCAGTGGCTTGGTCGTGATTTCACAGGGAGTAGATGGTGTGACCTTGCAGTCTTCCATCAATTACTTGAAAGCAGGGCGCCTAGGAGATGTCCTCACGATTCACGGGGAATGTGTCCACAGTGGGCGGACAACTCGGGTTGTTGATGTCGATATTACCAATCAGGAAGGTGCCAATGTCTGTAAGGCTACCTTTACCATGTTTGTAACGGGAGAAAGAGATGAATCAGCAAAAGTACGCATTTAAAAACTATATTTTTGATTTTTATGGAACCTTGGTCGATATCGAAACCGATGAGTCGAGTCCAGTCTTGTGGGAGACCATGGCCCAAATCTACCAGACCTATGGTGCTCATTATACAGGGGAAAGTTTGCAAGCACGCTATAAGGAGTTGGTGCAGCAAGCTGAGGAAAGTATCGCTAAGGAAAAACAAGTCACTTATCCGGAGATTGACTTGACTGTGATCTTTGTTCAACTCTATCTAGAAAGTCATCCAACAGGAGCCAGTGTCCATCATTTCAAAGAGTGGGGGCGTTTGATTGCTCGGACCTTCCGTGTACTCTCTCGCAAACGCTTGGAGCTATACCCACACACGAAAGAAGTCTTAGAAGATATGAAGGCTGCAGGTTGTCGGCTCTATCTCTTATCTAATGCACAAGCGGACTTTACCAACCCAGAGATTGATTTAGTTGGCTTGAGAGAGATTTTCCACGACATTTATCTGTCGTCTGATGCAGGGATTCGCAAACCTCAGCGCGAATTTCTCGTGAAAGTCATCAAAGATCACCAGTTGAATCCGAATAAAACGGTCATGGTAGGGAATGACTTCACTACAGATGTGGCTGTGGCGAAAAGTATCGGCATGCAAAGTATCTTGATCAATACCTTGCCATACTCGGACGAAGAATTACAGAATAAGAGTCAAGCAGGCGTGCGCGTGATTCGAGACATTCAGGAATTACAAGAAGTTTAAGCTTTATCATCGATTCTAGGAGGCCGAGTTGCCTCCTGTTTTATACAAAATGCTAGAGTTGAGCAGAATTTGTCAAAACTTCCCTTTCATGGTATACTATGGGAGTTAATTTTGCTAAGGAGATTGAAATGAATAACTTACCAAACTGTCCAAAATGTCATTCAGAATATGTCTATGAAGATGGAGCCCTCTTGGTCTGTCCAGAATGTGCTTATGAATGGAACCCAGCTGAAATCGTTGAAGAAGAAGGTGTCGTAGCGATTGATGCCAACGGAAACAAATTGGCTGATGGCGATACCGTCACCTTAATCAAAGACTTGAAAGTCAAGGGTGCACCAAAAGATTTGAAACAAGGAACGCGCGTGAAAAACATTCGCATCGTTGAAGGCGACCACAACATTGATTGTAAGATTGATGGATTTGGCGCAATGAAACTCAAATCAGAATTTGTGAAGAAGATTTAAGAATAATAATAAGAAGAAGGGCTTAGCCCTTTTCTTTCAGGAGAATACTATGAAATTCAAACTATTGTTTAGTTATCGTTTTCTATTGTTTATCTTAAGTGTCATCGGTGTTTATCTGCAACTCACCAAACATGGTGGCTTTGGGATGATGCTTTATTACACCATTTTGTCTAACATGTTGGTCATGTTCTTCATGGGAGATATGGTTTGGCGCATGCTTCGTGGTCGTTCGACCCAGACCCAGGGCTATCTTCGCTTGAAGGGTGGTGTCACCATGTCTATCATGATCACCTGTGTCATCTACCACTTTATGCTTGCACCGATCGCGACACCTGAGAAGTTTTACCGTTTGGAAAACTTCCTCTGTCATTATATTGTTCCTTTGATGTTCTTCTTTGATACCCTGGTGATTGATAAACCCAAACAGTACCGTAAGTCGGATCCGTTAGCTTGGACCTTGCTTCCTTTGCTCTATATGGTCTTTGCATTGATAAACGGTTTGGTCCTTAAATGGCCAGTACCTGGCGCTAAAGACAGTCCTTTCCCTTATTTCTTTATCAATGTCAATCGTTTTGGCTGGCTCTATGTCGCTAAGATGGCGACGATCATTTTTGTCGCTTATTTACTAGCTGGATGTGGCCTGTTTGCCCTGAAGAGGATTGGTAAAAAAGGAACAGATCATTATTAAATTGAAGATTTGTTGATAAAAATCCGAACATTAGTAGAAAAAAATAAGTTTTTTCTTGCATCCCTCTATAAACTGTGATATAGTATGGATAATTAAATAGTCCTTTAATCCTGTCCCGTGAGGCAGGCAAGGAGTCTGATCAAAATAAGGGGTGAACTAGATGCGTTCTAGGTCTTATCTCTTAGTATTTTTCTGAAGCCTCCTTGATAAAGGGAGGCTTTTTTCTATCAATTAGGAGGAAAAGATGAAGATCAAAGAAGTCGTTGATGATCTGACCATGAAGCGGGCTATTACTCGCATCACCTATGAAATCATCGAACGGAATAAGGATCTGAGCCAAATTGTTTTGGTAGGGATCAAAACTCGTGGCGTATTCATTGCCAATCGCATCAAAGAACGGTTAGCACAACTAGAACAAATAGAAGTTCCAGTCTGTGAATTGGATACCAAGCCTTTCCGTGATGATATTAAAGTAACAGAAGATTCAACCGTTTTACCAGTAGATATTACTGGCAAAGATGTCATCCTGATTGATGATGTCCTTTATACAGGTCGGACCATTCGAGCAGCCATCGATAATCTTGTCAGTCGCGGACGTCCATCTCGTGTCAGCTTGGCTGTCCTAGTGGATCGTGGTCATAGAGAATTGCCGATCCGACCAGATTATGTTGGAAAGAATATTCCAACAAGTCGATCAGAGGAAATCATTGTCGAAATGACTGAGCTAGATGGTCAAGATCGTATCTTGATCGAGGTGAGTGAATAAGGTAGTTTTCAAATCGTCGCTATATACAGGAGCGACTGAGTGAGCTTCCTGTATCGTTTTCACATATGCATATCTTTGGAATGGAGTTACAACATGTCTACAAATCAAATCGCACTTAAAAACCTTGTCTCAATGGAAGCTTTATCAAACGAAGAAGTTATGGCCTTGATTAAGCGTGGAATTGAGTTTAAAAATGGAGCAAAGACTCATTATGACGAGCAACATATCGTGTCTAATCTCTTCTTTGAGTCGTCAACACGTACGCACAAAGCATTTGAAGTGGCTGAGTTGAAATTGGGTTGTGATCTCCTTGACTTTGATGTGAAAACGAGCTCTGTAAACAAGGGTGAAACTCTCTATGATACGATTTTGACCATGTCAGCTCTCGGAGTAGATATCTGCGTCATCCGTCACCCAGAAGTAGACTACTACAAGCAATTGATTGAAAGTCCAACCATCACAGCCTCTATTGTCAACGGGGGAGATGGGTCTGGTCAACACCCAAGCCAAAGTTTACTAGACTTGATGACCATCTATCAAGAGTTTGGTCACTTTGACGGTTTGAAGGTTTGTATCGCTGGTGACTTAGATCACTCACGTGTGGCAAAATCCAATATGCAAATCTTGAAACGCTTGGGCGCAACCCTCTACTTTGCTGGTCCAGACGAGTGGAGAAGTGCGGAGTTCGAAGAATATGGAACCTTTGTGACGATTGATGAAGTCATTGAAGAGGTCGATGTCATGATGTTCCTCCGTGTGCAACACGAGCGTCATGACTATGAGTCTCTCTTCTCAAAAGAGAACTACCATCGTTTGCATGGGTTGACACAAGAACGCTATGATCGTATGAAAGATTCAGCTATCTTAATGCACCCAGCTCCAGTAAACCGTGATGTGGAGATTGCTGACCACTTGGTAGAAGCTCCTAAATCACGCATCGTGGAGCAAATGACCAACGGTGTCTTTGTCCGCATGGCTATCATTGAAGCGGTTTTAGCTGGACGGAAATAATAGAGTTAGAAAATAGAAAGGAGAAGTGAGAGAGTCTACAAAAAGGTGGTCTTTTCTCACTTTTCTTTTTGGAGTCTGTAAGGAGAATTTATGGTAAAACGTCTCTTAGTATTAGAAGATGGGACGGTTTTTGAAGGAACTGGTTTTGGAGCTGATACCTATGTCAGTGGGGAATTGGTCTTAAATTCTGCCATGACGGGTTATCAAGAATTGATTACCGATCAATCCTATAAGGGTCAAATATTAGCCTTTACTTTTCCAGTTATTGGAACAACAGGAATCAATCGAGATGATTACGAATCGATTTTTCCAGGTTGTCTAGCTGTGGTAGTGAACCAATTAGCGAGCCATCCCAGTAATTGGCGCAAACAGTTGTCCTTGGATGCCTATCTGAAGAAACACAACATTCCAGGGATTCAAGGAGTCGATACCAGAAGGCTGGCTAAAATTGTTTCTAAGTATGGGAGTATGAAGGCTACAGTGGTTAATGAAGGGGATGCGATTGAGCATATCCTAGATCAACTTCGGGCAACCGTTCTACCTTTTGACCAAGTCCGTCAAGTGTCGACCAAAACCCCCTATGCTGCACCTGGCTTTGGTAAGAGTATTGTGTTAATTGATTTGGGCTTACGTCATTCGGTTTTACGTCAATTAATCGCGAGAGGATGTAATGTAACGGTCGTTCCTTATTCGATTAAATTGAAAGAATTAAAGGATTTGCAGCCGGATGGGATCATTCTATCCAGTGGTCCAGGGAATCCCCATCATATTGATAGTATTTGCCAGGTCATTGCTAAAATTGATCCTCATATACCGATTATGGGAATCGGCTTGGGGGCAGAATTACTGGCCCTTGCCCACGGAGGCAGCCTCAACAACCTAAAAAGGCCTCATCGAGGACTCAACATTCCAGTAAAAGAGGTTGCTACTGGGAAGGTCGAAATTACTAGCCAGAATCACCAGTACAACATTGAACGCGATACCCTTCCACGTGATTTTCTGATTACCCATGAGGAGCTTCATGATCACTCTATCGAGGCTTTTCGTCACCGCTATCTTCCCTTGATTGGTGTCCTCTATCATATTGAGTCCAGTCCAGGATCAAGAGAAAGTCTCTATTTCTATGATGAATTTATGGATCTGATTGAAAGTAAATTAGACGAAAGAAGGGAGGAGTTATGGTCATGAATCAAGTAACACTTTTGTGTGCAGAATCCTTCAATGATGTCAGTTTGCTTGGAGCACTCACTTCTTGTCCCTTATTAAAAGAACGTGGCTACCAAACAGAAATCCTCTATTGTGGAGATGAGAACGAGATTACCAAAGAAGCTGGAGACGCTGTTTCAGTTATTCGTTTAAAGTTGGATAGTCTAAAAGAAGCCTTTCTAGCAACAAATACAAGAAACTTACTACTGTCTTTTGCGGACAAGCAACTCCTTGGTTTATTATTCCGATTGGAGGAAATTGGGTTTCTTAAGGAGCACAAGATCCGTATTCTAGGAACTTCGCTTAGGCAGTACAGAGCCTTTTACCATCAGGCAGACCAAAAGTCATTTTTACAGGACTTGGGTTATCAAGTTCCTTCCTCTTCCTTGGTTTCGACAGTCAGAGAGGCCATTGAGTTTTCGGAGCAGATTCAATTTCCTATTGTTGTTTGGCCACTTGCCAGCAAGCATGGGCAAGGCCGTCGGATCGCTAATAACTTGGATGATTTATGTGAGGCTGTCGAAAATGGGCTAGAAGTATCGCCACAAGGTCAGTGTTTGTTGGAATTCTCGACAGTTGGTTTCAAGGAGTTGGAATACGTCGTAGTCCGAGATCGACAGGATAATTATTATCTTGCGGGAAATATTGAGAGTGTAGACCCGGTGGGGATCCATTCCAGTGATTCCTATCAAGTCATCCCTAGTCTGACCTTGACGGATACAGAGCACCAGACCTTGCGGGAAGCAGCTTTGTCGATTGTTCGACATTTGAGATTGGTTGGAGCGACCTCTATCAAATTTGCCTTGGACCCAAAGAGTTACCAATTTTATATCCTTGAGGTCAATCCATTTGCCTCCGATTCCTTCTCGACAATGTCCATGGCCTTAGGTTATTCGCTTTATCATCAAGCTTTGTGCCTCAAGTTGGGGGATCATCTCTTAGACCTGCCCCATCCAACAATGAAGGGATTAACAGCCTTGTTTGAACCGACTCTGGATCGAATTTTCTTTAAACTCCCTGTCTTTCCAATAGAGAAAGTTTCAAGGGTCCTCAATACGCAGATTAACTCAATCGGTGCTCTCTATGGGTTTGGGACTAGTCTAGAAGAAGCCTATCAGCAAGCTGTTGACAATTTTGGTTCGGACCAATGGCCTAAGAATATTCTAAAGGATGTTTCGGACGATGAATTGATTCAACGGATTGCTAAACGGATGCCCTACAGATTTTCATCTATTTTAGAAGCTCTACATAGAGGATTTGAAATGGAGGAAGTTTGTGACTTGAGTCGTATGGATCCTTTCTATCTCCAGTTCTTGTATAATATCTACTTATACGAGAGACAAGAAAAGCCCCAAATAAATCATTCTTTAAAGTTTCACCCTTTGGATTTGACAGCTGGATTTGGTCATGTTGGAGAAGGAGTGACCTTCTTTAGTTCTATTTGTGGAGAGGACGAGGCATTAGACTGGAATGATTGGACCTTGTTGGTTGATCGAGGATCTCCAGACGAACCTAGAAGGATTCTACAAATCATTGAACGTCTGAGAACAGAGAAGGAAGCTGGAAGAAAAGTAGTTCTTCTTAGTAATCTACCTTTCGTTGGTCAAGTGGCTAATACCTGCTTACGAATTCCTCTTTCTGTTTATGAAAGTTACCAGAGTCAAATCGATGGACAGTTTGCTAGGGTAGAATACATGGATTAAAAGAAATTAAAAGAGTGTGGGACAGAAATCGGTAATTCGTTAGAATTCGATTTCGTCGTCCCACCTCCGCACAGTTGAGTAGGGCTGTAAAAGCTGATGAAATCAGCGTAGTAGAGTCCACTCAACCACTGCGTCTTGCTCGACAATCCAAAAACAATTAAGAGGCTAGGACTTTTGTCCCAGCCTCATTTTTGTTAAGTATATGGAATTAAGAATGGCTAACAATACCAATAATGGTGTCAACGGCACGCTCCATGGTTTGAAGACTAACATATTCAAAGCGACCGTGCATATTTTCGCCACCAGCGAAGATGTTTGGAGTTGGAATTCCCATGAAGGAAATTTTAGACCCATCTGTCCCACCACGGATTGGTTCAATGATTGGTGTAATACCCAAATCTTCCATAACTTCTTTAGCCAAGTTGACTGGTGTCATGTCTTTCTCGATGACTTGTTTCATGTTGTAGTACTGGTCTTTAAGAGTCAAGAGAACCCGTTCGGCACCAAGTTCTTGGTTCATCTTACTTGCTATCTCTTCCATCATGGCTTTACGAGCTTCGAAATTCTCTGTCTCAAAGTCACGGATGATGTAGCTAGCATGTGCTTCTTCAACAGTACCATCTACATTCATCAAGTGGTAGAAACCTTGGTAGCCATCCGTTTTTTCAGGACGGTCTTCTTCAGGGAGTTGATTGTGGAAGTCAATTGCTAACTGAAGTGCATTCACCATTTGGTTCTTAGCAGTACCAGGGTGCACATTGCGGCCTTTGAAGGTAATTTCAGCTCCTGCAGCGGAGAAGGTTTCGTATTGCAATTCACCAAGAGGACCACCGTCAACTGTATAGGCAAAGTCAACATTGAAATCTTCTGCATCAAACTTATCTGCTCCGACTCCGATTTCTTCATCCGGTCCAAAGCCAACTCGGATTTCGCAGTGTTTGATTTCTGGATGAGCATTCAAGTATTCGATGGCTGTCATAATCTCAGCAATCCCTGATTTATCATCTGCACCAAGAAGGGTCGTACCGTCAGTCGTAATCAAGGTTTGACCTTTGTAGTTAAGGAGGTTAGCAAAGTCAGCAGGATCTAGTGAATAACCGGAATCACCAAGAGAAATAGCGCCACCATCATAGTTTTCAATGACTTGAGGACTGATGTTTTCCGCATTGAAATCAGCTGTATCCATATGTGAGATAAAGCCAATCTTTCGGGTGAGACTTGGATCGTTTGCTGAAAGAGTTCCAATGGCAAAACCATTTGGAAGATAGTAGACATTCTGAAGTCCAACTCGTTCCATTTCAGGAAGGAGTACATTCTTAGCAAACTCTACTTGAGAAGCTGTACTAGGAGTTGTTGTTGAAGTCTCATCAGAGCGAGTGTTGACTTTGACGTAGGTTAAAAATCGTTCTAATAATGTTGGGTATTTCATTTGTTTTTCCTTTTCTAGTTCTGTGCTTGTAAAACATAGCGCTTGATAGCAGTAGCGACACCGTCTTCTTCGTTAGAAGTTGTTGTGACATCAGCCAAGGTTTTGATAGGATCTGAAGCATTGCCCATAGCAACTCCAAGACCTGCGTATTCAATCATTTCAATATCATTGTTCTCATCGCCAATAGCCATGACTTGCTCTCTAGAAATACCCAGGTAGTCCGCAAGGGCTCTTAAACCAGTAGCTTTGTTTACGCCTTTTGGAAGAATTTCAAAGAGAATAGGCTGAGAGCGAATGGTATGGAAGCGTTGGGCTAATGCATCTTCATAGGTCTTTTGGAAGTCATCAATTTGCTCTTTCTGATCAATAAACATCCCTTGGAAAATTGGTTGGGCCTCAAGGACTTCTTCTAAGCCAAGTGGTACGGGTACTGTAGAAACAATACCGGCATCCATTATGGCTATTTCGGAAGGTTCCTGATTCAAAATGATATAGCGATTTAAATCGAATAAACTTAATTGAGGATGGATCTCCTCCGTCAACTGATCGAGATAAACCAAATCTTCTTCAGATAAGGCATCATAACTGATGACAGACCAATCAGAAGAGTTGACAGTTGTACAACCATTATTAATCACCGAGTAGGAGTGGTTACTTTTGAAGCCAATTTCTTCAAAAATTGGACGTACACCAGATAGTGGGCGACCTGTACAGATGACGACGTGAACACCAGCAGCTTCAGCATCCAAAAGTGCCTGCTTATTAGCAGGACTAATGGTTTTATCTGGTGATAAAAGAGTCCCATCTAAATCAATAGCAACTAATCGAATCATAGCTCGTCCTCCTTAGCTGGTAGAAAGCTAGCAATGACTTTTCCTATGACTCTCGGTTCCTCTTCTAGCGGAATGACCTTGTCACTATACTTTTTATTGAGAGAGACAAGACGGATCCCTTGAGCTTCACGAAAGACACGCTTGATCAAGGTTTGCCCATCATACTCAATAGCATAGATGGCACCAGCAGTATCGTAGAAAGTTTGCTTAATTAAGGCAACAGATCCCTTTGGATATTTAGGTTCTAACGAGTCAGTATGAATCCAAAGAGCTAGATCATAGGCCAGTTTTTGATCAAACCACACCAAATCTCCTTTAGAAGCACTTTGACTAGCAGCATAACTGTCAAAGACTGTATAGGGTGTGTATTTCTTCTCAATCCGTTTGCGTTCCGCTTGTAAAACCAATAAGCGATTGGCTTCCTCTAAGAGTGTATCTTGAAAATCCTCATCCAGTTGCTTATAGATAAACTCAATCTTAGAATCCTCCAAGGTATCTGGTTGACCATAACGAGGATCTAAATCAGAGATGGGGATTTCAAAGAAGCTAGCGATCTTTTCTAAGTTCTCACTGACTGGGAGAGAAGTGCCTTTCACATAGCCTGTTAAAGTACTGGCTGGAATACCGGTTGTACGAGATAAATCGACCTGTTTCTTATTTTGAACCTTCAATAGTTCTCTTATTTTTTCGGAAATAATACGCAAAGCCTCTTTATCCTGTGGGCTTGCTTTTCCACGTCCTCTTGCCAAGAGCTTCACCTCCTTTTACATTACATCTCATTATAGCGAATTAAATCGAAAAAGTAAACAAAAACCTTACATAAACGAAGAATTAAAACAAATTCGATATAAATCATAAATTACTGGATTTGATTCCTTAAAACTAGCCAAGAATCAGCCTTTTTGTTATAATATACTGAATAGTTTTATAAGGATGAAAAAATGAATTTAGAAGAATTAAAGAAACGAAAAGAGAAGATTCGGAACTTCTCGATCATCGCCCATATTGACCACGGAAAGTCAACCTTGGCCGATCGAATCTTAGAAAAAACCGAAACCGTGTCTAGTCGCGAGATGCAAGCCCAGCTCTTAGATAGTATGGACCTGGAACGGGAACGTGGAATCACTATTAAGCTTAATGCCATCGAGTTGAACTACACGGCTAAAGATGGGGAAACTTATATTTTCCACTTGATTGACACACCGGGACACGTGGACTTTACCTATGAGGTTTCGCGTTCACTGGCTGCCTGTGAGGGTGCGATTCTCGTAGTGGATGCCGCTCAAGGGATTGAAGCCCAGACTCTAGCCAATGTTTACCTTGCTTTGGACAACGATTTGGAGATTCTGCCAGTCATTAACAAAATTGACTTACCAGCTGCAGATCCAGAACGTGTGCGCACAGAAGTAGAAGATGTGATCGGCTTGGATGCTAGCGAGGCAGTCCTAGCCTCTGCCAAGGCTGGTATCGGGATTGAAGAGATTTTGGAACAGATCGTTGAGAAGGTTCCTGCTCCGACTGGTGATGTTGAAGCACCGCTTCAAGCCTTGATCTTTGACTCCGTCTATGACGCCTATCGAGGGGTGATCCTTCAAGTACGGGTGGTCAATGGAATGGTCAAACCAGGTGATAAGATCCAGCTCATGAGCAATGGCAAAACCTTTGATGTTACTGAGGTTGGGATTTTTACTCCTAAAGCAGTTGGTCGTGATTTCCTTGCTACAGGAGATGTTGGTTATATTGCAGCCTCTATCAAGACCGTTGCAGATACCCGTGTCGGGGATACGGTGACCTTGGCTACCAATCCAGCAAGTGAGCCTCTTCATGGTTACAAGCAGATGAACCCAATGGTCTTTGCTGGTCTTTACCCGATCGAATCCAACAAATACAACGATCTTCGTGAAGCTTTAGAGAAGTTGCAATTGAATGACGCCAGTCTTCAATTTGAGCCGGAAACTTCTCAAGCACTCGGTTTTGGTTTCCGTTGTGGTTTCTTGGGACTACTTCACATGGATGTTATCCAGGAACGCTTGGAACGTGAGTTCAATATTGACTTGATCATGACAGCACCGTCTGTTATCTACAAGGTTAATTTGACAGATGGCGAAGCACTAGATGTGTCTAACCCATCTGAGTTCCCAGATCCAACCAAGATCGCTTCGATTGAAGAACCTTATGTAAAGGCGCAGATCATGGTGCCACAAGAGTTTGTCGGAGCTGTCATGGAATTGGCCCAACGCAAACGTGGTGATTTTGTGACCATGGACTACATCGATGAAAATCGAGTTAATGTCATCTATCAAATCCCACTGGCGGAAATTGTCTTTGATTTCTTTGATAAATTGAAATCCTCTACTCGTGGCTATGCGAGCTTTGACTATGAGTTGTCTGAATACCGTCCTTCTAAATTGGTCAAAATGGATATCCTCCTCAATGGCGATACTGTCGACGCCCTCAGCTTTATCGTTCACAAGGACTTTGCTTATGAACGTGGTAAATTGATCGTTGAGAAGCTCAAGAAGATTATCCCTCGTCAACAGTTTGAAGTGCCTATCCAAGCAGCTATCGGTCATAAGATCTTGGCCCGTACAGATATCAAGGCCCTTCGGAAGAACGTCTTGGCCAAGTGTTATGGTGGGGACGTCTCACGGAAACGGAAGCTTCTTGAAAAACAAAAAGCCGGTAAGAAACGAATGAAAGCTATCGGTTCAGTAGAAGTACCACAGGAAGCCTTCTTGTCAGTTCTATCAATGGATGAGGAATAAGCCTTTCTTTGGAATAATAGAACAAATGGAACGTCCCGCTAGGGACGTTTTTCTATCGGGCTAGACAAATAGTGCTTTCAAATCTAAGTAGAACGTGATAAACTAGAGGTATCAAAATCCATCACAAAGGAGAGGAAAGATGAAAAATAAGTTCTTACTTGCGACTGTTTCGGTCTTGTCAGCTGTTGCTCTTGTAGCTTGTAGCACTCCTAAAAAAGAGTCTAGAAAACCATTGTCATCTGAGTCTAGTTCCACTGAGGTGGTGAAAAAGAGTAAAAAATCATCTAGCAAAAAAACATCTAGTAAGGTAGAGTCAAAATCATCGGATGATACCAAGAGTTCTGTCGAAACCAAACGGGTTGGTTCTGCCGATTATGGCTATATCGATATCCCAAGTAAGTGGATTAAATTTACAGATATAGATGGTGGAGACAGCATTCAATTTACGGATGGAAGTGCTTATAATATCGTTACTATGAATGGGTATACCAAAGAGAAAGCAAATGTCGGTGAAGGGGAAGTCTTCAACGCAGAGTTGATTGCGAACCGAATTGCTTACTATTGGAATGACAATAAAGAAGTAGAGAAAATGTGGGGAGCGAAGACCACTGTATCAGGGAATGAAGCCTTGCAGCTGAATATTATCCTTAAATCTGGACAGTACCTCATTACTTGGGTCTTCCAAAAGGATGATAAGGTATACTTGATGTCTTTTGAAGGGGATAAAGAGACCTTGGCTCAATTCATTCCATACATTGAGGAAACTTGGAGTTTGGATGAGAAAGGTCCAAAAGCCTAATGCATTCGTGAGGAAGTTGGTTCTATTATCACCAATTTTCAATACATGATAGAATAAGATTTGGACGCAGTCATTAAGTTCTATTTCTTGGAACAATTAACTTCTTACAACCTGGTTAGCAAAGAATCTCTCGGGTTGTATATCCTTAAGAAAGCAGGGACTAATTCAAACAGTTCGTCAGTTTGAATTAGTTCTTTTTTTGGTAAGAAATTAAACTGGTCCTTTTAAAATAAAGTATAAGATGTTAGACTAGTGTATATAATCTATCATAGAGGAGAGAAAGATGAAAAATAAGTTCTTACTGGCGTCAGTTACGTTTTTGTCTGTTGTCAGTCTCTTTGCTTGTACTAGTCCAAAGAAAGAGTCTAGTAAATCGTCAGCACCATCTAGTTCCACGAATGTGGCAAAAGAAACAACAAAATCAAGTAGCAAGGTAAAGGAAGAAATATCAGATCATGATAAGAGTTTCGCAGAAACGAAACGAGTTGGATCAGCAGATCAAGGGTATGTCAATATTCCAAGTGACTGGGTAAAATATACAAATGAAGAAGGTGGAGATAATATCCAATACTCAGATAAAAGCGTGGATAATGCGATTATTTTGAACGCTACTACTAGAGAAAGAGCGGGTGTCGCCGAAGAAGAAGATTTTAATGAAGTGATGGCTCAAAGATTTGAGAATGACTTGAACGAAATAAATAAAGTAGTAAAATCGTGGAGATCTACTAGCAAAGTTGGAGGAAATGTAGCCATCCAATTAAACATGATTCTTAAGTCGGGTCGATATGTTACTTGCTGGTTTTTTCAAATAGATGGGAAGTTGTATTACATTGCCTGTCTTGGAGATGAAAAAACATTAGCTCAATTAACCTCCTATGTAGAAGACACTTGGAGCCTTGATGGAACAGGTGCCGTGACGGATTAATCAAGTGAGAGTTTGGCTTAAACTATTCAGTCATTAATGTTTAATAGAAATAACTACATGACGCAGTGGTTGATTGGCATCTTTGTTCGCTTTTTAGCTCCAAAGATAACCTAATCAACTGTGCGGGGGTGGGAAGATTGAAAAGGTTTGGGGAACCTTTTCAACCTCTTTAAATTTCTCGGAGTTCTGTCCCACTCCCTTTTTTACGGCCTCTATGGTATAATGCTCTTATCCATTTAGCAATTAGAAAGTAGTTTATGACTCAAGAAATTGACTTAGAAAAATACCATCAGTTAGCGCTCCAAAAGCAAAAGGAGCATCGCAAGGTATTGGCGAATCTGAAAAAGAAGCCCCCTAAAAATCTAGATAAAATAGCGCAAGAGATTCACGATGAAGTCTTTCAAGAAATTGATTGTACCGCCTGCGCCAACTGCTGTAAGACCCTAGGACCCGATTTTAAGGAAGCAGATATCACGCGCATCGCCAAGTATTTCAAGATGAAGCTTCCCGCTTTTGAGACGGAATTTCTTCAAGTCGATGAAGATGGAGATAAGGTTTTTAAATCCATGCCTTGCCCTTTCTTGGGTGGTGATAATCTCTGTTCCATCTACGATGTGCGTCCTAAGGCTTGTCGAGAATTTCCTCATACAGACCGAAAGAAAATCTACCAGATCAACCATCTGACTATCAAGAATACCCTCACTTGCCCAGCAGCCTATTTATTTGTAGAAAAATTGAAGGATCGTTTGTAATGACATATACATTTTTACTTTTTGACCTAGACCACACCTTGTTGGACTTTGATACAGCGGAGGAAGTGGCCTTAACACAATTTCTCCAAGATCAGGGGGTTCAAGATATTCAAGCCTTTAAGGATTACTACAAACCCATGAACCAAGGGCTCTGGAAAGATTTGGAGCAAAAGAAGATTAGCAAGAAAGACTTGATTAACAGCCGGTTTGCCATCGCCTTTGCCCATTTTGGAAGACAAGTAGATGGTGAAGAGATGGCCTTGCGCTACCAGGACTACATTAGTCAACAGGGACAGACTTTCCCAGGAGCAGAAGACTTGTTAGCCAAGCTAGTAGAAAGAGGTTACCAGCTCTACGGTGCTACCAACGGCGTTACTGCCATTCAGCAAGGGCGTTTGAAGCAATCAGCCATCACCCCTTATTTCAAAGAAATTTTCATCTCTGAACAATTAGGAACTCAAAAACCGGAAGTGGCCTTTTACGAAAAGATTGGGAACCTGATCCCAGGATTTGCTAAGGAACAAGCTCTCATGATTGGGGATTCTTTGACGGCGGACATCGCTGGAGGCAATGCTGGAGGGATTGATACCGTCTGGTACAATCCGGATCACAAAGAAAATACCAGTCAAGCAGTGCCAACCTATGTCGTTGCTGACTATCAAGAGTTATTGGATATCCTTAAGTAAAGATTTATTACAAACTAGCTCTCGGGCTAGTTTTTTGTTATTATGGATAAATGAATATATTTAAACAAATACCATTCAACATCAAGAAATGGGTCGGCTACCTGGTTCGTGCATTCTTCACAGTGGTCGCTCTCTTGATTTGTTTTCTCTTTTATTTTACTAATCAAGAAGAAAAGAAAATCCAAGAGCAAATTTCTGGCTTTTATCAGGAAGCGGGATTTAAAGGTGACGTAAGTTTTAAAGCAGCTGAACTCCATGGCATCTCGACCAAATATGCTTATAGCTATCAAGAAGGAGTTCAGGGAAAGACAGTTCAGTTTGACTTTCCCTATGCAAGCCTCCTATCCAAAGAAGAAATTGGGAGAAATTATGACACGGCTGAAGAACTGGCTCAACATTACAACAGTTGGTTAGTAGCTCCGTTCTTCGAAAGAGCCTTTACGGAATCTCAAGGATTTCAACAATTAAAGCAAGAGATAAAAGAGCGATTTCATCAACAAGGCCTCGAGGTAAGCGAGGTTCGTCTTCAGTTACCAATCCAAAATCCCGAATTCGAAAATCAATTGGCAACAGACTTACAAGCTACCGAGAAAGCAGGAGAAACGGATCTTCGAGGGATTCTGACCTTGGATTATGCTACCTACCGCCAAATTAAGGGATTTTCCTTTACCATTACAGTGACTTCCCTCGCCAAAGAATATGAAGGGAAGCACTTGGATGTATCCGGTCTTCCTCCTGGGAACTATGTGATTGAATCGGATTCCAAAAATGAAGGATCTTATTACTTTGAGATAGATTAAAAAAATTTTAATAGTGTCAAGTTTTTTTCTTGACAGGTCTATAAAATGTGTTATAATAGATCATGTGCTAAATAGCTTGTCTATTTCACCGAAAATTAAAATATAGAAAAGAGACTTATAAAAATGGCAGTTAAAATTCGTTTGACTCGTATGGGATCTAAGAAAAAACCTTACTACCGTATCAACGTAGCAGATTCACGTTCACCACGTGATGGACGTTTCATCGAAACAGTTGGAACTTACAATCCACTTGTTGAAGAAAACCAAGTAACTTTGAAAGAAGACCGCGTTCTTGCATGGTTGGCTGATGGAGCTCAACCTTCAGATACAGTTCGCAACATCCTTTCAAAAGAAGGTGTATTGAAGAAATTCCACGATTCTAAATTCTCAAAATAATCATAAAGTAGGTTGATGTATGGATACGATTGAAAATCTTATTATTGCAATTGTGAAACCCTTGATTTCACAACCGGATGCCTTAACCATCAAGATCGAAGATACTCCTGAATTCTTGGAGTACCACCTTGACCTTGATCCTAGCGATGTTGGTCGAGTGATCGGTCGGAAAGGTCGCACGATTTCTGCGATAAGAACGATTGTCTACTCTGTCCCAACTGAAGATAAAAAAGTAAGAATCGTTATTGACGAAAAATAAAAGGCGGGACTCTGTCCCGTTTTTTTGTTACAAGGAGAAGTTATGAAAGAAGTGACCATTGGCCAATTGCAAGCCTATTTAAAAGAACATTACCAGAATACTCGGACAGAAGAGGGGCTGTTTATCAAGCTTGTCGAAGAGGTTGGGGAAGTGGCCGAGGTCTTAAATGGGCGTTCTGGACGAAAAGAAGGGGTTCAGGACTCAAATGAAGAATTGGCCAAAGAACTAGCTGATATCATTCACTATACAGTCGCTATCGCAGCTATCAATGACATCCACCTCACTAAAACCATCTTTGAAAAGGATAAAACAGCAGCTGTCAAATACCAGCACGAGAAGGATTTAGAGCAGTTTCTAGCAGAAAAGAGCATTTGAGAAAATCCTATGAACGTGATAAAATAAAACGTATGGTTGTTAAGTGAATCGTTGTTTAGAAAGAGTTGTTTTGATATGAACCGATTTGAAGTAACTACAAAGATTGGTTGTTTCTCTGTTACTTATAAAAAGAGAAATAAAGTACTAGTTTGTTTAAATGGTGCTGGTTTGATACCGAGTTATGAAAATTTTCTACCAATACTTGAAAAACTTCCTTCCTCAATAGGTTACCTTACGATTGATTTTCCGAATACAGGTAGGAGTCAGATTCATAGTCAAACAGGAATTAATTTGGATAATCTTGTTGAAGCGGTATACGAAATCTTGAAAGGATTGGAAATTTCCAATTATATACTTTGTGTTCATAGTTTAAGTGGTGTTTTGGCTTTAAAGTTAATGAGTCAACCAATTAAGTGTCAAGCCTTGATAGCAATTGAACCAACAACAAAAAATATAATGTTTGCTGATTTTTCAAAAAATCCTTATCCAAAAATGGAAGAGCAAATGAGAATGATCGAAGAATGTGGACCGGAGAATTATTTTAAGGGACTAACTCAAGCAACATTTGAACCTGAAACTGATAGACTGATTTGGGAATTGATGGAAGAAAAGGGCTTAGAATTGGAAAAGCAAGTTCCTGGATTTCAGATATCTGTAAATATTACTTCTGAAGATTTTGATAGTTTGTCCTTAGCAGATAATATTCCTGTTTTCGTATTTTGTCAGGCGTACAGAGAAAAAGAGTACAGAGATTCAGAATATTGGAATTCTAATTCAAAACTCATTCTAGGTGGAAACCACCACTATCTACAGTGGTCAGAATCGGAAAAAATTGCAGCTCTTATTAGAGAACTGTAGAGATAAATTAATTAAAAGAGGAATGTAAAGAATAAAATGAATTACTTTAATGTTGGGAAAATTGTCAATACCCAAGGCTTACAAGGAGAGATGCGTGTCTTGTCTGTGACAGACTTTGCGGAAGAGCGTTTTAAAAAAGGAGCAGAATTGGCTCTCTTTGATGAGAAGGATCAGTTTGTCCAAACGGTGACCATTGCTAGTCACCGCAAGCACAAGAACTTTGATATCATCAAGTTTAAGGATATGTACCATATCAATGCTATCGAAAAGTTCAAGGGTTTTAGCCTCAAGGTTGCGGAAGAAGACTTGACGGATTTGGATGAGGGTGAGTTTTATTACCACGAGATCATTGGACTTGATGTATACGAAAATGACCAACTGATCGGCCAGATCAAGGAAATTCTTCAACCGGGTGCCAATGATGTCTGGGTCGTAAAACGCAAAGGAAAACGTGACCTTCTCCTGCCTTATATCCCACCAGTAGTCCTCAATATTGATATCCCAGGAAATAGGGTGGATGTAGACATCTTAGAAGGGTTAGACGATGAAGATTGATATTTTAACTCTCTTTCCAGAGATGTTTTCACCTTTGGAGCATTCGATTGTCGGAAAGGCGCGTGAAAAGGGACTCCTTGAGATCAACTACCATAATTTCCGTGAAAATGCTGAGAAGGCGCGGCATGTGGACGATGAACCCTATGGTGGGGGGCAAGGTATGCTCTTACGTGCTCAGCCCATTTTCGATGCCTTTGATGCCATTGAGAAAAAGAACCCGCGCGTGATCTTACTTGATCCAGCAGGTCGGACCTTTGATCAAAGTTACGCAGAAGAATTAGCTCAAGAAGATGAATTGATCTTTATCTGCGGTCACTATGAGGGCTACGACGAACGGATCAAGACCATAGTGACAGATGAGATTTCTCTCGGCGATTATGTCTTGACCGGTGGTGAGCTAGCTGCCATGACCATGATTGATGCGACAGTTCGCTTGATTCCAGAGGTGATCGGAAAAGAGTCTAGCCACCAGGATGATAGTTTCTCATCTGGGCTTCTAGAGTATCCTCAATACACTCGGCCCTATGAGTATCGAGGAATGACGGTTCCTGATGTCCTCATGAGTGGCCACCATGAAAATATCCGTCAATGGCGTCTTTATCAGAGTTTGAAAAAGACCTTGGAGCGTCGCCCTGACCTACTAGAAAACTATGAATTGACAGCAGAAGAAGAGAAGATATTGGAGAAAATTAAACAAGAAGAATAACAGCCTTTGCTGTTTTTCTTTTGCCCTAAAAATAATAAAAAATCTTCCTCATCCTACTAGTTATTGGTAACAAAATGTGGTATTCTAAAGTGGAGAGAGAACAGATATGAAAAAGTTTTGGTGGTGTTTGCAATGGGCAAAAAAATAGGAAAAACAGTCTTTACAACGGGTGTCGCTGCGACAACCCTCTTTTCAGGTATGGCTGGACATAAGGCGCAAGCAGAGGAGATCGCCCAGAAGGATACTGCTGATCAGCAATCGACGGATGTGACTGGAATGGATACAAGTTTTATGGATATGGATATCTTAAATGAACAGTTGTTAAAAGCTGAAAAAAGAGTAGAAGACCAACGTTTGTGCTTGAATCAAGCTCAATCTGAATACAATGTAGCCAAGTCTGGTCTTGAAGCTGCGGAAGCTAACCTGCAAATCACTGAAACAAGGATTCAAGACTCCAATCAAAGCTCTCTTGGCAAAACTGAAAATGAAGTTGCGGTTGCTGAAGCAGTTGTTACTTTAGAAAAAGAGAAGGTACGCCAAGCAACAGAAGCGGATCACCAAGTTCGTTTTGCCATAAAAAATCAAGAGAATAAAATTGCTGCCCAACAGTTGCTCGTTGATATCGCAGGTAATGAATTAAGAAAAGCCAAACAACCCATCCAGAATGATGAAGTAGTATTAGCCAACGCACAGCTAAAAGAGGGGCAGGCGCAAAACGAATTAAAAATGGCTCAAGCCCTAGTCGCCAATCTGAAAGAAACACATGCTAATGTGCCTCAGGTCTTAAAGCAGGTTTCCAGTGAGATTGCTGGTGCACAGGAGAAAATTGAGCGATTAGCCCATCAAATTTCCCTAAAAGAAGTAGAGTTAGAACAAGTCCGTGAAGCTGCATTGCTAAGTCCCATCAATCTTCAACAGGCAAGCTATGAGACCTTGCTACAAGAGTGGGCCACGGCTGGTGACCAAAGCGCTGTCGAAGCCTTGTCTCTATACCGTCGTGGGCGTGAAGAGGACCAACTGACAGGTGGAAAAGCTACTAGATTAGATAACGTCCTAAAAGCATTAGAAATTGTAGATACCATTAATCAGTATCGGCGCCAGGCAGGTTTAGAGGATCTTTTGGTGGATCCCTATCAATTACTGGTTGGTCACCTCCAAACAGAATACTATCTAAACGATCGACAAGGCCTGTCCAGTTACCCAGAGAATAAAAATGTTGCTTGGGGCTATCGGCCTAGGGAGGCTGTTGCCTTATGGTATAGTGAAAAAGACCTCTATCATCAACTGGCTCATCAATATGATTTACCGACAGATGAAAGTCAGCTAGATCCTAGACAGATTTACAGAAAAGTAGGACCGGAGCTATTTGCTAAGGTTGGACACTATATCCACATGATGGGGAATCAATACAAGGCCATTTCAGTTACCTATAATCCAGATTTAGAAGTATCTCAAGTAGCTTTCTTTGAGGAAGGAGCATCCCTTTATACCAGTGAAGAACTGACCAAGTGGATGAGAAAAGTTGCCGATGCAAGGACGACAAAAGCAGATGTGAAGGCTGTAAAAAATACATTGGAGAGCCTAAAGGTCGAAAAGATTAACCAAGAATCTCGTATCAATATCCTTTCTGGTCATTTATTCGATGTTAAGAATTCTCTTGCAAGTCATGAGCAACTATTGGCGCGTGCTCAAGGCAACCTAGCTTCAGCGATGAAAAAATGGCAGGCTGCGTCGATAGAAGTCAAGGAAGCCGAAAACTCACTGGCAGTATCACGGGCTCGGATACAAGGTAGTATTAGCCCAAAAGAAGAAGCCTTGAAAAATGTTGTTCTAGCATTAGAAGAAGATAAAAAGCAATTAGAAGTTTTACAGAATGCAGCGAAAGAGACTGCATCTAAGCTTGAAGGAGCACATGCCCAACTTCAAATCGCTCAAAATCAATTAACACAAGCCAAAGGTCATCTACAACTGTTTACCAATTCATCTGAACTGCTAGTTGATGCCCAGGCCTTGGTGGCTTCCGCAAAAACTGAACTCGAAGAGAAAAAAGTACAATTTGAGTCATCCTTTGCAACCTTTATGGCTTACCAAAAGGAGGCCAGTGATTTCAAGAGTCGGATAGAGAAAATTCAGTCAAATGAGGATGGAAACAAATCTGCAGTAGCAGGAGAGGAAGGAGCAACTGATCAGGCCCAAGTTTCATTGCTGGCTTCTACTCAATCAGAAGAACACTTGCAAGTCGAAGATGATCTTGAGAAAGCTACTGGAAAAGACGAACACAAAAGTAGAAAAGGATTATCCAGATGGTTTAGAAGACTTGGATTAAAAAAAGAAGAATAGTTGTTAAAGAGAGAGAAAATTTCTTCTCTCTCTTTTTCTTAATTCTAGATACTTGTTAAAACAGCATAAAATACATAAGTAAGCTAGCTAAATCTGTCATTCTAAATTATAACAAAGAATAATGGACGATTTTGAAGAAATTGATAGAAAATGAAAGAAAATGATATTTAGTGCTTGACTTTGAAAGATAAGAGAGTATAATAGTCCTTGTAATCGTTTCCGAAAGGAGGTTATATGTTAAAATCTGAACGAAAACACATCATTTTAGAAAAGGTCATCAAAGAGCGAATCGTCTCTATCGAGGATTTGGTTCAGGAGCTGAACTCTTCAGAATCAACGGTTCGACGTGATTTGGATGAATTAGAAGCTGAGAATAAACTGAGACGGATTCACGGTGGGGCTGAAAGTCTTCATTCCTTGCAGGAAGAAGAAAGCAATAAAGATAAAGCAATCAAAAACGTGCAGGAAAAATCTGCTATTGCAAAAAAAGCAGCAGAATTAATCAAAGATTTTGAAGTTGTCTTTATCGATGCGGGAACTACCAATGAATTATTGGTTCATGAATTGGCCAATCCAACCGTTACAGTAGTGACCAATTCCATTCACCATGCAGCGAGTTTAGTGGAGAGAGATATTCCGACGGTCATCATCGGCGGGATGGTCAAAACGTCGACTGACGCTAGCATCGGAGGAATAGCCTTGAATCAAATCGGCCAGTTGAGCTTCGATCGAGCTTTTATTGGGATGAATGGCGTCGACCTAGAGTCCTACAGTACACCGGATCTTGAAGAGGGGGCTGTCAAACGGGCTATTCTAGAGAATGCAAAGAATACTTACATTCTTCTAGACTCGTCGAAACTTGGACGGACATCTTTTGTTAAGGTAGCTCCGGTTAAGAGAGCAACCATCATTACCAATGCTTCAGATACGGAAATCCTTTCTAAATTAAAAGAAAAAACGGAGGTTATAGAGGTTTGATTTATACAGTTACATTAAATCCAGCGATTGATTACATCGTCCGTCTCGATCATGTAGAGACTGGGGCGGTCAATCGGATGGCTTCGGAAGATAAATTTGCCGGTGGTAAGGGAATCAATGTTAGTCGTGTCTTGAAGCGGCTTGATATCGAGAACACAGCGACAGGATTTATCGGTGGATTCACAGGACGCTTCATAGAAGACGTACTGACCAGCGAAGCCATTTCAACCAACTTTGTGACAGTGGACCAAGATACCCGGATCAACGTCAAAATCAAAGCCGATGAGGAAACGGAGATCAATGGCAATGGCCCAGAAGTGACGGAAGCTCAGTTGCAAGAATTGATAAGCATCCTATCAGGCTTAACGACAGATGATGTGGTAGTCTTTGCAGGATCTGCCCCATCCTCACTTGGAAATGCCGTTTACAAACAATTGATCGCAGCAACTCGTGCGACAGGTGCACAAGTCGTTTGCGACTTTGAAGGGCAAACTTTGATTGATTCCTTGGAGTTTAATCCGCAATTGGTCAAACCAAACAACCATGAGTTGGGAGATATTTTTGGCGTGACCTTGACGGAATTGCCAGAAATTGAACGCTATGCCAAAGAAATCTTGGCAAAGGGTGCACAAAACGTCATTATTTCCATGGCGGGTGATGGTGCTCTTCTGGTCAGTCCAAGCGGCACTTACTTCGCAAAACCAATCAAGGGTCAAGTGAAGAATTCAGTCGGAGCTGGCGATTCTATGGTAGCAGGCTTCACTGGGAAGCTCGCAACGACAGGAGATGTCATCGATGCCTTCAAATGGGGAGTGGCTTGTGGAACAGCGACCACCTTCTCAGATGATTTAGCGACAGCTGACTATATTAAAGAAACTTATGAAAAAGTAGAGGTAGAAAAACTATGAAAATTCAAGACGTTTTAAATAAAAACGTGATGTTGTTTGATCTTCAGGCAACAGATAAAGAGGGCGTGATCAATGAGATGGTCCAATCGCTCGTTGATAATGGTGTGGTGACAGATTTTGAAACCTTCAAAACTGGTATCATGAACCGTGAAGCACAAACTTCAACTGGTTTGGGTGACGGAATTGCCATGCCCCACAGCAAAAATGAAGCAGTCAAAGAAGCAACGGTCTTGTTTGCAAAATCAAACAAAGGTGTTGATTACGCATCACTGGATGGCCAACCGACTGATTTGTTCTTCATGATCGCAGCTCCAGAAGGAGCAAACGACACTCACTTGGCAGCCCTTGCTGAATTGTCTAAGTACTTGATGAAACCAGGATTTGCGGATAAACTGCGCCAAGCAAGCACACCTGAGCAAGTGATCGCAGCCTTTGATGCGGAGGAGCAAGTAGCTGCAGCAGAAGAAGCCAAAAAAGCAGAAGCAGTAAAAGAAGCAGCAACATCTGACAAACCGCTGATCGTTGCGGTTACAGCATGTACAACTGGTATCGCCCACACTTACATGGCAGAGGAAGCCCTCATCAAAAAAGGTGAAGAAATGGGTGTTACGGTTCGTGTTGAAACAAATGGGGCATCCGGTGTCGGCAACCGCTTGACAGCTGAAGAAATCGCCAAAGCTGAAGGAGTGATCATTGCAGCTGATAAGGCAGTTGAAACAGCTCGTTTCGATGGCAAAAAATTGATCTCTAAACCAGTCGCAGCTGGTATCCGTCAAACCGAAGAATTGATCCAAACCATCTTAGATGGCAAAGCAGAAGTCTTCCACGCAGAAAATGCTGCAGAAGCTAGCGCAAGCCAAGAAAAATTGAGCTTGGGTGGAGCCTTCTACAAACACTTGATGAGTGGGGTTTCTCAAATGCTTCCATTCGTTATCGGTGGTGGTATCTTGATTGCCCTTGCCTTCTTGATCGACCAAATTCTTGGGGTGCCTCAAGATCAATTGTCTCAACTTGGTTCATACCATGAATTAGCAGCTCAATTTAAAACAATCGGTGGTGCAGCCTTTAGCTTCATGCTTCCTGTACTTGCAGGGTACATCGGATTCTCCATCGCTGAAAAACCTGGTTTTGTAGCAGGTTTCGTTGCTGGTTCCATTGCGAGCTCAGGTTCAGCATTTGGTAACATCGCTTTCGGTGCTGCTAAAGGTGAATTGCCAGCCGCCGTATCATCTGGTTTCCTTGGAGCTTTGGTAGGTGGTTTCCTTGCGGGTGGAGTCGTTCTCTTCCTACGCAAAGCCCTTGCAGGTCTTCCACGTTCACTCGAAGGTATCCGCTCGATCCTTCTCTTGCCATTACTTGGTGTTGGTTTGACAGGATTCTTGATGTTCCTTATTAATATTCCAATGTCAGCGATCAATACCTCTTTGAACAACTTCTTGACTAGCTTGTCAGGTAGCTCTGCAGTTCTTCTTGGTCTCCTTGTTGGTGGTATGATGGCTGTCGATATGGGTGGACCAGTCAACAAAGCAGCTTATGTATTTGGTACAAGTACGTTGACAGCTTCAGCTCTTACTAGTGGTGGTTCAACCGTTATGGCGGCCGTTATGGCAGCTGGTATGGTTCCTCCATTGGCAGTCTTTGTAGCATCTGTCTTGTTCAAAGACAAATTTACAGAAGAAGAGCGCAACTCAGGTTTGACAAACATTATCATGGGTCTTTCCTTCATCACAGAAGGTGCCATTCCATTCGGTGCGGCTGACCCAGCTCGTGCCATCCCAAGCTTCATCGCTGGTTCAGCATTGACAGGTGCCCTTGTTGGTCTTGCAGGATTGAAACTCATGGCTCCTCACGGAGGAATCTTCGTTATCGCCCTTACATCAAATCCGCTTCTTTACATCTTGTTTGTATTGATCGGTGCAGTCGTAAGTGGTATCTTGTTCGGATTGCTTCGCAAACCTAAAAATTAATCATATCTAACAGAGGCTGGGACAAAAGTCCTAGCCTTTCAATTGTCTTTTGATTGTAGAGCAAGACGCAGTGGTTGAGTGGGCTCTACTACGCTGATTTCATCAGCTTTTACAGCCCTACTCAACTGTGCGGAGGTGGGACGACGAAATCGAATTCTAACGAATTACCGCTTTCTGTCCCACTCTCTTTTCTTCTTTCTGTGATAGAAAACAGAGTGAAAAGACATAGTTCTGCAATAGAATCTTGATTTAATTTGTGGTATAATTTTCATAACGCTTATTTTTAGGAGAACAAGTATGGATATCCAACGTGAAAAAGAATTTGTCAGCCAGTATCATTATGATGCTCGTAACTTTGAATGGGAAAAAGAAAATGGAACTCCCGAGACAAAAGTAGACGTCAACTTTCAATTGATTCAACGTGATACAGAGTTAAAGACAACCTCTTTAATCGTTATTTTGACTTATATGATTGTCTTTGATGGCTTTGTCATCAGCGGGACCATTACCCAAATCAACCACATTCACAATCGTTTAGTCAGTGAGCCAAGCGAATTCAGCAAGGAAGAAGTAGAAGAACTAGCCCGTCCTTGCTTGAATATGCTGAACCGTCTGACCTATGAAGTTACTGAAATCGCCCTTGATTTACCAGGAATCAATTTGGAGTTTTAATGCATGAAATTAGCAGTCATCACAGATTCGTCTGCCTATCTATCAGATGAATCAAGAGGACACGATAATTTATTTGTCCTAGATATTCCAGTTGTCATTGATGGAGTATCTTACGTAGAAGGTAAAAACCTGACAGCAAAAGAGTTTTATCAAAAGATGGAAGCTTCGTCTGAACTTCCGAAAACTAGCCAACCTAGTATCGCGGAATTAGAAGAACTCTTACCGCAACTAGAAGCTAAAGGCTATACACATGTTTTAGGGATTTTCCTTTCTTCTGGCATTTCTGGATTTTATCAGAATATTCAGTATTTGAAGGAAGAGTTTCCGAATCTAACTATTGCTTTTCCAGATTCTAAGATTACTAGTGCCCCACTTGGGTGGATGGCCGAAGAAGCTATCAAATGGGCAGATGAAGGTCGATCATTCGATGAAATCCTGGCCAATATTCAGATACAAATCGATGGGACTTCTGCCTATATTATGGTGGATGATCTCAATCATTTGGTCAAAGGGGGCCGTCTTTCTAATGGAGCTGCAATCCTTGGGAATCTTCTCAGCATCAAGCCCATCCTCTATTTTAACGAGGAAGGCGTGATTGAAGTGTATGAGAAAGTTCGTACTGAGAAAAAAGCGATCAAACGTTTAGCCGAGATTGTCAAAGAAGGAACTGCGGATAAAGACTATCAGATCATTATCATTCACGGAAATGCTCTGGATAAAGCAGAAACACTTCGCGATATTCTTCATCAAGACGGTTTTGCTGGTGAGATTCCATTTGCGACTTTTGGCAGTGTCATTGGTACACACTTAGGAAATCACAGCGTTGCTATTAGTTTTGTACCGAAAGTATAAGGAGAAAACATGCCGATTAAAGTAGTGATTGCTGGTTTTAAAGGGCGAATGGGCCAAGCGGCTTATCACATGGTGTTAGAGGATCCTGAGCTAGAATTAGTCGGCTTGATTGATCCCCATGCGTCTGAAAAAGAACTAGCAGGTGTTCCAATCTTTACCACCAAGGAAGGGATTTTGTCCCTTGATGCGGATGTGTGGATTGACTTCACCATTCCTAAAGTAGCTTATGAACATACCCGCTTTGCTTTGGAGCATGGACTAGCACCTGTAGTTGGGACAACAGGGTTTACAACGGAAGAAATCACTGACTTGATTGAATTGTCTCGTGAGAAGAATCTTGGAGGTCTCATTGCGCCAAACTTTGCCATTGGAGCAGTATTGCTCATGCAATTTGCAGCGCAAGCAGCCAAGTACTTTCCAAATGTAGAGATTATCGAGTTGCACCACGATAAGAAGAAGGATGCACCGAGTGGGACTGCTGTGAAGACAGCTGAGCTAATCAGTCAGGTTCGTCAACCACAAGAGCAGGGAGCGCCAGATGAAGAAGAAAGCCTTCCAGGTGCACGCGGTGCCAACTACCAAGGCATGCATATTCATTCGGTTCGCTTGCCTGGTCTGGTAGCCCATCAAGAAGTGATTTTCGGTAGTCAAGGAGAAGGATTGACCTTACGCCACGATTCTTACGATCGGGTGTCCTTCATGACAGGGGTCAATCTAGGAGTAAAAGAAGTAGTCAAGCGTCATGAGCTTGTCTATGGTTTAGAACATCTATTATGAGATTAAAAAAACTGCCTTCTGAATTTCAGGAGGCTTTGACAATATTAGAAAAGATTCGTAGAGCTGGTTATGAAGCCTATTTTGTCGGTGGCTCTGTGAGAGACGCCATTTTAGGTCGTCCCATCCACGATGTCGATATCGCTTCCTCCTCTTACCCAGAAGAGACCAAGGCTATTTTTGAGCGAACCATTGATGTCGGGATTGAACACGGGACGGTTTTGGTTCTTGAAAATCATCAAGAATATGAAATTACAACCTTTCGGACAGAGGATGTCTACGTCGATTTTCGAAGACCAAGTGCGGTTAATTTTGTCCGTTCCTTGGAGGAAGATCTTAAACGTCGCGATTTTACAGTCAATGCCTTTGCGTTGAGTGAGGAAGGGGAAATTATTGACCTCTTCAACGGACTAGAAGATTTGGAGAATCGGGTTTTACGAGCTGTAGGTATAGCGACAGAACGTTTTAACGAAGATGCCCTTCGGATCATGCGTGGTTTTCGCTTTCAGGCCAGTCTTGGGTTTGATCTAGAAGAAGAGACCTTTAAGGCCATGGCAGATTGCGCCCCCTTGCTGGAGAAAATCTCTGTCGAGCGTATCTTTATTGAATTGGATAAGCTCCTCTTAGCTCCTTTTTGGCGCAAGGGCTTGGAGGGTGTGATTGCTAGCCAGAGCTATCAGTATCTACCTCTCTTACAAAATAGCCAATTGTCACTAGAGAAACTTTTCCAACTGAAGATGGACTATACCTTCACGAGTTCAGAACAAGCTTGGGCTGCCTTACTCTTAACCTTAGATGAGAATAAGGTTGCTGCTTTTTTCAAGAAATGGAAAACGTCACGAGACTTTGCTAAGAAGGTAGAACAGCTGGTTGAAATCTACCGCTTACGTGAAAAGGCCAGCTTAAATCGCCGGGATGTGTATCGTTACGATCGCAATCTCCTCTTGTCAGCGGAAGAACTACGTCAGGCTCATGGCTTGCCCGTAGATTTCCAAGTCATCGAAGAATTGTATGATAGTCTAGCTATTCATGATAAGCACGAAATTGTAGTCAATGGTGGGATGCTGATGAAGGAATACGACTTAAAACCAGGTCCAAGTCTAGGACAAGTGCTATCTGCCATTGAATGGGCCATTGTAGATGGCGAATTAGAGAACGACAAACAAGCCATTGGAGATTTTTTGAGTCGCTATCTTGAAGCCAAGAAGGGGGAAGTATGAGCGATTTTATTGTTGAAAAACTAACCAAGTCCGTCGGGGATAAGACGGTCTTTAAAGAGATTTCTTTTATCATTCATGAGCTGGACCGGATTGGACTAATCGGGGTCAATGGGACAGGGAAAACAACTCTCTTAGATGTTTTGTCTGGTCGTTCAGGCTATGACGGAGATCGTTCTCCTTTTTCTGCAAAGAATGATTATAAGATTGGTTATCTGACCCAAGAACCTCAATTTGATGATAGCAAGACGGTCCTCGATACAGTGTTGTCAGAAGATGTGAAAGAACTCCAATTGATTCGTCAGTATGAACTGTTGACGAGCCAGTACGATGAAAGTCAGCAAGTGAAACTGGAAAAAGTCATGGCGGAGATGGATTCTCTCAATGCATGGGAAATCGAAAGCCAGGTCAAAACAGTCCTGACCAAACTGGGCATTCAGGATCTATCTGCTAGGGTTGGTAGTTTATCGGGTGGCTTGCGTCGTCGTGTCCAGCTGGCACAGGTTCTCCTGGGAGACCATGATTTGTTGCTGTTAGATGAGCCGACCAACCATTTGGATATTGATACCATCGAATGGTTGACCAATTTTTTAAAGAACTCTAAGAAAACCGTTCTTTTCATCACCCATGACCGTTATTTCTTGGATAATATTTCAACTCGTATTTTCGAATTGGATCGTGCTGGATTAGTTGAATACCAAGGGAACTACCAGGATTATGTCCGCTTGAAAGCTGAGCAGGACGAACGAGATGCGGCTCTTCTTCACAAGAAGCAGCAGCTCTATAAGCAAGAGTTGACCTGGATGCGTCGGCAACCGCAGGCGCGTGCTACCAAGCAACAGGCGCGGATCAATCGTTTCCACGACCTCAAGAAGGATTTATCTCACCAGACGACAGAAACAGATTTGGAAATGTCCTTTGAAACCAGTCGGATCGGTAAGAAAGTCATTGAATTTCAAGATGTCGATTTCGCTTATGACCAAGGGCCGATTCTGCAGCAGTTTAACCTATTGGTTCAAAACAAGGATCGGATTGGAATTGTGGGTGATAATGGTGTTGGGAAATCAACTCTGCTCAATCTGATTGCCGGGAAATTCCAACCGACTGCTGGAAAGGTCGTTATCGGAGAAACGGTGCGAATTGCTTACTTCTCGCAGCAGATCGAAGGTTTAGATGAAAGTAAGCGGATGATTAACTTCCTACAAGAAGTAGCAGAAGAAGTCAGGACTAGTGCGGGATCTACATCGATTGCGGAGCTGCTGGAACAATTTCTCTTTCCGCGTTCGACCCATGGCACCTTGATTGAGAAACTTTCTGGTGGGGAGAAGAAGCGTCTTTATCTCTTGAAACTTCTCATCGAAAAACCAAATGTCTTGCTCTTAGACGAGCCAACCAATGATTTGGATATCGCGACCTTGACAGTGTTAGAGAACTTCCTACAAGGATTCGGCGGTCCGGTCATCACGGTTAGTCACGACCGTTATTTCCTAGACAAGGTTGCTTCTAAGATTCTAGCTTTTGAAAATGGTGTCATTCGTGAGTTTTTTGGAAATTATACGGATTACTTAGATGAGAAAAAGTTTGAGCTAGAAATGGTTGCCGAAAGTAGCAAACCTGAAAAAGAAAAGGTGGTCAAAATCCGCGAAGAAAAGAAACGGATGAGCTACCAAGAAAAGCAGGAGTGGGCGACCATTGAGAGTGAGATTGAAGAGATTGAAAACAAAATCGCAGCCATTGAGACTGAGATGAATGAGAATGGTTCTGACTTCGGTAAGTTGGCCAGTCTCCAACGTCAGATGGATGAAGAAAACGAGCGGCTCTTAGCCAAGTATGAACGGTATGAGTACTTGAGTGAGTTGGCAGAAAACTAAAGGAGGAAGAATGCATCATATTAGCAAATACAGTCTGTTATTGTCATCATTTTTATTTTGTGGCATTGGTTTTATTCTCTTTGTGAATCCAATCGAAAAAATTGCCACCTTTAGTTGGTTGATTTCTCTGGGCTTTTTCTTGATTTCCGTTTCGCGCTTATCACGTTACTACCGTCTACGGACCCAAGCGACCTTGTCGGATCCCTATTTATTTCAAAGTGTGGTTTCGCTAGTCTTTGCAGTCTATCTCTTGTTATATGGCTATAAGACCTTGCCGATTGTCTTTCCGATTACACTTGGAATTTGGCTCTTATATAAGTCTGCTTTGAGTTTGCGTAAGGCTCACTATCTTTCCAAACGATCTGAAGAATTATCCAAGAAGTTTACTTTTTGGGGGTTGATTCAACTGTTTACAGGATTGTTTCTCATTGTTAGTCCTCTATCTATTAGTGTCTTCTTGTTACATATTTTGGGATTGTTCTTTTTCATAATTGGCGTTCAATCCTTGAGACTCTTTTTAAAACTACATAACGAAGAGTAAAGAAATCTGTCTGTGTTTTTGCAGACAGGGTTCTTTTTTTGCAAATGAAATTGAGAGAATTCTTGAAAAACAATTGAAACCCTTTTCACATTTTGGTATACTAGTGTCAAGAGAATAGGAACAAAGGAGTATAAAATGTCCAAAAAAATTATTGGTATTGACTTAGGTGGAACATCTGTCAAATTTGCCATTTTAACGCAAGAAGGAGAGATTCAAGAGAAGTGGTCTATCAAGACCAACATCCTTGACGAAGGAAGTCACATCGTTCCTGATATCATTGCTTCCATCAAACACCGCTTGGAGTTGTTAAACTTATCCGCAGAAGATTTTATTGGAATCGGTATGGGATCTCCTGGTGCAGTGGATCGTTTTGAAGGAACTGTTGTTGGAGCCTACAACCTCAACTGGAAAACTGTACAGCCTATCAAGAAAGATATTGAATCTGCCTTGGGAATTCCTTTCTTCATCGATAATGATGCCAACGTAGCTGCCCTTGGTGAACGTTGGAAAGGTGCTGGTGAAAACCAACCGGATGTCGTCTTCATGACACTTGGAACTGGTGTTGGTGGCGGTATCGTAGCAGAAGGAAAACTCTTGCACGGTGCAGGTGGTGTTGCTGGTGAACTTGGCCATATCACAGTTGATTTTGATCGTCCATTTGATTGTACCTGTGGGAAGAAAGGTTGCTTGGAAACAGTAGCTTCAGCGACTGGTATTGTCAATTTGACCCGCCGTTATGCAGATGAATACGCAGGAGATGCGACCTTGAAACGTCTCATTGATGATGGCGAAGAAGTCACAGCTAAGACAGTCTTTGATCTTGCTAAAGATGGAGATGAGTTAGCCTTGATTGTCTACCGTCATTTCTCTCAATACTTGGGTATTGCTTGCGCCAACATCGCTAGTGTCTTGAACCCAGCCAACATTGTCATCGGTGGTGGTGTATCAGCAGCAGGCCAATTCCTCTTGGATGGGGTTCAAAAGGTCTTTGACGAGAATACCTTCCCACAAGTCCGTACGTCAACCCAATTGGTGCTTGCTAATCTTGGAAATGATGCAGGTGTCATTGGAGCTGCGTCACTTGTCCTACAATAGAATCATACAGAAAGAGTTCTAAATTGAATTATTTGGAACTCTTTTCTTTTATCCTGTGTTATAATGTAGGTATTACAGTATTTAAGGAGATTGAATGACAAAAGCAGATATCCTTTTTAAAGAAAATATTCGAAGAATTATGGAAGAAGGCGTCTGGTCTGAGCAAGCTCGGCCCAAGTACAAGGATGGCACAACAGCCAATTCCAAGTACATCACTGGAGCTTTTATGGAGTTTGATCTGGCCAAGGGCGAGTTCCCTATTACGACCCTTCGTCCTATCGCCATCAAGTCAGCCATCAAGGAGATGCTCTGGATCTACCAGGACCAGTCCAATAGTCTGGAACTCCTAAATAACAAGTACCAAGTTCATTATTGGAATGACTGGGAAGTTGGGGATACGGGAACGATTGGAGAGCGTTATGGTGCGGTCGTTAAAAAGCACGACATCATCAACAAAATTCTCAAACAGCTGGAAGCCAATCCCTGGAATCGTCGTAATATCATTTCTCTATGGGACTACCAAGCCTTTGAGGAGAGCGAAGGACTCTTACCTTGTGCTTTTCAAACCATGTTTGATGTGCGCCGTATAGATGGGGAAATCTATCTGGATGCGACCTTGACCCAACGTTCCAACGATATGTTGGTGGCTCACCATATCAATGCCATGCAATACGTGGCTCTTCAAATGATGATTGCCAAGCACTTTGGCTGGAAGGTTGGCAAGTTCTTTTACTTTATTAACAACCTCCACATCTATGATAACCAATTCGAACAGGCAGAAGAATTACTTCGGCGCGAGCCATCTGATTGCCAGCCTCGTTTGGTATTGAATGTACCAGATGGCACCAATTTCTTTGAGATTAAAGCCGAGGACTTTGTTTTGGAAGATTATGATCCAGTCAAACCTCAATTGAAGTTTGATTTGGCTATTTAGGCTTTAAACAAATAATCACTATTTAGATAGGAAGAAAGTTTAGGTTTTTCATAAAAATGAACCATACTTCCTATTATTTAAATTTAATGATTAGTAATATCATCAAAAATTTTAAAAATGATTAGTTTTTTGAGTCATTTCACTTTGATATTTTTAACTAATTTGATAGAATATATAAGGTTTAAAATATAGGCCAATAAATTAGCTTATTAATTGTAAAAAATTATGGAGGAAAATATGGGCAAAGATTTATTTAATGATCGCATTAGCAGATTTTCGATTCGTAAATTGAATGTCGGAGTTTGCTCTGTCCTTTTAGGAACACTCGTTATGGTTGGTACAGCGTCTAGCGTTGCAGCCGAAGAAAACGCAGAGAACCCAGCAACTGTTGCAAAGGCTACAGAAGAAGGGGCTCAACCTGCTACAACAACAGAAGCTGCTGCTTCTACGACAACTGAAGCACCCGCTACAACAAGTGAAGCTCCAACTTCAGCTACAACTTATAAAGCTGAAGCACCAGTAACTGCAGCAGGTGTTGCACCAGCAACAACTACTGAACCAACAACTGCAGCTACTACTGAAGATAAAGCGGCTGTAGCAACTCCTGCAGCAACAGAAGCTTCAACAAACCCTAACAACAAGGCAACTGAAGCAGCTGCAACAGATAAGAAAGAAGAAGTGGCTGCAGGTGTCGCAGCTCCAGCTACTGAAACTCCTGCTGTAACAGCAGAAACTTCTGGCAAACGCCGTACTCGTCGTGCTCTCGGTGACGCAAATGATCCAAGTTTGATTGGGGATGACGTTGAAGACGCAACATCAACTCCAAAGGTTGAAAAACCAGGATATACAACAGACCTTGACGCAAAATCTTTGACTAGCCAGATTACATGGTTGGACTTTGGAGATGTAGCCAACTGGACAGGAACCACTACGACATTAGTACCTGCCGCCGAAACTAAACCAACTGAAAACTTACAAGAGAAAATGGCTCTTCAAGTTGGGGCTACCTATACTAAGGAAATCATGCCTGGATATGTGGTAACCATCAAAGTTAAGTCTTTGAAACCCTTCCAAGCAACAGAAATCTATAAGAAGCGACTAGAAAGCCAAGGAGCTACTGACGCAGAAAAAGCAACCTATGATCCAAATGCTCGAAACGGTTTTGTCAATAATTCAAGTTCACCTACTTCTAAGTTACATTTCAATAACGGTGATGAGGCCATGATTACCGCAGAGCCTCAAAATGGTTATACCGAAATTAGACATGAAGGAATTGATACCAAAGCCAAGAAGACAACCATTGCTTCAGCGATAAATGGTGGAAATATCGGAGTTCAGTTTGAAATCTCTGCAACCTTCCGTGGTAAGACAGTTAAGCCAGCTATTGTTATGGCTGATGGAGAGTCTGCCAACCCTGGTGAATTTGTTATGTTCACTACCAACGGAGAAGGTTGGCAACATCTTGGAGAATGGAAAAAAGATTATAAAAGAGATAGTGTACCGTACATGATACAAGATACGGATAATCTTTTTGGCCCTAACCCTACTACTACTATTAATGGTAAATCATTCTACGGAATTAACCTTAACCAACTTCGCGGGTCTACTTTAGTTGGCCCAGATAAGAAACCAGTCGCTTGGAAGTATTTTGGAAACCCTGACCAAGTAACTGGTGGTCTTGGGACTGGTGTCTTTGGGCCAAATATTTCTGCAGGCGTTTCCTCTGTTCCCCTTGTTATGACGCGTGGAGCATCTGAAGTGGGACTTTACATCGCTTCGGGTGGTAAACAGTCTGCTATGCTAGGGTTCTTCCCACTTGATGAAGGGGATGCTCCTGAGTCATATGGTAAAGCAGTCCATACCATTGCAACTGTTGACGGTGTTACTGGAGCTAAAGTAAATCAACCGTATCTTGGTAACGTGAGTCCTGATATGGATGAAAACACGACTCTTGACTGGTTCGGTGATGATAAGGCAACTACGGCCGATGAAGGAATTGACCAATTACTTCCAGATGAACTCAAAGGGACAACCAATGAGATGATCAAGATGGATCGTACACGCCCAGGGAACTACAAAATGTCAGTTCAAGCCCATTTGGATGGAGCTTCAGAAGCAAATATCTATGGTTGGGTAGACTTTAACCAAAATGGTAAATTCGATGAGGATGAACGCTCAAATCTCGCTACAATCACACAAGATGGCACTGTTGAGTTGACCTTCGCAAACAGTAAGACTTTTATTGATCCAAGTATCAACGAATTAGGTGCTCGTGTCCGGATTGCTAAGAAAGCAACTGAGATTGAAAGCCCAACGGGTATGGCTTTCTCAGGGGAAGTGGAAGACTTCAAGACTCAAATCACCCACCCACCAAAAGGGGAATTCAAGGAAACTTCTGGCCCTCAAGGTGCCAAACAAACAGCAACTGTAGCCTTTACAGCACGAGGAGAACACAAGTATCAACGTAACTCTCAGGCAGTTATCGACGAAACTGTAGAACCATACATCGTTGATAAAGATGGCAATCGTGCAACCCTTGATGCGGATGGTTATTACGTAGTTCCAGGTCAAGGGAAATACAAGATAACTGCCAACGGTAAAGACGTAGATGTTGAGTTTATCCCAGAAGATAACTTCCTTGGAACTGCAGATGGTATTTCTATCCGTCGTTCAGATAATAATGGCTATGATACTGGTTGGTCAACAAAATTCCCAGACCAAGAACCAAACATTGATGGTCAATTGAATACCATGGATGGTCTTTACATCCCAACAGTTACTCCTATTGATATTGAAGCTGTTGACAAGACATCGACTGATGTTCAAGGTGCAACTCAAAAAGAAACACCAACCTTTAACACAACTGAAACTAACGCAAATGGAGATAAGATTTCGGTCACTCCAAGTGCAGAATACCCTGCTAAGTTAGTAGATCCAGCAACAGGACTTTCTACTGATGCACCATCTGTAACAGTAGATGGAGAAGGAACATATACGATCAATCCTACAACGGGCGAAGTAACCTTTACTCCAGATCCTAGCTTCACTGGTACTGCAAAAGGTGTGGAAGTTACATTGTCAGCGCCAGTTGGTCGCAATAAAGACGGTAAGGTTCAAGCGGAATACATCAAGACAGCTACAGCTAAGTACACTCCAACTGTAACTCCAATTGCCATCACTCCAACAGACAAGGTTTCTGAGGATATCCAAAATGTTCCACAAACTCAAACTCCTACATTTGAGTTGAGCAACGACAAGACTGCGAAAATCACAAGTAAGAAATTGGTAGATCCAGCAACTGGTCAACCTACTGATGAAACTACTGTGACAGTAGAAGGTGAAGGAACATATTCAATTGATCCTACTACAGGTGCGGTAACCTTCACTCCTGAGAAAGACTTTGTCGGAACTGCTAAAGGTGTTAAAGTCCAAGCAACTGCGACTGTTACAAATGCTAATGGTAAAACTGCAACTATCACTTCTGATGCAAGCTACACACCTACTGTAAAAGCAGCTGTGCCAACAGCAGATCCAGCTACATCTAAAGATATCCAAGGTGCTACTCAAACAGGTAAACCAACCTTTGCGGGTACAACTGTTTCTGTAAATGGTGAAGACAAAGAAATCACTATTAAAGATAACAGCTACAAACTTTTGGATAAAGATGGTAACGAAGTTTCAACTACAACAGCTTACGCGGAAGATGGAACAACACCAATCGGTACATTCACGATCGACCCAGCAACTGGAACTGTAACCTTCACACCAACTGATAAGTCTTACACAGGTAAAGTAACGCCTGTTAAGGTTCAAGCTGAAAGCTCAAACGGAATCAAGGTTGATACAACTTACACTCCAGAGATTGTTCCAGTAACACCAACTGCAACACCAGCTGAAACAAAAGACATCCAAGGTGCTACTCAAACAGGTAAACCTGAATTTAAGGGTGGAACTGTAACGGTTGATGGCGTTGAAAAGACTGTTGAAATCAACGAAGATGTTCCAGCAACATTCGATGACGGTTCAACAACTAAGACCGTTGAAGGTGTTGGTACATACACAGTAGCTCCAGACGGTACTGTTACATTTGTACCAG
>NZ_JBCOAT010000001.1:0-58776 GCF_040226615.1 Streptococcus australis | reverse complement strand
TAAGACCGTTGAAGGTGTTGGTACATACACAGTAGCTCCAGACGGTACTGTTACATTTGTACCAGAAAAATCATTCGTAGGAACTGCACCAGCCGTGACAGTTGTCCGCGAAGATAAGAACGGAACAAAAGCTTCTGCAACCTATACACCAACTGTAACACCTGTGACACCAACAGCAACACCAGTTGAAACAACAGACATTCAAGGTGCTACTCAAACAGGTAAACCAGTATTTACTGAAGGTGATAGCCGTGTACCAATGAATGATGATGTTCCAGCAACATTTGACGATGGATCAACAACTAAGACAGTAGAAGGTGTTGGTACTTACACAGTAGCAGCTGATGGTACAGTTACATTTGTTCCAGAAAAATCATTCGTAGGAACTGCACCAGCCGTGACAGTTGTCCGCGAAGATAAGAATGGAACAAAAGCTTCAGCAACCTACACACCAACTGTAACACCTGTGACACCAACAGCTGAAGACGCAACTTCAACTGACAAACAAGGTCAAACACAAACTGGTAAACCAACCTTCACACCAGGTAATGAAAATGTTCCAATGGATGATGATACACCTGCAACCTTTGAAGATGGATCAACAACTAAGACAGTAGAAGGTGAAGGGACTTACACAGTAGCTCCAGACGGAAGTGTAACCTTCGTACCAGAAAAATCATTCACAGGAACAGGTACAGGCGTAACTGTGAAACGTGTTGATAAGAATGGTACACCAGTTACAGCTAAGTACACACCAACTGTGACTCCAGTAACACCAACAGCTACTCCAGCTGAATCAGAAGCACCTCAAGGTGTGGTTCAAACTGGAACTGTGACCTTCACCGAAGGTGACCCAGTTGCACCAATCGACAAAGATACCATTACTCTTCTTGATGAAAATGGCCAACCAGCTGAATCGGTAGTTGCTAAATCACCAGAAGGTAAAGAAATCGGTACTTTCACAGTTGATAAAGAAACAGGCCTTGTAACATTTACACCAAGTGATAAGTCATACTCAGGAGATGTAGTTCCAGTTAAGGTACAAGCCAAGGATGCAAACGGCACTCCAGCTGAAACATCATACACACCTAAGATTACTCCAGTTGTTCCAACTGCTGAACCTGCAACATCTACAGACATCCAAGGTAAAACACAAACTGGAACACCAAGCTTTACACCTGGTAACCCTGCAATTCCAATGGATGATGAAGTTCCAGCAACCTTTGAAGATGGATCAACTACGAAGACAATTCCAGGAGAAGGAACTTACACAGTAGCTCCAGACGGAACTGTAACCTTCGTACCAGAAAAATCATTCACAGGAACAGGTACAGGCGTAACAGTGAAACGTGTAGATAAGAACGGTACTCCAGTTACTGCAAAATACACACCAACTGTGACACCTGTGACACCAACAGCTGAAGATGCAACTTCAACTGACAAGCAAGGTCAAACACAATCTGGTAAACCAACCTTCACACCAGGTAACGAAAACGTCCCAATGGATGATGATACGCCAGCTACATTTGAAGATGGTTCAACGACTAAGACAATTCCAGGAGAAGGAACCTACACAGTTGCTCCAGATGGAAGTGTAACCTTCGTACCAGAAAAATCATTCACAGGAACAGGAACAGGCGTGACTGTTAAACGTGTCGATAAGAACGGTACTCCAGTAACAGCTAAGTACACACCAACTGTGACTCCAGTAACACCAACTGCAACTCCAGCTGAATCAGAAGCACCTCAAGGTGTGGTTCAAACTGGAACTGTGACCTTCACCGAAGGTGACCCAGTTGCACCAATCGACAAAGATACCATTACTCTTCTTGATGAAAATGGCCAACCAGCAGAATCTGTAGTTGCGAAATCACCAGAAGGTAAAGAAATCGGTACTTTCACAGTTGATAAAGAAACAGGGGTTGTAACATTTACACCAACTGATAAATCTTACTCTGGCGAAGTAGTTCCAGTTAAGGTACAAGCCAAGGATGCAAACGGCACTCCAGCTGAAACATCATACACACCTAAGATTACTCCAGTCGTACCAACTGCTGAACCTGCAACATCTACAGACATCCAAGGTCAAAAACAAACAGGAACACCAAGCTTCACACCTGGTAACCCTGCAATCCCAATGGATGATGATACACCAGCAACCTTTGAAGATGGCTCAACTACGAAAACAATTCCAGGAGAAGGAACTTACACAGTAGCTCCAGACGGAACTGTAACCTTCGTACCAGAAAAATCATTCACAGGAACAGGTACAGGCGTAACAGTGAAACGTGTCGATAAGAACGGTACTCCAGTTACTGCAAAATACACACCAACTGTGACTCCAGTTGCACCAACAGGAGAACCAGTAACTTCAATTGGTAAGAAGGGTGCTACTCAAACAGGTAAACCAAGCTTCACCGAAGGTGACAGCCGTGTACCAATGAACGACGAAGTTCCAGCAACCTTTGAAGATGGATCAACTACGAAGACGATTCCAGGTGTTGGTACTTACACAGTAGCAGCAGACGGAACTGTAACTTTCACTCCAGAACCTGAATTTACTGGTACTGCACCAGCAGTGACAGTAGTTCGTGAAGATGTGAACGGAACAAAAGCTTCTGCGACATACACACCAACTGTTCTTCCAATCACTAAGTTTGTTGATAAAGAAGGTAAGGAAATCCCAGGATATCCTACAGTTGATGGTGACCAACCAAAAGCTGAAATTCCAGGTTACCGCTTCGTTGAAACGAAGAAATTACCAAATGGTGATACAGAGCACGTCTACGAGAAAGTTACAACTTCACACGTAGATGAAAATGGAAAACCAATTCCTGGTTATCCAACAGAAGATGGTGAGCAACCGAAGAAAGATATTCCAGGTTACGAGTTTGTTAAGACAATTGTAGATGAGAACGGTAATACTCAACACATCTACAAGAAGACGTTGACACCAACACCAACGCCGACACCAACTCCAACACCAACTCCGGATCCTACACCAACTCCAACACCGACTCCAGATCCAGTTCCAACGCCAGATCCAGTTCCAACTCCAGATCCAAAACCAGTTCCAGAAACTAAGGAAACTAAATTCATCAATCCATCTGATGAAACAGCAGTTCTTCCTGAAACTGGTACTGAGGAAACTTCTAAAACTGGTCTTGCTATTCTTAGCGCTTTGACAGGTCTCTCATTATTCGGACTTGCTAAACGCAAAAAAGAAGACTAAGATCTAGGATTTGTCTCATTAAAACCGCGAGAAATCGCGGTTTTTTTGACGGAAAAAATGGGAAGTTTTGCTCAAGGAAGCAATAGTTAGAAACAGTCTTTTCTTGAAAAATTTGATAAAATAGAAGTATCAGTATAAAGGATGTAAAAATGAGTAAGAAAGTAATTGGCATTTGGGCTCAGACGAAGAATGGAGTGATCGGCAAAGATCAGGTCATGCCTTGGCATTTACCAGCTGAATTGCAGCACTTTAAACAAACGACTACAGGCCATGCGATCCTCATGGGAAGAGTTACCTACGAAGGTTTAAACAAACGTGTCCTCCCAAATCGGACCAATATTATTCTCTCTAGAGATGACAAGTATGATGTAGAGAATGAAAAGGTTTTGCTAAAAACCTCAGTTGAAGACGTTTTAAACTGGTATAAGGGACAGGATTTGTCACTCTTTATTATCGGTGGTGAGAAGGTCATCCGTCTTTTCGAGCCTTATCTAGAGGAGCTCTATCAGACTGTCATCGATGCCGAATTGGAAGGAGATACCTACTTCCCGGAAGACTTCCGGTGGGACCAGTTTCAATTATTTGATGAGCGGACAATCGAAAAAGATGAAAAAAACCCTTACGACTTTACTATTAGACATTTTGAAAGAAAGGAAGACTAGTTGATGGAACGTAGTATCTTTGGCTTTTTTACAGCAGTTTTATGCGTGATTTGCCTGGTATGTGCTTCCCAGACTCTTCGGAAAAAGCGCTATGGCTTAGCCACCCTCTTCTTATTAAATGCCTTTACTAATCTTGTGAATTCTATTCACGCCTTTTATATGACTTTATTTAAATAAATTACAAACAGACTATAGAATCGGGAGAAGAAAATGCCTACAAATCAATCAAACGATATGATGGTTTATTGTTCGTTTTGTGGTAAGAACCAAGACGAAGTTCAGAAGATTATCGCTGGGAACAATGCCTTTATCTGTAATGAATGTGTTGAGTTAGCTCAAGAAATCATTCGAGAAGAATTAGCTGAGGAAGTCTTGGCAGACCTTTCAGAGGTTCCAAAACCAATCGAACTTCTCAATATCCTTAACCACTATGTCATCGGTCAAGATCGTGCGAAACGAGCACTAGCAGTAGCTGTCTACAATCACTACAAACGGATTAACTTCCATGAAAATCGTGAAGATGACAACGATGTGGATCTACAAAAATCAAACATTTTGATGGTCGGTCCTACAGGTTCAGGAAAAACTTTCTTGGCTCAAACGCTTGCTAAGAGTTTGAATGTGCCTTTTGCTATCGCCGATGCGACAGCCTTGACTGAAGCAGGTTACGTCGGAGAAGACGTTGAGAATATCCTTCTTAAGCTATTACAAGCAGCTGACTTCAATATTGAACGTGCAGAGCGTGGCATCATCTATGTTGATGAAATTGATAAGATTGCTAAAAAGAGCGAGAACGTCTCGATCACCCGTGATGTATCTGGTGAAGGAGTACAGCAAGCTCTCTTGAAGATCATCGAGGGAACTGTTGCGAGCGTGCCACCTCAAGGCGGACGCAAGCATCCTCAACAAGAGATGATTCAAGTTGACACCAAAAATATCCTCTTCATCGTTGGTGGAGCCTTTGATGGGATTGAAGAAATTGTGAAGCAACGTCTAGGTGAAAAGATCATCGGGTTTGGCCAAAACAACAAAGCCATTGATGAATCTAGCTCTTACATGCAAGAAATCATTGCAGAAGATATCCAAAAATTCGGTATTATTCCTGAGTTAATTGGTCGTCTTCCGGTTCTTGCCGCTTTGGAGCAACTGACAGTTGAAGATCTGGTTCGTATTTTGAAAGAACCAAGAAATGCCTTGGTGAAACAATACCAAGCTCTCCTATCCTTTGATGATGTTGAATTAGAATTTGATGACGAAGCACTTGAAGAAATTGCAAGCAAAGCTATCGAACGCAAGACAGGTGCTCGTGGCTTACGTTCTATCATCGAAGAAACTATGTTGGATGTTATGTTTGAAGTTCCAAGTCAAGAAGACGTCAAACTGGTTCGAATCACTAAAGAAGCAGTTAACGGAACTGAAAAACCAATTTTAGAAACTGCCTAGAAAGAAATTCTATGAAAGTAAATACTCATAATGCAGATATCTTGTTGAGCGCTACCAATAAAAGTCATTATCCTCAAGATGATATCCCAGAAGTTGCACTTGCCGGTCGATCAAATGTCGGCAAGTCTTCTTTTATTAATACCATGCTAAATCGTAAGAATTTGGCCCGCACATCTGGAAAACCAGGGAAAACACAGTTATTAAACTTCTTTAATATCGATGACAAACTTCGTTTTGTCGATGTACCTGGCTATGGATATGCTCGTGTCTCTAAAAAAGAGCGTGAGAAATGGGGCAAGATGATCGAGGAGTATCTGACAACCAGAGATAATCTAAGAGCAGTTGTCAGCCTAGTCGATCTTCGTCATGAACCCTCAGCAGATGATGTCCAAATGTACCAATTTTTAAAATACTACGAGATTCCTGTTATCTTAGTTGCCACGAAAGCTGACAAAATACCAAGAGGAAAATGGAACAAGCATGAATCCATGATCAAGAAGAAGTTGGATTTTGATAAATCAGATACCTTTATCATCTTCTCATCCGTTAATAAAACGGGAGTAGAAGAAGCTTGGGATGCAATTTTTGACTTTAGTTTTTCGGAATAAATCATATTATTACTGCCCTGTTATTTATTTGTTTGATTTATCTCGATATTGTAATTGAAATGTAATATTGAACTCAACAATTTAATGCTTTTCTGTGCTATAATCATCTTAAAGAGTTTTCATTATAACATTAGGAGATTATCACATTGAAAAAATTACTAAATAAATCGAAATTGATTGGATCCTTAGTAGCTCTGGTAGCTGCAGGAACAGTAGCAGCAGCCATTAGTGAGCACGTAGGAAACGTTGGAGCAAATGATGAAGCATATTCTCAATATGCAGATCCAACAGAAGCCTTCATCTCACAAATCGGTGAATCTGCTCGCCAACTTGGTCAAGAAAATGATCTGTATGCATCTGTTATGATTGCTCAAGCCATTTTAGAAAGTGGTTCAGGTCAATCTGGCTTGTCATCGTATCCACACTATAACCTTTTTGGTATTAAAGGGAGCTATGCTGGTCAATCTGCAGTGATGCAAACTTGGGAAGATGACGGTGCTGGAAATGCCTATACCATCAATGATGCTTTCCGTTCATACCCTAGCTACTATGAATCATTGCAAGACTACGTTGCGGTTTTGAAACAAGGTCATTTTGCAGGAGCTTGGAAGAGCAATACAACAAGCTATCAGGATGCAACAGCTGCTTTAACTGGTGTCTATGCTACTGACACTAGTTACTATGCAAAATTGAACCATATCATTGAAACTTACAACCTTACTCAGTATGATTCACCTAGTGTGTATGGTGGCTATGAAGGTACTGTCTACAATCCTTATCGCCAACAATATACAACTCAAGAAATCTTGAACTTGGATATCGCTTGGGCGAATCGTTTCTTATAAGATATGATTTAAATTGAATTTCAAACAGACTCTCAAAGTCTGTTTTTTTATTTTATCGTTTTAAATCGATTTATTTATTTTTCTTGTGGGACTCCGGATTTTTACTTTAAATTTTTCTGAAAACCTTTTCAGAAAGTCTATTCTATGATATAATGAAGAAGTTCACAAATTCAATATATAAGGAGATTCAGATGGGAGAATCAAATTTTGTTCTTAAGGTAGAAGCAGCATGTCAGAAGAAGGAAGAATTGTATACGGCGTCTAAAGCTCGTTATGCGGTTCGCTCTATGTTCGCGGGTGCGTTTTTGACAATGAGTACTGCAGTAGGGATTGTGGGGGCAGACCTTCTCAACACTTTCTTGCCAGGTTCTGGTCGTTTCTTATTCCCATTTATTTTTGCGTGGGGATTGGTTTATTTACTATTCTTAAATAGTGAGTTAACGACTTCCAATATGATGTACCTGACAGCTGGTGTTTATTTAAAGAAGATTAATTGGAAGAAAGCTTTAGAAATTTTACTCTATTGTACATTTTTTAACCTAGTTGGTGCTTTGTTCCTCGCATTCCTTTTTAGTCAGACAAGTGCTTTTGCAAATCTGAATCCAAAAGGCTTTCTTGGTTCGGTTGTAGAGATGAAGTTGCAACGTTCTAATCAATTGGTCTTCTTTGAAGGGGTTGTTGCCAACATCTTTGTTAATATAGCTATTTTGTCCTATTTATTCTTTAAAGATGAAACAGCGAAAGTTCTGATGGCTTTGTCAGCAATTTATATGTTTGTTTTCCTTACCAATGAACACATTGCTGCAAACTTTGCTTCCTTCTCACTGGCTACGTTTAATTCTATTTCTAAAGATTTGCCTCACCTAGAGTTCTTCAATGTTCTTCGTCATTACACTGTCACTTTTGTAGGGAACTGGGTAGGAGGAGGAGTAATCATGGGCTTGGCCTATGCGTGGCTCAATCGTACAAAGACTATTTATAAAGATTAAGATTTTTTAAAAAAGTTTGCAAAAATACTTGCATTCTTTTTTTTTATGTGATACACTTAATAACGGTTTGAAAAAACTGCCTAAGACAGTAGGGGAGCTAGACTCATAAATATCCTACCGAGGACAAAACGTATCATGTAAAAAGAAGCGTATTGTACTTTCGTGTCTAGGTTTGGGCACGTTTTTCTTTTGGAAAAATTCCCCAAGCAAAATAATTACGGAGGTGAACACACTAATGAGTGAAGCAATTATTGCTAAAAAAGCGGAACTAGTTGATGTAGTAGCTGAGAAAATGAAAGCTGCTGCTTCTATCGTCGTTGTTGACGCTCGTGGTTTAACAGTTGACCAAGATACAGTTCTTCGTCGTGAGCTTCGTGGAAGCGAAGTTGAGTACAAAGTTATTAAAAACTCAATCTTACGTCGTGCAGCTGAAAAAGCTGGACTTGAAGATCTTGCATCTGTGTTTGTTGGACCATCTGCTGTAGCATTTTCTAACGAAGATGTTATTGCACCAGCGAAAATCTTGAACGATTTTGCTAAAACTGCTGACGCACTTGAAATCAAGGGTGGTGCAATCGAAGGCGCTGTCGCATCAAAAGAAGAGATCCTTGCTCTTGCAACTCTTCCAAACCGCGAAGGACTTCTTTCTATGCTCCTTTCTGTACTTCAAGCGCCAGTGCGCAACGTTGCTCTTGCAGTCAAAGCGGTTGCAGACAACAAAGAAGACGCAGCTTAATCCTAAGCTACGCAGCGTAGCCTAGCTACAAAAGAATATAAATAAAAAATTTAAAACTTATTTGGAGGAAATAACAATGGCATTGAACATTGAAAACATTATTGCTGAAATTAAAGAAGCTTCAATCCTTGAATTGAACGACCTTGTAAAAGCTATCGAAGAAGAATTTGGTGTAACTGCAGCTGCTCCTGTAGCTGTTGCTGCAGCTGGTGCTGCTGACGCTGGTGCTGCTAAAGATTCATTCGACGTTGAATTGACATCTGCAGGCGACAAGAAAGTCGGCGTTATCAAAGTTGTACGTGAAATCACAGGTCTTGGTCTTAAAGAAGCTAAAGAACTTGTTGATGGAGCACCAGCAGTTGTTAAAGAAGGTGTTGCTACAGCTGAAGCTGAAGAAATCAAAGCTAAATTGGAAGAAGCTGGAGCTTCAGTTACTCTTAAATAATCGAGTTTCCAATCAAAATGAAAACCGAGGTTTAGACCTCGGTTTTTTTGTGTACAATTTTGAAATTAGATCTATATTTGTACAGATTTACTTTTGTCCTATGTCGAGTGTATGACCCTTGTTATAATTTTCTTTAATGAAAAGCTATATTTCTAGATAGTATCTAAGTCTTATTGGAGTATATATAGCATTTTAACAATTTGAAATTATTAATAAGTAAAAGGAGAGTATTAATCTTTGTCTTTAGAATGATCGTTTACTTTCATAAATAAACTGCCTTAAATTTAAATTCTATTATTCAATATATTGGAAATATTTAATATTTACAAGAAAAAGTATTGTACTGTTAAAATACAGTTTTTAACTCATACAATAAACTTTCACCTTTGAATCTCGTTTAGTGATTCTATAATCACAAGCCACTTCCATATCTTATCAAGTTATTACTAATTCATTATGTTGTTAGTCTTCTATTTTTTTGCTAAAATAGTTCCTATAAACAAAAAAGGAGATTTCTGATGAAATACTTTAAACGTCTTGTCTTTGCTGCTTTGTTGGCAGTTGGTGCGTTTTTTCTTGTAGCTTGTGGCTCTACAACTACAACTAGCGATAATGGGAAATATGTCTATAAAGCTGAGAAGGATCAAATTAAAAGTATCCTTAAAAAGCAAGGGGCTACTGATGAGCAACTTGAGCAGGTCATTGATCAATTATCATTGACAATGACAATTGAAATTAAAGATACAAAAGCTAAGATGATTATCAAAATGGATGCTCTTGGTGAAAGCAAAGAGAAAACAATTGACCTGAAAGCTGATCAGAATGGTAAAACTCTTGAATCAGCGGAAGGTGGTAAAGATAAAGTTAAGTATAAGATTGATGGTGATGTTTTGACTTTGGATGTATCAAAAGCAGAATCTAGTGATTATGAAGTTTTTGCTTTCTTCAAAGATGCAAAATTCAAACGTCAAAAATAATCGTATCTAGAAGGGATAGCTGAGACTATCCTCTTTTTTATTCCTTGCTTTTCACTGCTCTTTTCTTTGCTAGCCTATGCGGGATCTGATATAATAGGGGTGAATTGAAGGAGGCAACGTGCTTTCTAAAATAGCTTAAAAAGTACTTAAGGGTGCTTTTTTATTGTATAGGGAGGAGAAAGGTATGGGATATATTTGGTCTTATTTGAGAAAATATCCAAAATGGTTGTGCTTGAATTTTACAGCTGCCATCTTTTTTGTGATTGTTAACCTCGGTCTGCCAACTGTTCTGGCTCGTATGATTGATGAGGGGATTAATCCGAGAGATATAGAGCGAGTTTATTTCTGGGCCTGGGTTATGTTTGGTGTGATCATCGTAGGGATTCTCGGGCGAATCGTTCTAGCCTATGCGGTTGGGAAGATTACTACAACCATGGTCATGGATATGCGCAATGACCTTTATGAGAAGCTTCAGGAATATTCTCACCATGAGTATGAAAAAATTGGTGTTTCTTCCTTAGTGACGCGGATGACGTCTGATGCTTTTGTCCTGATGCAGTTTTCTGACCAGATGTTAAAACTTGGGGTCATTACCCCTATCATGATGCTGTCAAGTATTCTGTTGATTTTACAGACCAGTCCATCTCTTGCTTGGATTGTGGCGATTTCGATGCCATTTTTGGCCGTGGTCGTCTGGTATGTAGCTATCAAGACCAGACCTTTGTCAGAGAAACAGCAGGAAACCCTGGATAAGCTCAATCAATATGCGCGAGAAAATCTCACAGGCCTTCGGGTTATTCGTGCCTTTGCGCGTGAGGAATTCCAAGAAGAAAAGTTTGGCAAAGCCAATGCAGTTTATGCGGACAACTCTAATAAACTCTTTAAATTGACCGGTTTGACGGAGCCACTCTTTGTTCAAATCATCATTGCCATGATTGTAGCTATTGTGTGGTTTGCCTTGGATCCTCTAGGGGATGGGAGCTTAGAAATTGGGAATCTTGTCGCCTTTATCGAATACAGTTTCCATGCCTTGCTTTCTTTCCTTTTCCTAGCCAATCTCTTTACAATGTATCCACGAACGGCTGTCTCTAGTCATCGTTTGAAAGAAATCATGGACATGCCCATTTCCATTGATCCTAATGAAAATGGAGTTACTGAGACAGAAACCAAGGGATATCTGGAATTTGACAATGTTACCTTTGCCTATCCTGGTGAAACGGAGAGTCCAGTCCTTCATAATATTTCCTTTAAGGCTAAACCGGGTGAAACCATCGCCTTTATCGGATCGACCGGTTCTGGGAAATCCTCACTCGTCCAGCTCATTCCTCGATTCTATGATGTCACCTTGGGGAAAATCTTGGTCGATGGCGTGGATGTGCGTGATTTTAATGTTAAAGCCTTGCGCCATAAGATTGGCTTCATTCCACAGAAGGCCTTGCTCTTCACAGGGACCATCGCTGAAAACATCCGTTATGGCAAGGAAGATGCCAGTATTGAAGAACTAGATAAGGCAGCAGATGTAGCCCAAGCCAAGGAGTTTATCGAAAGCAAAGAAGAGCAGTTTGACACTCATTTAGCTGAAGGGGGAAGCAACCTTTCTGGAGGTCAAAAGCAACGTCTATCCATTGCACGTGCGGTAGTTAAGGAACCGGACATCTATATCTTTGATGATTCCTTCTCGGCTCTTGACTACAAGACAGATGCAACACTTCGAAAACGTCTAAAAGAAGTAACTGGAGATGCAACTGTCTTAATCGTAGCCCAGCGGGTTGGGACCATTATGGATGCAGATCAAATCATTGTCTTAGATCATGGAGAAATCGTTGGTCGTGGCACACACGAGGAACTATTAGCAACCAATGAAATCTACAGCGAGATTGCTCGTTCCCAGTTGAAAAACCAATCATTGACAGAAGAATAGGAGGGAGGAGAAAATGAAAGAAAAACGTTCTAGTTTTGTACGCCTTTGGGGCTACTTAAAAGCTTATCGCTATGCCGTTATTTTCGCTACTCTTCTAAAAATTCTGAGTGTGGTTATGAGTGTCATTGAACCCTATATCCTAGGGCTTGCTATTACTGAATTGACTGCTAACCTGACAGATATGGCTAGAGGAGTAGCGGGAGCTCAGATTAATGTTGGCTATGTTGGCTGGGTCATGGTTGTCTATCTCTTCCGTGGAGTCTTGTATGAACTCGGATCTTATTATTCGAATTACTTCATGGCCAATGCTGTTCAAAGCATGATTGAGGATATGCGTAATGACCTATCTAAAAAAATCAATCGCATCCCTGTTTCTTACTTTGATCAGCACCAATTTGGAGATCTTCTCGGTCGCTTTACCAGTGATGTTGAAACGGTTTCTAATGCCTTGCAGCAGTCCTTCCTTCAAATTGTGAATGCCATTTTCACCTTAAGCTTGGTCATCGCTATGGTGCTTTATCTCAACCTTACTTTGGGGCTGATCGTGATTGCCTCTATCCCAATCACTTTCTTCGGTGCCCAGTTGATTATGAAGAAATCCCAGCCTTACTTTAAGGAGCAAGCTGATGTCCTTGGTGCTTTAAATGGTTTTGTTCAAGAAAATTTGAGCGGCTTCAACGTCTTAAAACTCTATGTACGTGAAGAATCATCGCAAGAAGAATTCCGCGACATTACCCGTCGTCTCCAGCAAGTTGGATTTAAAGCGAATTTTATTTCTGGACTGATGATGCCAGTTCTTAATGCGATCTCTGATTTGACCTACCTTTTGGTCGCAGTTATTGGAGCTATTCAAGTTCTTGCCGGTCGTCTTACAGTTGGGAACATGCAGGCTTTTGTCCAGTATGTCTGGCAAATCAATCAGCCTGTTCAAAACTTGAGTCAGTTAGCTGGCACCTTACAAAGTGCCAAATCTTCACTAGACCGGGTCTTCCAAGTCCTTGATGAACCAGATGAAATGCTCGGTAAAAATGAATCTTTGGACACGGAATTGACAGGGCAGGTTAGCTTTAACCATGTAGACTTCCAATATGTGGAAGATAAACCGCTGATCCGTGATTTTAACCTAGAGGTCAATCCTGGGGAGATGGTGGCTATTGTCGGACCGACAGGAGCAGGGAAAACGACCCTGATCAATCTTCTTATGCGTTTCTACGACGTGACCAAGGGTGCTATTACAGTGGATGGTCATGATATCCGCGACTTATCTCGCCAAGACTATCGCAAACAGTTTGGGATGGTTCTTCAGGATGCTTGGCTCTATGAAGGGACCATTAAAGAAAATCTGCGCTTTGGGAACTTGGAAGCAACAGACGAAGAGATTGTTGCTGCTGCCAAGGCTGCCAATGTCGACCACTTTATCCGGACACTTCCGGGGGGCTACAACATGGAGATGAACCAAGAGTCCAGCAATATCTCTTTGGGGCAAAAACAATTGTTGACCATTGCGCGTGCTCTTCTTGCCGATCCAAAAATATTGATTTTAGATGAAGCGACTTCTTCAGTGGATACCCGTCTAGAACTCTTGATTCAAAAGGCTATGAAGAACTTGATGAAGGGGCGAACTAGCTTTGTCATTGCCCATCGCTTGTCTACTATCCAAGAAGCAGATAAGATTTTAGTCCTTAAAGAGGGGCAAATCATAGAGCAAGGAAATCATGAGTCCCTCTTGGCTGCAAAAGGATTCTATTACGACTTGTACATGAGCCAATTCTCCAAAAAAGAAGAAGTGGCAAAATAAGACAAACAAAAAGAGCATTAGCTCTTTTTTAAAGTCTTCTAAAACTTTCCTTAGGTGAGTACGGACGTCAGCGAACTTCTATGAAGTTCCATGACTAATTATTGAGCCTAAGGTCTCAATAATTCCGAGTGCCTGAAACAATTGAGTTTCAGGCATTTTTCTCACAGCGGAAAGTTTTTAATTATCTTAAATGACTTAAAATAAAAGTAATTTTTGAAAAGTATCTTGCTGTTTTATGTTAAACAATAGTATGTCTACATTCAAACAAAAAAGAGTCATAGCTCTTTTTTTGTTTGGCAAATCAATTGCTTTTGTTAAAAGTCGGATTTCTTGAAAGGGGTTATTTTATTTGCTATAATCGTAGCAGAAATGGAGGCTTTATGCGCTTAACCAGTCAATTAATCACTGAAACGTTCCCAGATTTGGATAAAGTCGAGCGGTTGAATATCGAGGCTTTCCCTGAAGAGGAACGGATTCCTTTATCGGAGTTTTTACGCTATACGGACAATGATGATGCTCATTTTTTTGCTTTTTACAATGAGGAAGAATTTGTCGGATTTGCCTTTGCTATTTCAAATGCCAAGGCCTTTTACGTCAGCTTCTTTGCCATTATGCCACACTTGCGAAGCCACGGCTATGGTCAAGAAATCATTGAAAAATTAGTCGAGTTTTATCAACGGACTATGCTCTTAGAAGTTGAGCGATTGGATGAAGAATGTGATAATCTAGAACAACGACGGGCTCGGATGGACTTCTATTTGCGGAACGGCTTCAAAACAGCCAATGCCTTTTTAGAATACGATGATCTGAGTTTTGAGATTCTTTATCGAGGCGATCAATTTGATGAAGAGGCTTATCGGGACATCTTCCATAAACTGCAAGCAGAGAATTACTTTGATTTCCGTATTGATTATCGTCGCTTTAGTGAAGATTAAAAAAGTGCTTCTCTGTTGCATAGCAGAGAAGCACTTTTTTTGATTAATGGATGAAGAAGTATATAAGAATCTACAGTAGAGTCTTCTTTGTCTTAAGTTATTTTTAAATGCAATAATTCCAGTAAAAAGAATTGCCGTGGTGGAAGAAAGCTGTTATACTAGATAAGATTGAAAAATGTAAAGGAGAACATATGTTACGAAAAGGTTCCTTAACAGGTTTGCTGTTATTTGGTATTTTCTTCGGTGCAGGGAATTTGATCTTTCCACCTGCGCTAGGTGCCCAGTCGGGTAGCCATTTTTGGCCAGCTATTGCTGGATTTGTCTTATCAGGAGTCGGGATTGCGATTATCACCTTGATTATTGGGACACTCAATCCTAAAGGGTATATTCATGAGATTTCACGAAAAATTGCTCCTTGGTTTGCCATCGTTTATCTGGTAGCCTTGTATCTGTCTATTGGTCCATTCTTTGCGATTCCAAGAACGGCTACTGTTTCCTACGAGGTTGGGATAGCTCCATTGTTAGGACAATCAAGTGGTAGACTGAGTCTCTTTATCTTTACCTTGATTTATTTCTGTTTGGCCTATTTGATTGCCTTGTATCCTTCTAAAATCCTAGATAGTATTGGTCGGATTTTAACACCTGTCTTTGCTATCTTGATCGTTGTCCTCGTTGTTCTTGGTGCTCTCAAGTACAGCGGACACGCGCCTCAAGTAGCAACAGAAGCCTACCAAGCATCTGCCTTTGGTCAAGGTTTCCTTGAAGGGTATAACACCTTGGATGCTCTTGCTTCAGTAGCCTTTAGCGTCATCGCAGTGACTACTCTTAATCAACTTGGTTTCACCAGCAAGAAAGAATACATTAAAACGATCTGGATTGTCGGCATCGTTGTAGCCATCGGCTTTAGTATTTTGTATATTGGATTGGGTTATCTTGGGAATCACTTCCCAATTCCAGCAGAAGTGATGGCTTCCGATGCCAATAAGGGTGTTTATGTCCTCTCAGAAGCTACCAAGGCTATCTTTGGCCCAGTTGCTCAAATCTTCCTTGCAGGTATGGTGACGGTGACTTGTTTCACAACAACAGCCGGTTTGATCGTGTCGACTGGGGAATTCTTCCATAAAACCTTCCCTAAAATTTCTTACAAGGTCTATGCGACTCTCTTTACCTTGATTGGATTTTCCATTGCCAATCTTGGTTTGAGTGCCATTATTGCTTATTCATTGCCTGTTTTGATGATCCTCTATCCAATCACCATTACTATTGTGTTGATTGTGATTGTAAATAAATTTACTCAACTATCAAAACCAGGAATGCAGCTGACTATGTTCCTAGTTAGCTTGGTTGCGATTGCAGATGTTCTGGCAAGTACCTTTAAACTTGCAGGACTAGCAAACATCATTAAGTACTTGCCGTTTGCTGCCCAATCCCTCCCATGGTTACTACCAGCAGTAGTTGGTATTGTCCTTTCGCTTTTCTTGCCAAATAAACAAAGTGCAGAAGAGGAATAGGTAGTCAATTGAACTCCAAAGTTATGTTCTTTGGAGTTTTTGTTTGGTTTTGAAACTAGTTTCTAAATGATTATTTAATAATCAAAGCGTAGCAGAAATTTTTAATTTAGCTGTTGGAGTGTTATACTAGGTGTAGCATATCAATATACGGAGTGTTTTATGAATCAAATTGTTTTCTCCTTTACTGTCTTTCTGGCAGGCATTCTCTCCTTTTTCTCTCCCTGTGTCTTTCCATTGCTTCCGGTATATATCGGCGTCTTGCTAGGAAGCGATCAGGAAAAATCCGTTCAGATTTTTGGGAAAAAGATTCGCTGGCATGGGATTGTAAAGACCTTGTGTTTTATCGCAGGGATTTCTGTTATTTTCCTCCTCATTGGTTTTGGGGCAGGTTTGCTTGGTCAGATCATGTACACCAACTGGTTCCGTTACCTGATGGGAGTGTTGATCATTATCCTTGGTCTTCATCAGATGGAAGTCTTTCATTTTAATTTCCTAGAGAAACAGAAGACAATGGATTTTGGGGCAAACAAGCACAAGAATGAATTATTTTCAGCTTTTCTCCTTGGGCTTGGTTTTAGCTTTGGATGGACGCCATGTATCGGTCCTGTTCTTGGCTCTGTACTTGCCTTAGCAGCATCCAATGGTCAAGATGCCCTTATGGGTGCCGTTTACCTTTTCATTTATACATTAGGGATGGCTATCCCATTCTTACTCCTGGCTCTAGCATCTGGAATCGTTCTCCCATACTTTAATCGTCTAAAACCCCATCTCTTGTTACTAAAGAAGATTGGTGGCTTGATCATCATCATTATGGGGATTTTGTTACTTTTGGGACAATTGAATAGCTTGTCTGCTATCTTTTCATAAATCAAATGGAGGTTTACTCATTATGAAAGTTATTAAATACGCCTGTTTTTCGCTTCTTTCTCTGTCTATCCTGGCTGCTTGCTCTATGAATCAGTCCGAAAGTGGCATGAATAATCAATCAATGAATAATCAATCAATGACCAACACAACCGCTAGCAAACATCCTTTAGTAGGAAAAGAAGCTAGCGACTTCGAGCTAAAGGATATGAAGGGGAACACGGTTAAACTTTCAGACTACAGAGGTAAAAAGGTTTACTTGAAATTCTGGGCGACTTGGTGTGGTCCTTGTCGCCAAAGCATGCCTGAACTCAATAAATTAGTTGAAGAAAAGGACCGGGACTTTGAGATTCTCACAGTTATGGCGCCTGGAATGCAAGGGGAAAAAACAGAAGATGAGTTTGTTGAATGGTTTGCCCAACAAGATTATCAATCAGTGCCTGTTTTGTACAATCCAGACGGATCTGCATTTATGGATTACCAGGTTCGTTCGATCCCTACTGAAGTCTTTATCGATAGCCAAGGAAAGATTGGACATGTTCAATTAGGGGCTATTTCAAACGAAGATGCCAAGAAGATTATCAAAGAGTTGAAATAAAAAAATGAAGCGTAAAGCTTCATTTTTTTATTAGTTGCTTGCACCAGATGTAGCATCAGCAGCTCCGTCACCGTGTCCTCCAGCATCTGAAGCACCTGAAGTTGCATCTGCATCACCATGACCACCAGCAGGAGCAAATGGTCCGCTACCGCCTACAAGGCGTTGACCTGTTGTTTGAAGATACCAGTCCAACCATGGTTGGAAGTTGAAGACGATCTCATTGATACCAGCATATGAGCCATCTGGATAGTACATTGCTTGGTAGTTATGAGTATTGATCACGCCTTCAGGGGATCCTGGAACAATGGTACGAACATATTCCTGGTTTCCGTTGCGAAGAGTGCCGATTACCCATTCAACGTTTTTCATACGTGCTGGTGGAAGTGAACCATGAACAGTTGACATCCGGCTACCAGATTGAGGTGGCACGCGTTTAGCAAACATCGTATCTGGATCTTGGTGAGCATTGTTGTAGTAGAGGAACTGGTTGTTATCATCCGCATAAGTTAACTCAAAAGGCATAGCTTTTAAGAACATATCGATTTGATTAACAGTCAGGATACCGTGGTCCAATTTGACATATGTATCGCCTGATACAGCACCTGTAATTTCTGCAACTTTTTCTACCCAATCTGGATCATCTGGGTCAACCTCAGTGATGGTAGTAGCGATTGGTTTTCCGCAATCCAAATCTTCTGGTTCAATTGGTTTTGGTTTTTTCAATTTAGAAACGACTCCTACGTATTTCACAAAGTTATCTAAACAAGTTTCAAGGAATTTAACTGTTCCTTCGTTCGTGATGTTGCCATCTGCATCAAAAGCTTCTTTCGCTTTTCCAAGAAGAAATTCGTTCCCTGGAAGGGTATAGGCATTGACACCTGGAGCATCAAGTATTTTACGAAGATGAACTTGAGCACGAGAAGTCCCTTGGTCGTAGTAAGAAGCACCCACGATCATGACAGGTTTGCTTTCAAAAGGATGCACTTCATAGGAAAGCCATTCTAAAACAGATTTTAGTCCTGCTGAAATGGTGTGGTTGTGTTCAGGAGTTGCGATAATCACACCATCGGCACGGGTAATTTTATTGTTGAGGAGACGCAATTGGAAGCTTTCGTCCCATTTTTCATCTTGGTTGAACATTGGAACTTCATCGATTTCAAGAACTTCTAATTCAAATTTGATCTTAAAATGACGACGGATGAATTCCAAAAGTTTGCGGTTATATGATTGGTCGTAGTTAGATCCTACAAGTCCTACAAATTTCATGCTAGTATGTCTCCTATCTTACAAGTTTTCCCAGTCGAAGTCTTCGGCATCTTTACGAAGTAATTCTTGAGCGTTGCGCAATTTTTCAGTAACTTTAACAAAGATGCGGAAGTCATCAAAGATAGCATCCAATTTCTTGATGACGTCAAGATCTACTAAGTCACCATTTTGATCAAATGCTTGAAGAGAGTGAGAAAGCAAGAATTCGTCTGGAAGGACAGTGGCTTTAATTTCTGGTGAGTTCAAGATTTGACGCAGTTGCAATTGGGCACGAGATGAACCAAGTGTACCATAAGAAGCACCAGTAATCATCACTGGTTTGCTTAATAATGGGTAGATCCCATAAGATAGCCAAGCAAGTGCACTCATCAATACAGCAGGGATGGAGTGATCATATTCTGGTGTACCAATGATTACGCCATCAGCTTCCTCAATTTTCGCAGCAATCTCTAAGATAGCTTCAGGAACTTGTTTGTTGGCTGGCTTGTTGAAGACAGGGATATCTTTGATCTCAACTAACTCAATCTCTGCCTTGTCAGCAAAATGCTTTTGCATGTATTGAAGTAGTTGGCGGTTTGTTGAACGTTTGGAGTTTGTTCCAACGATCGCAATAAGTTTTGTCATGGAAATTCCTTTCTGAAATTAAAATTACAAATAATCATGTAGCCCACTGGTATAGGCGAGGCGACCTGACTGATAGACGAGAATAGCATCTATGGCAGGTAAGGTTTCAACAATATTTAAAATGTTGGTCGGTTCTTCACCGAACAAGCGCGTGGTCCAAATCTCCCCATCGACTGATCGATCAGAAATAATCGTGAGACTTGCCAGTTCCGTTTCGACAGGATAGCCAGTTTGAGGATCAAAAATATGATGGAAGGTCTGGCCGTCAACCTCGAGGTGACGAACATAGGTCCCTGATGTAACGACGGACTTATCAGTTACAGATAGAACGAGTAAATGTTCCCCTCTTGGAAGCTGAGGATTTTGAATCCCGATTCGCCAAGGGCGATGACTGACAGGATTATGACCAAGGGTAAGGATATTGCCCCCTAAATCAATTAAAGCCTGCTCAATCCCCTGACTCCTGAAATAATTAGCTAGTAAATCCGCACTAAATCCCTTAGCTAAAGCACCTAGATCAATTTTCATCCCTTTTCTTTTGAGAAAAACAGTTTGTTGATTCGGATCTAAGCAAATCTGATGAGGGTCAATGACTGTTAGGGCTTGTTCAATTTCTACTTGATCAGGCTTCCTAGCATCTGAAAAACCAATTCTCCAAGTTTGGACAAGTGGACCAATCGCAATGTTTAAATGACTTCCTTGCGCCTGACTATGGCTAGTTCCTAGAGCAATCAGTGAAAAAAGATCTGGATGAACCTTTACGGGTTCAATGCCAGCCTTTTGATTGACCTCCATCAATTCAGAAGAAGGGTCATTAGCACTAAAGCGATGCTCATAGGATCGCAGGAGACTAAAACAATCGACCAGTATTTGGTCAGCTTGTTGATGAGAAATCGAAACGGTTATGGTGGAGCCCATTAGGCGTTCGGATCGACTAGTTAGTTCCACAAATAGTAAACCACCTTTCCAATATTCACCTACTTCAAGTTTATCAAAAAGAAAGCCATTTCACAATCCCCCCAAGCAAATTTATTGACATTTTTCAGGACTTATGCAAATTGATTTGAAAATAAAATCACAAATTGTAAGCAAAAAAATTGGAAACGATATCATTTTCATGTTATAATTGTATGGTAAATAAAATTAAAGGTAGGATTTTTTCTATGAGTAAAATCGTAGTTGTGGGTGCTAACCACGCTGGAACTGCATGTATCAACACAATGTTGGATAATTTTGGAAACGAAAATGAAATCGTTGTGTTTGACCAAAACTCAAATATTTCATTCCTTGGATGCGGAATGGCTCTTTGGATTGGTGAACAAATTGACGGACCTGAAGGCTTGTTCTATTCAGATAAAGAAAAATTAGAAGCTAAAGGCGCTAAAGTTTACATGAACTCACCAGTTCTTTCAATCGACTACGACAACAAAGTTGTAACTGCAGAAGTAGATGGTAAAGAACACAAAGAATCATATGAAAAATTGATCTTCGCAACTGGTTCAACTCCAATCTTGCCACCAATCGAAGGTGTTGAAATTGTCAAAGGGAACCGCGAATTCAAAGCGACTCTTGAAAATGTACAATTCGTTAAATTGTACCAAAATGCTGAAGAAGTTATTAAGAAACTTGAAGACAAGAGCAAACACCTTGAGCGCATCGCTGTTGTTGGTGGTGGATACATTGGTGTTGAGCTCGCTGAAGCATTCGAACGTCTTGGAAAAGAAGTAGTCCTTGTTGATATCGTTGACACAGTATTGAACGGATACTATGACAAAGACTTCACTCAAATGATGGCGCAAAACTTGGAAGACCACAACATCCGTTTGGCACTTGGTCAAACTGTTAAAGCTATCCAAGGTGACGGTAAAGTAGAACGCTTGATCACTGACAAAGAAACATTCGACGTTGATATGGTTATTCTTGCTGTTGGTTTCCGTCCAAACACAGCGCTTGCTGATGGTAAGATAGAACTCTTCCGCAACGGTGCCTTCCTTGTAGACAAGAAACAAGAAACATCAATCCCAGGTGTATACGCTGTTGGTGACTGTGCGACTGTATATGACAACGCTCGTAAAGACACTAGCTACATTGCTCTTGCATCAAATGCTGTACGTACTGGTATCGTAGGTGCTTACAACGCTTGTGGACATGAGCTTGAAGGAATCGGTGTGCAAGGATCAAACGGTATCTCTATCTATGGTCTTCACATGGTTTCAACTGGTTTGACTCTTGAAAAAGCAAAAGCAGCAGGCTACAACGCTGTTGAAACTGGCTTTAACGATCTTCAAAAACCAGAATTTATCAAACATGACAACCATGAAGTTGCCATCAAGATCGTTTACGATCAAGATAGCCGTGAAATTCTTGGTGCTCAAATGGTATCACGTGATGCTGCAATCTCAATGGGTATCCACATGTTCTCATTGGCAATCCAAGAGCACGTAACGATTGAAAAATTGGCATTGACAGACCTATTCTTCTTGCCACACTTCAATAAACCATACAACTACATTACTATGGCAGCACTTACTGCTAAATAATGTATTCTATAGAAACGCTCATTTGGGCGTTTTTTTGCTGTTGTCTTAGTCAAGAGCTGTGAAAAATAGTATAATAAAAGCAATCAATCTGGGAGTGAAGAGAATTTATGAAACAAAGTCAGCAAATCCAAAGAGAATTTCAATCGACCTCAAGATCTATTTTATCTCAGGTTAGTAGAGGTGTTTTAGTAGGGCTTGTAGTCGGCGCGATTGTCTCGAGTTTTCGATTTTTTATTGAGCATCTCTTTCATGTTGTCCTGGGATTGTATAAGGATCTAGGAAGAGGTCCTTTCAATTGGATCATTATCCTCTCTATGTATCTTTTTATTATTTTGCTAGCTAGCCAGCTCATCAAAAAGAACAAAAACGTTAAAGGATCTGGTATTCCTCAAGTAGAAGCAGAATTAAAAGGACTGCTTCAGATAGACTGGTGGGCTACGCTTTGGCAGAAGTATATTTTAGGGATTTTAGCAATTGCAAGTGGTTTGATGTTGGGTCGTGAAGGCCCCAGTATCCAACTTGGCGCCATGGGAGGAAAGGGGCTGGCTAAGAAACTTGCGCTTAGTCCGGTAGAAGAAAGAGCCTTGATTGCCAGCGGTGCTGCGGCAGGTTTGGCAGCAGCCTTTAATGCACCGATTGCGGGTCTACTCTTTGTAGTAGAAGAAGTCTACCATCATTTTTCTCGTGTCTTCTGGGTATCGACCTTGGCTGCGAGTTTGGTCGCAAACTTTGTCTCCCTCAATATTTTCGGTCAAACACCTGTTTTAAACATGCCAGACCACATCCCACATATCGATTTATCCAGTTATTGGATTTTCTTAGTGATGGGAATTTTTCTGGGCCTAACTGGTTATTTCTATGAAGTTGCTGTTTTAAATATTGGTCGGCTATACCAAAAGCTTGGTAGCTGTTTCAAGGTGACTGCTCCTTACTATCCACTCTTTGCCTTTCTTTTGATCCTACCGATCGGTTATTATTTCCCTCACTTATTAGGTGGTGGAAATCAGTTGGTTTTGAACTTAGCGCATGTCCCTCTTAGTATCCAGATGCTGATCTTCTATTTTGCGATACGATTTATTTGGAGCATGATTAGTTACGGTAGTGGTCTTCCTGGTGGCATCTTTCTTCCGATTCTAGCTCTTGGATCTGTTTTAGGAGCCTTGGTTGCGGCTGTTTTATTAAAGTTTGGTCTCATACATTCTAATCAACTTCCCTTGTTTGTCATTTTAGGAATGAGTGGTTATTTCAGTGCCATTTCAAAAGCGCCCTTGACAGCCATGATTCTAGTGACTGAAATGGTAGGAGATATACGAACCTTGATGCCGATCGGCTTGGTGACTTTGACAGCTTACATTACTATGGATCTGCTAAAAGGGGCCCCTGTCTACGAGGCTATGCTGGAGCAATTGATGCCTGAGGTGACCAGCGGTTCAGATGTCTTAACCCTGATCGAAATTCCTGTATCGGAGAAAATAGCAGGCCGTCAGGTTCGAGATTTGGATCTACCGAGAGACCTCCTGATCACAACTCATCAGCATAATGGAAAAAATAGTACGGTGCATGGTAGTACCCGACTCTATCTAGGAGATAGCATCTACCTCGTGGTAAAAGAGACAGATATCGGTCGAGTGAAAGAATTACTTCTTTAATTCATTTTATTAAAGTTTTCTGACAATTGTTGAAAAATGAGAAAATCTTTGCTATAATAGACCACGTAAAGAACGAATCCAGGAGAAATTCTCATGAAAAAACTTGCAGTAACACTCTTATCAGTCGCTTTATTAGCGGGCTGTGCCAATACATCTTCAAAAAACACAACAACAAATAGTTCCTCTTCGACAGTGAAATTGTCTAAAGAGGACCAAAAAGCCTTGGACCAGGCGACAAGTGAATACAAGGAGTTTGTGCAAGGACAAATCGATCAGTTGTTAAAAGATACAGAGGAATTTCAAAGAGTCCTCAAAAGTGGTGATTTAGAAGAAGCTAAGAAGGTCTATCCTTTGATTCGGATGTCTTATGAACGCTCTGAACCAATTGCTGAAAGCTTTGGGGAGTCTGATGTCAAGATTGACTTCCGTTTGGTTGACTATGTCGATGAAAATAAATCAGAAGAAGGATGGTCAGGCTTCCACCGTATCGAACGCATCCTCTGGGAACAAAATACAACCGAAGGCACTGAAAAATATGCAGAGCAATTGGTAAATGATATCAAAGAGTTGAAAGCTAAGATTGCGACAGTAGAAGTAACGCCAGATTTGATGTTGACAGGTGCGGTTGACCTCTTGAATGAAGTGGCGACACAAAAGATCACTGGGGAAGAAGAAATTTTCTCTCATACAGATCTCTATGACTTCCGTGCCAATATCGAAGGGGCTGAGAAGATCTTTGCTCTCTTCAAACCTCTCATTGAGAAGAAGGATGCCAAACTAGTGAAAACCCTTGAAACAGAATTCAAGGCGGTGAATGACTTGTTAGACAAACATATGACTGATGATTCCAACTATAAATCATATACAGACCTAACAGAAGAAGATACCAAAGAACTAGCAGAAGCAGTTACAAAATTGGGAGAACCACTCTCTCAAATGGGAATCATTTTAAACGGTAAATAACAATGACAAAAGACGAAAAATTTTTTGAAAAGAAGATGGATCGTCGCGAATTTCTGAAAAAAGCAGGTATTGGGGGAGCAGGCTTAGCACTTGGTCTATCCGGTGCTTCTGCTTTTTTCGCTAATAAGGAGCAAGGCTCCAAAAATATCGCAGACGGTCAAGAAGAAATTAGCTTTTACGGCAAGCATCAGGCTGGAATTACCACCCCCATGCAGAAGAATATCTATTTTGTGGTGCTCGATCTCCGGACGACAGATAAAAACGAATTGATTCAGTTGTTTAAAGACTGGACAGATTATAGCCAGAAATTAGTCAATGGAGAACTGGTCAAAAAAGATGGATCCAACGCTCTCTTGCCTCCAAGTGATACTGGGGAAACAGTCGGACTAAATCCTTACCGCCTCACCCTAACCTTTGGTGTTTCGGCTAGCTTTTTGACCAAACTAGGCCTTGAAAAGAAACGTCCCAAACTCTTCCGGGATCTGCCAGCTTTTCCTAAGGAACAGTTGAGAGAGCAGTATACGGGTGGTGATGTCGTTATCCAAGCATGTGCAGATGATGAGCAGGTGGCCTTTCATGCTGTCCGCAATCTGATTCGTAAAGGACGCAATAAGGTGACCATGAAGTGGAGCCAATCAGGATTTGCTGCTATTGGGGATCGCATGGAAACGCCCCGGAACCTTTTTGGCTTTAAGGATGGGACTGCCAACGTTACAACGGAGAAAGATTTTGATAAGGTCGTCTGGGCTGATAGTCAAGACTGGATGAAAAACGGCTCTTACATGGCTGTCCGCAGGATTATCATGCACCTAGAGACCTGGGACCGGACCAACCTGCAGGAGCAAGAAAATACCTTTGGACGCTATAAAGAAAGTGGCGCACCATTTGGAAAGCAAAACGAGTTTGACGAAGTGGACCTCTCCCTCTTACCAGTTGACTCACATGTCCGTTTGGCCAAAGAAGTGGATCTGCCAATTTTGCGACGCTCTTATTCTTACTCTGATGGGATTGATCCGAAAACGGGGCAGTTTGATGCAGGATTGCTTTTTATTGCCTTTCAAAAGGATCCAGACAGCTTTGTGAAAATCCAAACCAATCTTGGGGCAGACGATAAGATGAATGAATATGTGACCCATATTGGCAGTGGCCTCTTTGCCTGCTTCGGAGGTGTGAAGGAAGGAGGATACATTGGTCAAGACTTATTTGAATAAATTGATAGTCGTCCTAGTAGCCTGTCTCTTTTTCATCGTCACCCCTGTCCAAGCTGAGTCTTATAGTGATCTCTTTATCAAAATCACAGATGCAACGACAGCAGTTCGGGATAAGGATCAAGAAAAGGCTCACACTCTTGTTGCAGAGATAAAAGAAGAATTTCTGAAGAAAGCCAATCATGATTCCAAGGCAGGAAAAGAAGTCCAGAAAAGTCTGGACTTGGAAGGCGAGATCACAGAAAAGCAATTGGTGACTGTCTCCACTTCCTTGCTAGCCTTTGAAAAAGAGCAAAATCCAGTCGATCTGGATGCTGAAAAGGAGAAGCTAGAAACTCGCTTGCAGCCTTACTTTGAGAAGCTACAAGAGGCGATCACGGCAAAGGATCTCCAAGCGACACGAAAGGCTTACGCTGATTTAAACAACACCTGGACCCGGAATGAAGCGGTTGTCAGAGATCACAGTACCGCTTATTACGGAAAGGTAGAAACAGCCATTTCCTTCTTGAGAAGTGCGATCGAAACAGAGCCTACAAACTTTGACTCCATCCAATCTTCTTACAATGACCTAAAAAATGTGTTGGATCAATTTATTAGTGGGGAAAAGATTGAGGAAACAAGCTCCAATCTGACCCTTTCAGACGGGATCAAGCTCCTTAAGAAAGCTCTGAGCCTCTTCCAAGCCAATGACACTAGCCAAGCTAGTCAAGCCATGAAGGAATTCATTACCATTTGGCCAACAATCGAGGGCGATGTCAGCACGACCAATCCTGGTCTCTATACTCGGGTGGAAAGTCAGAGTCCTGTCATCATGGTCAAGGGGAACGAAAGCAAGTATCAAAAACAACTGGAAGCTCTGATTAGTGATCTATCTGCTATTGATACCACCGCTTCCTATTCGGCGGTTGACGCTATGTTGATCCTCTTACGTGAGGGAGTTGAAGCGCTTTTGATTGTCATGGCTTTAGTGACCGTTCTCAAGTCAGCAAAACTATTCAAAGGCTTGAAATGGGTTTATGCAGGGGCTCTTCTAGGTATTCTAGCGAGTGCAGCCATTGCAGTAGCTCTTCAATTCTTATTCCCAGCTGTTACTTCAGCTTCCAACCGTGAGGTCATTGAAGGAGCAGTAGGAATTATCGCAGTAGGCATGATGATCGTCATTGGGATTTGGCTACATCGTAAGTCCTCCGTTAAAAAATGGAACCAATTCATGGAAAGTCAGATGAAGGCTGTGACAGCAACTGGAAGCTTCATTTCCATGTTTGCCCTCAGTTTCTTAGCTGTTTTCCGTGAGGGGGCTGAGACCATCCTTTTCTATGTGGGGATCCTCCCTCGTATTCGCTCCTTTGATTTCTTCCTAGGGATTGGCTTAGCTCTTGCAGTTTTAGCCATTCTTGCTATTCTCATGACCAAGGCGAGCCATCTGGTCAAGCCACATAAGATTTTCTTCATCCTGACTTGGATGATCTATGCCCTGGCCTTTAAGATGCTGGGGGTGAGCCTGCACGCGCTTCAATTAACCAATATGCTTCCCAATCATATCTTGAGTAATTTCCCAACCATTGATTGGGCGGGGATCTATCCGAGCTGGGAAGTTCTTGCTTGCCAAGTTCTATTCGTTCTTATTGTCGGGATTGTGACGGTGAAGCAGCATGAAAAATGAAGATAGAAGGCTCACTATTGTAGAGCATTTAAGCGAGTTTAGACGACGCTTCATCGCTTGTATCCTTTGTTTTTTCGTTGTCTTTTGTGGAGCCCTCTTGTTTTCTGACCAGCTTTATGCCTTTTTGACGGCTGGATTTCGAGAGAAACTCTTGGTCCTTGGCCCTAATGACATTTTAAGCATCTACCTTCAGTTGGCGAGCTTAATAGCCTTTACCATCACCCTGCCCTTCACCCTCTTTCAAGTCTGGCAATTTGTAAAACCAGCTTTGAGAAAAGGAGAAGCTGGAGCCATTCTGCTCTATGTGCCGGCCAGTTTGCTTTGTTTCTTGCTAGGCTTACTCTTCGGCTATTATCTGGTTAGTCCAGCTATTCTCGAGGTGCTCTTGAAGTTGGGACAAGGCCAGTTTACCATCCAGTTAACGGCACAGAACTACTTGGCCTTCATCTTTCATACAACAGTACCTTTGGGTGTCTTGTTTGAATTGCCGGTCCTTGTAGCCTTTTTGACCTCGATTCATATCTTAACGCCAGACTGGTTAAGGCGCTATCGTCGGATAGCCTACTTTCTATTGCTGGTACTGGCAGTCGTCCTGACGCCAGCTGATTTCATCAGTGATTTAGCAATGACCGTGCCCCTGATCTTGCTCTATGAAGTGAGTCTGGGCATCAGTCGCATCATCTATAACCGTATACAAAAAAGGAGATAAATTATGGGAATTTTACGTGATATCGGTGCACCGGGATTGATTATTATCATCCTGGGAGCCCTCTTAATCTTTGGACCAAAGCGTTTGCCTGAGTTAGGACACTCACTTGGAAAAATGTTTTCTGAATTCAAGTCAGCCGTCAACAATGGTGTCGCTGAAAAAGAAGAGGACAAAGAAAAGACTGGTAAGACTGAAGAATAATAGCTTACCTTTCATGATATTTTCTGACAGAACTATCTTTTGTTCTTTCATTTTCAATAATAGTAAAAGCAGGAGTAAATCGTTAAAATGATATCTAAGTATAAATCCTGCTTTTTGTTATTTTTGATCCGTCTGAAAATTTTTGTAAATTACAAATTGAAAACAAATCAATTCTTGATAGCGTTTTCCTTGAATCTAAAATTGACCAGGAGTATAATAGAGGGTGGAAAAAGTACATTAAAAAGGAGTGTGTCATGATGATCATTAGTGTGATTTTTGCTGTAGCTTACTTTTTGCTGGTTGCCCTTGTTGCGGCTCTTGTTTTCCGAGCGATAGGAAAAATATTTGAGCTCTTTGATGGCTACCTGATGTACCATTAAGAAATAAACAAGCCCACTCACTATGAGTGGTTTTTTACTATTGGACGGAGATAATTATGAAAACGGAATATGAAAAGATGATTGCTGGCGAGTTTTACAGTCCCATTGATCCAGAATTGAGGAAGTTAGCACAAGAAGCTCGGACCAAGCAATTTGCCTTTAACCAAGAAGCAGACGGTGAGAAGCGGAGTCAACTCATAAAAAGTTGGTTCGGATCTACTGGAGAAAATCTATCCTTGCACCCCTTCTTGGCTTGTGACTATGGGGTCAATATCCACTTGGGTGAGAACTTTTATGCCAACTGGAACCTAACTATGCTGGATGTCTGCCCGATCAGGATTGGTAATAACGCCATGATCGGTCCCAATTGCCAATTTCTTACCCCTCTCCATCCGCTAGATCCGCATGAACGGAATGCAGGAAAGGAATATGGAACTCCAATAACGATTGGAGATAACTTCTGGGCGGGTGGTGGAGCTATCATCCTTCCAGGCGTGACCTTAGGCGATAATGTCGTCGTTGGAGCAGGAGCAGTGGTGACCAAATCCTTCGGGGATAACGTAGTCCTAGCTGGTAATCCTGCCAGAATCATTAAGGAAATAGAGGTGAAAGAGTGAAGTTTTACTTTATGGGAGGACTCGGAAGTAACGAAAATCATATGAGCGAATTTGCTCACTGCTTTCCATACCCCATTACCTATCTAGATCCCTATAAGGTAAAGCTGGAATCTTCCCAAGATTTAGTAGATTGGTTTGAAGCCCATGCGGATTCTATCGAAAATACTTGTATCATTGCCCATTCACTGGGTGGAGATTTGGCGCGATACCTAGCATCCAATATGCCTCAAATTACCAATCTGGTTCTGCTAGATGGTGGCTATCTTGACATGGACCAGATCTTACCACTAGAGCAGGAAATCGAAGAGACACTCGCCTATCTGAAGCAACAGGTATTTCCATCTCTAGAGGAAGCTGTTGCAAGTGAACTTGGAGATACTGACAATCCTTCGCCGACGACTATAAAGGCCATCCAATCCAGTTATCGTTGGAATCCTGATCTCCATCATTATGAACTGGATTTGGATCCACAAGCGGTTCTTTCCCTGCTGAGACTCAGACGAGAGCTACGATCTTTTCAAGCTCCACTAACGGATACCAAGGTCTTGTTTATCGGTCCTAAATACCAGGATGAGCCTGAATGGAGAGCTAGTGCACTTGAAAATTTAGATCCTTCTATTAAGAAGGTGCTCTTAAAGGATCTAGGCCATGATTTTTATACAGCAGTTCCCGAGCTTGTCAGTAAAGAAATCATCAATTGGATTTAAATTTGTTCATAAATAACTCATATATAGAAGTTGTTCTATCCATTCGTCTAGTAATTTCCGAACATTAATTCAATAATCAGCATTCTAATTGAATCGACTCCGTATCTTTGCTATAATCTTGAATGGAAACGTCGGAAGGCGTAGTGATGACGCATCACGATTTAAAATTTAGAAACGAGATTCCAATCCGTATGTTAAACGAATTTCCAATCTTCGATTACGAAGATATTCAATTAATCCCTAACAAGTGTATTATCAAAAGTCGTGCAGAAGCTGACACGACCGTTCAGTTTGGTAAGCACACCTTCAAGCTACCAGTGGTACCTGCCAACATGCAGACTATCCTGGATGAGGATGTGGCCGAGCAACTGGCTAAAGGGGGATATTTTTACATTATGCACCGCTTTGACGAAGCTGGTCGCATTCCCTTTATCAAACGTATGCACGATCAGGGCTTAATTGCTTCCATTTCAGTTGGAGTAAAAGACTATGAGTACGACTTTGTGACTCAACTCAAGGACGACGCACCAGAATACATCACCATCGATATCGCTCACGGACACTCAGATAGTGTCATCCAAATGATCCAGCATATCAAGAAGGAATTACCAGATACCTTTGTCATAGCAGGAAATGTCGGAACTCCAGAAGCTGTTCGTGAGTTGGAAAACGCTGGAGCAGATGCTACCAAGGTCGGGATCGGACCTGGTAAGGTCTGCATTACAAAAGTGAAGACTGGCTTTGGTACTGGCGGTTGGCAGTTAGCTGCCCTTCGTTGGTGTTCAAAAGCAGCTCGCAAGCCGATTATTGCAGATGGTGGAATTCGGACCCATGGAGATATTGCGAAATCCATTCGTTTTGGTGCTAGCATGGTCATGATCGGTTCTCTCTTTGCAGGTCACATTGAAAGCCCAGGGAAGACTGTTGAAGTCGACGGGGAAGCCTTTAAAGAGTATTATGGATCTGCTTCAGAGTACCAAAAAGGGGCCTATAAAAATGTTGAAGGTAAGAAAATCCTTCTACCAGCCAAAGGTCATCTGCAAGATACCTTGACAGAGATGGAGCAAGACTTGCAAAGTTCTATTTCCTATGCTGGAGGTCGCAAGGTTGCTGATCTCAAGCATGTCGATTATGTCATCGTAAAGAATTCTATCTGGAATGGTGACTCTCATTAAAACTACAATTACTTATTTATCTTGCGGATTGGCGCAAGGTCTCTACAAGGTGCCGGAACACCTAACAATAAGTAAGTCTTAGATTGATCCAGGGATACTTGGATTCTGTAGAGGCTTACTTGGTAAGTCTCTATTTTTTGTTCCAAACTGTTTAGGAGAAAACATGAAATTACTAGAAGAACGCATTTTGAAAGACGGAAATGTCCTGGGAGAGAATATCCTCAAGGTCGATTCCTTCTTGACCCACCAAGTGGATTACCAGTTGATGAAAGAAGTTGGGAAGGCTTTTGCGGAACGCTTTAAAGATGCTGGTCTGACCAAGATTGTGACCATTGAAGCTTCAGGGATTGCTCCTGCCCTCTATGTGGCAGAAGCTTTGGAACTTCCCATGATCTTTGCTAAAAAAGCCAAGAATATTACCATGAATGAAGGGATTTTGACATCAGAAGTCTATTCCTTTACCAAGCAAGTGACCAGTACGGTTTCCATTGCTAGCAAGTTTTTAACACCAGATGATCGCGTCTTAATCGTTGATGACTTTCTGGCAAATGGCCAAGCAGCTAAGGGCTTAATCCAGATCATCGAACAAGCTGGTGCGAGTGTAGAAGCTGTCGGTATCGTCATTGAGAAATCCTTCCAAGATGGCCGTGGACTGTTAGAAGAACTCGGCTACCCAGTTGTTTCACTTGCTCGTTTGGACCGTTTTGAAAATGGTCAGGTTGTATTTAAGGAGGCAGACATCTAATGCAAAAACAAGAAAACCATTCACAGGCAGCCATTCTAGGCTTGCAACACCTATTAGCCATGTATTCGGGCTCTATTCTAGTACCGATTATGATTGCAGGCGCTTTGGGATATAATGCCCAGCAACTAACCTATCTCATCTCTACAGATATCTTTATGTGTGGGGTAGCCACCTTCCTGCAATTGCAGTTAAACAAACATTTCGGGATTGGTCTTCCGGTCGTCCTTGGGGTGGCCTTCCAGTCTGTAGCACCTCTTAGCATGATTGGGGCTAGCCATGGTAGTGGGGCCATGTTTGGTGCCTTGATTGTTTCAGGGATTTACGTGGTTCTGGTCTCAGGATTCTTCTCGAAAATCGCCAACCTCTTCCCATCCATTGTGACGGGATCTGTCATTACGACCATTGGTTTGACCTTGATTCCAGTTGCGATTGGGAATATGGGGAACAATGCTGAAGAACCTACGGTGCAAAGTCTGATCTTGGCCGTGATTACCATTCTCATCATTCTTGTGGTCAACATCTATACAACAGGCTTTATCAAATCTATTTCTATTTTGATTGGGTTGATTGTAGGAACAGCTATCGCAGCTTCTATGGGCTTGGTAGACTTCACTCCTGTAGAACAAGCTCCAGTCCTTCATGTCCCAACACCATTCTTCTTTGGAGCTCCTAAGTTTGAAATCACTTCAATCGTCATGATGTGTATCATCGCAACTGTTTCCATGGTCGAATCGACTGGTGTCTATCTTGCCCTTTCAGATATTACAAAAGATCCAATTGATAGCACGCGCCTCCGCAATGGCTACCGTGCTGAAGGGTTGGCCGTCCTTCTCGGCGGTATCTTCAATACCTTCCCCTACACAGGGTTCTCACAAAACGTCGGCTTGGTGAAATTATCTGGTATCAAGACCCGTCTTCCAATCTACTACGCGGCTGGTTTCCTCGTTCTTCTCGGTCTCCTGCCTAAGTTTGGAGCTTTGGCGCAAATCATCCCAAGTCCAGTACTTGGTGGAGCTATGTTGGTCATGTTTGGTTTTGTGTCTATTCAAGGGATGCAAATCCTTGCGCGTGTTGATTTTGAACACAATGAGCACAATTTCCTCATCGCGGCTGTATCAATTGCAGCAGGGGTAGGGTTAAATAACAGCACCCTCTTTAATGGTCTACCAAGCGCCTTTAAAATGTTCTTCGCAAACGGAATTGTTGTTGCCAGCGTCTTGGCAATTATTCTCAACGCCATCTTGAACCGCAACAAAAAATAATCTAAATAAACTGAGGATCTGTTAGATCTTCAGTTTTTTAATTCTTTTGACATTTAAGGAGACATATAGTAGAGTGGAAGAGAAAAATATAACTTGATAAGAAGAGAGTCCTACCATGTATTTAACCCATCATTTTAAAGAGCGCTTGCGCTTGTTTGTCAGTCTATTTATCCCTCTCCTGGTCTATCAACTTGCTAACTACTCTGCTAGTTTTGTTGATACAGCCATGACAGGACAATACAATACCTTGGACTTAGCTGGTGTTTCGACTGCCACTAGTCTTTGGAATCCCTTTTTTACTTTCCTGACAGGAATTGTCTCTGCCCTAACGCCGATTGTCGGGCATCACCTAGGCAAGGGAAACAAAGAGCGGATTGCTAGCGATTTTTACCAATTTCTTTATATGTCATTTGGTATGGCTGTTCTCTTAATAGGCTTTGTCTGGGGGATTGCGCCAATCATACTCAAGCAAATCGGCTTAGAAAATACTGTTGCTCAAATAGCGATTCGTTACTTATATTTCCTTTCTCTAGGAATCTTACCCTTGTTGCTCTTTAGTATTGTACGGACCTTCCTGGATACGTTAGGAATGACGCGTCTATCCATGTACTTGATGCTCTTGCTCTTACCTTTGAATGCATGTTTTAACTATATCCTGATCTATGGAGCCTTTGGTTTTCCTGAGATGGGAGGCGCAGGAGCAGGTCTTGGAACCTCTCTGGCCTACTGGGTCTTGCTGGCTATTGCAGTTTTGATCTTATGCAAGCATCCCAAGGTAGCTCCTTATCAATTGTGGAAGCCACAACCTTATGATTTTAAAGGAGTCAAAGAAGTATTGCACCTTGGCCTTCCAATCGGGGGAATTGTTTTTGCTGAAGTCATCATCTTCTCACTTGTTGGACTGCTCATGGCAAAATTCCCATCACTCACCATTGCTAGTCACCAATCTGCTATGAACTTTTCAAACATGATGTATGCTTTCCCAGTTAGTATCTCAAGCACCATGGCCATTATTGTATCTTACGAACTAGGAGCCGGAAGACCGGAGGTAGTGAAACAATATTGCCGTTTGGGACGATTGACAGCCTTTGGCTTTGCGATTATTACCCTTGTCTTTCTATATACATTCCGCTACCAACTGGCTGGATTGTATGGCAAGGATCCAATCTTTGTTCAGCAAACAGCTATATTCATGACCTTTAGTCTCTTTTTCCAAGTAGCCGATACCTTTGCAGCCCCCCTACAAGGAATTTTGCGAGGCTATAAGGATACAACCGTTCCTTTCTTATTAGGAGTCTTTAGTTATTGGAGTATCTCTATTCCTCTAGGGATTTTCCTTGATCATGTGACTGACCTCGGTCCCTATGCTTATTGGATTGGCCTCATTTCTAGCCTTGTCGTGAGTGGAATCTGCTACCAACTTCGACTATGGCAGATACAAAAGAAATACCAAAATTCCTAAAAGAGGCTGGGACAAAAGTCCTAGCCTCTCAATTATCTTTGGATTATCGAGCAAAACGCAGTGGTTGAGTGGGCTCTCCTACGCTGATTTCATCAGCTTTTACAGCCCTACTCAACTGTGCGGAGGTGGGACAACGAAATCGAATTCTAACGAATTACCGATTTCTGTCCCACTCTCTTATTTAGTGCGCATTTCACCTTGAGGGAAGTAGGTTCCTTCAGGCATATCATTGATAATGACATGAACAGCAGATTGCGGAGCACCTGTATTCCGAACGACAGCCTCGGTTACTTCCTTGGCCAAAGCTTTCTTTTGCTCCAAGGTGCGCCCTTCGAATAAATCAATACGTACAAATGGCATTGCGCCACCTCCTTTATAAATCTTAACCTTATTTTATCACATTTTATATGAAAAGGAGGAGTCTATGTAGATGTTGCGAGTATAAGTTTAATAACCATATAAAAATTTTTTACCAATATTTAGTACTACCTACTTACATAACTTCACTTATTATGGTATAATTAATTTGTGAGAAGTGGTCTCTCACTATGCGTTTGTCATTTTGTCAGGGAAATGATAGACGCTTTTTTTATTCTCAAATAACAAAAATGAAGTGGCAACAGAGTGAAATTTTTGCTAGTGCAAACAGGAAAAACAAGGCTTCGTAGAACTCTACGTCCATAGTCCATCATCCAATGGTGAACCTCTCTATAAGTTGCCCTAATTTACTGCCCGTGTTATAATATAATGAAACACATTTTAGAGAGAACAGAAGGAAAATGGCACAATTATATTATAAATATGGGACCATGAACTCAGGGAAAACCATTGAAATCTTGAAGGTGGCCCATAATTATGAAGAGCAAGGCAAGAGCGTCGTCATCATGACCTCGGCAATCGATACACGAGATGGAGTTGGAGTAGTTTCTAGCCGGATCGGTATGAAACGAGAAGCTATGGCCATTGAAGATGAGACAGATATCTTCGGTTATATCCAAAGTTTGGAAGAGAAACCCTATTGTGTCTTGATCGATGAAGCTCAGTTTTTGAAACGCCACCATGTCTATGACTTGGCTAGGGTTGTTGATGAACTGGATGTGCCGGTGATGGCTTTTGGCCTCAAAAATGATTTCCGAAATGAACTCTTTGAAGGTTCCAAACACCTCCTCTTGTTAGCGGACAAGATTGAGGAGATCAAAACTATCTGCCAATACTGTTCCCGCAAGGCGACTATGGTCTTGCGTACCCAAGCGGGAAAACCCGTCTACGATGGAGAGCAGATCCAAATCGGTGGTCACGAGACCTATATCTCGGTTTGCCGCAAACATTATTTTAATCCAGACATACCAACTGAAAGCGTCTAGAACGTTTTAGAGAGGATAAAAATGTCTATTTGTTTAAAATATATTACAATAGAGAATTATTTTGACGTTTTAAATCTAGAAGTTCATCCAAACCAAAGGAATTTTATTGCATCCAATTCCATTAGTTTAGCTGAAGCCTATGTATATGATAAAAATGGTGATTTTATAGCTCCCTTAGCAGTTTATGATAAGGAAGTATTAGTTGGTTTTGTTATGATTGCCTATGACCGGAAAATTGGGATCAGTAAGGGGAACTACTTGTTATTTCGTTTTATGATAGATAAACGATTTCAAGGTTTAGGCTATTTTAAACTGACTATGGATGCAGTCATTGACTTTGTTCGAACAGAGCCAGCTGGAAAAGCAACAAGTCTTTGGTTATCATATGAACCAGAAAATAAACATGCGAGATCTTGTTATCTCCATTATGGATTTAAAGAAACTGGCCAAGTCATAGAAGACGAAATTGTAGCAATCTATGATCTAACAACCAAGAATTAAGGAGCAAACATGAATATCTATGATCAACTACAAGCTGTGGAAGACCGTTATGAAGAGTTAGGGGAATTATTGAGTGACCCAGATGTAGTCTCTGATACCAAACGCTTTATGGAGCTTTCAAAAGAAGAGGCTTCCACTCGTGATACGGTGACAGCATACCGAGGATACAAACAAGTCCTTCAAAATATCGTCGATGCTGAAGAAATGATCAAGGAATCAGGCGGCGATGCAGATTTGGAAGAAATGGCCAAGCAAGAGCTCAAAGATGCCAAGGCTGAAAAAGAAGAGTATGAAGAAAAACTGAAGATCTTACTTCTTCCAAAAGATCCAAACGATGACAAGAACATTATCTTGGAAATCCGTGGAGCAGCAGGAGGAGACGAAGCACAGTTGTTTGCTGGCGACCTTTTGCAGATGTACCAAAAATATGCGGAAAGCCAAGGTTGGCGCTTTGAAGTCATGGAAGCTTCCTACAACGGCGTTGGTGGGATCAAAGAAGTAGTGGCCATGGTATCTGGTCAATCTGTCTATTCCAAACTCAAGTACGAATCAGGTGCCCACCGGGTACAACGCGTTCCTGTGACGGAAAGCCAAGGTCGTGTCCATACCTCTACAGCAACCGTTCTGGTCATGCCAGAAATCGAAGAAGTTGAATACGACATTGATCCAAAAGACCTTCGGATTGACATCTACCATGCATCTGGTGCAGGTGGACAGAATGTCAACAAGGTCGCAACAGCCGTTCGTATCGTCCACTTACCTACTAACATCAAGGTTGAGATGCAGGAAGAACGGACGCAACAGAAGAACCGTGAAAAAGCCATGAAGATCATTCGTGCGCGTGTGGCTGACCACTTTGCTCAGATTGCCCAAGACGAGCAAGACGCTGAGCGGAAGTCTACTATCGGTACTGGTGACCGTTCAGAGCGGATCCGGACTTACAACTTCCCTCAAAACCGTGTGACCGATCACCGGATTGGCTTGACCCTTCAAAAATTGGATACCATCTTATCTGGTAAATTAGATGAAGTGGTCGATGCTTTGGTCTTGTATGATCAAACACAAAAACTAGAAGAGTTGAACAAATAATGTTGTTGGGACCATTATTAGCCCAGTATGAAGAAGCATTAATAGCCGTTGGAGAGGAAGCAGAAAGCCTCTCCTTCGCATATCGTGCTTTAAAAAACTGGACCTTTACAGACTTTGTCCTTGCCTTGCAAAAAGAGGTGGAAGCAGAGGATCAGGCCTTGCTTGATTCCATCTTTGCGCAGTTGAAACATCACGTCCCTGCCCAGTATATTATTGGGAGCGCCGACTTTTGTGGCAATGTTTTTACAGTTGATGAGCGCGTGCTAATTCCTAGACCTGAAACGGAAGAATTGGTTGCACTCATTCTTGAAGAAAACGACGGGGAAACCTTACAAGTTCTGGATATTGGAACAGGAAGTGGTGCCATTGCTATTAGCTTAGCGCTCGCTAGACCTTCCTGGCAGGTTCAAGCTAGTGATGTATCAGAAGAAGCTTTGGAGCTTGCTCAAGAAAATGCCCAACAACTAGAAGCAGTCGTTGACTTCAAGTCTTCAGATGTTCTAGATCAGCTAGCAGGTCCCTATGACCTGATTGTGTCCAACCCTCCCTATATCTCTCATGATGATGTAGAAGAAGTCGGAGTCAATGTATTAGCCTCTGAACCTCACTTAGCTCTCTTTGCGGATAGAGACGGCTATGCCATCTATGAAAAGATTGCTCAGCAAGCACCGAGTGTATTAACACCAGATGGAAAGATCTATCTAGAAATCGGCTATAAGCAAGGTAACAAAGTAAAAGAGCTCTTTCAAGAGGCTTTTCCAAACAAACAAGTTCGAGTTCAGAAAGACCAATTTGGACAGGATAGAATGGTGGTGGTGGACAATGGATCTATTTGAGAAAGAATTAGAAGCTGGTCGTGCAGTTGTCTTACCGACAGAAACTGTCTATGGGCTATTTGCCAAGGCCTTGGATGAAGCAGCGGTTGATCAGGTCTATGCTCTAAAGCAGCGCCCTCGCGAGAAGGCAATGAACCTCAACATTTCCAGCGAAGAGGAAATTCGATTTTATTCGAAGAATCAACCACCCTATCTATCAAAACTAATCGCGAGTTTTTTACCAGGCCCTTTAACCATCATCCTTGAGGCTAATGAAGGAGTCCCAAGTTGGATCAATTCTGGAATGGCTACGGTTGGCTTTCGCATGCCAGCCCATCCAAAGACGTTGGAATTAATTCGTAAAACAGGTCCCTTGATTGGACCTTCTGCCAATCTCTCAGGGGAAGCTAGTGGAACCCAGTGCCAGCAAATTCTTAAGGAACTTGGCCATGGAGTTTTAGGACTTGAAGACGATAGCTTTCTAACTGGGCAGGATTCAACTATTCTAGACCTCACGGGTCCTAAAGCTCGCATCTTGCGTCAGGGTGCCATTACACGTTTGGAGATACTTGAGCGTGTACCAGAGATTACTTTCGAGGAGGAAGAAGATGTTACGTAACCTGTTATTATCGGATGTGGAAGCTTTGTGTCAGATTAACGAGCAAGCATTAGGCTACTCTTTTTCTACTGAGAAAACAGCCCAGCAACTAGCTAAACTAACTAAAGATGCTCACCATTTTTTCATCGGGTTTGAAGATAGCGTGACCCAACAACTGCTTGGTTATGTTCATGCAGAAGTTTACCAGTCACTTTACTCGGATCCAGGTTTTAATATTTTGGCCTTAGCCGTTTTGCCCTGTCAACAAGGCAAAGGGATTGGTAAAACCTTGCTTCAAGGTTTAGAAGTAGAAGCCAATCAACGTGGGTACGCTTTTATTCGCTTGAATTCTGCAGATTACCGCACCGAAGCTCACGCCTTCTACGAACATGTCGGTTATAGCTGTGATAAGCTACAAAAACGTTTTATAAAATTTATTTAAGGAGAAGACCTATGATTTTTGACAAAGAAGATTACAAAGCCTATGATGCGGCTTTATGGGATGCGATTGCAAAAGAGGAAGAGCGCCAGCAAAATAATATCGAGTTGATCGCTTCTGAAAACGTGGTCTCCAAGGCAGTTATGGCTGCACAAGGGTCTATCCTGACCAATAAATACGCAGAAGGCTATCCGGGTCGTCGTTACTACGGTGGGACTGATGTTGTAGACGTTGTTGAAAGCCTGGCGATTGAACGCGCTAAGGAAATCTTTGGTGCTAAGTTTGCCAATGTTCAACCCCACTCAGGCAGTCAGGCCAACTGTGCTGCCTATATGGCTTTGATTGAGCCTGGAGACACTGTTATGGGAATGGATCTGGCTGCAGGTGGGCATTTGACTCACGGAGCTTCTGTAAGCTTCTCAGGGCAAACTTATAACTTTGTATCTTATAGCGTAGATCCGGAAACAGAACTCTTAGATTTTGACGCTATCTTAAAACAAGCCCAAGAAGTCAAGCCAAAGTTGATTGTAGCTGGTGCTTCAGCCTACTCTCACATCATTGATTTCTCAAAATTCCGTGAGATTGCAGATGCAGTAGGGGCTAAACTCATGGTCGATATGGCCCATATAGCTGGGTTGGTCGCTGCAGGTCTTCATCCAAGCCCAGTTCCTTATGCTCATATCACGACTACGACGACTCACAAAACTCTTCGTGGCCCACGTGGCGGCTTGATTTTGACAAATGATGAAGATTTGGCTAAGAAGATCAATTCTGCCATCTTCCCTGGTATCCAAGGAGGACCACTAGAGCATGTCGTTGCAGCCAAAGCCGTTGCTTTCAAAGAAGCCCTCGATCCAGCCTTTAAAGAATATGCCGCGAACGTCATTAAAAACAGTCAGGCCATGGCTGATGTCTTTTTACAAGATCCTGATTTCCGTGTCATTTCAGGCGGAACTGAGAACCACCTTTTCCTTGTCGATGTCACTAAAGTCGTTGAAAATGGAAAAGTGGCGCAAAACTTGTTAGATGAAGTCAACATTACCCTCAACAAGAACTCCATCCCTTACGAAACCTTATCACCATTTAAGACTAGTGGGATTCGAATTGGGGCAGCAGCCATCACCGCTCGTGGTTTTGGTGTAGATGAAAGCCGTACTGTGGCTGAACTGATGATCAAAACCTTGAAAAACGCAGATAACCCAACTGTATTAGAAGAAGTACGGGACCAAGTCAAATCCTTGACGGATGCCTTTCCACTTTATGAGGACTAAACCATCTTATGGATATTTACGTAAAGAAAGCCATCATTCATCAATTCAGCCCAGATGATACAGAACTCTATTTAGCAGATAAGTTCCTCAATATTACACCAAAAATTGAGGAATACTTGCGCAAAAAGATAGAACGGGTCTATTCTGATGAGGCCAAGACCGGTATCTTTGAAGAGGACAACCCTTTTCTTGAGATGATTTCGGATGACCTGCTAGAAACATCAGTAGCCGTAGCTAACCGCTGGAAAGAAGAATTTGTCGTCTCTGAGAATCAAAAGACTAACGATTTGGTGTTCATCCAATTCTCAAAAGAGGGAGTAGACCACTTTGCCTTTCTTCGGATTGCCTTGCGGGAAACCTTGACCCATCTTGGGGGAGAAGTAGACAACCCAATCAAATTAACACAAAACAATCTACCTGGCTTTGGGACTGGTGCAGATGAAGCTTTGGTCATTAATCTTCAAAGCCGCAAGTACCATTTGATTGAAAAACGAATCAAGTACAATGGAGCGTTTTTGAACTATTTCTCTGAGAATCTTCTTCAGGAGCAACCCAAAATTTCACCTAAAAAATCGATCAAAGAAATCGAAAAAGCGGCCCAGCGGATTGCGGAGAATTTCCAACAAGACGATTTTCAGTTCCAATCCAAAGTCAAATCAGCTATTTTCAACCAACTGGAAGAAGAGAATGAACTGTCACCTGAAAAGTTAGCCAATGATTTGTTTGATAACAACCTTACGGCTCGACTCAGTTTTGTCGATCAGGTGAAAGAGTCTATTCCAGAACCTGTTCGCTTCGATGAGATTGATGCCAGTCGCCAATTGAAAAAATTTGAAAACCAAAAGCTCTCCCTTTCAAACGGAATTGAGCTTTTGGTTCCCAATCATGTTTACGAAGATGCTGAATCGGTAGAGTTCATCCAGAATGAGAATGGGACCTACTCGATCCTCATCAAGAATATAGAGGACATTCAGAATAAATAATGATGAAACGAATAATAAAAATTTTCTTTTGCCTCTTGCTCGTCTTTTTCATATACAAGGGCTATCAGATACACCGGGATGTCAAGCAGGTCATGACTTATCGTACCTTAGTGCGTGAAGTATTGGCCGAGGAAGACACTGGTACCAATGAAGACCTGATCCTTGCTATGATTTATACAGAGACCAAGGGTAAGGAAGATGATGTCATGCAGGCCAGTGAAAGTGCAACAGGTCAGACAAATTCTATCACCAATAACAAAGAAAGTATCCGCCAAGGGATTCAAACCCTCTCTGAGAATCTGCGAAAAGCAAAGGAGAAGGGTGTTGATCCTTGGACAGCTGTCCAGGCTTATAATTTCGGACAAGATTACATTGAATATGTAGCTAAAAATGGCGGGAAAAATAGTCTTGGATTAGCCCGTAAATACTCAAAAGAAGTGGTTGCACCGAGTCTTGGAAATGTTACTGGTAAGACCTATCTTTATCTCCATCCTATTTCATTTTTACATGGCTCAGAGCTGTACGTTAATGGGGGAAATTATTATTATTCACGTCTCGTTGAAATGAATCAGTTCATTATGAAACTCTTTTCCTGGTTCTAATACAAACAATCACTCTAAACAAGGGAAGAAACCCTTGTTTTTTTATGGAGAAAACTGTCATCTGTTTTTAAAGAAGCTGTAAGCCAGTCTTAAGATAAAAAGGATAAACTAAAAAGGAGGCAAAGGGATAAAACCTGCTTCCTTTTTATTGTCCGAAAACGTATTAGTATTCTAGAAGGGGTTATTGAGAAAGTATGAAACCAGTCATGAAATTTATTGGAATCATTATCGCTAGCTGGTTTGCACTCCTTGCAAGCTCTTCAACAGTTTTTGCCAATTCAACCATTCAAAAAGTTATTAATCAAAAATATAGCCAACCTGACTATGTCATTGGCTCATCATTGGATGAATTTCAAGTCGAGCAAACCCTTAGTCTCTTGATGTATAACGAGGAAATAGATAAGGAATGGAAAACAATGAATCCTTCTGCTTATACAAGCTTTACGATTGATGAGAATGGAGATCATTATTCCTCTGTTAAACTACAGAAACAAGCCAAGAAAGCGCCCGTTAGTGTGCACATTGTCACTCCTCAAAATATAACAGAAGTAACCGCAGATATGAACCGAAATGCTCTAACCACTCTTGGTATAGAACGTGCAGATGTCACGATTGCCTCCCCAACAGAAGCATCAGGTTTAAGCGCACTTGCAGCGGTCGCATACTCCCTTGAGCAAAATGGTAGCACGATTTCTGATGAAAATAAAACACTCGCTCAAGAAGAATTATCCCTGCTTGCATCGATCTATAAAGAGAGTGCCCGTAAAAAAAACTTTCATGAAGATAAACTCAATGTAGCTGTCATTGATCTTAAAATCGCAGCGCTAACAGAAAGCAATCAAGACAAAAAGCACGAGAAAAAAGATTTTCAAAAGCTAGTAACAAAGATTCTGAAAACTTATCAATTAGAAGGCGCTATAACGGATAAACAAACCAAACAATTAGTTGATTTTGCTAGCAAGCTCTCTAATAGTCAGCTAAGCTCCGATAAAAACCTTGTCAAGTCCCTCAAAGCTCTAAAACAGGATATCATTGAGAAGGCAGGAGATAGCTTTAATTCGATTGATACTAAGCTCAATACGGAGACACTATTGAAAGAAAGCAACAATCTTCCTTTATATCCCATGATTGGACTAGGACTCCTGATCCTCCTTGGAGTCGGATTAATGGCGTATCATGTTCATCGTCATCGAACCAAGAGGAATACACAATAAAGAGGCTGGGACAAAAGTCCCAGCCTCTCAAATTATCTTTGGATTGTCGAGCAAGACGCAGTGGTTGAGTGGGCTCTACTACACTGATTTCATCAGCTTTTACAGCCCTACTCAACTGTGCGTAGGTGGGACGACAAAATCGAATTCTAACGAATTACCGATTTCTGTCCCACTCTCTTAATCTGTTACTTCGATTGAGAGATAAGGAATACCCAAGATTCTTCCGAAGAATCCTAGAAACGTCTTCCAAGCAGATCCTTTAATAATAGCAGTTTGACCAGCTTTTACGATTACTTCCTTAGAACGAGTGAAGGCTCCTCTTTGATCTACGTAGACCTTGACCATATCAAGCCCTTCAGGAAGTGGAAGTGCCACGGTTTCATCTTTACTTAAGTTGGCGACACATTTTCCATTGATATAAACGTTTACCTTCAATAATACACCTACGAGGCCAGTTTGACGCGATACTGTAATTTCCGACATTTTGTTTCTCCTAAACTTCAAAAGTATTTTACTTAAAAATTTAAAAATATAACAATAACTTTATCATAGCATTGTTTTCTTTAAGAATCAAGTTAAATCTTATACGAAAGATAGTGTATGAATCTATTAGAATAGATTCTTCAAAGTAAGTTTAAATCATAGATAATTACGCTTGAAGAACTTACAATTTTATGCTATTATCATGTTGAAAATAATTATCTCATTCTGTTATAAATTATGAAAGAAACAGTTGTATATACACAAATAATTATATTTTAAAGTAAATAATAAGTCAGGAAATGTATTATGAAGATGTTTATACTTTCTATATTGGTTGCGTTTTTATATTATCTGATTAAAGCTCAATTTAAGAGTATTATTTTAGATATTCTTATATTTTCATTTGTAATAACTTCTCATTTGATTTTTTCTTATTACTTCTTACCAATAGAATTATTAATCGGACTTACTGGAGCAAACATCTTATATACCATTTTTAAGAAGCTAAAAGGTAAAGAAACTATGCAATTCTTCATGAAAAATTTTATTATTGGAATTGGTGAAGTTAATTTCCTTACTTATCTTATTTACATGTGCATGAGCCTCGCTCCTCTCTTTCATATATTTATTATCGAAGCAGAAGTAAGTTCTGGAAAAATGATTATAATCATCTTAAGTTTACTATGTGGATTATTTTTAACATTTGCACGGATTTATAGCAAACGTTTGTAATGAATAGATCAATTATTTCCTATAAGATACATATTTTATAAATACTATTCAAATGAAATATCTACATATTTTTGATCATTTTTGACTATAGTAGTAACTCAAAAAATCACTTGAAAAATCAAGTGATTTTTTTAATTTAATTAGTAATTATAATGCTGTTTCATTAATTAAATCAGCTAAAATTAGTTCTATATATTATTCCCACTCAACGGTTGCAGGTGGTTTACTTGTGATATCGTAGACGATACGGTTAACATGGTCAACTTCGTTTACGATACGGACTGAGATTTTTTGGAGAACCTCCCAAGGAATCTTAGCGAAGTCAGCTGTCATTCCATCGATAGAAGTGATGGCACGGATAGCAATCGTATAGTCATAAGTACGACCATCTCCCATAACCCCTACGGAACGAACGCCAGTATTAACAGTGAAGTATTGCCAGATGTCACGGTCAAGACCAGCTTTAGCAATTTCTTCACGAAGGATAGCGTCTGATTCACGAACAGTTTCAAGTTTTTCTTCAGTGATTTCACCCATGACACGGATAGCAAGTCCTGGTCCTGGGAATGGTTGGCGCCATACAATGTGATCTGGCATACCAAGTTCAGTTCCAAGAGCACGAACTTCATCCTTGTAAAGAGTGTTGAGCGGCTCGATCAGTTCAAACTGCATATCTTCTGGAAGACCACCCACGTTGTGGTGAGACTTGATAGTTTGAGCAGTATCCGTACCTGACTCAATCACGTCTGTATAGAGTGTCCCTTGAGCAAGGAATTTCACGTCTGTTAGTTTGCTTGCTTCGTCATCAAAGACATAAACAAACTCGTTACCGATAATCTTCCGTTTTTGTTCAGGATCAGATACACCAGCCAATTTATCAAGGAAACGTTTGGCAGCGTCTGCTTTAACGATATTGAGACCAAACTTACCACCAAGCATATCCATAACTTGATCAGCTTCCCCTTTACGGAGAAGACCGTGGTCTACAAAGATACAGATTAATTGATCACCGATTGCTTTTTGGAGAAGAACCCCAACAACAGAAGAGTCAACACCACCAGAAAGTCCGAGGAGAACACGTTTGTCTCCAACTTTTTCACGGATTTGTTTGATTTGCATCTCGATGAAGTTATCCATAGTCCAGTCACCTTTGGCACCACAGATATTCAAGGCAAAGTTACGAAGGATATCATAGCCGTGAACAGAGTGACGAACCTCAGGGTGGAATTGGATACCATAGATTTTCTTGTCAGGATTCTCAATCGAAGCATACGGACAGTCAGCAGAAGTACCTGTACGGACAAAGTCAGCAGGGATTTCTGTTACAGCATCACCGTGGCTCATCAAGACCAACTGTTTATCAGGTGTTCCCTCAAAGAGGGCAGAAGATTCAGCTAAGTTTAGCTCAGATTGACCATACTCACGGTTACCAGCATCCCCTGCGGGTACAACCTTTCCTCCAAGCTTGTGAGTTAATAGTTGCATTCCATAACAGATCCCAAGAATTGGAATGCCAAGTTCAAAAATTTCAGGATCAATATCGAAAGACCCTTCTTCATACACTGAGTTTGGTCCGCCTGAAAGAACGATCCCAACTGGATTGATTTCACGAACTTCATCTGCAGTAATTTTGTGGCTCTTCAATTCTGAAAAGACACCAATCTCACGAATACGACGTGAAATAAGCTGATTGTACTGGCTACCGTAGTCAAGCACGATAATTTTTTCAACATCATGCAAATCAGTTGATAGGTTTGTCATCTTTTCCCCTTCTTCTAGAAAATTCTTTTCCTCTATTCTAACACAAAAGGCCCTTCATTACCAATCAAGACTGACTACGATTGAAGATTTGATAAATTTGCGCTACAATAGGTTGTAACAGATAGAAAGAGTAGCAATATGATCCCAGCATACATTCAAATTCACGACCAAATCAAGGCAGAGATTGACCAGAAAATCTGGAAAATCGGACAACGCTTACCAAGCGAACGAGACCTGGCAGAAAAGTTCCAGGTGAGTCGGATGACCCTCCGTCAAGCCATCACTCTCTTGGTAGAAGAAGGAGTACTGGAGCGTCGTGTAGGCAGTGGGACCTTTGTCGCTAGCACGCGCGTCCAGGAAAAGATGCGGGGGACAACCAGTTTTACTGAAATCATGAAGGCCCAAGGAAAGATCCCTTCGACACAGGTTATTTCCTACAAACGGACTATTCCAAGTCTTCAAGAAGTGGATAAACTAGGGATTGACAAAACTGAAACGATTGTACGTATGGAGCGGGTTCGTTACGCAGATGGAGTCCCTGTTGTCTATGAAGTTGCCTCTATTCCAGAAAAATTTATCATAAACTTCAAAAAAGAAGAGGTGACTAGCCATTTCTTCCAAACCTTAGAAAAGCATGGCTATCGCATTGGTAAATCCCAACAAACCATCTATGCACGATTGGCCAAAGAAAAGATAGCCCACTACTTAGAGATTCCCAAAGGACATGCTATCCTTGGGCTGACGCAAGTTTCTTACTTAGATAATGGCACAGCCTTTGAATATGTAAAGAGTCAGTATGTTGGAGAGCGGTTTGAATTTTACTTAGAAAATAATTAGATGACACAATCCCTATCATGTCAAATCAACATACGGAGGTTTTATGTCTAGGATTAAAATCGATGCTGTTGTGGTGCCTCTCAGTGGCCATCTTTATCCTGTCCTTTTACTTTTAGCCCCATTATTGCATGATCCTAACTATGAGATTCGAATTTTTACAGGACCACAAAAGCAAAAAGTAGTTGAAGATATGGGCTTTACTGTTGTCCCAATTATGAAAGGCCAGGTGGATTTTTTCGATAAAATATCTACTAACCATCGTCAATTAAATTTGCTGACTGCCTATAAGCAGCTTTCTAATGGATTAGATTTAATGAATATCGTTTCTGACCAGTTACGAGAAGAATGGACAGTTCATGGTCCAGATCTAGTCATTGCGGACTATGTGACAGTATCAGGTGGTTTGATTGCAGAGGAATTGGAAATCCCTTGGATGACTAGCATGGCGACCCAGTTTGCAATGGAAACACCTTTTGGCCCACCTTGCTTTTTTGCAGGGATGGGAAGTGAGAAAAATAGGTTTGATCAACTGAAGCATAGCTTAGCTAGAAAATTGACCAGACTTATCAAGCGTCTAGCGACTTTCTCTTTGAGAAGTCGTTTAAAACAATATCATTTCCGTCTCTACAATAAGGACGGATGGGAAACCATCTATTCTCCCTACTCCATCCTTGGCATCGGAATGGAAGAAGTGGAATTAAAAAAAGGCTTTCCTCCCTACTATCATTGGGTAGGACCAGTTGGCTCATCTGTTGAGAAATCTTCTGATTATCACTTTGATCTCACTCCTTTTTCGAATAAAAAAAAGGTTCTAGTCTCCTTAGGCACTCAACTTGCCTGGGCGCAGGATAACATCGTTCGGCAAACCCTAATCTTGGCTCAACAACATCCAGAATGCCAGTTCTTTGTTACCTTAGGCAAAGGGGCTGAATCTTTCCAAACAGAGAAGCTCTTAGACAATGTATCCATTCTTACTTATCTCCCTTATGAAAGTTATATCCCACAAATGGATTATGTTATCCACCATGGTGGAGCAGGGATTTTCTTTCAATGCATCAAAAATGGGATTCCAGCTTTAATCCTTCCGCATGACTATGACCAATATGATTATGCTATTCGTGGAGTAGAAGCAGGAGTAGCCTTGCAAGCTCCCAAGGACAAGAGTCAAAAGATTGCCCAAGCCTTTGAGCAATTACTTGCAAGAAAAGACTGGGCCCAACTCAAAGAGCTCCAAAAGAGAGCTCTAGCCTATGATCCCACCAGCATTTTAAAGAAAGAAATTCATCGCTTAATTAAAAAGGAGGCGCCATGAAAGTACTCGTAACAGGAGCAACAGGTTTTCTCGGAAAATATGTGGTAAAAGAGTTAGTAGCAGAAGGCTACTTTGTTCGCGCCTTTGGTCGGAACGAGGCAGTAGGGCAAAGTTTGGTTTCAGACAAGGTGGAATTCTTCAAAGGAGATCTGAGTTCCAAGCAAGCAGTAGAAGAGGCATGCAAGGGCGTTGAAATGGTTGTCCATGCTGGAGCTTTATCAACGGTTTGGGGGCCTTGGGAAAGTTTTTACCAAGCCAATGTCCTTGGTACCCAGCATGTTTTAGAAGCTTGTCGTACTAATAAAATACATCGCTTGGTTTATGTTTCTTCACCAAGTATTTACGCTGCACCAAAAGACCAAATCGACATCAAAGAAGATGATGCTCCAGCTGAAAATCATTTAAATAACTACATCAAAAGTAAGCTGCTATCAGAGAAGCTCTTTCCTTCTTACCCGGATGTTCCAAGTATCATCCTTCGTCCACGTGGGCTCTTTGGTATTGGGGATACAAGCATCCTTCCGCGAGTTCTCAAGCTAAGCCAAAAAATTGGAATCCCTTTAATCAAGGAAGGCAAGCAATTGATGGACATGACCTGTGTCGAGAATGTTGCCTTGGCCATCGCTTTGGCTCTGAAAGCTGATCGGGCAGAAGGGCAAGTCTATAACATTACCAACGGCGAGCCGACACCCTTTAAGGAACTAATCGAAGAAGCCTTGCTGGCCTTGGGACTTCCTATTCGCTATAAAAATCTACCTGCCTTTCTTCTAGGTGGCTTAGCTTCTAGCTTAGAGGTCCTTTATCGGGTCTTACCTCTAAAGGGAGAGCCACCATTAACTCGCTATACCTACTACCTATTGCGTTATAGCCAGACTCTTGATATTTCAAAAGCAAGACAAGAGTTGGGCTATGAGCCACGCATCAGTATCAAGGAGGGAATTGCCCAGTATGTCCAAGATTATCGAAAGCATTAAGTACTTCCCTGCTGGCTATTGTACCAGCAATCTTGCCTTGCTCTTTAAGGGGCAGAAAAGAAAGAAGATGGTTTTTCCAGCCGGCGTCTATCTCCTCAAACACCGAGAACATGGTTATATTCTCTACGATACTGGCTATCATTATGAGATCAAAAGTAAACTCCGTTATCTTTATTACCGTCTTGGAACTCCTATGCAGATGAAAAAGGAAGACCAGATTGATTGCTTGCTTCAAGCGACTGGGATTTCACCAGATGACATTTCTTATGTCATCCTCTCGCATTTTCATCCAGACCATTTAGGAGGAGCGGGTTGTTTCAAACAGGCGCGCTTCTTGGTCACCGAGAAAGCTTATCATGTATACCAGAAGCCCAGCTTTAAGGATTTAATTTTTAAAGAGTTTTTGCCGGATCATTTTGAAGAATCCGTCCAAATCATGCAACCTCAAGAAACCAATCCTCTTTTTCCTTATACGGCAACAGAGGATATCTTTGGAGACGGCAGTATTCTCCTTAGTTCCCATGATGGGCACGCTAAGGGACAGGGTTGCCTATTCCTTCCAGAGTACCAATTGTTTATCGGAGCTGATCTCTGTTGGGGAATTGACCTTCTCCCCTTGACAGAGCAGATGCGCTGGATTCCTAGTCAAGTTCAGGATAATGTTGAGGCCTATTTAGAAAACGTCAATTTCTTGCGGTCCTTGCTACATCAAGAGATCGCTGTTCTTGTCAGCCATGATCCAATGGATCGGGTAGAAAGGATACTAGATGAAAAAATGGACCTTTCTTAAAACCTTTTGCCAGACCCGCTGGGGGCACCGCTTTAAGAACCGAGAGGAACTCGAGCGCTACCAAGAGAAAGAGCTGCAAAAATACCAGGACTTCTTACTCCAACATTCGCCCTATTTCGCTCAAGGCGTTCCAAAGGACTTCCGCTATATGGACAAGACCTTTATGATGGTGCATTTCAATGAGTTAAATACCCAAGGAATCGATCGGGACAAGGCTCTTGAAATGGCCATTCGCGGAGAGCAGTCTCGTGATTTTACAGAGATGCAAGGGGAAGTAGCAGTGGGTCTTTCCTCTGGTACCTCCGGCCACCGAGGCATTTTTATCACCACAGAAACAGAACGTAGTATGTGGGCAGCCGCTATTCTTGCTAAAATGCTCCCCAAAGGGATGCTCTTTGGGCACCGCATCGCCTTTTTCCTCCGAGCTGATAACGAGCTCTATCAAACCATCAATTCTCCCTTGATTCGCTTAGAATATTTTGATATTTTCAAAGATAGCCAAGAGCATATCGGGCGTTTGAATGACTACCAGCCGACTATCCTTGTGGCTCCAGCCTCAACCTTATTGGATTTAACCAAATATTTAGAAAGTCAGGCCATACAGATTCAACCCCAAAAGGTCGTTTCCGTCGCTGAAATCTTAGAGGATCGGGACCGGGACCTCATTCGTCAGGCATTTCATCTTTCTAAGGTTGATCAGGTCTACCAAGCGACAGAAGGTTTCTTAGCCTGTACCTGTTCTGAGGGGAACTTGCACCTCAACGAGGACATTTTATCAGTGGAAAAAGACTATTTGGATGACCACCGTTTTTATCCTATCATTACAGATTTTAAACGTAGGAGCCAACCTATTTTCCGCTACCGGCTCAATGATATTCTGGTAGAGGATCCTGAGCTCTGCAGATGTGGTTCTGTCTTTACACGGATTGCTAAAATAGAGGGCCGCTCGGACGACATCTTTTATTTCAAAAAAGCAGATGGCGAGCTACAGATGGTTTATCCAGACTTCATTCGGCGTTGTATCCTCTTTGTCGAAGGGATTCAAGACTATCAAGTGACTCAAACAGAAGATGGACAAGTTCAGGTTGCTCTCAGCAAACGTTCACCTGAGATAGAAGAGGCTATCCTCAACCAATTTCAAGTCTTAGCAGATCAAAAGGGCTTTATCATCCCCACCCTTACCTTTATTGACTACCAATGGGACACAAGTCGCAAACTCAAGCGCGTACAACGTCTTCAAAAATAGGAGGAAGCATTATGACAAGTGTACAAAGACACGTTCGTATTAAAGGCTATGGAACGGCCTTACCCAAGCATCAAGTCACCTTTAAGGACCAGACACGTTACCGCGTAAAAGAAGATGAAGAATCTCAGATCGACCTAGCCGCTCGTGCTATTGAACAGGCTCTAAAGCAGGCAGAATTGACCATGGCAGATATTGACTGCCTAGTTTCAGCGAGCGCCGTAGGGGTTCAGCCGATTCCATGTACGGCAGCTCTAATCCATGAACGAGTGGCCAAAGACTTGACCATTCCCGCTATGGATATCAATACCACTTGTACCAGCTTTATTTCAGCCCTTAGTACCATTTCTTATCTGATCGAAGGTGGCGAGTACAAGCGTGTCCTCATTGTTTCAAGTGAGGTGGGAAGCCTAGGTCTTAATCCAAAGCAGAAAGAAAGCTATGAATTGTTTAGTGATGGGGCAGCTGCTTTTATCTTTGAAAGCACGACGGAAGATTTAGGAGTGATTGCAAGCCTTCAACGGACCTGGTCTAAGGGGGCCCATGATACAGAGATTCGCGGCGGTTTAACAGCCTACCATCCAAAACATTATAGTGAAACTACCAAAACCGACTTCATGTTTGACATGAAGGGTAAGAAAATTCTATTACTTTCTGCGCGTGTTATTCCAGAAATGTTTCAAGAATTCCAAGAAAAGGTTGGCCTATCGCTTGCCGATGTAGACTATATCATTCCTCACCAAGCCAGTCGTGCTCTTCCTTTGGTCATGGAGAAATTAGGCGTCCCAGACCATAAATATCTTAACATCGTTAGCGATTACGGAAACATGGTTTCTGTTGCGGTTCCTTTTGGCCTAGCTTACGCCCTGGATCATGGCCTTGTCAAAGAAGGAGATACCATCTTCTTAATGGGAACTGCAGCAGGGATGACGGTCAATATGTTAGCTCTGAAACTCTGATGATTAATCCTCTTATTTCAACTCAAAAAGCATCAAGTCCCGCTAGTCTTTAGTGGGCTTTTTTGATATAATGAAAGGTATGGAAATTGAGAAAACCAACCGAATGAATGCTCTCTTTGAGTTTTACGCAGCACTTTTGACAGACAAGCAGATGAACTATATCGAGCTCTATTATGCAGATGATTACAGCTTGGCTGAGATTGCTGAAGAGTTCGGGGTGAGTCGTCAAGCAGTTTATGATAATATCAAGCGGACGGAGAAAATCCTAGAGGATTATGAGATGAAATTGCACATGTACTCTGATTACATTGTACGTAGCCAGATTTTCGACCAGATCTCTGACAAGTATCCTGATGACGCTTATCTACAAGAGCAAATTGCTGTTTTATCTAGCATTGATAACCGAGAATAAACAAGATTAAAATACCTGTAATAGGAGAAGTAGTATGGCATTTGAAAGTTTAACCGAACGTTTACAGAACGTCTTTAAAAATCTTCGTAAGAAAGGGAAAATCTCTGAAGCGGATGTCCAAGAGGCAACCAAAGAAATTCGTCTAGCCCTCTTAGAGGCTGACGTTGCCCTTCCTGTGGTAAAAGACTTTATCAAACGTGTCCGCGAGCGGGCCGTGGGGCATGAAGTCATTGAAACCCTGAACCCCGCCCAACAAATCGTGAAGATTGTCGATGAAGAATTGACAGCCATTTTGGGTTCTGAGACAGCAGACATTATCAAGTCGCCTAAGATCCCAACCATTATCATGATGGTCGGTCTTCAAGGGGCTGGTAAAACAACCTTTGCTGGGAAATTGGCTAACAAATTAGTCAAGGAAGAAAATGCACGGCCTTTGATGATTGCGGCCGATATCTATCGTCCAGCTGCCATCGACCAGTTGAAGACGCTTGGTCAACAGATCAATGTCCCTGTCTTCTCACTCGGTACAGAAGTCCCTGCAGTCGAGATCGTACGTCAAGGTTTGGAGCAAGCAAGAGCCAACCACAATGACTACGTCTTGATCGATACTGCTGGTCGTCTGCAAATCGATGAAAAACTCATGGGCGAGTTGCGCGATGTCAAAGCTCTTGCTGAGCCGAACGAAATCCTCTTGGTTGTGGATGCCATGATCGGTCAAGAAGCAGCCAATGTGGCGCGTGAGTTTAACGAACAACTCGAAGTGACCGGGGTCATCTTGACCAAGATTGATGGGGATACCCGTGGTGGTGCAGCCCTTTCTGTCCGTCAGATTACTGGGAAGCCAATCAAATTCACTGGTACTGGTGAAAAAATCACTGATATCGAAACCTTCCACCCAGACCGCATGTCTGGCCGGATCCTCGGTATGGGGGATATGCTGACGCTGATCGAGAAGGCTTCTCAAGAATACGATGAGAAACGCTCCATTGAACTCGCTGAGAAGATGCGGGAAAATACCTTTGATTTCAACGACTTTATCGATCAGTTAGATCAGGTTCAAAACATGGGACCAATGGAAGACCTACTCAAGATGCTTCCAGGGATGGCCAACAATCCAGCTATGAAGAACCTCAAGGTCGACGAAAGAGAAATTGCTCGGAAACGCGCCATTGTATCTTCTATGACTCCAGCTGAACGCGAAAATCCAGATTTGTTGAACCCTAGTCGTCGCCGTCGGATAGCTGCTGGTTCAGGAAACAGCTTTGTCGAAGTCAACAAATTCATCAAAGACTTTAACCAAGCCAAACAGATGATGCAAGGTGTCCTATCAGGCGATATGAACAAGATGATGAAACAAATGGGGCTTAATCCAAATAATATGCCGAAGAATATGCCTGGTGGCATGCCTGATATGTCAGCCCTCGAAGGGATGATGGGACAAGGCGGGATGCCTGACTTGTCAGCTCTTGGTGGAGGCTCTGGGATGCCTGACATGAGCCAAATGTTCGGTGGTGGTCTCAAAGGAAAAGCCGGCGAATTCATGATGAAACGGGCGATGAACAAGATGGCCAAACAAATGCGCAAGAATAAGAAAAAACGGAAATAATCATTTCTAGTAAGGGCCTGGAACACACTGTTCTGGGTTCTTTTAGAAAATAGTACTAGAGGAAACATGTTAAAAAAACTATTTCAACAACTCATTCGTTTCTTTGTAAGACTCTTTTCTTCCCACAGAAAGCCCTTTGAATTTCCTAAAGGGTCGAAGAAACCACCGATCAGACCGATCATCTTTGTACCTGGAAGTTCAGCTAGTATTCAGCGTTTCAATGGAACAATTCGTATGCTCCATCGCTTTTCTAGAAAAAAACAGAGTCTATTAAAAATAAAAGTCAATAAAGATGAGTCTATAGAGATGGAAGGAAGACTGAATACGAAAGAGCCGAATCCGATGATTGTGATAGGCTTTGAGAACAATCGAGATGGTTACAGCAATATCAAGCAGCAAATCGAATCCCTTAAGATAGCTTTAACCTATCTTCTTGATCACTATTATTTTACAGACTTCAAGGCAGTCGGGCACTCCAATGGGGGACTGGTTTTGACTGGTTTATTGGAAAGTGGCTTTTTAGAAAAGAAAAAGCTGACCGTAAGCAAGCTGGTTATTATTGGTAGTCCTTACCAATTCAACCAAGAGATGTATGATGATTTTCAAACATGGAAGCATCGCCTAGGAAAAGAAGTAGAGGTCCTTAACTTTGTTGGTAGCTTTGCTGGGAAATCAGACGGCATCGTCCCTCTTTCTAGTGCACAAGCAGCACAATCAATTTTTGAGAAACAAGCCTATACAGAAGTAAATTTAAAAGGACGCAAGGCTCATCATTCAGCTTTACCCACTAATCCAGATCTAGTGAAACAATTAAGTCTATTTTTGAATCTATAAGTAAATTACATAATTTCGGTTATGTAATTTTTATTTGTCTCTTGCAATCCTTATGTAAATATGGTACATTTTTGGTAGCGATTACATATACCTAAGGAGGATTTTATGAAAGATCCTAAATTACTAGAATTAATGAAGGATTACAGGGGGCGTGATGAAGTGCCCGCAGACTTTGATACCTTTTGGAATCAAGCCTTAGCAAACATTTCTGAACTTCCTAAATACAAGCTCGAAGAGCAAAATTTCAGCATTCCAAATGTAGTTTGTTATGAATTAACCTTTAAAGGGACACGAGATGGTCTTGTTTATGCGCGAGTTGTTTTCCCAAAAACAGATCAAAAGGTTCCAGTTATTTTCCATTTTCATGGTTATATGGGCCGTTGTTGGGATTGGACAGACATGCTGGCTTATACAGTAGCTGGCTATGGAGTTGTGTCTATGGACGTAAGAGGTCAATCAGGCTATTCAACAGACGGAGATCGATCACCACTTGGAAATACTGTTAAAGGACAGATTATCCGCGGAGCTGTGGAAGGTCCAGATGAGCTATTTTATAAGGATGTCTACTTAGATCTTTACCAGTTAATTGAAATTGTAGCTAGCTTTCCTCAAGTTGACAACAGCAAACTCGCCAGCTATGGAGCCTCTCAAGGTGGTGCCTTGGCCCTGGTAGCTGCCGGATTGAATCAAAGAATTCAGCGAACGGTAGCTATTTATCCATACTTATCGGATTTCAGACGTGTAATAGAGATTGGAAACACCAGTGAAGCCTATGACGAGCTTTTCCGTTATTTCAAATTCCATGATCCATTCCATGAAACGGAAAACCAAATCATGGAGACATTAGCCTATATTGATGTGAAAAATTTTGCCCATCGCATTAAAGGACAGGTTCACATGATTACAGGGCTAGATGATGATGTTTGTTATCCTGAGACGCAGTTTGCCATTTATAATCGATTAGAAGGTCCAAAAGAGCATTTAATCATGCCAGAATATGCCCATGAAGCTATGAATGTTCAAGTCAATGATCGTGTGTACAATTGGCTCTGTGGTAGCAAGATTTCCTTTCGATATGTAGAAAAATAAGATACAGAAGAAAAACAATCAGTAGATCCGTGAGATTTGCTGATTGTTTTGTTAAAAAAAAAACTAAAACAGTCCTATATATCCCCTATAACATCTTTCCGAAAAACTATAATTTTCTTGAAAAATATATCTAGCTGTGCTATACTACTAGTATAGAAAGATTTGGAGAAAAACATGAAACGCGTGATCTTATTAGAACGGATTGATAAACTCAAACAAGTCATGCCTTGGTACGTCTTAGAATACTACCAATCGAAATTGGCTGTTCCATATAGTTTTACGACCTTATACGAATACTTAAAGGAATACGATCGATTTTTCACCTGGGTCTTGGAATCTGGTATATCAGATGCTGACACCATGGCTAATATCCCTTTAGAGGTTCTGGAGCACATGACCAAGAAAGACATGGAATCCTTCATTCTTTACTTGCGTGAACGTCCTCTGCTTAATGCCAATACGACGAAAAATGGGGTTTCTCAAACAACCATTAACCGTACCCTTTCTGCACTTTCTAGTCTGTATAAGTATTTGACTGAGGAAGTTGAAAACGAGCAAGGGGAACCTTATTTCTACCGCAATGTCATGAAGAAGGTTGCGACCAAGAAAAAGAAAGAAACCTTGGCGGCCCGAGCTGAAAATATCAAGCAAAAGCTCTTTTTAGGGGATGAAACAGAAGGTTTTCTGAACTATATCGATCAGGAATACCCTCAAACACTCTCAAATCGCGCCTTATCTTCATTCAATAAGAATAAAGAGCGAGATTTAGCGATTATCGCACTCCTTCTTGCCTCTGGTGTCCGTCTCTCTGAGGCAGTTAACCTGGATCTTCGAGATCTCAATCTTAAGATGATGGTGATTGACGTCACTCGAAAAGGTGGAAAACGAGACTCGGTTAATGTCGCTGCCTTTGCTAAGCCTTATTTAGAGCAATATCTTGCTATTCGAGACAAACGTTATAAGACAGAAAAGACTGATACAGCCCTCTTTCTGACCTTGTATCGAGGTGTTCCAAACCGGATTGATGCTTCTAGTGTTGAAAAGATGGTGGCCAAGTATTCAGAAGACTTTAAAGTCCGCGTAACCCCCCACAAACTGCGCCATACGCTTGCAACCCGTCTCTATGATGCTACCAAATCCCAAGTTTTGGTCAGCCACCAGCTGGGACATGCTAGCACACAGGTAACGGACTTGTATACGCATATCGTTAATGACGAACAGAAAAATGCCTTGGATAGTTTGTGAGTTACATAATATAAATTATGTAATGTATTTAGTGTTAGAAAAAGAGCGTAGGATTTTTATAGAATCTTACGCTAAAAATTCGATCCAATAATTACGGTGTGGCTCAATAATGACTGGTTTTCCCCAGAATGATTTTAGATAGGCCAAGTTTGCAGGGGTGACCGGTCTTTTTTCACCATTGAACTTCTCTGCACTCTCTTTCGTTAGAAAGCATTTAACAGCTTCATATGGTGTACCATCGCTCGCTATTCGATCAATTCCTAAATACGCAATTTCATCACCGGCTTTTGGAAAATCTGTAAATAGTTTACCAATAAAATAAACCGTCTTATCTTTCATTAATTCATAAGCCTTACTATTTTCCAGTCTGTTATTCGCTGCAGCGTACATAATACAAAAACTGTCCACAATATCTTTCAAAGGCATTAATTCTTCTTTGCTGACTATAATTTCGTCTGGAGCAAGTCCGCCAATGATTAAATTTTGATAATGAGGTTGCTGAATGATATTATCTAAAGCCATTCCTAATGGTAATTGGACAGCTTGATAGCCTAATGGTTCTAGCTCTTGCTTTTTCTGGTCAAGGTGTTCTTGTGTAATACTGATATTCAAATCATATGGACTTGAAGGTTGTTGTTTGCTAAAAAAAGCCACTACTATACGATCTAGCTGTTCAAATAGACCAAGATTTTCAACTGGAATTTTCATCATCGAATATGATCCCCTTTTTTGTTCAGATTTCCTCTATATTCTACTCTCATTATTTTTGAATATCAAGTTTAAGATAAAAGATATCCATGTTAAATGGATATCTCAGATTGAAGACAAAGTCCTTAGACCATAAGTTTCTAAGGGCTTTTATTTGTGTAAAGTCGTATAATAGAGGTA